>NZ_JBSPUG010000003.1:0-972289 GCF_056861405.1 Stenotrophomonas sp. 22DLJC03
GCTGCGCCGATGGTAGTGTGGCCTAAGCCATGCGAGAGTAGGTCATCGCCAGGGTTTATACCCAAAAACCCCGCTGCTCACGCAGCGGGGTTTTTCTTTGTGTCCCGGATAATGATTCCGGGATTATCTTCCGATGCGGGATTGCGCCTTCGGCGCAGGGCACGGGGATAAAGTTGCCGACCAGCGGCCGGTACTACCTGCAGATCCAGGCCACGCGCGGATGGATTGTTCCCGGGAAGAGCGGCGCCAACCAAGGTTGGCAGCTACCCACGGCAGGCTGAGCGTCAGTAGATCCACGCCACGCGCGGATGCTCTCCGCACCGGAATTCCGATGCCAACCAAGGTTGGCAGCTACCAGTGGTAGCCGGCGCAGGCGGACCCAGCTACTCCGGCAACCGTCTTTTCCTGATCCGTCACGCAGAACACGCAAAAAAAAAGACGGCGCCCTGCGGGCGCCGTCCTCATCAGATCGGGTTGTTGGTCGCGATCAGGCGACCAGGGCAATCCCCTGCGGTGACTGCTGGCGGAACACCGATACCGCTTCGGTCAGTGTCCCGGCCTGCGATTGCAGCTCGCGCGCCGCGGCGGTCGCTTCCTCCACCAGCGCAGCATTCTGCTGGGTTGCCTGATCCATCTGCACCACGGTCTGGTTGATCTGTTCGATACCGATCGACTGCTCCTGGGAGGCGGCCGATATCTCACGCATCAGGTGACTGACGTTCTCCACGCCACCCACGATCGCCTGCATGCGCTGGCCGGCGTCGGCCACCTGCTGTGCCCCGTCGCCAACCTGGCGACCGGCTTCGTCGATCAGCTTCTTGATCTCCTGGGCTGCAGCAGCCGAACGTTGTGCCAGGACACGAACCTCGCTGGCGACTACGGCAAAGCCGCGGCCCTGCTCGCCGGCCCGTGCTGCTTCCACAGCGGCGTTCAATGCCAGGATATTGGTCTGGAAGGCGATACCGTCGATGACGCCGGTGATGTCGCCGATCCGCTTCGACGCACCCTCGATGGCCTGCATGGTATCGACCACCCGTTGCATGGCGGCGTTGCCGTCGCCGGCCGCGCTCTGCGTGGCGGCCGCCAACGTACTGGCCTCCCGTGCGTGGGCGGCGTTCTGGCGCACCGTGGCCGTCAGTTCCTCCATCGATGCCGCGGTTTCCTGCAGGTGCGCGGCCTGGCGCTCGCTGCGTTCGGACAGCGCGCCGTTGCCGGCGGCAATCTCGCTGGCTGCCGTGCTGATCGACGCCGCGCACTGCTGGATGTGGCCTACCATCCGCGCCAACTGCCCGGCGGTGGCATTGGCGTCGCGCTGGATCGCAGCGAAGGCTCCGTGGTATTCACCGCGCATGCGGCGGTCGAGATCACCGTTGGCCAAGGCCGAAAGCATCTGCCGCACTTCATCGACAGTGCCGCCCAAGGTATCGAGCAGCTGATTGATGCCACCGGTCAGTCCATCCAGGAAGCTGGCGCCCTCGCTGACCTGCAGGCGCTGATCGAGATCACCCGCGGCAGCTGCAGCGACGATGCCGGCAACTGCGTTCTCCAGGGCCAGCTCATGAGTGCGGTCGTGCCACTCCACGGCGAAGACCAGCCGCGCGCCCTGCGCGTCGAACACCGGCGTGACTACCTGTGCGAAGTGCACCGGCCCGATCTGCACCTTGCCGTTGTGGGTCACCTGCAGGCCGTTGAGGATGGCGCGGATGCGGTCCGGGTTGGCATGGAAGCGATGGATGCTGCTGCCGACCAGGCGTTCGGCGTCAAAATCGGGAAACGCCTGGCGCAGGGTGGCCTGCTGGTTGCGCAGCAGGGCTACCACCGAGCGGTTCACGTAGCGGATCACGTGATCGTTGTCGGCAATCATCATTGCCGTGCGCGATGCATCCAGTGCCTGGCGGATCTGTGCGTTCTCGGCATTGGCCTCTGCTTCGCGGCCGCGCTGCGCCTGTACATGGCGGGCGGTATCGGCCAGCGCGTGTGCCAGCGAACCCGGTGCATACGCGCTGGTGTCCGCGTGTGCACCGAGATCGGCGCCGGTGGCGATATCACGCGCGAGCGCGGCCAGTCGGCGTGGACCGTGGCCGAGGGCCTCGGTCTGCTGGCGAAGGCGCAGCGCGACCTGGCCAAGGAACAGGGTCAGGCCGGCAAGCAGGGCGGCCTGCAGCAGGGTCGGCAGCACCGCAGCGCCATCCAGCGTCGGCGCCAGCAGTGTGAGCGTGCCGACACCACCGGCCAACCACACCGGCAGGCGATCGCGATGACCCAGCAACGCGCCCAGCAGCAGTGCGATCGGCAGCGCCGGCGACAGACCGGTGATCGCACACAACAGCGTCAGCTGCAGTGACAACAGCAGCGCCAGGCCATTGCGGGCGATGACCTGACCCGCCTGCGGGCCAGCAAGCCACATGGCAGGCAATACCGCGACGGCGGCCAACGAGGCGCTCAGCACCTGTGGGCCGCGCACGGCCAGCAGCAGGCCGGCCACGGCCAGGGCCGCACTGCCAAGCAGCAGGCGACGATCAGCACTACGCGCGAGCTGCTGCAGATGCGGCAGGCGGGCGGTATCGGGGGGACGGGAGAATGCAGCGGACATCGGCGACTCCTGGATCAACAAACGACAACGGCCACGCCCTGATGCACGCGCAACGGCGTGCTCATGGCATGGACCGGGAATTGGGGGAATGCGGCGCAATCAACGCCGCAGCGACGGCGCGCCGTGACCCCATCCTGTGGGTGACGGTGCAGTAAAGCGGGCATGCGGACTTCCTTGCAGAACCAGACACACGCCGCAGGCCCGACCGGACCCGCGTGCCGCGGGCGCAGGGGCCCGCAACTGGTGTATCGGCCGCAAGCGCGCAGAGTGAAGTGCGCGCCGGTCCGGACTCAGCCGGCGTTGTCGTTGTTGAAGAAGCGCAGGATCACTTCGGCGATCCGTGCCGGGTCTTCCATGTGCAGGTGGTGGTTGCCGGGAAACACCGCCAGCCGTCCATCACGCAGGTGCCGCAGGCGATCACTACGCATCGGCTCCGGATAGTAGGACTGCGCCGGCGTGGCATAGATCACCTGTGTCGGGCAGGCGATGGCCTGCAGCAGGTTGTCGATCTGGCCTTCGCTGAGGCGGATCGCGGTGGGCAGCATCAGGCGTGGATCACTGCACCAGCGGTAGCCGCCTTCCACGGGTTCGACGCCGCGTTCGACCAGCAGCCGTGCGCAGCCTTCGCTGAGCTGGTTGGTCATCATCCGCGCGCGGATCGGTGCGGCCAGGTCGGGAAATACACGCAGCTGCTTGCGGGCCAGGCCACGTGTGGCATTCACATGCTCGCGCAGGCGGTTGGCGGTTTCTTCCTCGGGCCCGCGCAGGCCACCGAGTGCTTCGATCGCCACCAGCCGTTCGATGCGGTCGCTGACCGACGCGGTGAGGCTGGCGATGCCGGCGCCCATCGAATGGCCGAGCAGGGTGAAGCGGTCCCAGCCCAGTGCATCGGCGACATCGAGCACGTGGCAGATCGCGGCTGCGGTGGTGTAGCTGGCACCGGCCGGCAGATGCGCGCTGTGGCCATGGCCGGGCAGGTCGATTGCCACCAGCTGCAACGATGACAGGTGGGGTGCCAGCGGCATGAAGCTGGCCGCGTTGTCGAGCCAGCCATGCAGGGCCAGCACACGCGGGCCGTCGCCGTGGTTGCGCAGGCCGGCGACGCGGCTGCCACCCACCTCGAGTTCAAACGGCTGCAGGCTCATGCCAGTGACGCCACGGCCAGCCGTGCCAGCGCACGCGCGTGATCTGGTTCGGCGTTGAGGCACGGGATGTAGCGCATCTTCGCGCCACGTTCGGCCAGCGTTTCGGTGAAGCCCATCGCCACTTCTTCCAATGTTTCCAGGCAGTCGGTGGCGAAACCCGGGCAGACCACGTCGATCTGCTTCACGCCGGATTCGGCCAGCGCCCACAGGCTGGGCTCGGCGTACGGCTGCAGCCAGCGTTCGCGGCCGAAGCGCGACTGGTAGCCGAGTTGCCACTCGTCGTTGGCCAGGCCCAGTGCATTGGCGATGGCACGTGCACTGGCCTCGCAGCGCTGCGGATACGGGTCACCGCCATCGGCCAGGCGCTGTGGGATGCCATGGAAGGAGAACATCAGCTTCTGGCCGCGGCCATGCTGCTCCCAGTAGCGCCGGATGGAGCCGGCAACCGCCTCGACCCAGCCCGGATCGACTGAATAGTCGCGGACCAGGCTGACGGTCACGCCCGGGTTGCGGCGCTGCCAGGCATCGACACGGTCTTCGACCGAGGCGGTGGTGGTCGTCGAGTACTGCGGATACAGCGGCAGCACCACGATGCGGCGCGCGCCTTCGGCGGCCAGGCGGTCGAGCTCGCTGCCCAGTGCCGGTTCACCGTAGCGCATCGCATGGCGTACCGTCAGCGACGGCAGCAGCGCCTGCATGGCCTGCGCCAGCTGACGGGTATACACCATCAGCGGTGAGCCATCGGGCAGCCAGACCTGGGCATACTTGGCCGCCGAACGGCTGCTGCGCAGCGGCAGGATCAGCCCCCGCAGCAGCGGCTGCCACAGCAGCGCCGGGATCGAGACCACGCGGGGGTCGGACAGGAATTCAGCCAGGTAACGGCGTACGGCAGGAGCCGTCGGCGTCTCGGGCGTGCCTAGGTTGACCGCCAACACGGCGGTATCGGGTGCGTCGAGCATGGTGGCTATTGTCGCCGATCCGATGCCGCGCCGGGATGCAGGGTTCGGATTGCAGGCATAGCCCACGTCAATGTGGGTGGGCAACGCTCATTGGCGATTCATGGCAACACTATTAATTTCAGTCACTTGCTATATCTTTCTATGGACTGACTTCTGGAGCCTGCCATGCGTCGCCCGATCCAAGCCCTGCTGATCGCCGCCACTCTGCTGTCCAGCCAGGCCATGGCCGGACCGCAGGAAGACCAACGCGCCCGCAATGCGGTACGTGTGCTGGCCGAAATCCAGGGAATCCCTGAACAGGGTATTCCTGACAAATTGCTGGACGAAGGCCGCGCCGTCATCGTCATTCCCGACACGATCAAGGCCGGTCTGGTCATTGGTGGTCGCCGTGGGCATGGCCTGATGTCGGTGCGCATGCCCAACGGCGCCTGGTCCAACCCGGTGTTCATCAAGCTCACTGGTGGCAGCATCGGCTTCCAGGCCGGTGTGCAGTCCTCCGACGTGGTGCTGGTGTTCCGCAACGACCGCAGCCTGGACAATCTGGTCAACGGCAAGTTCACCCTTGGCGCCGATGCCGGTGTCGCGGCGGGCCCGGTTGGCCGCAATGCCGCTGCTGCGACCGACGGCCAGCTGAAGGCCGAGATCTGGTCGTGGTCCCGCGCTCGTGGCCTGTTCGCCGGTGTTGCCCTTGATGGTGCGGTGCTGCAGATCGACGATGCCGCCAACCTCGACGCCTACGGCAGCAACACCACGCCGCGGATGATCTTCGAAGGCCGTGCGTCGGGTTCGCCGTCGATGGATGTGGTCGCCTTCCGCGACCGCCTGGAAGAGGCCACCTACGCCGCTCGCAACAACCGCAACGGCAACGGCGGCAACGCCCCGCGGCCGGCAGCAGTCCCGGCCGCTGCGCCGGCGCCTGTTCAGGCAGCGCCCGCCGCGCCGGCCGAAGCCACCACCGCGCCGCTGCAGAACGTGCCGCAGGCCCCGCCGCCGCAGCAGCAGGGCTTCCAGCCGGTCACCGACGGTGAAATCCGCACGGAAACGCTGGGCGGAAACTGACTTTCGTCACGCGCGCCGGCTAACACCCGGTGCGCTATGCTCGACAGCCTGATCACTAACGTAACGAGCGTCTTTATGGGCAGTTTCAGCATCTGGCATTGGTTGGTCGTGCTGGCCATCGTCCTGCTGGTGTTCGGCACCAAGCGCCTGACCAGCGGCGCCAAGGATCTCGGTTCGGCGGTCAAGGAATTCAAGAAGGGCATGCGCGACGAGGACAAGCCGAACGCGCAGCTGGGCGATGAATCGCGTAGCCAGGATGCCTCGCGCACCGCGCAGGACGAGCACGACCGCACCCCACGCTGATCCGGAGCGGTTGCGGTGTTTGATATCGGCTTCAGCGAACTGCTGGTGATTGCGGTGGTTGCCTTGGTGGTGCTCGGTCCCGAGCGCCTGCCCAAGGCGGCCCGCTTTGCCGGCCTGTGGGTACGTCGTGCCCGCAATCAGTGGGATTCGGTGAAACAGGAACTGGAGCGCGAACTGCAGGCCGAGGACATCAAGCGGCAGATGCAGGACGTGCGCCAGGGCATGCAGGACACCGAGAACCAGTTGCGTGCCAGCGGTGAAGCAATCCGCCGCGAAGCGCAGCAGGCGCAGCAGCAGGGCGATGACCTGGTGCAGGACGTGCGTACACCCGCACAGGCGGATCTGCCGCCACACCTGAGCCAGCCGGCCGAGACCGATGCGCCGGCACAGGACAACGGCCTGGTTTCGACAAAGGCTGCTACGGAAGGCGCTGTTTCTTCAGGGGCCGTTCCTGCCACGTCCCCTGAAGCCGGCCCGACGCCGCCGACGCAGAGCACGGAGCGTCATCCATGAGTGAACAGGACTTCGGCGAAAGCTCGCTGGTTGAACATCTGGTGGAACTGCGCGGACGCCTGGTACGCGCGCTGCTGGGTCTGGGCGTAGTGCTGCTGGGCCTGCTGCCGTTCACCCAGAAGCTGTACAACGCCTTGGCCGAACCGCTGGTCTCGCAGCTGCCGAACGGGCAGACGATGATCGCCACCAACCCGGCCGGCGCCTTCTTCGCCCCGCTGAAGCTGACCTTCTTCGTCGCCCTGTTCGTGGCGGTGCCGTGGCTGCTGTACCAGCTGTGGGCGTTCGTGGCCCCGGGCCTGTATGCGCGCGAGAAGCGCCTGGCGGTGCCGTTGCTGGTGTCGTCGGTGCTGCTGTTCTACGCCGGCTGCGCCTTCGCCTACTTCCTGGTGCTGCCGGCGGTGTTCCACTTCCTCACCACCTTCAGCCCGGACGTGATCGCGATCACCCCGGATGCGAACGCCTACCTGGACTTCGTGCTGGCGATCTTCTTCGCTTTCGGCGGCAGTTTCGAACTGCCGGTGGCGATGGTGATCCTGGTGCTGCTGGGCTGGGTGACGCCGCAGCAGTTCAAGGAAGGCCGCGGTTACGCGATCGTCGGCATCTTCGTGGTGGCGGCGGTGCTGACCCCGCCGGATGTAGTCTCGCAGCTGATGCTGGCGATCCCGATGTGCCTGCTGTACGAGCTGGGCATCCACGCCGCACGCTGGCTGGTGCCGTCGTCGGTGGTGAAGAAACCCGCCGCATGATGCGGTAGCGCCGGGCCATGCCCGGCGTGTCTTGGTTCTCGATGCGATGTCGGCCGCCGGGCATGGCCCGGCGCTACCGTTGAGCGCCGGTCAGGCGTGGAACACGTCGCTCGAGGTCGGCGTGCTCGGAATCGGCGGGGCCGCGCGGCTGCCGCGGTGCACGAACATCTGCTTCCACGCGGCATAGACCGCGCCGACATACAGCGGCATCAGTACCGTGGTCAGTACCAGCTGGGCGATGAAGGCCGCCGCCAGCGGGCCACCGATCAGCATCGCGATCTGGATCACGATCACGAACAGGATGTACATGCAGAACGCGGCGATCAGCCCGAGTACGGCGAACACGATCATCGCGCCGATGTTCTCGATGCAGCCCTGCAGACTCAGGCGCAGCGCATGCATGCCGCTCTGCTTGTCGAACACCACCAGCGCCGGCTGGGTGAACATCGCCAGCGACAGCGCCACCGCGCTCAGGAACACCAGCAGCATCCACAGCGCGATGCGCTTGGCCGGCAGGTTGGCGACCAGTGCGGCTGCGTCATCCGGCTTGATCTGCTGGCCGCTACGGCTGATCTCTTCCATCTTGGTCATGACCTCGCTGAAGGCGGTGAAGCCCTCGCGGCCGATCATCATGAACAGCAGCGCGCCCAGCAGCAGCACCGCCAGCACCTGGATCGCCAGCGGCACCAGCAGGTGGCTGACGCGGTGGTCGCGGATCGGCTGCAGCAGGTGCGAGGCCAGGCCCGGGCGGCCTTCGTCGATCTCGCCCACGGCATACAGCATGCCGCCGAACATGATCGGCGAAATGGCCAGGGTCATCAGCTGCACGGCCATGCCGGCGGCACCGGGAATCAGCGTCGACAGCAGGGTCACCACCCAGCTCACCAGCAGCCAGGTCAGGCCGATCCGGGCCAGCTGCAGCGGCGCACGCCGATACAGGGAGAACGTATCCAGCAACCATTGAGCACCCGCCGAGGCCGGCAGCTTGCGAATCTCTTTCATGGACATCCGGGAGGGACAGAAAGGGGGCCGGGCAGTCACCCGTGCCGCCGATTATCCCTGTTTTGTCGCCGGCTGGGCTGAAGACAGCCGCGCCTGGCGGACGAAGCGGCGCAACAGCTGGCGGGCCAGCGGCGCGGCACTGACCGCACGCTCGATGCTGCGGGCGCAGCCGCCGTGGCGGCCGATGCAGTCGGCGCGGGCACGTACGTAGCCGCGCATGTGGTGGGTGGCGAACTCGGGATGGAACTGCACGCCCCAGGCCTGGCGCCCCCAGCGGAAGGCGTGGCAGCCGTCCAGCGGAGAGCGCGCCAGCACCTCGGCACCGTCCGGCGCGCGCAGCACCGTCTGCAGGTGAGTGGCATGGGCGGCGAAATGCTGCGGCAGGCCCTGGAACAACGGGTCCTGCGCGGCCTGCGGCTGCAGTTCCAGCTCGATCGTGCCGGACTCACGGCCGGCCGGGTTGTAGGCCACCTCGCCACCCAGCGCGTGCGCCAGCAGCTGGTGGCCGTAGCAGATGCCGAACACCGGCAGGTCGTCGTGGGCGGTCTGGCGCAGCCACGCCGCACTGCGTTCGCTCCATTCGGCATGGTCGGTGACGAAGGCAGCCGAGCCGGTCACCAGCACGCCGGCGAAGGCATGCGGGTCGGGCAGGGCGCCACCGTGTTCGACATCGACCACCACCGTCTCGTGATCCTCCAGCCCGGCGGCAACGCGGATCCAGTGCGGGAAGCGCCCGTAGCGGCGCAGCGACGGAACCGGGCGGCCGGTTTCAAGGATCAGGAATGGGGCTGGGTTCATCCGGGGGCGGCAGGACTGACAGGACTTCCTCGATTGTAGTCAGCCCCTGCGCCACCTTTTCAAGCCCGGCCTGGCGCAGGGTTCGCAGCCCTTCAGCCCGCGCGGCGCGGGTGAAACCGGCCAGATCCATGTCGGCGCGGATCTGCCCGCGCAGCCGCGAGCCCAATGGCAGCAACTCATACAGGCCGATGCGGCCCAGGAATCCGGTGCGCCGGCACTCCAGGCAACCGACCGGCCGACAGGGCGTGGCGGCATCTGGATATGCAGCATGGCTATCAGCCAGAACCGCCCAATCGGCCGCGCCGAGACTGTGTGGCTGCTTGCAGTGCGGGCACAGCGTGCGTACCAGGCGCTGGGCAAGGATGCCGTTGAGGGTGCTGGCCAGCAGGTAGTGCGGCACGCCCAGGTCGAGCAGGCGGGTGACCGCCGAGGGCGCGTCGTTGGTGTGCAGGGTGGACAGCACCAGGTGGCCGGTCAACGAAGCCTGCACCGCCATCTGCGCGGTTTCCAGGTCGCGGATCTCACCGATCATGATGATGTCCGGGTCCTGCCGCAGCAGGGTGCGCACGCCGCTGGCGAAGTCCAGGTCGATGTTGGTCTGCACCTGCATCTGGTTGAACTCGGGCGCGATCATCTCGATCGGGTCCTCCACCGTGCACACGTTCACGTCCGGCGTGGCCAGGCGCTTCAGCGTCGAATACAGGGTGGTGGTCTTGCCCGAGCCGGTCGGGCCGGTCACCAGCACGATGCCGTGCGGACGCTCCACCAGCGCATTCCAGCCAGCGGCCTCCTGCGGGCTGAAACCGAGCTGGTCGATGCTCTTGAAGGCGGCATCGGGGTCGAAGATGCGCATCACGCACTTCTCGCCGAAGGCGGTGGGCATGGTCGACAGGCGCATCTCGACCTCGCGGCCGCCGGGCGAACGGGTCTTGATGCGACCATCCTGCGGGCGCCGGCGTTCGGCCAGATCCATGCGGCCAAGCACCTTGATGCGGCTGACCACGGCGGTCATCACCGCCGGCGGCACCTCGAACACCTTGTGCAGCACGCCGTCGATGCGGAAGCGCATGCGCCCCATCTCGCGGCGCGGCTCCAGGTGGATGTCCGACGCGCGCTGCTCGTAGGCGTACTGCAGCAGCCAGTCGACGATATGCACGATGTGCTGGTCGTCGGCGTTGACGTCGCCGGTGCGGCCCAACTCGACCAGCTGCTCGAAGCTCGGCATGGTGGTGTTGGCCTCGCCGCGCACGTCGCCACCGGCCCCGCGCACCGAGCGGGTCACCCCGTAGAACTCCATGGTGTAGCGGTGCAGGTCCAGCGGATTGACTACCGCCAGCTCGATCCGGCGCCGGGTCAGGTGCTGCAGGTCACGGCGCCATTCCTGCACCAGCGGCTCGCTGGTGGCCACCAGTACGCGCTCGGCATCCACCGCCAGCGGCAGGAAGCGGTGGCGGCGGGCGTAGGCGTGGGAGACCAGTGCGGTGACGGCGGCAACGTCGACCCGGGTCGGATCGATACGCAGGTAGCGGCTGCTGGTGCGCCGCGCCAGCCACTCGGTGAGGCGCTCCAGGGTCAGCTCGCCGCCGCCACTGGCCGCCAGCTTGAGGTTGGACAGCAGCACCAGCGGGTGCACTTCGCTGGCATTGCGCGCGCCCTGTGCGGAAAACCGCATGCGTTCCCGGTCCTGCTCGGCCACCAGGCCATCGGCGATCAGGGCCGCGCCCACCTGTTCGAACTGCAGGCGACCCCACGGCAGCGGTACGCCGCCAGCCTCGCCGGGCGTGCCCACCGGCAGCCGATGTTCCATCTGCCTGCTCCTCCCGGGTACGGAATGCCCCGCAGGTCGGCCGTTATACTAGCGCACCCCCTTGCCGGCCAAGACTCGTACGCATGTCCGCGACCCCGACCGTTCCGATCACTTTCCAGGGCCTGATCCAGACCCTGAACCAGTTCTGGGCCCAGCAGGGCTGCGTGCTCATCCAGCCGCTCGACCTGGAGGTGGGCGCCGGTACCTTCCACCCGGCCACCTTCCTGCGTGCGATCGGTCCGGAAAGCTGGAACGCGGCCTACGTGCAGCCCTCGCGCCGCCCGACCGACGGCCGCTACGGCGAGAACCCGAACCGCCTGCAGCGCTATTACCAGTACCAGGTGGCGATGAAGCCGGCGCCGGACAACATCCAGCAGCTGTACCTGGATTCGCTGAAGGCGCTGGGCATCGATCCGCTGGTGCACGACCTGCGCTTCGTCGAGGACAACTGGGAATCGCCGACGCTGGGCGCCTGGGGCCTGGGCTGGGAAGTCTGGCTCAACGGCATGGAAGTGACCCAGTTCACCTACTTCCAGCAGGCCGGTGGCCTGGAGTGCCGCCCGGTGCTGGGCGAGATCACCTATGGTCTCGAACGCCTGTGCATGTACCTGCAGAACTGCGACAACGTCTACGACCTGGTGTGGACCTACGGCCCGGACGGCCAGCCGGTGACCTACGGCGATGTGTACCACCAGAACGAAGTTGAGCAGAGCACCTACAACTTCGAATACGCCGACGTGGAAGAAATGTTCCACCGCTTCGATGCCTGCGAGCGTGAAGCGCAGAAGCTGGTGGAAGTGAACCTGCCGCTGCCGGCCTACGAACAGGTGATGAAGGCCAGTCATACCTTCAACCTGCTCGATGCACGCCGCGCGATCAGCGTGACCGAGCGCCAGCGCTACATCCTGCGCGTGCGCGCGCTGGCCCAGGCGGTGGCCAAGGCGTACTACGAGCAGCGCGAGAAGCTGGGCTTCCCGGGCGCGAAGAAGGCCTGACGGCCGCTCTCCCCCTTACTCCGGGGCGCCGGACGCGTCGCGCGCTGCGCCCCCACCACAGGATTGAAACGATGAGCCAATTGTCCCCCCTGCTGATCGAACTGGGCACCGAAGAGCTACCGGTCAAGGCGCTGCCGGGCCTGGCCCAGGCCTTCTTCGATGGCGTTGTCGACGGCCTGCGCAAGCGCGGCGTCGCGCTGGAACTGGGCGATGCACGCCCGCTGTCGACCCCGCGCCGCCTGGCCGTGCTGCTGCCGGGCGTCGGCCTGGAGCAGCCGGAACAGCACAGCGAAGTGCTGGGCCCGTACCTGAACATCGCGCTGGACGCCGAAGGCCAGCCGACCAAGGCCCTGCAGGGCTTCGCCGCCAAGGCCGGGATCGACTGGACTGCGCTGGAGAAGACCACCGACAACAAGGGTGAGCGTTTCGTGCACCGCGCGGTGACGCCGGGCGCGAGCACCGCCAGCCTGCTGCCGGAGATCCTGCGCGAGGCAATTGCGGCGATGCCGATTCCCAAGCCGATGCGCTGGGGCGATCACGCCTGGGGCTTCGCGCGCCCGGCCCACTGGCTTGTGCTGCTGCACGGTGCCAACGTGGTTGAAGCCGAGCTGTTCGGCCTGCAGGCCGGCCGCGTCAGCCGTGGCCATCGCTTCCACCACGACCAGGCGGTGTCGCTGGCACAGCCGCAGGACTATGTTGAAGCCCTGCGCGCCGCCTTCGTGCTGGTCGACCCGAGTGAGCGCCGCGCGCGCATCGTCGCCGAGGTCGAGGCCGCCGCGGCCAAGGCCGGTGGCAGTGCGCGCATCACCGAAGACAACCTGGAGCAGGTGGTGAACCTGGTCGAGTGGCCGTCGGCGGTGCTGTGCAGCTTCGAGCGCGCGTTCCTGGCGGTACCGCAGGAAGCGCTGATCGAAACGATGGAGATCAACCAGAAGTTCTTCCCGGTGCTGGATGACAGTGGCACGCTGACCGAGAAGTTCATCGGCATCGCCAACATCGAATCGAAGGACGTGGCTGAAGTGGCCAAGGGCTACGAGCGCGTGATCCGCCCGCGCTTCGCCGATGCCAAGTTCTTCTTCGACGAGGACCTGAAGCAGGGCCTGGTGTCGATGGGTGACGGCCTGAAGACAGTGACCTACCAGGCCAAGCTGGGCAGCGTGGCCGACAAGGTGGCGCGCGTGGCGGCCCTGGCCGAGGTGATCGCACCGCAGGTCGGCGCCGACGCCGCACAGGCCCGGCGTGCCGCCGAGCTGTCCAAGAATGACCTGCAGTCGCGCATGGTCAACGAGTTCCCGGAACTGCAGGGCATCGCCGGCCGCCACTACGCCGTGGCCGGTGGCGAAGCGGAGGATGTGGCGCTGGCCATCGACGAGGCCTACCAGCCGCGCTTCGGTGGCGATGACATCGCACTCTCGCCGCTGGGCAAGGTGCTGGCCATTGCTGAACGCGTGGACACGCTGGCCGGTGGTTTCGCCGCGGGTCTGAAGCCGACCGGCAACAAGGACCCGTTCGCCCTGCGCCGCAACGCGTTGGGCCTGGCCCGTACCATCATCGAAAGCGGTTTCGAGCTGGACCTGCGCGCGCTGCTGGCCAGTGCCAACGCCGGCCTGGCTGCGCGCAACGTGCAGGCCGACGTTGGCGAACTGTACGACTTCATCCTCGACCGCCTGAAGGGCTACTACGCTGACAAGGGCGTGCCGGCCACGCACTTCAACGCCGTAGCCGAGCTGAAGCCGGCCTCGCTGTACGACTTCGACCGCCGACTGGATGCGATCGGCACCTTCGCCGCGCTGCCGGAAGCCGAGGCGCTGGCTGCGGCCAACAAGCGCATCCGCAACATCCTGCGCAAGGCAGAAGGCGACATCCCGGGCCAGATCGACCCGGCGCTGCTGCAGGAAGACGCCGAGCGCGCGCTGGCCGAAGCGGTCACCGCGGCCATCGACGACACCGGCACCAGCCTGCAGCAGAAGGACTACGTGGCCGTGCTGGCGCGCCTGGCGCGCCTGCGCCCGCAGGTCGATGCCTTCTTCGATGGCGTGATGGTCAATGCGGAAGATCCGGCCCTGCGTGGCAACCGCCTGGCGCTGCTGACGATGCTGGGCGAGCGCCTGGGCAAGGTCGCGGCGATCGAGCATCTGTCGAGCTGACGCCCGTATCGGTAGTGCCGGCCGCTGGCCGGCGTTGCCACCGCGTTTCGAATCGATGTGTGGGTTGCCGGCCAGCGGCCGGCACTACTGGAACATCGCCGGCGGATGTCCATCGGGGTCATTGCCGGCATCGCGCACGATGCCGGCATCCTCGCCTTCAATTGCGATGATCGCCACAAAGGCGCGTATTTTGACCGCCACTTAACAACCGATCCCCAATGACGTGATGCATTTCGCATCGTCACCTCCGGTCGGTATGCTGTGCCGCATGCAGCCAAAGAAATACGCCCTGCCGCTGATGGTCCTGACGCTGGCCGCCACCTCCGTGGCCCATGCGCGCGGCACCATCGACAAGGTGGACATCAAGGGATTGGACAAGGGCGACGACGCCGCAATCATCGAGAACATCCAGGAATCGCTGTCGCTGTACGACACGATCGGCAAGGAACAGGGCGAATCGCGCCTGGAGTACCTGCTGTCCCAGGCCGAGCGGCAGACCCGCCAGGCGCTGGAGCCGTTCGGGTACTACAACCCGGTGATCAAGGTCGAGGCGCCGCGCGAGGACGAGCACGTGCGCGTGCTGATCCACGTCGACAAGGGCACCCCGGTGACCGTGCGTCGCGAGCACATCGACATCACCGGCCCGGCGATGTACGACCAGTACCTGCAGGACGACCTGGCCAAGTTCAAGCCGCGCAAGGGCCAGCGCTTCGTGCATACCCAGTACGAGGCCAGCAAGATCACCGTCACCCGCCGCCTGGCCGAGCGCGGTTACTTCGACGCCGACTACACCCAGCGCCAGGTGCAGATCACCCGCGCCGACAACGCTGCCGACATCGACCTGACCTGGGACAGCGGCCGCCGCTACAACATGGGCCCGGTGCGTTTCGAGCAGGACTACTTCGTCGACAAGCTGTTCGACCCGCTGGTGTACTGGGACCAGGGCAGCTACTTCCACGAGGGCAAGCTGGACCGGCTGCGCGAGTCGCTGACCAAGCTGGATTACTTCAGCGTGATCGACATCCAGCCGCGGCCGGACCAGGCCGATGAGAACGGCGAAGTGCCGGTGGACGTGAAGCTCACCCGCGCCAAGCGCACCATTTACACCGCCGGCCTGAGCTACGGCAGCGAGAGTGGCCCGGGTGTGCGCGGTGGCATCGAGCGGCGGTGGCTGAACAACCGCGGCCACAAGATGAACACGCAGCTGGACTATGCACAGAGGCGCAAGAGCCTGGTCACCAGCTACCGTATTCCCGCCTTCAAGTGGCTTGATGGCTGGTACACCTTCGCCGCCAGTGCCTACGACGAGCAGACCGATTACATCGACCTGCGCAACTTCAAGCTGATCGCCAGCCGCAGCGGCGAGATCAACGAGCACTGGACCGCGATCGCCTCGATCAACGCGCTGCGTGAGCGCTGGCGCTATGCCTCGGGTACCGAGTTCACCGACGCGGTCTACAACACCTCGACGCTGGTCTACCCGCAGCTGGTGGCCGACTACGTCAACGTCGACGACGAGATGTTCCCGCGCAAGGGCATCAGCGGCACCGCGACGATGCGTACCGGCATTGAAGGCGTGGGTTCGGACACCAGCTTCGTGCAGGCCAACGCCGTGCTGCGCTGGTACATCCCGGTGGGTGAAAGCAACCGCCTGATCCTCCGCGGCGAAGGCGGCACCACCTGGACCAGCGATCTGGTGGCGATGCCGCCCAGCCTGCGCTACTTCGCCGGTGGCGACCGCAGCATCCGCGGCTACGCCTATCGCGAGGTCGGCCCGCGGACCCCGGCGCCGGACAAGTACGCGCTGGGTGCCAAGAACCTGGTGATCGGTTCGGCCGAGTACGAGCACTACTTCAATGGCGGTCCGTGGGGCGCGGCGGTGTTCGTTGACACCGGCAGCGCGTTCGACAACACCATTGACCTGCATACCGGCGTTGGCTTCGGCGTGCGCTGGAAGTCGCCGGTGGGGCCGGTGCGCGTGGATATCGCGCATGGCCTGAACAACCCGGATTCGCAGTTCCAGCTGTACCTGAACATCGGAGCGGACCTGTGAGCACGCCCGCACCGACTCCGTCGCCGAACACGCCGCCGCCGCGCGTGCGCTTCTATCGCCGCCGCCGCTTCTGGGCGTGGTCCGGCGCCGGCGTGGTCGGCCTGGTGCTGCTGGCCCTGCTGGCGGTGTACTGGCTGCTGCAGACCGTGGCCGGACGCGATGTGCTGCTGGCACAGGTGGTGGCACGGCTGCCGGTGGGCGCCAGCTTCACCTGGGACAAAGTCGACGGCCCGGTGGCCGGCCCGCTGACCCTGTACAACGTCGACTTCCGCTACGACGACATCCATTTCCATGCCGAGCGTGCACACCTGGAGCCGGACCTGCGCCCGCTGCTGGGCCGCAAGCTGCTGCTGGACAAGCTGGAACTGACCAACGCGACGTTGAACCTGGCCAAGAGCGACGAGCCGTTCAAGCTGCCGTCGTGGCCCGATTCGCTGCCGCAGATCGAAATGCCGCTGGCGATCCAGGCCGATGCCATCGCCATCGACGGTTTCCGCATCAGCCAGGCCAACGAGCCGGTGATCGACATCAGCCGCGTGCGCGGCGGCATCGAGATCGCCAATGGCGAGTTCCAGGCGCGCAAGCTGGTAGTGGACAGCGACATGGGCAATTTCACTGCCCAGGGCCGCTACATCCCGGCCAAGGACTACGACACCGATGTGACCGTCACTGCGGTGCTGCCGGCGCCACGTGGCCGCACCGCCGCTACCCTGGGCCTGGTCGCGCGCGGTGACCTGTCGCACATGGAGGTGGCGGTGGCCGGGCGTGCGCCGAAGCCGCTGCACGCGATGCTGGTGTTCGATGGCCGCACCGATCCGAGCTGGAGCGCCAGCGTGCGCAGCGACGAGCTGGATCTGGCGCTGTTGTCACCGGCACTGGCGAGCTCGGCAATCGCCCCGCTGGCGCTGGATTTCACCGCCGCCGGCAAGGGTGGCAATGCCAACCTGCGCGGCAAGGTGAAGCAGGGCGACCAGGAACTGGAGCTGGCGCCGTCGGTGGTATCGCTGCAGGACCAGGTGCTGAAGGTCTCGCCGCTGCTGGTGAAGGGCTTTGGCGGCGAAGCGCGCCTGGAAGGCACCGCCGATTTCAGCCAGGAAGACCAGCAGAAGCTCAACTTCTCGGTGGTCGCGCATGACCTGACCTACGTGCCGGCAGCGGATCCGAACACGGCCGGCAGTGCGCCGGTACCGGTGACCCTGAAGGAAGCACGCTTCGGCCTGGCCGGTACCCTGAAGGCCTGGGCGGCGATCGGTCGTGCCGATGTCGAGCGCGAAAAGCAGAAAGCACAGCTGCGCTTCGACGTGCGTGGCAATGACCAGGCCGCTGAGATCCGCGAACTGCAGGCGCAGACCCCGGGCGGGCAGCTGCAGGTGGAAGGCAAGGTGGCCTGGGCACCGCAGCTGGACTGGGACGCGAAGGCCACGCTGAAGGATTTCGATCCCGGCTACTTCGCGCCAGGCTGGGACGGGCGCCTGTCGGGCAATCTGGCTTCCAAGGGCCGCCAGCTGCCGGCGCCGGCCAATGCGCCGCCGGGCACCGCCGGCACGCTGGAAGCCACGGTGGATCTGCCGTCGCTGAAGGGCATCCTGCGCCAGCGCAATCTCGATGCGCAGGGCAAGTTCGCGCTGCAGGGTGAGCAGGGCCAGGGCGACCTGAAACTGTCGCTGGGCAGCAGCCGGGTGACCGCTTCGGGCAAGGTTGGCGATCGCCTCGACATCGACGCGCGCTTCGAACCGCTGCAGCTGAGTGACCTGCTGCCGGGCGCCGATGGTGGCCTGCGTGGCCAGGTACAGGTGAAGGGCCCGCGCGATGCGCCGGACATCACCGCCGACCTGGTCGGCAACAACCTCAACTGGGATGGCTACGGCGCCGAGAGCGTGAGCATCAAGGGCCGCCTGCCGTGGCGCGGCGACAGCGGCACGCTGGCGATCCAGGGCCAGCAGGTCAATGCCGGCATGCTGCTGGAGCGGCTGTACATCGACGCGCAGGGCAGTGTCTCCAACCTGCGCCTGGCCGCGCAGACCCGCAACGAGCTGGGCGCGGTCGAACTGCAGGGCAGCGTCCGCCAGCAGGGCGCGCAGTGGCGTGGCGAGCTGGCATCGCTGCGCATCGCACCGGTGAAGGGCGATGCCTGGTCGTTGCGTGCACCGGCGGCGTTTGCGATCAACGGCAGCACCTACACGCTGGGCGAAGCCTGCCTGGCTGCTGCCAGCAGCGGCGCACTGTGCGCACAGGCCAACTGGCCGCGCGAGGGCCTGGTGGTGCGCAGTGATGCGCTGCCGCTGGCGCTGGTGCAGCCGTGGCTGCCGCCGCAGTCCGGCCGTCGCATCTACCTGCGCGGCGATGTCAGCCTGGACGCGCAGATCCGACCGCGCGGCAACGCCTGGGAAGGCCATGTGGAAGTGCGCTCGAAGGAAGGCGGCGTGCGCCTGGGCGAGAACCGCAACACGGTGGGGGACACCACGCGTGGCGAACTGGTGCGCTACGACCAGTTCTCGCTCAAGCTGGACATGACCCCGGCCAGCATCAAGGGCTACCTGGGCATGGGCTTCCAGGGCAACGGCTTCGTCGATGCGAAGATGCAGACCGGCTGGGAAGCCAGCGCGCCATTGAATGGCGAGCTCTACCTCAACATGTCGCGGCTGTACTGGCTGGAGCTGTTCTCGCCGGACATCGTGCGCCCGACCGGCCTGATCGAAGGCCACGTGAGCCTGCGTGGCACGCGCGGCCAGCCGTCGCTGGGCGGTGATGCGCAGCTGAGCAACTTCAAGGGCGAGTTCCCGGCGCTGGGCCTGACCTTCGACCAGGGCAAGGGCAGCTTCGTCGCCCAGCCCGATGGGTCGGCCAAGATCACCGCACAGGCTAATTCGGGCAAGGGCACGCTGTATGTCGACGGCGGCCTGTCCTGGTTCGGCGATGCGCAGCCGCTGCAGCTGAAGATCCACGGCGACAACGTGCTGCTGTCCAACACCAGCGAGCTGCGCATCGTCGCCAATCCCAATCTCGACTTCACCCTGGCCAAGGCCGCGATGGAACTGCGCGGAACGGTGCATGTACCCGAGGCCGACATCGATCTGGAGCGCCTGGACCGCGGCACCTCGGTGTCTGAAGACGTGGTGGTGCTGGATCCGGCCGATCCGGAAGAGTCGCGCACCTCGCCGCTGGACATGGACCTGACCGTCAGCCTCGGCGACAAGGTGAAGATGACGGGCTTCGGCCTGAAGGGCGCGCTGACTGGCAAGATGCAGGTCTGGGCCAAGCCCGGCCGCGAGATGACCGCCAATGGCGGGCTGGAAGTGAGCGGTCGCTACAAGGCCTATGGCCAGGATCTGACCATCACCCGCGGCAACCTCACCTGGAACTACAACGCGGTGTCCGACCCGCGCATCAACATCCGCGCCGAGCGCCGGATCGGTGATGTCACCGCGGGCATCGACGTGACCGGGCGGGCGCAGCAGCCGCGTGCGGATGTGTGGTCCGAGCCGGCGATGTCGCAGTCCGAGGCACTGGGTTACCTGGTGCTGGGGCGCAGCCTGACCGGCGCCAGCAGTGACCAGACCCAGCAGGTCAACGCCGCCTCGGCGGCGCTGTCGGCAGGCAGTGGCCTGTTGGCGTCGCAGCTCGGTGCCAAACTGGGCCTGGACGATGCCGGCGTGAGCCAGTCGCGCGCGCTGGGTGGCTCGGTGATCGGCGTCGGCAAGTACATCTCGCCCAAGCTGTATGTCGGCTACGGCGTGTCGCTGGTGGGTGCCGGCTCGGTGATCACGCTGAAGTACCTGCTGCGTCGTGGCTTCGACGTGGAAGTGGAATCGAGCACGGTGGAAAACCGTGGATCGATCAACTGGCGGCGGGAGAAGTAACGATGCGGTAGTGCCGGTCGCTGGCCGGCAACTGCACCGTATCTCCGGAGTTGCGTGGGTTGCCGGCCAGCGGCCGGCACTACCGTGCACGTCGACCCAACCATCGGCCGTTGCCCCATCCGCCCCCAGCGGCTATGGTCCCGGGCTGTTCTGTCGTACCGGATCGCCTCATGTCACCACGCAAAGCCTTTCCCACCGCCCTGGCCCTGGGCCTGACCCTCGCCGCCGGCGCCCACGCCGATGAAGGCATGTGGATGCCGACGCAGCTGCCGGAACTGGCCAAGCCGCTGCAGGCAGCAGGTTTCAAGGGCAATCCGGCCGATCTGGCCAACGTCACCGCGCCGCCGCTGAGCGCCGTGGTGCGTGCCGGTGGCGGCACCGGTTCGTTCGTGTCTGCTGACGGCCTGCTGCTGACCAACCACCACGTGGCGATGGGCGTGATCCAGTACAACAGCTCGCCCGAGCACGACCTGATCAACGGCGGCTTCATCGCCAAGGGCCGCGCCGACGAGCGCCCGGCCAACCCGGACTTCCGCGTACTGGTCACCGTCGGCTTCGACAAGGTGACCGACCAGGTGCTGGCACAGGCCAAGGGCAAGACCGGTCGTGCCTACTTCGATGCCGTGGATGCGGCCAGCAAGCAGATCGTGGCCGAGTGCGAGAAGGACGGCAGCGTGCGCTGCTCGGTGGCCAACATGTACTACGGCACCGACTTCTACCGCATCGCCCAGCTTGAGCTGAGCGACGTGCGCCTGGTCTATGCGCCACCGCGTGCGATCGGCAACTACGGCGATGAGATCGACAACTTCATGTGGCCGCGCCACACCGGCGACTTCACCCTGTTGCGTGCCTACGTGGGCAAGGACGGCAAGCCGGCCGCCTATAGCAAGGACAACGTGCCCTACCAGGCCCCGGCGCACCTGCAGATGTCGGTGGAAGGCCCGAAGGAGGGCGACTACGCGATGCTGGCCGGTTACCCGGGCATCACCTATCGCCATCGCACCGCCGCCGAATTCGCCGGCCAGATCGATACCGTGCTGCCGCGCCGCGTGTCGGTGTTCCAGCAGATGATCGACACCATCGAGGCCGCCAGCGCCAAGGACGCGCAGGCGCGCACCCGCTACGCCTCGCAGCTGCAGTCGCTGAAGAACAACCGCAAGCGCGCCGCGGGTGAGCTGGAAGGCCTGCTGCGCAGCGACGCCAAGGCCCAGCGTGCCGCCGACGAGACGGCGATGCTGGCGGCCACCGACCGCAAGTACCAGGGCGACATCAAGGCGCTGCTGACCAACCTGTCGCAGGGCGCGGCGGTGGGCGAGCGTGACCTGCTGCTGGACCAGATGGCCGCACAGAGCCAGCTGCTGCGCTCGGCGCTGCTGCTGGAACGCCTGCGCATCGAATCGGCCAAGCCGGACGCGCAGCGCGAGAGCGGTTTCCAGCAGCGCGACCAGGCGATGATCGAAGGCGTGCTCAAGCAGGTCCAGCGACGTTACGCGCCCGAGGTCGAGAAGGCGCTGCTGACCACCCTGCTGAGCCGCTACCAGCAGCTGCCGGACGCGCAGCGCGTGGCAGAGTTCGACACCGCTTTCGGCCGTACCCCGGAGCAGCTGGCCAAGGCACTGGACACCCTGTACGCCGGCACCCAGCTGGGTGACGAGGCGCAGCGCCTGTCGCGCTTCGCTGCTGCGCGCGAAGGCAAGGCATTGGCCGCCGATCCGCTGATCGCCGTGGCCGGCCCGTTGGTGGCCGCGCAGCTGCGCATCGAGAACGAGAGCAAGACCCGCGAAGGCGAGCAGCTGCGCCTGCGCCCGGCCTACATGCAGGCGCTGTTCGCCTGGCGTGCCAAGCAGGGCCGCGCGGTGTACCCGGATGCAAACCGCACCCTGCGCATCAGCTACGGCAAGGTCGAGGCGCTGCACCCGCGCGATGGCGTGACCTACTCGCCGGTGACCACCGTGGCCGGCATCGTCGAGAAGAACACCAACGCCTATCCGTTCGACGCACCCAAGCCGCTGCTGGCGGCCATCGCCAAGGGCGACTTTGGCAGCACCGCCGATCCGGCACTGAAGACCCAGACCGTCAATTTCCTGACCAACCTGGATACCACCGGTGGCAACTCCGGCTCGCCGGTGCTCAACGCCAAGGGCGAACTGATCGGCCTGAACTTCGACAGCAACTGGGAGTCGGTCAGCGCCAGCTGGTGGTTCGACCCGCGCTACAAGCGCGCCGTGCACGTGGACATGCGCTACCTGCGCTGGCTGCTGGCCAAGGTCTACCCGGCGCCGGAACTGCTGAAGGAAATGGGCGTTCCGGCCCAATAAGAAGCCGGCCACGACCAACGGTTGTGGCCCGCACCGCGTAAGCCCCCACCTTGGTGGGGGTGGTTGCCCCCAACGAGCCCGTACACCCGGCCACGCCTGGCCTACACTGCGGGTTCTTCCGACGGAAACGCGCGCGTGGTCTCCAGCTGGATCCTGCTGCTGGTCTCGGTTGCCTATGCTGCGCTGCTGTTCGGCGTGGCGTGGTGGGGCGACCGTCGGCCGATGTATCCGGATAGACCCTGGCTGCGGCCAGTGGTCTACAGCCTTGCGCTGGCCGTGTACTGCTCGTCGTGGACCTTCTACGGCGCAGTCGGCACCGCCGTGCGCAACGGCGTGGGTTATCTGCCGATCTATATCGGCCCGTTGCTGTTGTTGTTGTTCGGCTGGCGCATCATTGAACGCCTGGCGCTGATCGCGCGCAGCCAGAACGTGGTCTCGATCGCCGACTTCATCTCCTCGCGTTTCGGCCGCTCACGGCGGCTGGCGGCGCTGGTGGCGATCATTGCGCTGATCGGCATCATTCCGTACCTGGCCCTGCAGTACAAAGCGGTGGCAATGAGCCTGCAGGTGCTGACCGGCAACACAGGCCCGACCGGGTTCTTCAGCGATCCGGCGCTGTACGTGGCGCTGTTGATGGCGCTGTTCGCCACCCTGTTCGGCACCCGCCAGGTCGATGCCACCGAGCACCACCACGGCATGATGCTGGCCATCGCGCTGGAATCGGTGATCAAGCTGGTGGCGATGGTGGCGGTGGGCGTGTTCGCCTATGTGTGGCTCAGCGACCGCAACGAGGCGGTGGTGGAATCGGTGCATACGCTGTTCACCGGGCTGCCGCCGGTAGGCTTCATCTCGCAGACCCTGCTCAGTTTCCTCGCCATCATCTGCCTGCCGCGCCAGTTCCACGTGGCCGTGGTTGAATGCGGTGACGTGCGCGATGTGCGCCGCGCGCGCTGGATGTTTGGTGGTTACCTGGTACTGATTTCGGCGATGGTGCTGCCGATCGCTACCGCGGGTGTCAGCCTGTTCGGCACCGGCAGCAGCGTCGCAGATGATTCGATGGTGCTGGCGTTGCCGCTGGCCGAGGGGCGCAACGCCCTGGCGCTGATCGCCTACGTAGGCGGATTCTCCGCCGCTACCGGCATGGTCATCGTGTCTTCGATCGCGCTGGCTACCATGGTCAGCAACGACCTGGTGATGCCGGTGCTGCTGCGCCGCAGTGGTGATCACCAGGAAGCGGCCGACGTCGCTTCACGGGTGTTGTGGATCCGCCGCCTGGCGATCCTGCTGCTGGCGTTGATGGCCTACAGCTACTACCGCAGCAGCAGCAACGACAGCACGCTGGCCTCGTACGGCCTGATGGCCTTCGCCGCGGTGGCCCAGTTCGCGCCGGGCCTGATCGGTGGCCTGTACTGGCGCGGTGCCAGCCGCCGCGGTGTCGAGACCGGCATGCTGCTGGGCTTCGCTACCTGGCTCTACACACTGCTGCTGCCGGCGATGACCATCGCCGGCTGGATGGACGACGGCTGGGTGCAGAACGGCCCGTTCGGTATTGCCTGGCTGCGCCCGCAGCAGTTGTTCGGCATGACCGGCTGGGATCCGCTGACCCACGGCACGTTCTGGTCGCTGCTGGTCAACGCGGCGACGATGATGCTGGTGTCCGCGCGCTGGCGTCCCGGCGTGGACGAGCGCCTGCGCGCTGCACCGTTCCTCGACCCGTATGCCGAACGCCCGTCGGTGGCCGGTGGCTGGCCCGGTCACGTGCATGTGGGCGACCTGCTGGCGCTGGCCTCGCGCGTCGTGGGTGAACGCCATGCACGGCGCTCGTTCTTCGAACAGGCGCAGTCGCTGGGCCGTGAGCTGCAATCCTCGGCACCGGCCGACCGGCCGTGGGTGCAGTTCACCGAGCGCCTGCTGGCTGCCTCGATCGGCGCGGCATCGGCACGCCTGTTGCTGACCAGCCTGCTGCGTGGTTCGGGCATGGACCTGGGCGAAGTGGTGGCGGTGCTGGATGAAGCCGGGCAGGAGCTGCGCTTCAACCGCGAGATCCTCTCGACCACACTGGAGAACATCAGCGCCGGGGTCAGCGTGGTCGACCCGGACATGCGCCTGACTGCATGGAACCGCCGTTACCAGGACATGTTCGGCTACCCCGACGGCATGCTCTACGTCGGCCGGCCGGTGGCTGACCTGATCCGCTACAACGCCGAACGTGGTGAGCTGGGCGAGGGCGATATCGAAATCCAGATCAACCGCCGCATCGGCTACATGCGGGCCGGTTCACCGCACGTGTTCGAACGCACCCGCAGCGACGGCAAAGTGATCGAGATGCGTGGCCAGGCACTGCCCGGTGGTGGCTACGTGACCAGCTACAACGACATCACCGACTACAAGCACGCCGAGCGCGCGCTGCTGGAAGCCAATGAAACGCTGGAACAGCGCGTGGCCGAGCGTTCGCATGAAGCCGAGGTCGCGCAGCAGTCGAAGACCCGTTTCCTGGCCGCGATCAGCCATGACGTGCTGCAGCCGCTGAATGCCGCGCGGCTGTTTGCCTCGGCGCTACGCGACAGCGACCATGTGAGTGACGAGCAGAAGCATCTGGCCGAGCGCGTGGATGCTTCGCTGCGTGCGGCCGAGGAACTGCTTGATGGCCTGCTGGACGTGTCACGTCTGGATGCCGGTGGCCTGCACCCGGTGATCGGCGAGTTCGATGTGAGCGCGCTGATGCGCGAGCTGGCCGCGCAGTACACCCCGGTCGCCGCTGGCCGTGGCCTGCGCCTGGACCTGTTCGCACGCCCGGCGTGGGTTCGTAGTGACCGGCGCCTGCTGCGCCGCGTGCTGCAGAACTTCCTCGCCAATGCGCTGCGCTACACGCGCCAGGGACGCATCGTGCTGGCGGTGCGTCACCGCGGCGACGAGGTGGAACTGCAGGTGTGGGACACCGGCCCGGGTATTCCCGAGCACCACATGCGGCAGATCTTCGACGAGTTCCATCGCTACCAGCAACCGTTCGACTGGGGTGAGCAGGGGCTGGGGTTGGGCCTGTCGATCTGCCAGCGCATCTCGCGCCTGCTTGATCATCGGTTGAACGCACGCAGCCGCGTGGGTAGTGGTTCGATGTTCTCGATCATCCTGCCGCGGGTGGCACCGCTGCCGGGCTATACCGAGCTGGCCACACCTGCACAGACCGTAGCCGCGCCAGTGCGCAGCGATTCGCTGGCGGGCCTGCGCGTGCTGTGCGTGGACAACGACGAAGAGATCCTCGACGGCATGCGCGCGTTGCTGGGCCGTTGGCAGGTGCAGGTGATCACCGCCGCCACCGTCGACCAGGCACTGGAGAAGATCGCCGAGCGCCCGCAGGTGATGCTGGTGGATTACCACCTGCACGACCGCATGGATGGCTTGGATGCGCTGGTGGCGCTGCGCGAGGCGGCCGGCTACCCGCTGCCCGGCGCGCTGCTGACTGCCGATGGTCGCGACGAGCTGAAGCGGATGGCACGCGAACGGGGATACCGCGTGCTGACCAAGCCGATCAAGCCGGCCTCGCTCCGGGCCTTCCTGGGCGCGCTGCGTGATGCGCAGTAATGCCGGCCGCTGGCCGGCAATCGTAACGTGAAACCGTGCCAGGCAAGCCTGGCATCTACCAGAGCTTCATCGGCCTGGCAGTAGATCCACGCCATGCGTGGATGTGATGCCTGGTAGTGCCGGCCGCTGGCCGGCAACCACGTAATCGCGGGTGCGTTACCCCACGCCGTGCAGGTGTTCGTACAGGATCGTTGCGCCGATGATCACCAGGATCACGCCGCCGATGATCTCGGCGCGCTTGCCGACCATGCTGCCCAGCACGCGACCGAGCATGATGCCGACGGTGACCATGGTCAGCGTGCACAGGCCGATGACCGCAGCCATCACGCCGATATGCACATCCATGAAGGCCAGGCCGATACCCACCGCCATTGCGTCGATGCTGGTGGCGAAACCGGTCAGTGCCAGTTTCCAGAAGCCGTGGTGCTGCGAGGGGTCTTCGTCATCCTCGGCATTGTCCGGGCGAAGGCCGTTGTAGATCATGTGGATGCCCAGCGCGCCGAGCAGGCCGAAGGCGATCCAGTGGTCGAAGGCTTCGACGTACTGCAGCGCGGCGCGGCCGAGCAGCCAGCCGATGATGGGCGTGATCGCCTCGATGACGCCGAAGATGATGCCGGCACGCAGTGCGTCGCGGAACACCGGCTTGCGCATGGCCGCACCCTTGCCGATCGCCGCGGCGAAGGCATCGGTGGACATGGCAAAGCCGATCAGGAGGATCGAAATGGGGGACATGGGCGGCGGCTGAGGTCGGGTTAGGGCGGACGCACGGCCTGCGCTCGCGCCCAACCTGACGTTGCGCGCGCGGGCCGCTGGTCTCGCCAACCATCATGGTTGTCCACGCCACGGCGCACTGGCCGAGTATGTTGACGTGGACGATTCCTGCGAAGGAATCCGGCTACTCCCCAAGGGGACGCGAAGCTTAGCATCGCGATTCGCGCGTGGCACATTTCCAGCGAAACGCGCAGGCAGGGCTGGCTTGTATAGCGATGGCTATATCGAGAGCGCAGCGGTGCCTGGTAGTGCCGGCCGCTGTCCGGCATGCGCAACGCCGAGAGCGCGCCAAGCAAGCTTGGCACCTACCCGAGCGATTTCACGCGTTTCAGGCGATTGCCGGCCAGCGGCCGGCACTACCTTCAGTCTTCTTCCGGCGGCAGCACGATAGCGTCGTCGTCGATGGCCAGCTTGCCGGCCATCAGCACGGCCTGGGTGCGGTTGGTCACGCCCAGTTTGCGCAGGATCGCGGTGACATGTGCCTTGATCGTCGCCTCGGAGACGTTGAGGTCGTAGGCAATCTGTTTGTTCAAGCGACCGGCGCCGAGCATCTGCAGCACGCGGAACTGCTGAGGGGTCAGTTCGCGCAGGCGGTGGCCGACTTCGCGTTCCTCGCTGCCGGTGGGCGGCACGTTGTGCGCTTCCGGCGGTGCCCAGGTCTCACCATCGAGGATGGTGCCGAGCGCGTGGCCGATGGTGTCCGAGTCGGCCGATTTGGGAATGAAGCCCAGCGCACCATGGTCAAGCGCCCGGCGCATCACCGTCGCTTCTTCGCGCGCGGACACCACCACCACCGGCAGGTGGGGATGCAACGAGCGCATGTGCACCAGTGCGTTGAAACCCTGTGCACCGGGCATGTTGAGGTCCATCAGGACCAGGTCGGCATCGTTGTGCTGGTCGGCCAGCGCGTACAGCGCTTCCACGCTGTCGGCTTCGAACAGCTGCACGCCGGGGATGACCCGCTGCACGGCGCCGCGCAGGGCTTCGCGGAACAGCGGGTGGTCATCGGCAATCAGGAGGGTGGTCATGGTCGGGGGGAACCGTGGGGGAAAGCAGATGGGGTCGGAGCCCTTTCCCTGCGGAAAGGGATCCGACCCCGGGTCGTACATCATCGCACCTTGCGCTCGTCCACCAGCGACGCCACCACCGACGGATCGGCCAGGGTCGAGGTGTCGCCGAGCTGGTCCGGTGCGTTCTCGGCGATCTTGCGCAGGATGCGGCGCATGATCTTGCCCGAGCGGGTCTTGGGCAGGCCCGGCGCCCACTGCAGGTGGTCCGGCGTGGCGATCGGGCCGATTTCCTTGCGCACCCACGCAATCAGCTCCTTGTGCAGCTCATCGGTTGGCGCCTCTTCGGCCACCAGCGTCACGTACGCATAGATGCCCTGGCCCTTCACGTCGTGGGGGAACCCGACCACGGCGGCTTCGGCCACCTTCGGGTGCGAGACCAGCGCGCTTTCCACTTCGGCAGTACCGATGCGGTGGCCGGAGACGTTGATCACATCGTCCACGCGGCCAGTGATCCAGTAGTAGCCGTCTTCATCGCGGCGGCAACCGTCACCGGTGAAGTAGCTGCCCGGGTAGGTGCGGAAATACGTATCGATGAAACGCTGGTGGTCGCCGTACACCGTGCGCATCTGGCCCGGCCAGGAATCACGGATGATCAGGTTGCCCTCGGTCGGGCCGTCCTTGATCTCGCCATCGGCATTGACCAGCGCCGGCTGCACGCCGAAGAAGGGCAGGGTGGCCGAACCCGGCTTGAGGTCCATCGCGCCGGCCAGCGGCGAAATCAGGATGCCGCCGGTCTCGGTCTGCCACCAGGTATCGACGATCGGGCAGCGGCTGTCGCCGACCACTTCGTAGTACCAGCGCCAGGCTTCCGGGTTGATCGGCTCGCCGACGCTGCCCAGCAGGCGCAGCGAGGCACGCGAAGTCTTCTTCACCGGCTCCTCGCCTTCGCGCATCAGTGCACGGATGGCGGTCGGCGCGGTGTAGAAGATCGACACCTTGTGCTTGTCGATCACGTTCCAGAAGCGCGAGGTATCCGGATAGTTCGGCACGCCTTCGAACATCAGCGAGGTCGCGCCGTTGGCCAGCGGGCCGTACACGATGTAGCTGTGGCCGGTGACCCAGCCGACGTCGGCGGTGCACCAGTAGATGTCGTCCTCGCGCAGGTCGAACACCGCTTCATGGGTGTAGGCCGCATACAGCAGGTAGCCACCGGTGGTGTGCAGAACGCCTTTCGGCTTGCCGGTGGAACCGGAGGTGTAGAGGATGAACAGCGGGTCTTCCGCGTTCATGCGTTCCGGCTCGCAGCTGGCCGGCTGGCTGTCCACCACGTCGTGGAACCAGCGGTCGCGCGGTGCCTGCATGTCCACCGCGCCGCCGGTGTGACGCACCACCAGCACGGTTTCGACGGTATTGGTGCCGGGCAGCTTCAGCGCGGCATCAACATTGGCCTTCAGCGGAATCCTGCGACCACCGCGCAGGCCCTCGTCGGCGGTGATGATCAGCTTGCTCTGGCAGTCGCTGACGCGGTCGGCGATCGAGTTCGGTGCGAAGCCACCGAACACCACTGAGTGGATTGCACCGATGCGCGCGCAGGCCAGCATGGCCACGGCGGCGTCGACGATCATCGGCAGGTAGATGGTGACCCTGTCGCCCTTCTTGACGCCGAGGTTGCGCAGCGCGTTGCCGAGGCGGCAGGTGCGCTCGTACAGCTCGCGATAGGTCACGTGCTGTGCCGGTGCGTCCGGACCGTCCGGCTCGAACAGCAGGGCGGTCTTGTCGCCACGCTTCTCCAGCTGGCGGTCCAGGCAGTTCACGCTGGCATTGAGCTCGCCATCCTCGAACCACTTGATGTGGAAGTCGGACAGGTCGTAGTTGACGTTCTTGATCTTCGTCGGCTTGCGCATCCACTCCAGGCGCTCGGCGGCCTTGCCCCAGAAACCATCGGGGTCGGTCACCGAAGCCTGGTACTGCTGTTCATAGGACGTCTTGTCGATGCGTGCCTTGGCGGCGAACTGCGGATCGACGGGGTAGATATCAGCCATGGCACCCTCACTTGCACGTTGACTTTGTATGTGCGGTCGCAGCATCGCAGCGACCGATCCCCCTCAGTTTGCCCCATCCACCCCCGCCCGCGTCACCACCTTGCTTAGACCATGGTCGAAAGTGAGCGTCCTGCAGGGCCGGGTTCGACCAATGGCGAATAGCCGGTGTGCGTGAACGCCCCGCAGTCTCGGCTCGACCGTGCCCCACGCGCGGCATCACCTTGCCACTTGGGAGAGAGGGCAACATGAGCCACCGTACGTTGAAAGCCGTGCGCAAACCTTTGGCGGCCTGCCTGTTGGTCGCCCTGGTCGCACCGGGCATGGCGTTCGCAGAGACCGCCAAAGAGAAAGCGCTGGAAGCACGCGTTGCCGAACTGGAACGCCAGGTCCAGGCGCTGCTGTCTTCGCAGCAGCAACAGCAGACCCAGATCAGCCAGACCCAGCAGGCCGTAACCGAAGTCCGCACCGTGCAGGCCGAGCAGAAGCCGGTCGCCTCGGTGCCGACCGGCAAGCAGCCGATCCAGGTCACCACCATCACCCCGGGCGCCGCGCCGGGCACCACGGTCAAGATCGGCGGCTTCATCAAGGCCGACTTCCTCGCCACCCAGACCAGCGATGGCCAGCTGGCCGACGACGCCACCGGCCGCTCGCTGTACCTGCCGGGCCAGACGCCGGTGGAAGGCGCCGGCGGCAGCGGCAAGCGTTCGGGCACTGACTTCAACGCCCATGCCAAGTTCTCGCGCTTCAACCTGGGCATCGACAACGTGAGCGAATCGGGCAACAAGGCCGGTGCGTTCTTCGAGATGGACTTCTTCGGCAATTCGCTGGGCAACCAGACCGCGACCAATACCTACGGTGTGACCCTGCGCCACGCCTACATGTACTGGAACAACTGGATGGCGGGCCAGACCTGGTCCAACTTCATGGACGCGGCCGCACTGCCGGAAGCGGTCGACTTCGTCGGTCCCACCGACGGCGTGATCTTCGTGCGTCAGGCGCAGGTGCGCTACACCCAGGGCGGCTTCAGCGTCGCGCTGGAAAACCCGGAAACCACCACCCTCACCGGTACCCGCAACCCGGTTACCGGTGCGTGGACCAATGCCAGCGCCAACTCCGATCGTGGCAGCCTGCCTGATCTGACCCTGCGCTATGGCTGGAAGGGCAACTGGGGCACGTTCGGCGTCGGCGGCATCGTCCGTCAGCTGAAGGTCGACAACCAGGCCACCGGCGCCAAGGCCGACAAGGTGGCCGGCGGCCTGACCCTGGGCGGCAAGTGGGTGATGGGTGACAGCGATTCGCTGCACTACCAGCTGACCGGCGGCGAAGGCATCGCCCGCTACATCGGCCTGGGCATCACCGCCGATAGTGCCTACGACGTGGCCCGCGACGAGCTCAACCCGACCGGCGTGCTTGCCGGCTACGTGGGCTGGCGGCACGCGTTCTCGCCGAAGCTGCGCACCAACCTGATCTACGCGCGCAGCGACTACGACAACGACAGCATCCTCGGCCCGCTGGTGACCAAGAGCGTGCAGAGCATCCGCGGCAACATCTTCTACTCGCCGCTGCCCAAGGTCGATATCGGTGCAGAGCTGATGTATGGCCGTCGCGAAGTGGAGAACGGCAACAAGGGTGACATCACCCGGTTGCAGTTCACCACGAAGTACAGCTTCTAAGAGCGTGCCGGCCAACGGCCGGCACCTACCGAATTGCGTGTCGACCAACGGTCGGCATCTACAGAGGGAAAGCGTCCCATGTCCAGCACACCCAGCACCGCACACAAAGCGGGCACCCTGACCCAGGGCCACAAGAAGGTCATTTTCGCGTCGAGCCTCGGCACGGTGTTCGAGTGGTATGACTTCTTCCTGTACGGCTCGCTTGCGGCGATCATCGCCAAGCAGTTCTTCAGTGGCGTCAATGAAACCACGGGCATGATCTTTGCCCTGCTGGCCTTCGCGGCCGGCTTCTTCGTGCGCCCGTTCGGCGCGGCCTTCTTCGGCAGCCTCGGCGATCGCATCGGCCGCAAGTACACCTTCCTGGTCACCATCCTGATCATGGGCATCTCGACCTTCCTGGTCGGTGTGCTGCCCAACTACGCCTCGATCGGCTTCGCCGCGCCGGTGATCCTGATCATCCTGCGCCTGGCCCAGGGCCTGGCCATGGGCGGCGAGTACGGTGGTGCGGCGACCTACGTGGCCGAACACGCGCCGGACGACAAGCGTGGCCTGTACACCAGCTTCATCCAGTGCACGGCCACCCTCGGCCTGTTCATGTCGCTGCTGATCATCCTGGCCTGCCGCTATTTCCTCGGCAACGAAGCGTTCGAAGCCTGGGGCTGGCGCATTCCGTTCCTGGTCTCGATCGTGCTGCTGGGCGTGTCGGTGTGGATCCGCCTGCAGCTGAGCGAGTCGCCGCTGTTCCAGCAGATGAAGTCGGAGGGCAAGGGTTCCAAGACGCCGTTCCGTGACAGCCTGAAGGGCGGCAACCTGAAGCTGATGCTGCTGGTTCTGCTGGGTGCTGCGGCCGGTCAAGCGGTGGTGTGGTACGGCGGTCAGTTCTACGCGCTGTTCTTCCTCAGCAGCATGCTGAAGGTCGACGCCACCACCTCCTACCTGCTGATCGCCGCCGCGCTGGCGCTGGGCGTGCCGTTCTTTATCTTCTTCGGCTGGCTGTCCGACCGTATCGGCCGCAAGAAGATCATCCTCGCCGGCTGCCTGCTGGCCGCCGTCACCTACATCCCGATCTTCAAGGGCCTGACCCACTTCGCCAACCCGGCCATCGAAGAAGCCCGCACCAATTCGCCGGCGCTGGTGGTTGCCGATCCGAACACCTGTTCGTTCCAGTTCGATCCGGTCGGCCTGCGCAAGTTCACCAGCTCCTGCGACGTGGCCACCGCCGCGCTGACCAAGGCCGGTGTGCCGTACGACGTGCAGCCCGCAGCCGCCGGCTCGCTGGCGATGGTGAACGTGGGCAGCGCCAGCGTCACCTCGTATGAGGCCGCCGGCCTGACCAAGGAAGACGGCAAGGCCAAGGCCGATGCGTTCGGTGCGGAGCTGAAGACCGCCCTGACCACCGCTGGTTACCCGGCCAAGGCAGATGGTGCACGCATCAACATCGCCGGCACCATCTTCATGCTGTGGCTGCTGGTGCTGTACGTGACCATGGTCTACGGTCCGATCGCCGCCTACCTGGTCGAACTGTTCCCGACCCGCATCCGCTACACCTCGATGTCGCTGCCGTACCACATCGGCAACGGCTGGTTCGGTGGCTTCCTGCCGGCGATCTCGTTCGCGCTGGTGGCCGGCACCGGCAACCTGTACTACGGCCTGTGGTACCCCATCATCATCGCGCTGATGTCGGTGGTGATCGGCGGCCTGTTCCTGCGCGAAACCAAGGACGTGGATATCACCAAATAACCGGTGTGCCGACCAACGGTCGGCACCCACCGGGTTTCAGGGGCCGCGGTGCAGACCGCGGCCTTTTTGTTTCCCTGTTTTTGGGGTCAGATCCTTTTCGCTTGCGAAAGGGATCTGACCCCATCGAGACGTGTCGCACCCGTATAGTCGGCCCATGACCACCACCGTCCCAGCCGACCTTCCCGCCATCCTGCACACCCTGCGCAGCGCCTGGCAGTCGCAGCGGCCCACGCTCGATCAGCGCGAAGCTGACCTGCGCCGCCTGCGCGAGGCGTTGAAGCCACGCCTGGACGAAATGGCCCAGGCCATCGCCGAGGACTTCGGCCACCGCGCCCACGTCGAATCAAAGCTGGCCGATGGCATGAGCGTGCTGTCGGCCATCGACCACCTGCGCCGCCACCTCCGGCGCTGGTCGAAGCCGCAGCGCGTGGGCGCCGGCTGGCGGCTGTGGCCGGCGCGCGCGCAGCTGCGGCCGACGCCGCTGGGGGTGGTCGGGGTGATCTCGCCCTGGAATTACCCAGTCACGTTGGCACTGGTACCGCTGGCCACCGCCATCGCCGCCGGCAACCACGTGCTGCTCAAGCCCTCCGAACACACGCCACGCACCAGTGCGTTCCTGGCCGACCTGCTGGCCAGCGTGTTTCCGCCCGATCGCGTGGTGGTGGTGCAGGGTGGGACGGATGTGGCCGCAACGGTGTCATCGCTGCCGCTGGACCATTTGCTGTTCACTGGCTCGACGGCTGTTGGCCGCAAAGTGATGGCTGCCGCCGCCGAGCATCTGGTGCCGGTCACGCTGGAACTGGGCGGAAAGTCGCCGGCCATCGTCTGCCGCGATTTCCCGCTGGACAAGGCCGCTGCACGGCTGGCTACCGGCAAATGGTTCAACGCCGGGCAGACCTGCATCGCGCCGGATTACGTGCTGATCGATACCGCGCGCCAGCGCGAGTTCGTGCAGACGCTGCAGCAGCAGGTGCGCGAACGCTACGGCGATTTCAGCGATGCCGACGATTACACGCGCATCATCAACGAAGGACAGTACCAGCGCCTGCAGGGCTATCTGGCGCAGGCGCGAGAACGCGGCGTGCCGGTGATTCCGCTGGCTCAGGTGGACGATGCGCGCGCTGATCGTGAGCGCCTGCTGGTGCCGACCGTGGTGCTGGACCCGCCGGACGACCTGGACCTGATGCGCGAGGAGATCTTCGGGCCGATCCTCCCGGTGCGGGCGTACCCGGATCTGGATGCCGCGCTGGCCGACGTGCTGTCCCGCGACCGGCCGCTGGCGCTGTATCCCTTCAGCCACGACAGGGCGACGGTGGAGCGCATCCTCGGCCAGGTGGTGGCCGGCGGGGTGACGGTCAATGACACCCTGCTGCACTTCGCGGCCGATGGCCTGCCGTTTGGCGGAGTAGGGGCCAGCGGCATGGGCGCGTACCACGGCCGGGCCGGGTTCGATGCGATGAGCAAGCGGCTGCCGGTGCTGTGGCAGTCGCGCTGGGCGGCCAGTGACCGGCTGCGGCCGCCGTATTCGAAGATTGCGGGGTTGTTGAAACTGCTGCTGCGATGAATCCAGGCAGGGCGTGCATCCAGTGGTAGTGCCGGCCGCTGGCCGGCAGGCGCAGGGTCTTGCCGGAAGGGTTATCGGGTTGCCGGCCAGCGGCCGGCACTACCGGTAGGGGCCAACCCGCGCGGCCCGTTCCGGTAGGTGCCAACCTTGGTTGGCACGCGTGAACCCCAAGCGCCGACCAAGGTCGGCCTCTACCAAAGCCCACCCGGGTAGAATGCCCGCATGAAGATCGCCTCGTGGAACGTCAATTCGCTCAACGTCCGCCTGCCGCACCTGGAGCAGTGGCTCAAGGACTTCGGCCCGGACATCGTCGGTATCCAGGAAACCAAGCTGGAGGACCACAAGTTCCCCGATTCGGCGCTGATCGCCGCGGGCTACCGCAGCGTGTTCGCCGGGCAGAAGACCTACAACGGCGTCGCGCTGGTGTCGCGTGAGCCGGCGCAGGACGTGCAGATCGGCATTCCCGGCTTCGAGGACGAGCAGAAGCGCGTCATCGCCGGTACCTTCGGCGACCTGCGGGTGATCAACCTGTACGTGGTCAACGGCCAGGACATCGGCACCGACAAGTACGACTACAAGCTGCGCTGGCTGGAAGCGGTGCATGCGTGGATCGCCGAAGAACTGCAGCGGCACCCGAAGCTGATCGTGATGGGCGACTTCAACATCGCCCCGGATGCGCGCGATGTGCACGACCCGGAGGTGTGGAACGAAAACCACATCCTCACCTCCACCGCCGAGCGCGGTGCATTGAACAAGCTGCTGCAGCTGGGCCTGCACGATGGCTTCCGCCTGCACAACGACGAGGCCGGTGTGTTCAGCTGGTGGGATTACCGTGCCGCCGGTTTCCGCCGCGACCTGGGCCTGCGCATCGACCTGACCCTGGTCTCCGACGCGCTGAAGGGCAGTGCGGTGGCCTCGGGCATCGACCGCGAGCCGCGTACCTGGGAACGCCCCAGCGATCATGCGCCAGCGTGGGTGCAGATCGGTTGAACGAACGGGGCCCGACAAATGCCGGGCCCGTTGTGGTGCGTCTGCCGGCCAGCGGCCGGCACGACCGCCGCGTCAGCGTATGCTCTTGCGGGTGAACAGGTTGACGATCGCCAGCAGGATCACCGCACCGATCAGCGAGAACAGGAAGGTGCGGATGGTGATCGCTTCGTTGATGCCGCCGCCGAACAGCCAGCCGGAAATCAGCGCGCCGACGATGCCGACCACGATGTTGAGGATGATGCCCTGCTGGGCATCGCGCTTCATGATGATGCTGGCCAGCCAGCCTACGATGCCGCCGACGATCAGCCAAACGATGATGCCCATGATCGAACCTCCGGTGGGGAACTGTGACCAGTTGACGCGCATGGCTGTGAACCCGTCGTGCAATTGCGTGATGGGCGCGTGCGGATGAGCCTGCCAGCCACCCTCGACGGCCCGTGGCGCTTCGGCCCGGTAACGGTCTGGCGGCGCCCGCACGTGCCGGGCCACCGCGGCGAACCGCAGGCGCGGCAGGTGCTGGCGCAGGCGCTGGGCACCGACCCGGAGACGCTGCCACTGGTTCGCGATGACAAGGGCCGGCCGGAGCTGAGCGGCGCGCTGGCCCACTACGGCACTGGCTGGAGCCACAGTGGCGAGGTGCTGCTTGTGGCACTGGGCGAGGGCGTGCGGTTGGGCGTCGACCTGGAGCTGCTGCGGCCGCGGGCCCGCCTGATGGAGATCGTGCAGCGCTTCTTCCACCCCGAGGAAGTGGCCTGGCTGGAAAGCCTGGACGAGGCCGGGCGCGAGCACTGGTTCTTCCGCGTGTGGTGCGCCAAGGAAGCCATGCTGAAGGCACACGGGCAGGGCATCTCGTTCGGCCTGCACCGCCTGCAGCTGGCCCCGGGGGCCGATGGCGCCCTGCACCTGCGCTGGTGCGACCCGGAACTGGGCGTGGCCGCGCGCTGGCATCTGCACGAATGGCAGGCCACCGGGCAATTCCGCGCTGCTCTGGCCTGGTATCCGTACTGAAGCGGGGAATCAGCGCGCAAAACCGGCGATAATGTCGGCATGAGCGAACACCCACTTCCCGCCAGCGTGGCTGCCACGCTGGAACAGGGCCTGGCCAGCATGGGCCTGGACGCCGCGCTGGCGCCGCCGCTGCTGCGATACCTGGCCCTGCTGCACCGCTGGAACGGCACCTACAACCTCACCGCCATCCGCGACCCGCAGGAGATGGTCACCCGCCACCTGCTCGACTCGCTGGCGATGCAGCCGTTCGTGGCTGATGGCAGCCTGGCCGACCTCGGTACCGGTCCCGGCTTGCCCGGCATCCCGCTGGCGATCGCCTGCCCGGGCCTGCAGGTCACCCTGGTGGAGAGCAACGGCAAGAAGGCGCGCTTCATGCGCGAGGCCGTGCGCCAGCTCGGTCTGGGCAATGCCCGCGTGGCCGAATCGCGCGCCGAGGCGCTGGACGAAGCTGGCCACTACGACCAGCTGACCGCGCGCGCGATGGACACCCTGGCCGGCATCGTCCGCGTTGGTGGCCACCTGCTGCGCCCCGGTGGCGTGCTGCTGGCCATGAAGGGCGTCTACCCGCATGAAGAGATCGCGGAGCTGCCGGCTGGCTGGCAGGTGCGCGAGGTGACCCCGCTGAGCGTGCCCGGCCTGGCCGGCGAACGCCACCTGGTCACCGTTACAGGTCCCTGATTCCCGTCGCCAGCCCCTTGTGGAACAACGGGTTGGCGATTCACGATTTCCGCAAGGGGCCGGTTGTACGCATAATGACCGGTCCCAGCACACGTCGACGAGGCACACCCGCATGGCCCGCATCATCGCCATCGCCAACCAGAAGGGTGGCGTCGGCAAGACCACGACCGCCGTCAACCTGGCCGCTTCCCTGGCCAACGCACCCAAGCGCGTGCTCTTGGTCGACCTGGATTCGCAGGGCAACGCGACCATGGGCAGTGGCGTGGACAAGCGCGAGCTGGTCTCCTCCACCTACGATCTGCTGCTGGGCGAGTCCAGCGCCGCCGATGTGCGCGTGCAGACTGCCGAAGGCTACGACCTGCTGCCGGGCAACATCGACCTGACTGCGGCCGAGATCCAGCTGATGGCGCAGAGCGAGCGCGAGCAGCGCCTGAAGCGTGCGCTGGCGCCGATCCGCGACGAGTACGACTACATCCTGATCGACTGCCCGCCGGCGCTGTCGCTGCTGACGCTCAACGCGCTGGCCGCCGCCGACTCGGTGATCGTGCCGATGCAGTGCGAGTACTACGCACTGGAAGGCCTGAGCGCGCTGGTGGAAACCATCGAGGCGCTGCGTGCCAACCTCAACCCGGCGCTGGAGATCGAAGGCGTGCTGCGCACCATGTTCGATGTGCGCAACAACCTGGCCAACGCGGTCTCGGCCGAGCTGACCGAGCACTTCGGCGACCGCGTGTTCCGCACCATCGTGCCGCGCAACGTGCGCCTGGCCGAGGCGCCCAGCCATGGCCAGAGCATCGTCGGCTACGACCGCGCCTCGCGCGGTGGCGTCGCCTACCTGGGCCTGGCCGGCGAGATCATCCGCCGCAACAACGAACGCAACAAGGCCGGCAAGGCCGTGGAGATCGTCTGATGACCAGCAGCAAGCCGGCAGCCAAGAAGCGAGGCCTCGGCCGTGGCCTGGATGCCCTGCTGGGTCCCAAGGGTGCGGTCAGCCAGGTGCAGGCCAGCACCGCGGTGATCGAACCGTTGCCGGGTGAAGTGCTGCGCAAGCTGGCCGTGGGCCAGTTGCAGCCGGGCAAGTACCAGCCGCGCCGCGAGATGGACGAGGGCAAGCTGTCCGAGCTGGCCGACTCGATCAAGTCGCAGGGCGTGATCCAGCCGATCCTGGTGCGCCAGCTGCCGGCAGGCAACTACGAAATCGTCGCCGGTGAACGCCGCTGGCGTGCATCGCAGCTGGCCGGCCTGGACGAAGTGCCGGTGGTGGTGCGCGAGCTGGAAGACCGCACCGTCATCGCGATGGCGCTGATCGAGAACATCCAGCGCGAAGACCTCAACCCGCTGGAAGAAGCCGAGGCGCTGCAGCGCCTGATCAGCGAATTCACCCTGACCCATGCCGAGGCCGCCGAGGCCGTCGGCCGCTCGCGCGCGGCGGTGTCCAACCTGCTGCGCCTGCTGGAGCTGCCGGTGGCGATCCGCCTGCTGCTGGAAACCCGCCGCCTGGAAATGGGCCACGCCCGTGCACTGCTGACCCTGGCCCCCGAACTGGCCGGCAAGCTGGCGCAGGAAGCGGCCGATGAAGGCTGGTCGGTGCGTGAGGTCGAGCGCCGTGCGCAGGCCTTCGCCGCCGGCAAGGTGCCGAGCAACCGTCCGGTGGCCACGCCGAAGGTGCAGCAGGCCGATATCGCTTCGCTGGAAACCGAGCTGTCCGAATCGCTGGGTGCCAAGGTGGCGATCAGCCACGGCCGCGGTGGCAAGGGCAAGCTGATCATCCATTACACCGACCTGGATACCCTGGACGGCGTGCTGGAAAAGCTGCGCGCCCGCCAGGCCTGAGTCCGGCGTCGCGACGGGGGGGCGCGGCCTGTTCCTGCCGCGTCCTGCAATTGACAGGGAACGCACCGCCGCGCGCGCCGTGGGATGCACTGCTCTCCGGCCCGTGGTCTCATCCAGGGAGCAGGACATGAGCAACGCCTTCGACGACGTCAGCCCGGGCGGCAGCCCGATCATGGTGCACAGCCGCGAGAAGGACTTCACTCCGCCGCAGGGCGAAGAGCACATCGAGGCGATCGGCGCGCACATCGAGCGCCATCTCGGCCCGGTGTCCGGTGTCTTCCACGAAATCATCTCCGACCTGGTGCACATCGACGTGCACGTGGTGCCGGCCACTGAGCAGTTTCCGTATCTGCGGCTGGTGACCTCGGGCATGAGCGACCTGCCGATGACCGTGCCCGACGAGGTGGACGCGGACGTGCCGCGCTACATGGAACTGATGGTGACCCTGCCGGCCGACTGGCCGATCTCGCAGGACGCCTTCGAGGATGAGCGCAACTACTGGCCGGTGCGCCTGTTGAAGGGACTGGCACGGCTGCCGCACGAGTACGACACCTGGCTGGGTTTCGGCCACACCATTCCCAATGGCCATCCCAGCGAGCCCTACGCACCGGGCGTGGGTTTCGATGGCGCCATCGTGCTGCCGCCGGTAACCACCCCGGAAGACTTCGCCGAGCTGGCGCTGGAGGACGGCAAGGTCATCAGTTTCATGACCATCATCCCGCTGTATCCGGAAGAAATGGACCTGAAGCTGAAGAAGGGCGCCGAAGCGCTGCTCGACCGCTTCGATGCGAAGAACATCCAGGACGTGATCGAGCCCGGGCGCGTCAACGTGGCCAGGAAGCGTTTCGGTTTGTTCTGAGACCGGTAACATCAGGGGTCTGAATTTCTGCTTCCGGGCCCCTGCCATGACCATCCTGCTTACCGGCGCTGCCGGCTTCATTGGTGCCTACACCGCCCGCGCGCTGCTGGAGGCGGGTCGGCCCGTGGTCGGCCTGGACAACTTCAACGACTACTACGACCCGCAGATCAAGCGCGACCGCGTGGCCGCACTGTGCCCGACGCTGGACCTGCGCACCCTCGACCTGACCGACCAGCAGGGCCTGGCCGCGCTGTTCGACGAGGTGAAGCCGACGGCGGTGATCCATCTGGCTGCACAGGCGGGCGTGCGCTATTCGCTGGAAAACCCGCAGGCCTACGTCGACAGCAACCTGGTCGGCTTCGTCAACATCCTCGAGCTGTGCCGCCACCGTGGCGTGCAGCACCTGGTGTATGCGTCGAGCAGCTCGGTCTACGGTGATTCGGCCACGCCGCCGTTTTCCGAAGACCAGCGCGTGGACCAGCCGCGCTCGCTGTACGCGGCGACCAAGGCGGCCAACGAGCTGATGGCTTACACCTACGCGCAGCTGTACGGCCTGCATGCCACCGGCCTGCGCTTCTTCACCGTGTACGGGCCGTGGGGCCGGCCGGACATGGCTCCGCTGCTGTTCTCGCGCGCGGTGCTGGCCGGGCGGCCGATCGATGTGTTCAACGAAGGCCGCATGCAGCGCGACTTCACACATGTCTCCGACATCGTGGCCGGTATCCTCGGCGCGCTCGCGCATCCGGCCGATGGTCCGGTGCCGCACCGGGTGTTCAACCTCGGCAACCATACGCCGGTCGAGCTGGAGCGCTTCATCAGCGTGATCGAACAGGCTGCCGGCCGCCCTGCGCAGAAGGTCTACAAGCCGATGCAGCCGGGCGACATGGTGCGCACGATGGCGGATACCCGGCGTGCACATGACGCATTCGGCTTCGATGCGGTCACCCCGATCGAAGCGGGGCTGCCGCCCGTCGTGCAGTGGTGCCGCGAGTATTTTGGCGACCGCGCCTGAGAGTGGATCCTCACACAACCGGATTCATCTTCGGATAACCTTGGTTTCGGAGAATGCGCGGTCTTTGTTCCCTCTTGGCCGAGTCCCCCATGAGCCAACCCGAGCTTTCCGTCGTCGTCCCGGTGTTCAACGAGCGCGACAACGTCGCACCGCTGGTGGCCGAGATCACCGCTGCCCTGCGTGGCCGGTTGCCGTTCGAGATCGTCTACATCGATGACCACTCGCGCGATGACACCCTGGCGGTGCTGCAGGGCCTGAAGGCCACCACCCCGGAACTGCGGGTGCTGCACCACGTGAACCAGAGTGGGCAGAGCACGGCTGTGCGAACAGGCGTCAAGCACGCTCGTGCGCCGTGGATCGCCACCCTCGATGGCGATGGCCAGAATGATCCGGCCGACATTCCCAAGCTGCTGGCTGCCCGTGACACCGCAGCGGCGCAGGTAAAGCTGTTCGCCGGCTGGCGCGTCAACCGCCAGGACAGCGGCAGCAAGCGCTGGGCCAGCAAGTGGGCCAACGCCATCCGCGCACGCATGCTGCGCGATGACACCCCCGACACCGGCTGTGGTATCAAGCTGTTCGAGCGCAGCGCATTCCTCGACCTGCCGTACTTCGACCACATGCACCGCTACCTGCCGGCGCTGATGCAGCGCGCCGGCTGGAAGACCACCAGCGTGCCGGTCAATCACCGCCACCGTACCGCCGGCGTGTCCAAGTACAACAACCTGGGCCGTGCGCTGGTCGGCATCCGCGATCTGCGCGGTGTGGCCTGGCTGATCACCCGCAGCAAGCGCACCGCGGTGGAAGAGCGATGATGGCACTGGCCCTGCACTGGCTCGACCAGCCGCTGACCTGGCTGTACTGGACCGGCCTGCATGTGACCGGCTGGAAGCTGATCGGCTACACCGGTGCGCTGATGTTCGGTGGGCGCTGGCTGGTCCAGTTCGTGGCCTCCAAGCGCGCCGGCAAGCCGGTCATCCCGCGCCTGTTCTGGTACATGAGCGTGGTCGGCAGCCTGATGACGCTGAGCTACTTCCTGTTCTCGGCCAAGCAGGACTCGGTGGGCGTGCTGCAGAACCTGTTCCCGGCGTTCACCGCGCTGTACAGCCTGCAGCTGGACATCAAGCACCGCGGCTGGAAGCGGGACAAGGCCAGCCACTAGGTCTTCGGTAGATGCCAACCTTGGTTGGCGCTGGGATTCTCCGGGTGCCAACCAAGGTTGGCAGCTACCAGAGCGGCCGTGCATCGGTAGCGCCGGGCCATGCCCGGCGGCTGTGGGATGGCGGCCAACGTCGGCCGCGTTGCGCGCTCGCGGGGCATGGCCCCGCGCTACCACGCGCCTTCGGCGCTGGGTCTCCCGCCTGCCAACCAAGGTTGGCAGCTACCAGGGCACGGCCAATGCAGGACCTTCGTCCCATGCCACGGGCGATGCGCGGTGCCATGATCGGGGTCTGCCTTCCCGGGAACCTGTGCTCGTGAAAACCCGTCTTGCTGTCGCCCTGCTGATCGCCCTGTCCACCCCCGCCATGGCCTTGGCCGCACCTCCCGCCACTACGGCTCCGGCCAGCGTGGCCACCGAATCGCCCGCTGACGCCGCCTTCCGCGCGCTGTACGAGAAGGAATGGAAGTGGCGCCAGGATGGCGGCGGCGAGGCCAGTGAGGACGAGGACGCTCCGGCCAATGCCACGCGCATGCCCGACGTCGGCCCGGCCGCGCAGCAGGCGCGCCTGAAGGTGTGGGACGAGACCCTCGCCGCGCTGAAGAAGATCGACCCGAAGACCCTGTCGGCCGACAACCAGGTCAACTACGCGATCTACCGTGACCAGGTGTTCAACCTGGCCGAAGAGACGCGTCTGCGTGGCTACGAGATGCCGTTCAACGCCGACTCGTCGTTCTGGTCCAACCTGTCCTTCATGGCCCGGCGCGAGATGAAGACCGTGCAGGACTACCAGAACTACATCGCCCGCCTGAATGATGTGCCGCGCTACTTCGGCCAGCAGACCGAGAACATGCGCGCCGGCCTGAAGCGTGGCTTCAGCGTGCCGCGCGCGGTGCTCGATGGCCGCGAAGTGTCCATCGCCACCGTCGCCGAGCTGAAAGACCCGACCGAATCGCCGCTGTACGCGCCGTTCAAGAAGCTGCCCAACAGCATCCCGGGCACCGAGCAGGCCAAGCTGCAGGCGCAGGCGCGTGAAGCGATCAGTGGCAAGGTGGTGCCGGCGTTCCAGCAGCTGCGCACCTTCTTCGTCAACGAGTACGTGCCGCAGGCGCGCACCACGCTGGCCGCCGAAGCGATGCCTGACGGCAAGGCGTACTACAAGCAGCAGATCCACGAATACACCACGCTGGACCTGTCGCCGGACGAGATCCACCGCATCGGCCTGGATGAAGTGGCACGCATCCAGAAGGAAATGAACGACATCATCAAGCAGGTGAAGTTCAAGGGCAGCTTTGCCGAGTTCCTGACCTTCCTGCGTACCGACCCGCAGTTCTATGCCAAGACGCCGGAAGAACTGCTGTCGCGCGCCGCATGGATCTCCAAGCGGGCAGACGGTCAGCTGGGCAAGTACATGACCCTACCGCGCGCGCGCTTCACCATCGTGCCGGTGCCGCCGGACATCGCACCGTTCTGGACCGCCGGCCGCGGTGGCATGGGCACCTATTGGCTCAACACCTACAACCTGCCGTCGCGCCCGCTGTACAACCTGCCGGCGCTGACCCTGCATGAATCCGATCCGGGCCACGCGCTGCAAGGTGCCATCGCCGCCGAGCAGAAGAACCTGCCCGAGTTCCGCCGCAACGCCTACATCTCCGCCTACGGCGAAGGCTGGGCGCTGTACTGCGAGAAGCTGGGCGTGGAGATGGGTATCTACGAAACCCCGTACGAGGATTTCGGCCGCTTGACCTACGAAATGTGGCGCGCCACGCGTCTGGTGATCGACACCGGCGTGCACAGCAAGGGTTGGACCCGCGAGCAGGCGCTGGCCTACCTGCGCGACCACACCGCGCTGAGCGAGCATGAAGTGACCACCGAAGTGGACCGCTACATCTCCTGGCCGGGCCAGGCGCTGAGCTACAAGCTGGGTGAGATCGCCATCGTGCGCCTACGCGCGCAGGCCGAGAAGGAACTGGGCGACAAGTTCGACATCAAGGGCTTCCACGACACCCTGCTCAAGCAGGGCTCGGTGCCGCTGCCGGTGCTGGAACAGCAGATCCAGGCCTACATCGCCGAACGCAAGAAGGCCTGACCGGTCCAAGGTAGTGCCGGCCGCTGGCCGGCAACCTGCACGCACTGCAATCGTTCGACATTGCCGGCCAGCGGCCGGCACTACCGGGGATCGGAAAACGGGGTCGGATCGCAGGATCCGACCCCGTCATGTTTCACCCCACCGCCCTTGGCTTGGCCACCCGCGCAGCGAAGGTCGGCAGCACCAGCAGGGTCAGCACGGTGGCGGTGATCAACCCGCCGATCACCACCGTGGCCAGCGGCTTCTGCACCTCCGCGCCGGAACCGCTGGCAATCGCCATCGGAATGAAGCCGACGATCGCCACCAGCGCGGTGGTCAGCACCGCGCGGATGCGGCTGGACGCACCGTTGATCGCCGCCATCATCGGTAGGTCACCAGCATCCAGGCGCTCGCGGATCGCCTGCATCAGCACCAGGCCGTTCAACGTGGCCACGCCGGAGACGGCGATGAAGCCGACCGCCGCTGACACCGAGAACGGCATGCCTCGCAGCAGCAGCGCGAGAATGCCGCCGACCAGCGCCAACGGTACGCAGCTGAACACCAGCACGGCTTCCTTGCCGCTGCGCAGGGCCATGAACAGCAGGCTGCCGATCAGCAGGAACACCACCGGCACCACCGTTGCCAGCCGCTTCTCCGCGCGCTGCAGGTTCTCGAACTGGCCACCCCAGGTCAGGTAGGCACCCGGTGGCAGCGCCACGTCGGCCACTGCTGCCTGCGCCTCGCCGACGAAGCCGCCGAGGTCACGCCCACGCACGTTGGCCTGCACCACCACGCGGCGGCTGCCGTTGTTGCGGCTGATCTGGTTGGGTCCTTCGCTGACTGTGATGCGCGCGACCGACGACAGCGGAATCACCAGCCCCGCGGGCGTGGCGATCGGCAGCGAGGCCAGCTGGTCTGGATCGTTGCGCGAGGCATCGTCCAGGCGCACCACCACGTTGAAACGACGATCGCCTTCGAAGATCTTGCCGGCGGCGGTACCACCGATGCCGGTGGCCAGCGCGTCACTCACATCGGCCGCGGTCAGGCCGTACTGCGCCGCCGCCACGTGGTCGATGGCCACGTTGAGCGTGGGCAGGCCGGAGATCTGTTCCACCCGCACGTCGGCCGCGCCGTTCACCGCACGCAGCTTCAGCGCCACCTGGTCGGCCACCTTCTGCAGCTGGCTGAAATCATCGCCGAAGATCATCACCGCCAGGTCGGTACGCACGCCGGAGATCAGCTCGTTGAAGCGCAGCTCGATCGGCTGGCTGAACTCGAAGCTGTTGCCCAGTTGCTGCCCGGCCAGCTTTTCGAAGCGTGCCACCAGTGCATCCTTGCCCAGCTTCGGATCCGGCCAGTCCTTGCGTGGCTTGAGCACGATCACGCTGTCGGAGATGTTGGTCGGCATCGGATCGATCGCCGCCTCGGCGGTACCGGTGCGCGAGAACACGGTCTCCACTTCCGGTTGCTTGGCAATCGCCTTTTCCAGCGCCAGTTGCATCGCCAGCGACTGCTCCAGCGACGTCGACGGCACGCGCAGGGCCTGCATCGCCACGTTGCCTTCGTCCAGCGTCGGCATGAACTCGCGGCCCAGCAGCGAGAACGAACCGATGCCCACCACCACCATCATCACCGCGCCTACCACCACCGTGCGCGGATGGTCCACGGCCTTGCGGATCACCGGTTCGATGCGCGCGCGCAGCACGCGGATCAGCTTGGTCTCGTGCTCGCCATCATCGGCATGCGCATCGCCGTCCTTCACCTTCGGCTCGCGCACCAGCAGTGCGGCCATCGCCGGCACGAAGGTGAAGGAGAAGATGAAAGCACCGATCAGGGCCAGCATGAAAGTGGCCGCCATCGGGTGGAACGTCTTGCCCTCCACGCCTTCCAGGGTAAGGATCGGCGCGAACACCAGCAGGATGATCAGCTGGCCGAAGGCCGCCGGGCGTGCCATCTTGCGCGCCGAATCGGCGGCCACGCGCAGGCGTTCCATCGCGGTCAATGCACGGCCCAGTTCGGCGCGGCGCTGGCCCAGCATCAGCAGCGTCGATTCGATCACGATCACCGCACCATCCACCAGGATGCCGAAGTCCAGCGCACCCAGGCTCATCAGGTTGCCACTGATGCCGAAGCGGTTCATGCCGATCACTGCAAACAGGAACGACAGCGGAATCACCAGCGCGGTGATCGTCGCTGCACGCAGGTTGCCCAGCAGCAGGAACAGCACCACCACCACCAGCAGCGCACCCTCGGTGAGGTTCTTGGCCACGGTCTTGATGGTGGAATTGACCAGCACGCTGCGGTCCAGCACCGGTGCTGCCACGATGTCCGCCGGCAGCGACTTGTTGACCTGTTCCAGGCGCGCCGCAGCTGCCTGCGCCACGGTGCGGCTGTTGCCGCCGGCGATCATCAGCGCGGTGCCGAGCACGGCTTCGTGGCCGTTGCGGCTGGCCGCACCCAGGCGCGGTGCGCGGCTCAGGTCAACGTCGGCCACATCGGCCACGCGCACCACCACGCCATTGCGGGTGGCCACCGGGGCCTGCGCCAGATCGTCGGTGGTCAGCGCCAGGCCATCGGCACGTACCACCAGGCCTTCGCCGGCACGCTGTACGAAACCGGCACCGGCCTGCACGTTGGAACGTTGCAGGGCAGTGACCAGGTCGGCCAGGCCGAGTCCGTGCGCGGCCAGCCTTGCACTGTCCGGATGTACGCCGTATTCCTTGACGTAGCCGCCGACTGTATCGACGCCGGCCAGACCGGGGCTGGAGCGCATCTGCGGCGCGATGATCCAGTCCTGCACGGTGCGCAGGTAGGTCGCACGTTCTTCCGGCGTGCGCAGCAGGTTGCCTTCGGGCGTGCGGTAGACCTCACCGGCCTGCCAGCCGGCTTCACCCGGCTTGGCCAGCTTGGCTGGATCGAACGCGGTGAAGTCCACGGTCCACATCAGCACTTCGCCGAGGCCTGTGGTGACCGGCGACAGCATCGGCGACGCACCGTCGGGCAGGTCTTCCGATGCTTCGCGCATGCGTTCGGCCACCTGCTGGCGGGCGAAGTAGATGTCGGTGGCATCGGTGAAGATCGCGGTGACCTGCGAGAAGCCATTGCGCGACAGCGAACGGGTGGTGGTCAGGCCGGGAATGCCGGCCAGCGCGGTCTCCAGCGGGTAGGTCACCTGCCGCTCGATCTGCTCCGGCGTCAGCGCCGGTGCCACCGTGTTGATCTGCACCTGGCGGTTGGTGATGTCCGGCACCGCGTCGATCGGCAGCTTGCCCAGCTGGAACAGGCCCACCGCGGCGATCAGTGCCGCCATGAACACCACCAGCCAGCGGTGCCGAACCGCTGTTTCAATGATCAGCTTGAACATGGTCGCCTCCTCAGTGGCCGTGCTCGGCTTCGCCCTTGGCCAGTTCGGCCTTGAGCAGGAAGGCGTTGCTGCCAACGATGCGCTCGCTGCCGGTCAGCCCACCGAGGATCTCGATGCGGTCACCCGCACGGCGTCCGGCCAGGACCGGCTGCGCCTTGAAGCCGCCTTCGACGGCGATGAACACCGCACTGCTGCCATCGACGTTCTGCACCGCATCGGCCGGCACGCTGAGCGAACCATCCTGGCCTTCGGTGACCACCACGGCGGATACCGGTGAACCGGCCGGCGGCAAGGAGGCGTCCACCGGCGTGGCACGGATCACCGCGACGCCGCCCTGCTGGCGGACATCGGCGGCCGAACCGGTAACGGTGGCGGTGAAGCTGCCACCCGGCACGCTCACTTCCAGCTTCATGCCGGGCGTGACCTGCGCGGCCAGCGCCGGCGGTGCGGTGAACACCAGTTCGTTCATGCTCGGATCGGCGACGTCGGCCACCGCACTACCGGCGGCGACCACGCCGCCCGGGGTGACCTGCACGTTGCCGACGATGCCGGCCACCGGGCTGGTGATGCGCACGCGGCCACTGGCATCGGGCGCACCGTTGGCGGCGGCCTGGGCCTGCGCGGCGGCCGCCTGCGCCTGGGCCGCCAGCGAACGTGCGCGTGAGGCTTCCAGCTCCTGGCGCGCAACCACACCCTGGTCGACCAGCGCCTTGTCGCGGCCGTAGGCCAGGCGTGCGGCCTCGGCTTCGGCCGATGCGGCCAGCGCATTGGCGCGGAACACTGCCGCCTCGCCACTGACCACGATGGCCAGCGCCTGGTTCTGCTTCACCGCCGTGCCCGGTGCCACCAGCACGCGTTCGACGCGGCCGGTCACGGTCGAGGCCACCGACGCGCGTGCGCCCACCGACGGTTCAACGCGGCCGGACAGGCGCGTGGAGCCACCGCCACCACGGCCGATGGCGACCACCTCGATACCGGACGCCTTGATCTGTTCCGGGGTCAGCTGCACCACGCCTTCATCGGCGTCGGCGGGAGCCTTGGCGGTTTCCGCCTTGGCTTCCTTGCTGTCGGCAGCATGGCCGTGGCCATCGTCGGTGCCGGCCTTGACGGTGGTCGCATCGGCCGTTTCCGGCGTCTGCGCGTTGCCGGCGCAGCCGGCCAGGAACACGGCCAGCAGGACACCGCCGATCAGCGGAAAAGTACGAGAGAGAGTCATGGGGCCTCCACAAAGGGGGCGCGTCCTTCAAGGCGCGCAAGATCGATTTCGGCGCCGACGCGCGAGAGGCGCGCGTCTACGGCGGTGCCGCGGGCGGCGATGAGGGCGCTGCGGGTGCTGCGCAGTTCCAGCTGCGAGATGCGTCCTGCGTCGAAGCCGACCCGGGCAAGCCGATAGGCCTCCTCGGCGGCGACCACGCTTTCGTCGGAGGCACGGGTGCGGCTGCCGGCCGCCTTCAATCCGGCCACGGCGGAGAGGCGCGCGGCCTCGCTGTCGCGGCGTTGCTGGTCCAGACGGGCTTCGGCCGCGCGCTGGTCGGCATTGGCGGCGCGGATGCCACCGCGGTTGCGGTCGAACAGCGGGATGCTGAGGCTGACGCCGAGGTTGTAGGCGCGCTCGCCGCCTTCGCGGAAGCGTGTCTGTGCGGCAGTGACGCTGAGGTCGGGCAGGGCGCGCTTGCGCTCAACGTCGACAAGCTTGCCTGCTGCATCGGCTTCGGCCTCGGCGATGCGCACCGCCAGCGCAGCATCGGTGGTGCCACGCGGCAGCGGCGGAGCACGGTCGAGCAGGCTGTCGTTGATCGACTGCACCGGTGCATCCAGCAGCGCGGCACCTGCCAGGCGGGCCAGCGCGGCGTCGCGGAACGCCTGCGCCTCATCCAGCGCGGCGCTGGCGTTGGCCACTTCGCTCTGCGCCTGCACCGCGCGCAACTGCGGTTCGCGGCCCTGCTTGACCATCGCATTGACCGCGTTGGCGTCGTCGCGGGTGAGCGTCAGCGCTTCTTCGGCCAGGCTGTAGCGGCGCAGTGCACTTTCCGCCTGTGCATAGACCACCGCCAACTGGCTGGCCACATCGCTGCGGCTTTGGGCGCCACGCAGGTTGGCCGCCTGTGCCTCGGCGCGGGCGGCACGGACGCGCGCGCCACGCTGGCCCCATACCTCCAGGGGCTGGGACAGGGTGAGCACGGTGTCGGCCTTGCCCATGCCGCCATAGGAGCCGGTGCCCCACGCGTTCTCGGCGGAGTAGGAGAGGGAAGGATTGGGCAACGCACGGGCCTGGTCGGCACGGGCGTCGGCGGCTTCGGCCAGCGCCGCGCCGACACGGGTGCCGGGCAGCTGGTCGAGGCGTTCAAGCAGGGTGTCGTAGGAAGGGGCGGCTTGCGCCATCACCGATGCCGCCGGGGCCAGGCCCAGCAACACAGCGACGACCAGCCCGGCCGCGCGCGGCGACCGAGGTGTCAGGATCGACATAGGGGGATTCCGGTTGTGAGTGAAACGGGAGCCCGCGATTGCGGGACGCGCTCAACTCACGCCCGGGGGGGACGCGTCAATTCATCCTGGGCGACCGCATAGGTCGCCACGTCGCCGGCATTCATCCAGCGCGCCGGCAGCGGCGTACCGAAGGCGGCGAAATCGTTCGCTGGCAGGCTCAGCGTGGAGTGGTGGCAGTGGTTATGCGTGCAGGCACCGGTGTGCTTGCTGTCGCTGTCACCGCCTGCGTCGTCCGCGAGGGATTCGACATGGGCGCTGCTGGCATGCGGTTCCACCGCACACACCAGTGCGTCGGCCACCGGCACGACCACGAATGCCGCCATCAGCAGCATCATCAGGTACGTACGCAGTTGGCGGGTGATCCGGCGCATGGAGGGGAGGCTAGCAAGCGGTTTTCGCCGGATACAATATCAATGGCCACCTCGGGAATTCGTCGGAACCTCCCGTTCAGGTGGGCAGCCCGGGGGCCTTCTGCCCTGGTGGGTGCCGACCTTGGTCGGCACGCTTTTCGACCCCCGACACATTGCCGGCCAGCGGCCAGCGGCCGGCACTACCGGTCTATAGGCAGCTTCGCGATCACCTTGATCTCGAACTGGAACCCATACAGCCAGGTCACGCCGATTCCGGTCAGGGTCGGGTGCGGCGCCTCGCCCCAGTACTCGGGCACGATCGCCCACGCCTTCTCGAAGTTCTTCTCGGGGTCGACCAGGAACACGGTCACGTCGACCACGTCATCGAAGGTGCAGCCGGCGGCAGCCAGCACCGCATTGAGATTTTCGAAGGCGCGGCACCTGCGCTTCGAAGTCCGGCTCAGGCGAACCATCCTCGCGGCTGCCGACCTGGCCGGAGACGAACAGAAAACCGTTGGATCGGATCGTCGACGAATAATGGTTGCGCTCGTACAGGGCTTGGAGACCGGCGGGAAAACGGCATCACGCTGTGCCATGGGAAGCAGGGTTGGAGAAAGCACCACTCTCAACGGTGCCGCTGCCCGAATAAAACACGATCATAATTGGAAGAGGTTGAGGACGGCTCGGCGACGCTGCCACCCAGCCTCGCCGGCGCCTGTGCATAGATGTGCATCTAACACGTGCTGCATCTTTTGTTGTCTCGTACTGCGGTTTGGGGTTATTTCTATTTATTGAACCTCTTCTCAAAAAAGTCGAGAACTTCAGATAGCCGCTCTATTGCTGATTTCGAGATAATTTCCAGTGCGGGCTTGCTGTTTGCACAGGCTTCCGCGAGATACCATCCGACTTGCTTTTTGGTTGGTTGTTTCCCAGTGGAAGCGTTGGATTTCATCAATTCAATAGTATCCTGGCCAAGTAGTTTCTCAATTGCCATGCCGGAGAAATCAGAGTTTATTTCGCCAAGCGTAATAATGTGGGATTCGCCGAGATACCATTCCTCGCGATACTTGGCGGCAGCTTTATGGCCCTCCTTGTCATCGTCTAGAAGTATTGAAAAATCAGTGGCTTGGCCAAGGAGTTGGCTTATCAGGGGTCCTGATGACCCAGAGCCTGAGCCTGGTACTAGATGAAGCTTTCTCTTCTTCTTACTTGAAGAGTTGGCGATCGTTAATGCGTAGAAGTCGGTAATTCCTTCAACAATTAGATACGGTCCAGCACCAATTAGGTCTGGGGCTATATATTCAAGTTTCTCGATTACAGGTTGGAAATAGCTTGATCTTGATGGATACTTTGCAACAAAATTTCTGTAAGTGGTTGCCGTGACTTCTGTTGGCTTCGTATCTAGCCCAAATGCATTTTCTCCATCGTAATCAAGTGCTGCATTCTCTACGATGTAAGAAGACCCGAGCCACTTCGGATTAATCATGTGGTGGCTATGGGTTGAGTATATTACGAAATTCCCATTGGATGCGATTCGAGCAAAGCTGGTCAAAAGTTCGGCTTGCGCCTTTGCGTGGAGGTTTGCAGCGGGCTCGTCAAATACAAATATGGTCTTTTTCTCTTTTTCTCGATTAAATCCAGTAAAGAGGAGAAATGAAAAGAACCATCTGAATCCTAGGGATCTTTCATTTATTGCGTAATTTGATTCCCCATCCGTAACATGGAACGTCGCGTAGGGCATGTCATCGCGTTCTTCATCTACACCCCACCCGACCGAGATGGACTTTATGGCAATGGATTTTTGAAAAATCCTATGCCAGCTTCCAAGGACTTCCTTTGTGATTGCGCTCGATACTTTCTGAAACACCGAATCAATTGGGGTCTTCCGTGGGCTGCTCAACAGTCTTGATAGCCAAGATGATGATGCTTGGCTTTCTTTAAATTCCTTTATTCTCTGTACAATATGTTTATCTGTTGAAAGTTCGGGGTTGATGCTAGTAAGTATATCTTGAAGTGCGAAACGATAATGCCTATTAATGGCTGTTTCGTCGACGTGCTCTTCAAGATAGATTCGAGGCGGCATTTCAACGAGGAAGGTGGGAAAATATGACACTTGTTCCAAGTTCTGTTGGATGTGTCTCATGGTGTGAGTCCAGAGATCAAATCCTGTGGGCTTGGTAGGCTTCTGATATGCGGTAAATTTTGTGGCTTTTCCCTTCTTTGTGAAAAGATTTAGGGTCCAGTAATTCATCGTCTCTGTAAGGACGCTATCCTTAAACGTGAATCTCTTCTCCGCGTAAACGGGATTTTTTAATGGTTCTGGGTCCAGTTTTATTCCATGTTTTTTTGCGGTTTTCACCAGGTGATCAATATCTCCCTCAGTGAGCTTTATGGTTGCTCTTACGGCAACTGCTCCGGAGAAAGCGGCCTTGTGCTGAATCGGAATAAGGCTTATCCCTGATGCCTTGGAGTACGGCCCATCAAACAAACTTGAAACGGATCTGTTGCCGGTAACGAAGTGAGATATTGCCTCGAGAATTGTCGTCTTTCCGCTCTCGTTCAGTCCTATAAGGGTTATTACTGGACTGGTTGAGCGACCTCTCAGGTCGATCTTGACGTTTTTAATACCCTTGAAGTTTCGTATTGCAAAATCTTGGATCTCAGGCATGCTCCCTTGCTCCTCATCCACCGGCTGCTGGTTGAGCGAGCATACGAGATTTGATCGGGTTCTCGTCAACGTCGTTCAGTCTGAGACTTTAACGATTGAACAGTCACGGAAGCTTCGCGATCACCTTGATCTCGAACTGGAACCCATACAGCCAGGTCACGCCGATGCCGGTCAGGGTCGGGTGCGGCGCCTCGCCCCAATACTCGGGCACGATCGCCCATGCCTTCTCGAAGTTGGTTTCCGGATCGACCAGGAACACGGTCACGTCGACCACGTCATCGAACGTGCAGCCGGCGGCAGCCAACACCGCGTTGAGGTTGTCGAAGGCGCGGCGCACCTGCGCTTCGAAGTCCGGCTCGGGCGAGCCGTCCTCGCGGCTACCCACCTGGCCGGAGACGAACAGGAAGCCGTTGGATCGGATCGCCGGCGAGTAGCGGTTGCGCTCGTACAGGGCCTGGCGGCCTGCGGGGAAAACGACATCACGCTGTGACATGGAGAAGATCCCGTGGGAGAGGATGCCATCCTCCGCGCCTGCGCTGTCTGGATAAACCGCGATGATCGGCCTAGATTGATTGTCAATTCCAAACAATCATGACCCACCATGGACCGTTTCGAGGCGATGCGGGCGTTTGCCCGGGTAGTGGAAACCGGCAGCTTCACCCGTGCCGCGCACACCCTGCAGGTCAGCCGCACCACGGTCACCCAGCTGGTGCAGCAGCTGGAGGCGCATCTGCGGCTGCGCCTGCTCAACCGCACCACGCGCCGGGTCAGCGTCACCGCCGATGGCGCGGCCTACTACCCGCGCATCGCTCGCCTGCTGGCCGAGCTGGAAGAGGTGGAGGGCGGGCTGGGCGATGCCGCCACGCGGCCGCGTGGGCGCCTGCGCGTGGACGTGCCTGGACCCTACGCGCGGCTGCGGCTGGTGCCGGCGCTGCCGGACTTCCAGGCACGCTACCCGGAGATCCAGCTGGACATCGGCGTGAGTGACCGCGAGGTGGATGTCATCGCCGACAACGTCGATTGCGTGATTCGTGGTGGCACCCCGGCCGATCCGGCGCTGGTGGCGCGGCCGTTGGCTGCACTGCCGATCGGTTTTCATGCCAGCCCCGGCTACGTGCAGTGCTTCGGCATGCCGACCGACCCGCGCGCGCTGGAAGGCCCGGATCACCACATGGTCGGCTTCCTCAGCCCGCGCAGTGGCCGCGCCCGGGTGTTCAACGCCCAGCGTGGCGATGAGCGCATCGAGGTGCAGGGCCGCTACACGGTCGGTTTCGACGACGGCAATGCGTATCTGGCGGCTGCATTGGCAGGGCTGGGCGTGGTCGCGCTGCCCAGCTACATGGCCGATCCGCACGTGGCGCGTGGCGAGTTGATGCCGGTGTTGCAGGACTGGCAGCTGCCGCCGATGCCGATGCACGTGATGTTCCCGCCGAACCGGCACATGAGCCAGCGGATGCGGGTGTTCATCGATTGGGTGGTGGAGGTATTGGGGTGAAATCCGCTTATCTGTAGAACCGAGCCCACGCTCGGCTGCTTCTGGCTGCAACGTTCAGGGCCCGCGCTTCGCGCGTGAGCCGAGCGCGGGCTCGGCTCTTTAGGGGGCTTCCTGCTGCAGGCATGCGAAAATCATCACGGCACGCAACAGGAAACATCGCTACTCATGAGTCGCATCGTCGCACTGGATACCGAAACCACCGGCATCTCCCACCGCCTGGGGCACCGGGTCATCGAAATCGGTGCCGTCGAACTGATCGATGGCCAGCTGACCGGTCGCCAGTTCCACACCTATCTGCAGCCGCAGCGCAAGGTGGACTGGGGCGCGCAGCGCGTGCACGGCATCAGCGACTCAATGCTGGTGGGCAAGCCGCTGTTCTCCAGCAAGGCCGCCGAACTGCTGGATTTCCTGCGCGGCAGCGAGATGGTCGCGCACAACGCCACCTTCGATGTGGGCTTCCTGGACAACGAGCTGCGCCTGGCCGGCATCTCCGCCAGTCTGGCCCAGCATTGCCGCATTACCTGCAGCCTGAAGCTGGCGCGTAGTCGTTGGCCCGGCATGCCCAACAAGCTGGACGACCTGCTTGTGCGCCTGCGCATCCCAAGCAACCGGGGCCTGCATGGCGCGTTGAAGGACGCGCACCTGCTTGCCCAGGTGGTTCCGCACCTGCGCTGAGCCGGCCCGGCTTTACAGGGGGAGCGGCCGTCGCGTCCAGCCCCAGCCTGTGGGTAACTTGCGCAAGTGCTTGAACCCGTGCATAATGCGCGGCTCGCTGTGTCCGGTTTTCTACCGGGCGGCGCCCCCGGGAGCACGTCCCCGGCCGCCCAACGCCAGCGTAACCCTTTGATTCTCTTGACGTGTGGTGGGCAACCATCGAGGCCGCCGTCCCCCGGGCTACGGGGAGACACAACTTACTATCGAGGTGCGCAATGTCCCGCGTATGCCAGGTTTCCGGCAAGCGAGTGCAGACGGGTAACAACGTCTCGCACGCCAACAACAAGACCCGTCGTCGTTTCCTGCCGAATCTGCACGAGCGCCGCTTCTGGGTTGCCAGCGAAAACCGCTGGGTGAAGCTTCGTGTTTCCGCGCATGCACTGCGCACCATCGACAAGAACGGTATCGATTCCGTTCTGGCTGAGCTGCGTGCGCGCGGCGAAAAGGTCTGAGGAGTAGACGATCATGGCAGGCAAGCGCGATAAGGTCCGTATGATTTCGACCGCTGGTACCGGTCACTTCTACACGACCGACAAGAACAAGAAGAACACCCCGGGGAAGATGGAATTCTCCAAGTACGATCCGGTCGTGCGCAAGCACGTCCCGTACAAGGAAGGCAAGATCAAGTAATCCGCAAGGATTGCTGATCGCCTCCGAAGAAACCCGCCCTCGTGGCGGGTTTTTTCATGCCCGGTATTCATGCCCGGTGTTCCCGTGGTGGGTGCCGACCGTTGGTCGGCACGCTCTTCCAACACACGGTAGGTGCCAACCTTGGTCGGCACACTGCTTCAAAGCAGTCGAGCGTGGCTCGACTCTACACACCCCGCTGGGCAGAATGGCCCATCACCTCCCGACGGGCGACGCGATGCTGTTCGAGTGGCTGCTGGGTTCCTACCTGCTGTTGATCGACTGGCTCATCCGGCTGGTCGCGCTGTGCTGGATCCCCACCCGCACCACGCCGGGTGCGGCGCGCAGCTGGCTGCTGCTGGTCGGCTTCGTGCCGCTGCTGGGCCTGCCGCTGTACCTGCTGTTCGGCCACCCGTGGCTGTCGCGCGAGCGCATCCGCCGCCAGGCCGAGGCCTCGCAGGTCATCCGCGAGGAACAGGCGCTGCAGCATCGCCTGCGCTGGACCCCGCAGCCGGACACCGCCTGCGCCGAGATCGTGCCGCTGGTGCAGCGCCAGGGCGACTTCATGCCGGTGCACGGCAACGCGGTGGACCTGCTGACCGACTACGACGAATCGCTGCACACGCTGATCGCCGACATCGACCAGGCCGAAGACCGCGTGCACCTGCTGTACTACCTGATGTTTGACGACGCGGTGGGCGAGGCGGTGGTCGAGGCACTGCAGCGTGCCGCAGCACGTGGCGTGCAATGCCGCGTGCTGCTCGACGCGGTGGGTGCCAAGCGCGGTCTGCGCGCCTATCGCAAGCGCCTGGAAGCGCGTGACATCGAGGTGCGCGCGATGCTGCCCGGCGGCCTGCGCTGGCGCCGCAGCGGGCGCATGGACCTGCGCAACCACCGCAAGATCGCGGTGATCGACAACGAAGTGGCCTATGTCGGTTCGCAGAACCTGGCAGGCCCGCAGTTCGTGCCCGGCCACCCGAACCGCGAGCTGGTGGCGCGCGTGCGTGGCCCGGCGGTGGCGCATCTGGAAGCCGTGTTCGCCAGCGACTGGTACATGGAAACCGGCCAGCGCCTGGACGTGATCGCCGATGTGCCCGAATGCAGCGACGACATCGCCACCCAGCTGCTGCCCAGCGGCCCGGCATATCCCTATAGCAACGCGCGTGATGCGGTAGCGGCACTGATCCACCTGGCGCGGCGGCGGCTGGTGATGGTCACGCCGTACTTCGTGCCGGACGAAGCCACGCTGAGCGCACTGCGCATTGCGGCCTTGTCCGGCGTGCAGGTGCAGCTGATCCTGTCGGCCAGCAACAACCAGCGGCTGACCTCGTGGGCGCAGGAGGCGTACTACGACGAGCTGCTGCGCTGTGGCGTGCGCATCGCCCTGTACGAACCGCAGTTCCTGCACGCCAAGCACATGAGCGTGGACGAGGACATCGCCGTGCTCGGCTCGATCAACATGGATATCCGCTCGTTCGCGCTGAACGCCGAAATCGGCCTGATCTGCTACGACCGCGCGCTGGTGAAGCAGTTGTGCGAGATCGAGGATGGCTATCTGCGTGAGTCGCGGCAGCTGGATCTGCAGCAGTGGCGCAGCCGCCCCACGTGGCGGCGCAGCCGCGAGGGCATCGCACGGCTGGCCGATGCGTTGATGTAAGGCAATGCCGGCCGCCCATTTCGGCAATCCGGCCTGTCATCGCCGATGGCCTACAATCGGCACATGACTGATTCACCGCGTAATGGCGAACTGGACCTGGCAATCATCGGTGGTGGTGCGGCCGGGGTGCTGGTGGCGATCCAGGTATTGCGCCAGGCCCACGCGCCGCTGGCGCTGGCCATTATCGAACAGGCCTCGCAGCTGGCCCAGGGCATCGCCTATGCCACGCCATGGCCGGAGCATCTGCTGAACGTGCCGGCGGCGAAGATGAGTGCATTTGCCGACCAGCCCGGTGATTTCCTCGATTACCTGATGGCTGCCAACGCCTACCCGGGCGAGGCGCGCGAGGTGCTGGGCGAGCGCTATGTGTGCCGCCACTTCTTTGCCGCCTACCTGCAGCAGCGGCTGCAGGAAGCTGCCGCAGCCAGCCCCGCGCAGCTGCAGGTGATCGCGCAGCCGGTGCTGGGCCTGCAGCCGGATGACCATGGTTACCGGCTGCAGCTGGGTGATGGCGCTGCGCTGCACGCCGCGCAGGCGGTACTGGCCCTCGGCAACAGCATGCGCCCGCTGCCGGTGGCCGGTGCCGAGGCGTTGCCCGCCGATGACGTGATCGAGGCCTGGGACTACGACGGCGTACGCACCCTGGCCGGCGAGCAGACTGTCGCCATTGTCGGGTCCGGCCTGAGCATGGCCGACACCGTGCTGGCGCTGGTCGCTGCCGGCCACACTGGCCCGCTGCATGTGATCTCGCGCCATGGCCTGCTGCCGTTGCCGCATGCGCACGGGGGTCTGCCCACGTTTGATCCGGCTACGTTGCTGCCGATGAACCTGCGCCAGCGCCTGCGCGCATTGCGCGGGTTCGCACGCCAAGCCCAAGCCGACGGCCTGCCGTGGCAGGGTGTGATGGACCGCATCCGCCCACACGGCCAGGCGCTGTGGTGCAGCCTTGATGAGGCCGACCAGCGTCGCTTCCTGCGCCATGTAGTGCGCTATTGGGACGTGCATCGCCACCGCATCGCCGAAGAGGTCGATGAACAGCTGCAGTCCCTGCAGGACAGCGGGCAGCTGCGTATCCACCGGTCCCGCCTGCAACGTGTCTGGCGCGAAGGCGATGCACTGCAGCTGTCCGGCCGCGATGCCACTGGCAACGAGCAGCAGTGGACGATTGGCGGAGTGATCAACGCCACCGGCGTGGAAACCCGCGCCAGCGCACTGCGTAATCCGTTGCTGCAGCAGCTGCAGGCCGACGGCATGGCACGCCCCGGCCCACATGGGCTCGGCCTGGACAGCACGGTGCCGGGCGACCGCCTGCGTGCCGCTGGTGGACAGCCGCAGGCGCGGCTGGGCGTGCTCGGCAGCCTGCGCATCGGCAGCCTGTGGGAAAGCCTGGCGGTGCCTGAACTGCGTCAGCAGGCACACGCACTTGCAACCCAGGTGGTCGCAGGAGCCGCGACGGCGATGCCGTAAAATGGGGGCATGGATGTCTCCCACCTGCTTGATGGCCTGAACCCGGCCCAGCGCGAAGCCGTCTCCGCTCCCCCCGGCCACCACCTGGTGCTGGCCGGTGCCGGTTCCGGCAAGACCCGCGTACTTACCCACCGCATCGCCTGGCTGCATGAAGTCGATGGCGTGCCGACCCACGGCATTTTCGCGGTGACCTTCACCAACAAGGCGGCCGGCGAAATGCGCCACCGCATCGACGCACAGTTGCCCAACGGCAGCCGCGGCATGTGGATCGGCACCTTCCACGGCCTGGCCAACCGCCTGCTGCGCCTGCACTGGCAGGACGCGAAGCTGCCGGAGGGCTTCCAGGTGATGGATTCGGACGACCAGCTGCGGCTGGTCAAGCGCGTGGTGCAGGCGCTGGAACTGGATGACGGCAAGTACCCGGCCAAGCAGATCGCGTGGTGGATCAACGCGCAGAAGGACGAAGGCCGCCGCCCACAGCACATCCAGCCGGAACCGCACGATGCGTGGCTGGAAACCATGCGTCAGGCCTACATCGAGTACCAGGCGCGTTGCGACCGCGCCGGCCTGGTCGACTTCGCCGAACTACTGCTGCGCGCGCACGAACTGCTGCGTGACAACCCGGCGTTGCTGTCGCACTACCGCGCGCGCTTCCGCGAGATCCTGGTGGACGAGTTCCAGGACACCAACGCCATCCAGTACGCCTTCGTGCGCGTGCTGGCCGGCGATTCCGGCCACGTGTTCGTGGTCGGCGACGATGACCAGGCCATCTACGGCTGGCGCGGTGCCAAGGTCGAGAACGTGCAGGGCTTCCTGCGCGATTTCCCAGGCGCGCAGACCATCCGCCTGGAACAGAACTACCGCTCCACGGCCAACATCCTCGGCGCCGCCAACGCGGTCATCGCGCACAACCCGGACCGCATCGGCAAGGAACTGTGGACCGACAGCGGCGACGGCGAGCCGATCGACTTGTACGCGGCGTACAACGAGATGGACGAGGCGCGCTACATCGTCGAGCGCGCGCGCCAGTGGGTGCGAGACGGTGGCAGCTATACCGAAGTGGCCGTGCTCTACCGCAGCAACGCGCAGTCGCGCGCGCTGGAAGAGGCGCTGCTGAGCGAACAGGTGCCGTACCGCGTGTACGGCGGCATGCGCTTCTTCGAGCGTGCCGAAATCAAGGATGCGCTGGCCTACCTGCGCCTGCTGTCCAACCGCAACGATGACGCCGCCTTCGAGCGCGCGGTCAACACGCCGACGCGTGGCATCGGCGACCGCACGCTGGACGAAGTGCGCCGCGAGGCGCGCGCGCAGGGCATCTCGCTGTGGGAAGCGACCATGCTGGTCACCCAGGGCAGCGCACTGGCCGCACGTGCGCGCAATGCGCTGGCCGGCTTCCTGGTGCTGGTCAACGAGCTGCAGGCGCAGACCCTGCACATGACCCTGGCCGAGCGCGTGGACCACGTGCTGGCCCGCTCGCAGCTGCGCGAGCACTGGAGCAAGGAAAGCCGCAACGCGCTCGATTCGGAATCGCGTACCGACAACCTCGACGAACTGGTCTCGGTGGCCTCGCGCTTCGTGCGCCGCGCCGATGACATCGAGGAAGTGGGCGAGGACATGGACGAGCTGGTCGCATTCCTGGCCTATGCCGCGCTGGAGGCTGGCGAGGGCCAGGCGCAGGCGGGCGAGGAAGGCGTGCAGCTGATGACCCTGCACTCGGCCAAGGGCCTGGAATTCCCGCTGGTGTTCCTGGCCGGCCTGGAAGAAGGCTTGTTCCCCAGCGCACGTTCGCTGGAGGAAAGCGGGCGGCTGGAAGAAGAGCGCCGCCTAGCCTACGTGGGCATCACCCGCGCGCGCCAGAAGCTGGTGCTGAGCTACGCCGAGTCGCGCCGCATCCACGGCCAGGACAACTACAGCCTGCCGTCGCGCTTCCTGCGCGAGATTCCGCGCGAGCTGCTGCACGAAGTGCGCCCGAAGGTGCAGGTCTCGCGGCCGGCCTCGATGGGCGCGAGCCGGGTAATGGGCCATGCCTCGATCGAGGCGCCGCCGCTGAAGCTCGGCGCGTTGGTCACCCATCCCAAGTTCGGCGAAGGCATGGTGACCGACTACGAAGGCAACGGCGCCCACGCCCGCGTGCAGGTCGAGTTCGCCGACGCCGGCAGCAAGTGGCTGGTGATGGCCTACGCCAACCTGACGGTGATCTGATCACTGCCGGGGTCGGATCCCTCCCGCGGGGAGGGCTCTGACGCCATTGCGGGAAAACCCAGCCGAGCATGGGCTCGGCTCTACAGCAATCGCGGCCTCCGTTGGAAAAGGGATCCGACCCCGATACGCTGCGCTCATGACCCGCAACGTGCTCTTCCTCTGCAGTCAGAACCGCCTGCGCAGCCCGACGGCCGAGCAGGTGTTTGCCGATTGGCCGGGCATCGAAACAGCCTCGGCCGGGCTGCTGGCCGACGCCGAGGAAGTGCTCAGCCCCGAGCTGCTGCAGTGGGCCGACCTGGTGTTCGTGATGGAGAAGACCCACCGCAATCGGCTGTCCAGCCGCTATAAGGCAGGGCTGAAGGGCAAGCGGGTGATCTGCCTGGATATCCCGGATGACTACGACTACATGGACCCGGTGCTGGTGGAGTTGCTCAAGCGCAAGGTGGCGCCGTTCCTGCGTTGACGGGCTGTTGTGGAGCCGAGCCTATGCTCGGCTGCTTCTGGTGGGAAAGAGCAGCCGGGCATGGGCTCGGCTCTACAATAGGCGGCACTTCTTCCAGGAACGCCCCGATGACCGAACCCACGCTGCACGTCACCGTGAAGTTGAACGCCAAGCTGCAGCCCGAGCATCGCCATGAGCTGTTCGAAGATCCGCTTGACGCGCTGCTGCAGGCGGCCGAGGTCGGCGGGATCACTGGCGGTGGCACCGCGATGTCCGATGAGGGCGAGGTCGAATACGGCGACATCGAAGTGGCGCTGGTGGACGCTGCGGGCGTGTCGAAGCTGATCGACCTGCTGGAGCAGCTGGGCGCGCCGAAGGGCTCGCAGCTGCAGGGTGCGGGTGAGGCTGATCGCAGCTTCGGCGTGACCGAGGGCCTGGGCATCTACCTGGATGGCCTGACCCTGCCGGACGAGGTCTACGAGCAGTGCGATTCCAACCACGTGTTTGAGCAGCTGTCCGAGCGCATCGATGGCCTCGGCGAGATCTGCAGCTGGTGGCAGGGCCCGACGGAGACCGCGCTGTACATGTACGGCGAATCGTTCGAGGCGATGCGTGATGCGATCGCTGAATTCGTCGGCAGTTATCCGTTGTGCCAGAACGCGCGCGTGGTGCAGATCGCCTGAGGGCAGGCTTGATGTAGAGCCGAAGGTAGCGGCAGGAGCCGCTGCCAACGTCTCCTGCGACGGCCCGTGGGGTAACGGTCAGGACGACCGGCATAGCCCATGCTCGGCTCTACAGAAGAGGGGCGTGTTATTTGCCCGCTGCTTGGCGGGCATTGTCACGCAAGGCCATATCCTTGCCGACCTGGTAGCCGCCGAAAAGTACCGCCAAAGCGACGATCACGGCGACCAGGATGGATTTCTGTGAACTCCAGACGGGCGGCTTGTTGTCCTGCATGTCGGTCGTCCTTGGGCGCGGCGGTGCGTCGCCCACCCAGCTTGCGCTGCAGTGTCCGGGTACGCAAGCCGGCGGTGCGCACACGCCGCTGCGCGGCGCCGGATTGATCCTGCTCAAGGCGCGGCCTGCACATCCGGTGTGCAATGGTGTTGTTCCCATCTGGCAGATCGCTACGGAGCCCCACCATGTACAAGCGCATCCTGATTGCCACCGACGGATCCGAGCTGGCCGACAAGGGCCTGGCCAAGGGCCTGGAGCTGGCCAAGGACCTCAATGCCGAGGTCGATATCGTGACCGTTTCCGAGCCGTGGGCCGTCGGTATGTACGACGCCATGGGCTGGAGCGTGGGCTACATGAACAGCCCCGAGTACAAGGCCGACCGCGAGGAAGGCGCACAGAAGGTGCTGCAGCCGGCGCTGGCCAAGGCGGCCGAGCAGGGCATCACCGCCAACCCGGTGCACGTATTGGACCGCTACGCGGCTGACGGCATCATCGAGACGGCGGGTGAGCGCAACAGCGACCTGATCGTGATGACCTCGCATGGCCGCCGTGGCGTGACCCGTGTGCTGCTGGGCAGCCAGACCGCCGAAGTGCTGGCACGCAGCACGCTGCCGGTGCTGGTCATCCGCTGATACAAGCGTTCCCGGGGAGGGGACCCGACGCCGGCCGCAGGATGCGCGCCGGCGTCATCTTTTGTGGGCCGTGGCGATTGCCTTGTTGGGGTCGGATCCCTTTCCGCAGGAAAGGGATCCGACCCCCCCCGGCCACATCACCAGCTGTACAGCTTCCAGTACACCGGCGACACGCCGTCCTTGTCGTTGTCGAAACGGCCATCGCCGTTCTTGTCGTACATGTAGAACGGTGCGCCGCGCGACGGGGTCACCTTGACCATGCGCAGCTGGCCGGACACGCGGTATTCCTCGATGGTGTCGCCGTTGTCCATGGTGCGCTTGGAAATGTCCGCGCCCTTGACGTCCACCGGGGGAGCGCCGGCACCACCCATGCTGGCGCAGCCAGCAAGCAGGAGCACGGAAGCCAGCATCAGGGTCTTCATCGGCGGGGGCCTTTGCCTGGAAAGAGCCTTGATTATGCCCCATCGCCGGGGCTGTGCCGTGTCGTCGCAGTGCAGGCACGGGCGCGTAGAATCGACCCATGAGCAGATTAGTCCTGATCGACGGGTCCAGTTACCTGTACCGCGCGTTCCACGCGCTGCCGCCCCTGTCCAATGCACAGGGCGAACCCACCGGCGCGCTGTTCGGCGTGGTCAACATGCTGCGCTCGACGCTGAAGGAGCGCCCGGCCTACGTGGCGTTCGTGGTCGATGCGCCCGGCAAGACCTTCCGCGATGACCTGTACGAGCAGTACAAGGCCAACCGCCCGCCGATGCCCGACGAGCTGCGCAGCCAGGTTGAACCGATGTGCCGCATCGTTGAAGCGCTGGGCATCAGCATTCTGCGCATCCCCGGCGTGGAAGCCGACGATGTGATCGGCACGCTGGCCCTGCAGGGCGTGGCGCAGGACCTGAAGGTGACCATTTCCACCGGCGACAAGGACTTCGCCCAGCTGGTGCGGCCAGGCATCGAACTGGTCAACACCATGACCGGCAGCCGCATGGATTCCGATGCCGCGGTGATGGAGAAGTTCGGCGTGCGCGCCGACCAGATCGTCGACCTGCTGGCGTTGATGGGCGACACCGTCGACAACGTGCCGGGCGTGGAGAAGTGCGGGCCGAAGACCGCCGCCAAGTGGCTGGCCGAGTACCAGCACCTGGATGGGGTGATGGCGGCCGCCCCGACCATGAAGGGCAAGATCGGCGAGAACCTGCGCGCGGCGCTGGAGCGCCTGCCGCTGAACCGCGAACTGGTGACCATCCGCACCGACGTCGAGCTGGACGCCCGCCCGACCACGCTTGCCCTGCGCGAGCAGGACGTGCCGGAGCTGACCGAGCTGTATGCGCGCTATGGCTTCACCCAGGCGCTGAAGGAGCTGGGTGCGCCGCTGCCGGCGCCGACGGCCGCCAGCGAAGCAACGCCGAGCCTGCGTGGCACCGCCGCCGGGTTCGCCCGTGGCAGCGCCGAGGCACCGGCCGCCGGCACGCTGGATCCGGCCCTGGCCGCGCCGGGTGAGTACGAGACCGTGCTGACCGCCGAGCAGCTGCAGGCCTGGGTCGAGCGCCTGCAGCAGGCGGACCTGATCAGTTTCGATACCGAAACCGATGCGCTGGACGCGATGCGTGCGCGCCTGGTGGGTATCAGCCTGGCGGTCGAGCCGGGCAAGGCCGCCTACATTCCGGTCGGCCACGATTACCCGGGTGCGCCGGCCCAGCTGCCGATGCAGCAGGTGCTGGATGCGCTGCGCCCGGTGCTGCAGGACCCGGCGAAGAAGAAGCTGGGCCAGCACGGCAAGTACGACCTGCATGTGCTGCGCCGCCACGGCGTGGACGTGCAGGGCTACCACGACGACACCATGCTCGAGAGCTTCGTGCTCAATTCCACCGCCACCCGCCACGACATGGATTCGCTGGCCCTGCGTTATCTGGGCTACAACACCATCAAGTTCGAGGACGTGGCCGGCAAGGGCGCCAAGCAGATTCCGTTCTCGCAGGTGGGCATCGACGAAGCCAGCCGCTATGCGGCCGAGGACGCCGACATCACCCTGCGCCTGCACCGCGCGCTGCAACCGCAGTTGCTGGCCGAGCCGGCGCTGGACAGCGTGTACCGCGACATCGAGATGCCGCTGGTGCCGGTGCTGACGAGCATCGAAGCCAATGGCGTGCGGATCGATACCGTCGAGCTGCGCCGGCAGAGCCAGGACCTGTCCTCGCGCATGCTGGCCGCGCAGCAGAAGGCCACCGAACTGGCCGGGCGCAGCTTCAACCTGGATTCGCCCAAGCAGCTGCAGGCGGTGCTGTTCGATGAGCTGAAGCTGCCGGCGGTGGTGAAGACCCCGAAAGGCCAGCCCAGCACCAACGAAGAGGCACTGGAGGCGATTGCCGACCAGCACGAGCTGCCGCGGGTGATCTTGGAGTATCGCGGGCTGGCCAAGCTGCGCAGCACCTACACCGACAAGCTGCCGGAGATGGTCAACCCGGATACCGGCCGCGTGCATACCAGCTACCACCAGTCCGGTGCCGCTACCGGCCGCCTGTCCTCATCGGACCCGAACCTGCAGAACATCCCGATCCGCACCGAGGATGGCCGCCGCATCCGACGTGCATTCATCGCTCCGGAGGGCTTCCAGCTGCTGGCGGCCGACTACTCGCAGATCGAGTTGCGGATCATGGCTCACCTGTCCGAGGACCCGGGCCTGGTGCGTGCCTTCGAGCAGGGCGCCGACGTGCACCGTGCCACCGCTGCCGAGGTGTTCGGGCGTACGCTGGAGGAAGTGACCCCGAACGAGCGCCGCGCTGCCAAGGCGATCAACTTCGGCCTGATGTACGGCATGAGCGCCTTCGGCCTGGCCCGCAACCTGGGCATCGACCGTGGCCAGGCGCAGGATTACGTGGCGCTGTACTTCAGCCGCTACCCAGGCGTGCGCGACTTCATGGAGCGGATGCGCCAGCAGGCCCGCGACCAGGGCTATGTGGAGACCCTGTTCGGCCGCCGCCTGTACCTGAACGACATTCATGCACGTAACCAGGGCCTGCGCGCCGGTGCCGAGCGTGCCGCGATCAACGCACCGATGCAGGGCACCGCCGCCGACATCATCAAGCGCGCGATGGTGGACGTGGACCAGTGGCTGCGTGACAGCGGCGCGCCGGCAAGGATGATCCTGCAGGTGCACGATGAACTGGTGTTCGAAACCGAAAGCAGTTTCGTTGAAGAGTTGCGTTTGCAGGTGGTCGAGCGCATGTCGCAAGCGGCCAAACTGCGGGTGCCGCTGGTGGTCGACACCGGCATCGGCGACAACTGGGACGAAGCGCACTGAGGGTGTTTCAGGCCGAAAACGACGTGAATTCGTTCATTCGTCAGAGGTTTCTGACTCGATCATGAATGTTGCCCTGATGGAGGTTCATTAAATTGGGCCCCTTCACGAACCGTTAGTGTTCGGAGTGCTTCTATAACTCTCGACAGGCGCAACGCCTGTTGTGGATCTCTCCCATCCCCTGGAGCAGATCTCGGAACGGGGACTCCTCCCCAAGTGCCCGTTCCCCGGCCCCGTTGACCTCCCCCTGGTCAGCGGGGCTTTTTATTTGTGCCGTTGCCAGATGCCGTGGCCTGCGCCACGCTGGGCCACCGCTCCGCAGGGGAAGACAATGCCCGACCTGTTCGCACTGGCCATGCCGTGGTGGGAGTTCATCCTGCGCGCGGTGGTGGTCTATGTCGTGGTGCTGGGCATGGTCCGGCTCAGCGGCAAGCGCCCGCTGGGGCAGATCACCCCGTTCGACGTACTGCTGGTGGTGCTGCTGGGCAACGCGGTGCAGAACGCGCTGCTGGGTACCGATACCTCGCTGGGCGGCGGCCTGCTGCTGGCGGCGACCCTGATCCTGCTCAACTACGGCGTAGGCTGGGTGAGTACCCGCAGCCGGCGGATCGAGCGCCTGGTTGAAGGGGAACCGGTGGTGATTGCACGCGATGGGCATCTGTTCGAAGCCGTTCTGCGCCGTGAGCAGGTCACCCGTGCCGATTTCGAGGCCGCCATGCGCCAGCAGGGCTGCCTGGGCGTGGAGGATGTGGAGCTGGCCCTGCTGGAGATCAACGGGCACATCACCATCATCCCCAGGAAGAGCACCTGACCCTGTAGAGCCGAGCCTGTGCTCGGCTCCGCTTGCTCATCAGCCGAGCATCGGCCCGGCTCTACCTCTGGTCAGGGCGCGCAGTGGGCGTTGCCCGCGGTCGCCTCGCGCTGGTAGTACGCGAAGCGATTGCCGCTGTCGACGCCCACCAGGTTGCCGTTCTGCAGCAGCTGCAGCACGAAGTCGCTGCCGACATCGCGGTGCAGGACGATCCGGCCGTCGCGCAGGCTCGCGCGCAGGCGCACGTCGTCACCACCGACTTTCACGACGCCGCCGTCGAGGAAACGCAGCTGCGACAGTACGCTGCGTTCGGCGACAAAGCTGCCGCAGGGCAGGGTGACGGCGGCAATCGGCGTGAGTGCCGATGCGGTCGCCCCGGCAAGCGCAGCGAGGCCCTTGGCCGGTGCGCAGGACGGGGCATCGGTGCGCTGTGCACAGGCCAGTTGCAATGCATCGCGCGCCTGCTGCAGGCGCCCACTGCTCCACAGGGACTCGGCCGCCTCCTCACAGAACGTCTCGCCGTGCTGCTCGCGGCAAAGGCCAGCCAGCTCATCCAGCTGCGCCGGCGGCAAGGGTGCATCGACCGAATGCCGCAGGCCCAGCAGTGTCTCTCCCATCATCTGCGAGGCGACCTTCCTGGCCGTCGCCATGCAACCTTCGGCATCGAAGGACGGTGATTCCTCCTTGCATATCTCAGGCATCGGCGGGTCCGCCACCTTCGGCGCCGCTGCATTGGCCTGTTCCTGGTAAGTCTCCAGCAGCTGCGTGCAGGCGGCGCTCACGCCTTCGGCACACCAGGCGTGCAGCTTCACCGGAGCGGCCTCCGGCAGCGCCTCCAGGCACTCGGAGGTGTTCATCACGCAACCATCTTCGATGGGCTCGGGCATCGTCCTGCAGGCGGCGGCGTGCTCACGGGTGAACTCGCGATAGGGCGTGTTGATCGTGCGGTCGTTGTCCGAAAAGAACCAGTTTTCCAGGCGTCCCGTGGACAGGTTGCCGGTGCCGAGCACGTCTTCCTGGCGGGCGATGCGCAGTTCCTCGGTGGCCTGGTAGGGGCCGGACAGGAAGGCGTGGCCTTCGCTCTCGATGGTCAGCGTGATATTGCCGCCGCTGTCCTTGTAGGTGCCGCAGGCCATCGATTGCGCGGCCGCCGGCAGGCTGGCCGAGGCCAGCGCGAGCAACAGCAGGGAGCGCCAGCCCGAAGCGCGGGGACGAAGGGGAACAGCAGCAGGCATGACGTCATCCTTGAAGAAGAAAAAACACGATCCGCCGATACAGGACGGACCAGGCAGGGGAAAGCACCACGCCTCAGGCGTGGCGCCGGAAGATCAGAGCCAGTCGCGCGGCACCAGGTAATCGGCCAGGCGTGCCTCGGCGCTGCCCGCTTCGGGGGCAAAGCCGTACTCCCAGCGCACCCGCGGCGGCAGGCTCATGAGGATGCTTTCGCTGCGGCCACCGCTCTGCAGCCCGAACAGGGTGCCACGGTCGTAGACCAGGTTGAACTCCACGTAGCGGCCGCGACGGTACAGCTGGAACTCGCGTTCGCGCTCGCCGTAGGCGGTGTCCTTGCGCTGCTGCACGATCGGCAGGTAGGCATCAAGGAAGCCATCGCCGACCGCGCGCAGGTAGTCGAAATCGCGCTCGAAATCGCCGTGCAGGTCGTCGAAGAACAGGCCGCCGACGCCGCGCGTTTCATTGCGGTGGCGCAGGAAGAAGTACTCGTCGCACCAGCGCTTGTGCGCGGCATAGCGCTCGTCACCAAATGGCGCACACAGATCGCGCGCGACCCGGTGCCAGTGCTGCACGTCCTCGTCGAACGGATAGAACGGCGTCAGGTCGAAACCGCCGCCGAACCAGCTGGCCACCACCTCGCCGTCGCGCTGCGCCTGGAAGAAGCGCACGTTGGCATGGGTGGTCGGCACGTAAGGATTGAGCGGGTGGAACACCAGCGACACGCCGGTGGCGCGCCAGGAGGCACCTGCCAGTTCCGGACGGTTGGCCGAGGCCGACGGCGGCAGGCGGCTGCCAGCCACGTCGGAGAAACCGATGCCGGCCTGTTCGAACACCGCACCGTCGCGCAGCACGCGGGTGCGCCCACCACCGCCCTCGGCACGCTGCCACAGGTCTTCCTGGAAGCGGGCCTGGCCATCGGCGGCCTCGATCGCCGCACAGATGCGGTCCTGCAGGTCGGTGAGGTAGGCGCGCACGCGCTCGAATTCGTTCATGGCGCGTACTTTACCGCAGGGCCCGCCCGAAGCTGCGGACAGGCCCTGGCGGGCTCAGCGCTTGCGGTTGGAGTTGCGCGGCGTCGGAGCGTTGTCCACAGCCGCCTCGTCAACCGCCTTCTGCAAGGCACCGCCCAGCGTGATCAGCTCCCAGTTCTGGGTGCCGAGCACGTCGCAGGCCACGTGCAGGCCGCTGCGGTCGGCCTTGCACAGTTGCTCCAGGGTTGCCCGTGCATCCACCTCCGCACCGTTGCCTTGCGCGGTGACCAGGTTCTCGCACCCTTCGCGGACGCCAGCCCGGCAGACCGTGGTGTAGTGCCCGGCGGCCTGCAGCCAGTTCCCGGACAGCGCAAGGCGGTTGCCGAGAATGTTGCAGCCCTGCAGCTTGCCCTGCGTGCAGCAGGCTTCGGCCCCGTCCTCGTTGGCCAGCGCCAGCGGGCAATCCTGTGGCAGTGGCAGCACCTTGAACTGCTTAGGCGCACTGCACCTGGTCGGGCCTTCACCGGTGGGGGTGAACACCTGGAAGCGGGTCCAGGTATCCAGGCCCAGCAGCTGGCCGCCCGGCAGCGGGCGCAGCACGAAGTCGCCGCCCCGGTCGTGGTGGATGCGGATGTCACCCTCTTCGACACGCGCACGAAGATGGCTGCCCCAGCCGACACCGACCAAGCCGGCATCACCGAAATCGAGCGTGTCCATCAAGCCGCCGTCGGCCCGGTAGTTGCCGCAGGGCAGGGCCGTTGCCGGTTGCGGCTGCAACGATGCACCCACCGCCTGCAATGCCGGCAGGCGCTCGCAGGTGGCGGTGTCATTGCCGGGGGTGCAGGCCGCAGCCAGGGCCTGCACTGCCTGCAGGGGATCTCCTGCCTCCCAGGACAGCTCAGCTACGCGGGTGCAGAAGCCGCCATGCGGTACCTCGCGGCATAGCCGCAACAACTGTTGCCGCCGCTCAGCCGGAATGATCACCGGCACGGTCGGCGCCGTCATCGTCACCATGGCTTCGGTCATGGCGGCCGTCATCGCGGCCTTGACCAGCTGCTCCTGCACTGCAGGGTCGGCCTCGAGTGCGGCGGCACACGCTGGGGTCCCCTGTTCGAAGCCACCGTTGTCACAGGCAGTGGGGAGCTTGATACCGGACAGGGCGGCGTCGAGCGCTGCCTTTGCCAGGTCGGGATCGGCCTCGACCGTGGGTTTGGCCTCCTCCTGCCAACGATCAGCCAGTTGCAGGCACATGCCGGGCACACCTTCCCGGCACCCTGCTTCCAGCGCGGTCGGGGTCGCTTCGCGACGGTTGTCCAGGCACGCCGCCGCATCAGCCAGGCAGCTGCCTTCAGCCGGCATCGCTGCTGCGGCGCACTGTGCGGGGGCCTGCAGGGTGTAGACCGTGCCATCCACCTCGACCGTGCGGCCACGATCGCGCACCTGCAGCGTGCTGGGCAGGCCGTACTCCAGGTTCACCAGTTGCAGCTTTCCGTGGATCTGCTGGAACACGACCGGAGACGGCGCACTGCCGAAGTGCTTCTGCTCGCCACGGTTGGGTGAGCTGATGCGCAGCGTGCTGCTGCCTTCGTCGGCCTTGAACAAGCCGCATTGCGGTGACTGCGCGGCGGCCATCGGCGCCGCCAGCAGTAACGCCCAGGCCAGCCAGCGGCGGCGCGGTGCGGGTGAATGCATGTCGTCTCCTTGACGATCTAACGGGAAACTCCCGGCGCTACGGCGAACCACGGCCCTCGCGCGGGGGCGTGCATTGTGCCGTGCCGGGCACGGGCTGGTAACGCTGGTAGGCCGTCTGGTTGTCCATGCCGAGCAGGTCGCCGTTGCCGAGCTGGCGCAGTACGAACGTTTCGCCGTTCTGTTGCAGCTGGACGGCGCCTTCGTGCAGGCGGGCCTGCGTGCCATCGCCGAAGTCGAGCATGTCGATCACGCCACCGTCGGCCTGGTAGCGACCACACGGCACATGTTGGAGCGCTACCAGGCGCAGGTCAGTGCCGAGTTCACGCAGCGGTGCGGTACGTTCGCAGGCACTGACGCGTCCAGCATCGCAGACCACCTGCAGGGCCTGCACCGCCAGCGCAGGTTGCAGCGCGTCCAACTGTTGCGCGGCCACTTCGACGCAGAAGCGGCCACCACGGTGTTGCAGGCACAACTGCTGCAGGCGATCGCGTGCAGCGACGGGAAGAGGCGAACCCAGTGTGCCCTCGTCTTCCTGTTGCAGGCGCTGGTCCACCCGCCGCATGGCGGTGGCCAGTGCATCGTCGGTCATGGCTTCGCAGGCCTGCGGATCGTGCCCGGCCGTGTGTTCGCGGCACGGCGGCGGGCGCTCGAAGACTGCCGGGCCGGCGTCTCTGGCTGCATCCGATGCGCTGCCATCACGCATCAACCGCAGCAGCGTTGAACAGCCGGAGCCTACGCCCTCGTCGCAGGCGCGCCGGGCCTGGCCGGTGGAGGCCGTTGGCAGCTGCACCATGCAGTAGCTGCCGGCCGCGCGGCAGCTGCCAGCCACCGCGGTGGGCTCGGTGGCGCAGGCGCGGGACCGGCGCAGGGTGTAGGTCACCACCACGTTGTCTTCGATGCGCTGCCCATCGGCGCTGATCCGGATCGGCTCGGCCACGCCATCGTCGAGCATGACCAGGCGCGTCTGCGCCGCACTGCGATCGACCCACAGCGGCTCCGGCTCACCGATGCCGTTGTGGCGGTAGCCGCTGCTGGGGGTGGTGAACACCAGCGCCATGCCGTCATCGACGCTGCGGTACTCGCCGCAGCGCAGGGCATCGGCGCTGGCAGGCAGCGCGGCGAACAGCAACAGGGCAGGGAAAAGAGTCAGCAAGCGCATGCGACGGTCCTTGTCGGCGGGGAAGGGGATGGGCTCAGTGGAAGCGCGAGCGGATGTCCGGCCGCAACAGGCGCCAGGCCAGCCAGCCCTGTGCAACGAGTATGGCCACGGCACCTCCGAACAAGGTCAGTGACATCAGGATTCGTTGGACCTGGGCTTCGCGCAGCGTATGTGGATCGACGATATGCGTCATGAGGTCAGCGAAGATGCTGTCCAGCCACCAGACGACTGCGAAATTCGCAACGGCGGACAACCACAGCAATGCCACATAGCTCCAGAGGCCCCAGCGACGCTGCCGGTAGAAACCCCAGCTTGAAAGCACGGCAGGTATGCCGGGTAGCGCCAGCCATAATGTGGCGGCGACCGGGCCCTTCAGTATCCACTGCACGCTGCGTGGAAACCCCTGCTCAGTGGCCGTCATGATCATTCTCTGCCAGAGCGGACTGTCAGCCAGCTGCGAAAGCAGCACTGCTTGAAGTGCAATGATTACGACGAACCCTGCGCAGACCAGCAGGGAAGCCAAGCCCAGCGGTCGGATGAAATCCTGGGCGGCGACTGTGCTGGTAGGACGGCCTTGGGGAGATTGAAGCGACATCCGATGTCCTGGGCAGCAGTGGAGTAGTCAGCGGGCCGTCACCCGGGTGGCGACGGCCGGCAGGATATGGTGTTCGCTCAGCGGTGCCAAGGGCAGACCGTGCGGCGGCGGCAGCGGCACCCAGGCCAGTTCGGCGATCTCGGCGCGTGTCTGCGGCGTGCCGTCCACCTGCACCCACCACGCCTGTGCCTGCACGCGATGGCCGGGCTCGTTCACCGCCCAGTCCTCGAAGGTGCCCAGCGCGATGGCGGTCTCGGCGCACAGCTGCACACCGAGTTCTTCGTCCAGTTCGCGAGCCAGCGCCTGCAGTGGCGCTTCGCCGGGTTCAGGCTTTCCACCGGGCTGGATGAAGCAGGTGGCGCCGTGCTTGCGCACCACCAGCGCCCGGCCGCGGTCATCCAGGATGACCGCGGCCACGATGTGGATCGTGGCCGCGGCGTTGCTCACTTCAGGTTCTGCTCGAACAGCTTGAGGATGCGCTTGTACTGGTCCAGCCAGGAATCGGCGCGCACGTAGCCGTGGCGCTCCAGCGGGTACGGTGCGATCGACCAGTTGTCCTTGTGCAGTTCGATCAGGCGCTGGGTGAGGTTCACCGAGTCCTGGAAGAACACGTTGTCATCCATCATGCCGTGGGCAATCAGCAGGTTGTCCTGCAGGTTCTGCGCGTACTCGATCGGCGACGACACGCGGTACGCCTCCGGATCGATGTCCGGGGTGTTGAGGATGTTGCTGGTATAGCCGTGGTTGTACTGGTGCCAGTCGACCACCGGGCGCAGCGCGGCGCCGGCCTTGAACGTGCCCGGCGAGCGGAACAGGGCCATGAAGGTCATGAAACCGCCGTAGGAACCACCGTAGATGCCGGCATGGTCACGGTCACCCTGCTGGGTGTCGACCAGCCAGTCCAGGCCGTCCTTGTAATCTTCCAGTTCCGGGTGGCCCATGTTGCGGTAGATCGCCGTACGCCAGTCGCGGCCGTAGCCCTCGCTGCCGCGGTAATCCATGTCCAGCACGATGTAGCCCTTCTGCACCAGCAGGTTGTGGAACATCTGCTCGCGGAAGTAGGCCGGGTAGCGCTGGTGCACGTTCTGCAGGTAGCCGGCGCCGTGCACGAACATGACGATCGGATACTTCCTGCCGGGTTCCTTGTTCTCGGGCTCGTAGTACTTGGCCCAGACCACGCCGGCACCGTGCTTGGACGGCACCGCCACCAGCTTCGGCTGGATCCACTGGCGTGCCTTGTAGTCGGCAGTGCGGGTGTCGGTCAGCACGCGGGCTTGGCCACCGGTGCTCGGCAGCACGGCCAGCTGCGGCGGCAGGTAGGCGCCGGAGTAGCGCACCAGCAGCTGCTGGCCGTCCGGCGACAGCGCGAAGTCTTCCACGCCGTTGAGGCTGGTCAGCTCGCGCACCTGGCGGCTGCCGGTGTCGACCGCGCAGACTTCGTAGTCATGCGGTGCCTGCTGGTTGCACAGGAAATAGAAGCCCTTGCCATCGGCCGACGGCACCGGCGCCGAGGTTTCCCACTTGCCGCTGGTCAGCGCCTGCGGCTTGGCCGCGCCGGCCTGGGTGTACAGGTGCGAGAAGCCCGATTCCTCCGACAGCAGCCAAAGCGTGCGGCCATCGGCCATCCAGCCGAAATCGTTGAATCCCCAGTTGATCCAGCCGTTGTCGGTCAGGCGATGACGGTTCTGCACGCGGCCATCGGCGGCGTTGATGCTGACGATCCAGCGGTCCTTGTTGTCGTTGGCGCGCAGCATCACCGCGGCCTGTTGGCCATCGGGGCTCCAGCGGATGCCACCGCCCATGAAGTCGCTCATCACCTGCACGCTGCGGTCGCCCTTCAGCGCATCCTTGCCGGCCTTGCGGCGCAGCTCGGCCAGCGGGTCGGTGGCGATGCCGGGCAGGCTGGACAGCGAGACCTTCTCGGCCTTGCCGGTGCGCACGTCCACATACCACAGGGTGTGCGGTTCGAAGCCGTTGCGACCGACGCGGGTGCGGGTGTCCTCGGTTTCCTCGTAGCCTGATTCGGTCACGTACAGCGGCATCTTGCCGCCACGGCCGTCGTCGAAGTCCTTCGGCTTGGTCACCACGATCAGGTGGGTCAGGTCCGGCGACAGCACGCTGTCACCGATCTCCACGTCGGCACCCAGGTACACCGGACCCGGCGCGCGGGTCGGGTCGGCCTGGCGCCAGCGCTGGTCCTGGTCCTTCAGCGCTTCGCGCTGGTCACGGTCGCGGCGCAGGGTTTCCAGCGTGCGCAGCTGCTGGTCGCGCAGCACATCGGCCTTCGGCGCCGTACGCGGATCCTTCTCGGCCTTCAGGCTGGCCACCTGCTGCACGCCGCTGGCGGCGGTCCAGTGGAACCAGTTCTGGCCCACCCGCCAGATCACGCCATTGTCGGCGTCGGCGGCGAAGTTCACGTTGCCCGCGCGCTCGTTGCTGCGGGTCAGCTGGGTCAGCGCGCCGCTGCGCAGGTCGCGCACGAACACGTCGCCATTGCGCACGAAGGCGCTGCGGCTGCGGCTGCGGTCGTAGACCGGCTCGGCCACGTCGAGGGTGCCGCGCTGGTCATCGGCCACCTGCGCGGCCACGCCACCGGCCACCGGCTGGCGGAAGGTGTCGCGCACCGGGCTGCCGTTGCGCTTGAGCTGGTATTCCACCTGCTGGCTGTTCCACGACCACCAGGCCTTCTCGACCGGCGGACCGATCCAGTCCGGGTCGGCCATGGCCTGTTCGATGGTGATCGGCGTCGGCGCGGCATGCGCAGCCGGTGCGGCCAGCACGGCCGACAGCAGGAGGGACAGGGGCAGCACTCGGGACATGGGCGGACGACACCAGAAGAGGAAACCGGCCAAGCGTAGCAGCCGCAAGGGCCCGGGGCAGGGGCCACAGGTCATGGCAGCGGGATTGGCAAAGTGGTGCAACCGGTAGCCGGCCTCGCGCATCCATTCTCCTGAACCCGCATCATCCACCGAACAGGAGCCCGACCATGCAGGAACTGATTCCGATCACCCTCTTCATCTGCATCGCCTATGCGATCCACGCCATTGCCGATGCCCGCGCCCGCAGCAAGCTGGTCGCTCCCCATGTGCCCGAGGAAGTGATCCGCTCGCTGGCCATGCTGGAGGAAGAGCGCCGCCGCCAAGGCGCGTTGCGCTGGGGCATCAGCCTGGTCTGCTTGGCGCTGGCCATGGCCCTGCTGGAAGTCATCGGTGCCCGTGACCTGACCTTCGGTGCCGCTGCCGCGCTGGTCGGCAGCGCCGGCCTCGGCCAGCTGCTGGCCTGGCACTTCACCCGTCCTGCCGCACGCAAGGGCTGAGCCGGCCCATGCCACGGGCACAGGGGGCGCCCCGCAGATGAGCCTGCTCGGCGAAGCATTGTCGGCACTGCGGGGCCGTCGTCGCCACGAAGCAGCGGCGATGGCGGCACCCGCCGCACCGCTGGATGCGGACCAGGCCCTGGTGCGGGCCATCATCGACGGCTCGCAGGCGGCGTTTTCGCAACTGGTCGAGACCCACCAGCGCACCTGCGCGCATGTGATCGGGCGCATGGTGGGCGACCGCGATCAGGTGGCCGACCTGCTGCAGGAGACCTTCCTGGCCGTGTTCCGCCAGCTGCACCGCTTTCGTTTTGAATCCTCGCTGCGCACCTGGGTTTCCCGGGTGGCCTACACCACCGCGCTGCAGCACCTGCGCCGGCGGCGGCTGGAGGCGCAATGGATGGTGGCGGTGGAGGTGCCGGAGGAACTGGGCGTCGGCGATGAAGGGCCGGGGCCGGGTGAATTGAGCGAGGCGCTGCAGGCCGGTCGTCATCTTGGCGTGGCGCTGGAGCGGCTGAGTGCACCGCAACGATTGATTGTCGGCCTGCACTACCTGGAGGACTTCGACCTGGCCGAGATCGAGCAGGTGACCGGACTGGCACGCGGTACCATCAAGAGCCACCTGCACCGCGCGCGCCAGGTCCTGAAGCAGGAACTGACGCGGCATGCCGCCGCCGGAGAACTGCTGTGACCCAATCGACCGACCCTCGTGACGCGGAAGAACGCGCACTGGCACAGGCGTTGCGTGAGCAGGCGCGGCAGGAAAAGGCGCCGGATGTGAGCGAGGCGTTGCAGAAGCGGATTGCCGCCGAGTCGCGCGACAGTGGTGTGGGTTATGTGGTGGTGCAGGTGGTGTTGCTGGGGGCGTTGGTGGCGGCGGCTGTCTGGTATTTCTGGGTCTAGAGAAACGCTGACGCCTGCACCTGCTTCTGGACGCTTCTTCCTCCAACACCCGATCAGATGGCCAGGCATCGGGTGTCATCTGCAAATCGACAGTTGGCCTTCCCCGTCAGATTCCGTCACGACGGTCTCGTCGTCAGTGGCCGTGGTTCTATCCAGGACATACGAGCTGCGTGTGTTTCCTGAGGAAAGTTGCAAATTCCATATCTCCACTTGAGGCGGCGTTTCACAATCAGAGATTCTCAACCATCAGCTTCCAAGGGGATGGAGTGAGAATCACATGGACAGGTGCGCGAGTAAGCCAATGCCGGATGCAGTTGGATGATGCTCTATTACATCCAGCTTTCGCTTGTCCGATTCAAGCAGCGAATCGGCACTCATCTGGCAATCGCTCTCATGCTGGGTGCAGGGATAGGGATCACCACCGTGATGCTTTCCATTGTTCTCCAGGCATCGTCCGATCCCGCACCAGGCCGGAGCTCGGCATTGTTCCGCCCGTACCTTGACGCGCGTCCAGATGCACTGCGCAGTGGCTCTCCGGATCCTGGTCAGTCACTGACCTGGCCAGACGCGAAGGTGCTTCTGAACCAAGGCCGGACGTGGAAACAGGCAGCAATGGCAGGGGGGGCGGTGACGCTCTCCCGGCCGGGAGAGTCCAGCGCAAGACTGCGCGCCAGGTTCGCCACGTCCGAAGTCTTCAGTGTCCTTGGCATTGCCGTTGTTCAAGGGCGGGCATGGACTACCGAGGAGGGACATGCTGCGAGTCGAATGGTGGTCCTGTCGCATGCGCTCGCCCAGCGTGAATGTGCACAGGATTGCATTGGTCATCCGTTGGAACTGGGCAGACGCATCTATACCGTTGTGGGTGTCGCAGAGGATTGGCATCCGGTGCCGATGTTTCAGGGAGATCTCACGCGGCGGCCGTTTGTGGAGCCTGACGAGATCTACCTGCCAGTTGAAACCGCAATCGCGGACAAGTTGACTGTTGTGGACGGGACGGCGATCTGGGGGGGTGACCAGGACACGGATCTTGCAGGGGGCAACGTTTCATGGCTTCAACTGTGGGCGTGGCTGCCTACCGCAGATGATGTCGCCGCCTACCGCGCGAGTCTGAACGCCTATGCGCAGGCAAAGGGCCTTCGGATCGAACCAGGCACGCAGCAGGTGGCACTCTGGCCGTTGATGGATTGGCTGGACAGGCTGGGATTGGTTCCGGAGCGGGCCAGGATGCAGCTTCGGCTGTCACTGATCCTTCTCGGTGTGTGCGTCGTCAACGCGGCGGCACTGCTGAGCTTCAGTCTGGGGCGCCGTAGGCGGGAGCTTGCGATACGACGTGCGCTGGGAGCGCGACGCCGAGACGTGTTCGTCCAGCTCATGTGGGAATCCATCGCGGCGGGAGTCGCAAGCAGTGCACTCGCTGTCGTCACCTATGCGCTGGGAATCCGGGTGGTTGCTGCGGGAGACGTTCTGCCCAGCGCGATAACAGAGATGCATGCTGGGGCAATGCTGATGGCGGCTGCCCTGGGAGTCGTCACGACGTTGCTCTGTTCATTGGTCCCATCGTTTGAAATCTGCAGGGTCAGCTCACTGTCGAGTGCCTTCGCGAAGGGAGCTGCCTGAAATGTTCGAATCAATGAGGGAGACCCGACGACATCTGGGAAGCGCCGCATTGCTTGCAGTGCAGGCTGCGCTTGCAAGCCTGGCATGTGCGTTCGCACTGCAATCGGCGCTGGACAGCTTCGCCAGATTGAACACCGGGAGCATCCAGGAGGCAGTATCGATTGGTGTGGTCAGGGTCTCGGATGTCGAAGAAGGCGCGGATGCTGCAGTGCTGCGGGCAGACCTGTCCGCGATCCGGCTGCCCGGTGTTCAGGACACGATTGTGAGCGACGCTGTTCCGTTCGGGGGAAGAGCCCATCGATACGGCGTGTGCACCAGCGAGTCGGCCATGGCGTACTCGATGAACGCGGGTACGACAGACGTTGCTGGATGTGATCGCATTCCCGTGGCAACTGCCAGCTCTGGCTTGCTGGCGATGCTGGGCGCGGGAATCGTCCTGGGACGGGATGCCACAGAGGACGACATGGCTGAAGGTGCTCCGGTAGTGCTGATCAGTGAAGCGCTGGCTGCCCGTCTGTTCGGAACGGAGAGTGCTGTTGGCCGCCACCTGTATTTCGGCCCCGGCAGCAGCCGGATCATCGTGGGTGTATTTGCGTCTGTTGCTGGACCGGCACCAGGAGGCAATGAGCGGGACTCGCAGTGGGCGCTGCTTCCGGGCCTTCCCATGGGCGCCAGTCGCTATTATCTGGCGAAGTGGAAGTCGGAGGTTGATCGTTCATCGCTTGATCGCACTGTCGATGCGCTGCAGCGGCCGTATCGGATCGTGAATTCGACCGGTGTCGAGACGCTGGCGGGATATCGCGACGCCTACGTCAAAGCTGATCGCTTCGCTACGACCGTGCTCGCGGTCATGACGGCCGTTATTCTCGGTGTGCTGATGGCCGGAGTTTCCGGTGTCGTAGGCGCCTGGCTTGATCGGCGCCGGCACTCCATTGGGGTTCGACGGACACTGGGTGCTCGCGGCTCCGTGATCTTTGCCGAAATCATGTTCGAAGTTTCACTGTTCACCACACTGGGCGCCCTGCTCGGCGCGTCGTCGTTGCAGTGGATAGGGCCGCCACAGGATGGCATCACAGGTTCACTGTGGTTCTCGATATCGATCGCTGTCGTGCTGGTGATGGCGGCCTGCTTGATTGCACTGGTACCCAGGGCCCTGCGAATCGCCAAGGAGCCGCCCTTGACCTTGCTGAAGCCCTTGTAGCCCATTCATCCTGTCACCCACCTCCACCTGCGACAAAGTGAAGCAGCGCGTCACCCGGTCGCATCCCGGCTTAACGATATCCGCCTAAAGTGGTCTGGTATCCCACCGGCACCTGGCAGGAGGCGTCCCTTGGACGCGTTGTTGTTGTCGCGGATCCAGTTCGGATTCGTTATCAGTTTCCACGTACTGTTCCCGGCCTTCACCATCGGTACGGCCAGCTGGCTGGCCTTCATCGAATGGCGCTGGCTGCGCACGAAGCTGCCGGTCTGGCGTGAGCTGTACTTCTTCTGGCAGAAGATCTTCGCGGTGTCGTTCGGCATGGGCGTGGTCAGCGGCATCGTCATGGCCTTCCAGTTCGGCACCAACTGGCCGAGGCTGAGCGAGGTCGCTGGCACGGTCATCGGCCCGCTGCTGACCTATGAAGTGCTGACCGCCTTCTTCCTGGAAGCCAGCTTCCTCGGCGTGATGATGTTCGGCTGGGGCCGGGTCTCGCCGCGCCTGCATTTCCTGTCCACCTGCATGGTGGCGCTGGGCACGCTGTTCTCCACGTTCTGGATCCTGTCGTCCAACAGCTGGCTGCATACCCCGGCCGGCTACGAGATGGTCAATGGCATCGTGCATCCGGTGGACTGGTGGCAGGTGGTGTTCAACCCCTCGTTCCCGTACCGCCTGGCCCACATGGCGCTGGGCTCGTTCATCACTACTTGTTTCGTGATTGGTGGCGTCGGCGCGTGGTACCTGCGCAAGGGCACGCACGTGGAAGCGGGTCGGCGCATGCTGATCGCGGCGGTGGCGTTCGCGGCGCTGACCGTACCGGTGCAGATTTTCGTCGGCGACATGCATGGCCTGAACACGCTCAAGCATCAGCCGATGAAGATCGCGGCGATGGAGGCGCACTGGCATGAAACCAAGGAAGGCGAGGGCGTGCCGCTGGTGGTGTTCGCGCTGCCGAACGAGAAGGAAGAGCGCAACGACTTCGAAGTGGCCATTCCGAAGCTGGGCAGCGTGATCCTCACCCACAGCCTGGACGGCACCTTCGATCCGCTCACCTCGGTGCCGGCCAACGAGCGCCCGCCGGTGACGCCGGTGTTCTTCGCCTTCCGCATCATGGTCGGGCTGGGTACGTTGATGCTGTTGCTGGCCTGGGTCTCGGCCTTCCAGCTCTGGCGGAAGAAGCTGCTGGACTCGCCGTGGCTGCTGCGCGGCTGGAACTGGATGCTGCCGAGCGGCTTCATCGCGCTGCTGTCGGGCTGGTTCGTCACCGAAATGGGGCGCCAGCCGTGGGTGGTCTATGGCGTTCTGCGCACCGCTGATGCGGTCGGCCCACAGAGCGCGTGGATGACCGCGCTGTCGCTGGGTGTCTACGTGGTCGGCTACGCATTCGTATTTGGCTGGGGCATCTGGTACCTGGTGAAGATCCTGCGCCATGGGCCGCAGCCGTATGCCGAGGGGCCGTCGCTGGACCATGGCAGCCATACCCCGGCACGTCCGTTGTCGGCCGCCGACGAACCGCTGGAGGAGCACTGACATGGACCTGATGACCTGGCTGCCGGTGGCGTGGTTCGCGGTGATCGGCTTCGGCGTGCTGATGTACGTGGTGCTGGACGGCTTCGTGCTCGGCATCGGCATCCTCGCCCCGTTCGCCGAGGACGAGGAACAGCTGGACCTGATGATGAACACTGCCGCGCCGATCTGGGACGGCAACGAGACCTGGCTGGTGCTGGGCGGTGCCGGCCTGCTGGCGGCCTTCCCCAAGGCGTATGCGGTGCTGCTGTCGGCGCTGTACCTGCCGGTGCTGCTGCTGGTGGTGGCGCTGGTGTTCCGCGGCGTGGCGTTCGAATTCCGTTTCAAGGCGCATCGTTCGCGCCGACTGTGGAGTGTGGCGTTCGGCCTCGGTTCGCTGCTGGCGACCTTCGCCCAAGGCGTGATCCTGGGCACCCTGGTGCAGGGCATTCCGCTGGTGGATGGTGTCTACCAGGGCGGCGCGTTTGCCTGGTTCAGCCCCTTCGCGATGCTGACCGGTGCTGCACTGGTGGCTGGTTACGCGCTGCTCGGCAGCACGTGGCTCATCCTGAAGACCGAAGGGCGCGTGCAAGCGCTGGCGCGGCAGATGACCCGGCCACTGGTGGTGGCGGTGATCGCGGCGATGGGCCTGGTCAGCAGCTGGTTGCCGTTCCTCGATTCGCGCCTGATGGAACGCTGGTTCAGCGATGGCAATTTCTGGTGGCTGTCGCCGGTGCCGCTGCTGACCCTGGCGGTGGCTGCCGCGCTGTGGCGCAGTGCCACTCACCCGCGCCGCGACCTGCCGCCGTTCCTGCTCAGCCTGGCCCTGTTCGTGCTCGGCTTCCTTGGCCTGGTGCTGGGCATGTGGCCGTACCTGCTGCCGCCGTCGATGACGCTGTGGCAGGCCGCCGCGCCGGCGTCTTCGCTGGGCTTCACGCTGGTTGGGCTGGTCATATTGCTGCCAGTCATCCTCGGCTATACAGCGTGGTCCTACCGGGTATTCCGCGGCAAAGTGCACGCCGACGCGGGCTACCACTGAGAATCCTGCGCGGGAACTGCGGCTGGCAGTTCCCGCGTTGTTGTTTGTGAAGACTGCATTCCCTGCGTTGGACGTGATAGCGTGCGCTCCTTTCCGGCAGCCAAGGGGGTAGCCGGCAACGTCCTGGACGGACGCACGGCTGCAGGAAGGGGGAGCCGCGCGTCGCCTTGAGTGGCCCGTGCCTATCGTTCCCCCAGTGAAACACCACCGCTAGATGATTGAATTCTCCGTCGTCGACTGGGCCGCCTGGGCGCCTGGCCTGACCGAGCGCAGCCAATGGCTGCGCTGGGCCGATGTGCCGTTCCTGCCCGTGGGCGAGGGCGCGCCAGCGCTCACCGAAGTCCCGGCGATGCAGCGTCGGCGTATCGAACGGCTGGGCCGGATGGCGATCCAGGCCGCATGCTGGTGCGAGGACGCGCAGGGTGCCGACAGCCAGGTGCCGCTGGTGTTCGCCAGCCGCCATGGCGACGTGGCGCGCTCGATGGATCTGCTGGCATCGCTGGCAAGCGGAGAACCCATGTCGCCCACGACCTTCGGGCTGTCTGTGCACAACGCCATTGCAGCGCTGTACTCGATTGCCCGCGGTCACCGGGGCAACTACCTGGCGTTGGCCGCGGGCCAGGCCACGGCAGAAGCCGCCTGTCTGGAAGCGGTCGGGCTGCTGGCCGACGGCGCCCGTGAGGTGCGTGTGGTGGTGTACGAATCGCCCCTGCCGGGCATATACGCGCCGTTCGCCGACGAACCCGACGTGTTCTTCGCATGGTGCTGGCGTCTCACCCAGCCTCGCGAAGGCTGCCCGACCCTGTCATTGCGCTGGGAGCCGGCGAGTGCCGCCGAGGGCGTGCCGGGCCATCTGCCGCACGCACTGGACCTGCACCGCTTCCTGTTGTCGGGAATGCCGGCGCTTGAGCATGTAACGCAGGGACAACGCTGGTCCTGGGGCCGCCGTGGCTGAGAGGCTGCGCCGCCTCGATCATGCGTGGCGTGTGTTCGGCACGGCGCTGTGCTTTCTTGCTTTTGGCCTGGGCGGGCTGGTGCTGGGAACGGTGGTAATGCCGCTGCTGCTGTTGATGCGCGACCCACTCGCGCGCCGCCGCCGTGCCCGCCGTCTGGTCCAGCTCGCCTTTGCCGGCCAGCTGCGGCTGATGCGCAGCCTGGGTGTGATGACCTGCGAGATCGAAGGGCGCGAACGCCTGCAGCGCGACGGTCTGTTGGTGTTGGCCAACCATCCAACGCTCATCGATGTGGTCTGCCTTGTGTCACTGCTGCCCAACGCGGAGTGCGTGGTCAAGCGCGCGGTGGCCAGCAACCCGTTCATGCGCGGTGCGGTGCGGGCCGCCGGCTACATTGCCAACGACGATGGGCCCGGCCTGGTCGATGACTGCGTGAAGGCGGTCCGTGCGGGTGGCAGCCTGGTCATCTTTCCGGAGGGCACCCGCAGCGTGCCCGGGCAGCCACTGCGGCTGCAGCGCGGCGCCGCCAACATCGCCGTCCGCGGCCGTCTGGACATCACGCCGGTGCGGATCACCTGTACGCCGCCAGCCCTGGCCAAAGGGCAGAAGTGGTATCGTATTCCCTCACGTTGCTTTCACGTTCGGCTGCAGATCGGCGAAGATATCCCGATCTCGCCATTTCTGGTCGAAGACGACTCGCCAGGAGGGAATGCCCTGGCGGCACGTCGCGTCACCGAGCACCTTTCCCGTTACTTCGACCTGTCTGGAGACCCCACCCGTGCAAGCACTTGAGCACGAGATCAAGGTATTGATCATTTCCTCGCTTTCACTGGAGGACATCACGCCGGAGGATATCGATCCGGTTGCGCCGCTGTTCGTCGAGGGCCTTGGCCTGGATTCGATCGATGCGCTGGAACTGGGCCTGGCGCTGCAGAAGAAGTACGGTGTGAGCCTGTCATCCGACTCGGAAGAGACCCGCCGCCATTTTTCCAGCGTGCGCGCGCTTGGCGAGTTCGTCGCCGCCCATCGGTCGTAACCGGTGCCAGGAACTGCCATGACCAAGAATGAACTGTTCGATCGCATCGTTTCCATCCTCACCGACAGCTTCGAGATCGAACTGGCCCGGGTCACGCCCCAGGCCCGCCTGTACGACGATCTGGACATCGACAGCATCGATGCGGTCGATCTGATCGTCCAGCTCAAGCCGCTGCTGGGTCGCAACCTGCAGCCGGAAGCATTCAAGGCCGTGCGTACGGTGCAGGACATCGTCGATGTGACGCATGGCCTGCTGCCGGACCAGGCGGCCGCCTGACTGCAGCGCGGGCGTCGTTCCCATGGCACGCGCACGCACGGTGGCGGTGGCTGCGATCTCGTTGGCCTATCCGCTGCTGGTCTATCTGGCGATGGGCCGTTTCGAGCCGCGCTGGTCGTCGCTGCTGCTGTTCGCACTGGCCCTGCTGCGGGCACTCGGCACGCGCCAACCGGTGTGGTGGGGCGCGGCAGCGGGTGCCGGCCTGCTCGCGGTGCTGGCGACGGTACTCAATCAGGCGCTGCCATTGAAGCTGTACCCGGCGCTGGTCAATGCCGTAATGCTGGTCGTGTTTGCCGGCAGCCTTCGATTCGGTCCTCCCGTGGTCGAGCGCCTGGCCCGGTTGCAGGAGCCGGACCTGCCGGCGTCGGCGGTGCCCTATACCCGTCGCGTCACCCAGGTGTGGTGCGGCTTCTTCGTCTTCAACGGCAGCCTGGCCCTGCTTACCGCGCTGTATGCGTCGGACCGGGTCTGGATGCTCTACAACGGATTGCTGGCGTACGTGTTGATGGGAATCCTGTTTGCGGGTGAGTGGCTGGTGCGGCAACGGGTCAGGGCGGTGCACACGCATGGCTGAGTGGATTGCCCTGGACCGGCTGCTGCTGGATGCGCGGCCGCAACGCCCGGTCGGCGTCTGCGACGGTGTGCTGCTCGATCACGCCGGGTTCCGCCGGCGCGTGTTGGCGTGGCGCTCGGCCTTTGCCGCTGCCGAGGGGCGGGACTGGGCCCTCTACTTCGACGATGCCGTGGCCTTCGCCGCAGCCCTGTACGGTGCCTGGCATGCCGGCAAGCGGGTGTTCCTGGCTGCCGACAACCTGCCGGCCACGCTGCAGGCCCTGCAGTCACAGGTGAGTGGTTTTGCCGGCGATGTCTCCGCCGACTGCCGCCCGCTGGCGGCGGTGGATGCAGCTGCGGACGGCGCGTTGCGGGTGCTGGACGAGCGCGCCTGCGAACTGTGCGTGTTCACCTCCGGCAGCACCGGCCAACCCAGCGCGATCAGCAAGCGCCTGGACCAGCTGGCGCGCGAAGTCGACGCGCTGCAGGCTGCCTTCGGCGCGCAGCTGGAGGGGGTGGAGGTGCATGGTACGGTTTCGCACCAGCACATCTACGGCCTGCTGTTCCGCGTGCTGTGGCCGCTGGCGGCCGGTCGCCTGATCCATCCACGCCGGTTCTTCCATGAAGATCTGGTGGCGGCGCTGTCCGGTACCGATACGGTGCTGGTGGCGACTCCGGCCCACCTCAAACGCCTGCCCGGACAGTTGGATTGGGCCAGCCTGCGCGGCCGCCTGCGTGCGGTGTTCTCCTCTGGCGGGCCGTTGCCGGAAGAGGCGGCCCGGCAGGTACGGCAGTGGCTGGGTGTGGCCCCGACCGAGGTCTATGGCAGCAGCGAGACCGGCGGCATTGCCTGGCGGCGCTGGGATACCGATCTGCCGCCGTGGCAACCGCTGCCGGGCGTGCAGTGGCGGATCGAGGACGATTGCCTGGCCGTGGCATCGCCGCATCTGGAAAACGCCGATTGGTGGCGCACCCAGGACCGCGTCGAAGCGCTGGCCGACGGACGCTTCCGCCTGCTGGGCCGAACCGATCGCATCGTCAAGATCGAAGAGCGGCGCGTCTCGCTGGATGCGCTGGAACGTGCGCTGCGCGAAGACACCGAAGTGGAGGATGCACGCGTGCTGGTGCTGCCGGGCCAACGCGAACAGCTTGCAGCGGTGTTGGTGCCGGCAGATCCCGCGCTGCTGGACGGCGGTGATGCGGCGCGTCGTGCTTTCGGTCAGCGCCTGGGCGCGCGGCTGGCCAACGGCCACGACGCAGTGAGCCGTCCACGTCGCTGGCGACTGGTCCCGTCGCTGCCGTTCAATGCGCAGGGCAAGGTTACCCAGGCAGCGCTGGCGGCACTGTTCCAGCCGCTGATGCCGGTACCGCAGTGGGATCACCGCGATGCATCCAGCGCGACATTGCGCATGACCCTCGACCCGGCGCTGCGGCCGTTCCAGGGCCACTTCCCGCAGGCAGCTATCCTGCCCGGTGTGGCCCAGTTGGACTGGGCGGTGCGTTTCGGCCGCCAGGCGTTCGCGATGCCGGCGGGTTTCCTGCGCATGGACGCGGTGAAGTTCCAGCACGTGGCCCGCCCGGGTGACGTGCTGACCCTGCAGCTGGACTGGGATGCCGCGCGCAGTGTGCTGGCCTTCCGCTATACCTCCAGCCACGGGATGCACTCGAGCGGAAAAGTGGTGTTTGCCGATGCGGATTGATCCCTCCATTGCCAAAGCCGCGTTCGCGCCATTGGTGGTTATTCCTGTCTACGACCACGAACATGCGATCGCGGCGGTGGTCGACGGCGTGCTGGCATCCGGCCTTCCGTGCCTGCTGGTGGACGACGGCTCACATGACGCATGTGCGGCAGTGCTGCGCTCGCTGGCGCAGCGTCAGGGGGTCGACCTGCTGCGCCTGGACATCAACCAGGGCAAGGGCGGGGCGATGCTGGCCGGTTTCGCCGAGGCCCACGCGCGTGGCTACAGCCACGTGCTGCAGATCGATGCCGATGGCCAGCACGACACCGGAGACCTGCCGCGCTTCATCGATGCGGCGCGTGCGCATCCGGATGCGGTGATCTGCGGTATCCCGGCCTACGACGCCAGCGTGCCGAAGGCGCGCCTGTACGGCCGCTACGCCACCCACATCTGGGTCTGGATCAATACGCTGTCGCTGCACCTGCGCGACACCATGTGCGGCTTCCGCGTGTACCCGTTGCCACCGGTTCTGCGCCTGATCGGCGAAGAGACCATCGGCCGGCGCATGGATTTCGATACCGAGGTGATCGTGCGCCTGTACTGGCGGCAGGTGCCGGTCGAGCACCTGGCCACGCGCGTGACCTATCCTTCCGATGGCGTGTCGCACTTTGACATGTGGCGCGACAACGTGCGCATCACCCGCATGCACACCCGCCTTTTCTTCGGCATGCTCTGGCGCGCACCGCGCCTGCTGCGCCGCCGCCTGCGAGGGCAGCGCTGAAATGGCGACCCCGCAGGGTGCCCCGCACTGGGCCGATATCGGTGAATCCACCTCGGTGGCCGGCGTGCTGGTCCTGTACTGGGTGCACCGCTGGTTCGGGCGCTGGCCGTTCCGCATGTGCGTGTGGCCGGTGGTGGCCTGCCACTGGCTGGGCAACCGCGTTGGCCGCGAGGCTTCGATGCAGTATCTGCAGCGGCTGCAGGCCTACAGCGGCGTGCTGGGACGGGTGCCGACCCGGCGCGACAGCCTGCGCCACTTCTTTGCGTTTGCCGACACGATGCTGGACAAGATCCTCGGCATCGGCGGGCGCTATCCGCCCGAACGCATCCACCTGCATCGCACCCCGGTGCTGGAAAGGATCGCGCAGCGCGAAGGCGGGCTGATCCTCACCGCGCACATCGGCTGCCTGGAACTGTGCCAGGTGCTGGCCGAGCGGGTTCCCGGCCTGCGCATCACCGTGCTGGTGCACACCGCGCATGCGCAGCGCTTCAACCGCCTGCTGCGCCGGCTGGATCCGCTGGCAGCGGTGGAGCTTGTGCAGGTCACCGAAATGGGGCCTGCCACGGCAATGATGCTGGCCGACAAGGTCGCCGCCGGCGGTTTCGTGGCCATTGTCGGCGACCGCACGCCGGTCGGCGGCGGGCGCAGCATCAGCGTCGATTTCCTCGGGCAGCGTGCGCCGTTCCCGATTGGTGGTTATGTGCTGGCCGCTGCACTGGGCTGCCCGGTCTACACCATGGCCTGCCTGCATGAGGGCGAAGGTTACCGGGTCGTGTTCGAGCCGTTCGCCGATCGCATCGTGCTGCCACGCGGGTCGCGTGATGCCGCGCTGTCCGGGCAGGTGCAGCGCTACGCGGGTTGGCTCGAACGCCAGGTCATCCAGTCGCCGCTGGACTGGTTCAATTTCTTTCCCTTCTGGGATCAGGCTCCGCATGACGACTGACGCCGTACCCGTGTGCCGCTTTGGCGATGCACCCTTGACCATCGAAGACGTGGTTGCCCTGGCTCAGCGCCGTTGCGAAGCCGCACTGAGCGAGGCGCCGACGTTCCGTGCGCACATCCAGCGCGGTGCCGACTTCCTCGACCGCCTGCTGCGCGATGACGGCGTGATCTACGGCGTGACCACCGGCTACGGCGACTCGTGCACGGTCAACATCCCGCCGGCGCTGGTAGCCGAGCTGCCGCACCATCTGTACACCTACCATGGCTGCGGCCTGGGCCGTTACCTGGACCCGGCCGAGACCCGCGCGGTGCTGGCCGCGCGCCTGGCGTCGCTGGTGCGTGGCATGTCCGGTGTCAGCGTACCGCTGCTCGAAGGGCTGGCTACGCTGCTGCAGCACGATGTACTGCCGCTGATTCCGGCCGAAGGTTCGGTCGGTGCCAGCGGTGACCTGACCCCACTGTCCTACGTGGCGGCGGTGCTGTGTGGCGAGCGCGAGGTGCTGCACGACGGCCGCGTGCAGCCGGCGGCCGACGTGCTGGCGAAGATCGGCATGGCGCCACTGAAGCTGCGGCCGAAGGAAGGCCTGGCGATCATGAACGGCACCGCGGTGATGACCGGCCTGGCCTGCCTGGCCTGGCAGCGCGCCGACTATCTGGCACGCATGGCCACGCGCCTGACCGCCTTCAATGTGCTGGCCAGCGACGGCAACGCGCACCACTTCGACGAAGACCTGTTCGCGGCCAAACCGCACCCGGGCCAGATGCGCATTGCCGCGCGCCTGCGCAGCGACCTGCACAGCGAGCGCCCGCCGCGCAATGAACAGCGCCTTCAGGACCGCTATTCGCTGCGCTGCGCGCCGCATGTGATCGGCGTGCTGGAAGACAGCCTGCCGTTCCTGCGCCAGCTGATCGAAACCGAACTGAACAGCGCCAACGACAATCCGCTGATCGATGCCGACGGCGAACGCATCCTGCACGGTGGCCACTTCTACGGAGGCCACATCGCGCTGGCGATGGATACCCTGAAGAACACGGTAGCCAACGTTGCCGACCTGCTCGACCGCCAGCTGGCGCTGGTGGTCGATGCGCGCTACAGCCATGGACTGCCGGCCAACCTGTCGGCCGCCACCGGCCCGCGTGCGGCCATCAATCATGGCCTGAAGGCACTGCAGATCAGCGTTTCGGCGTGGACTGCCGAAGCACTGAAGCAGACAATGCCGGCCAGCGTGTTCTCCCGTTCCACCGAATGCCACAACCAGGACAAGGTCAGCATGGGCACGATCGCCGCGCGCGACTGCCTGCGGGTGATCGAGCTGACCGAACAGGTAGTCGCTGCAATGCTGATTGCCGCTCGCCAGGGCCTGGCGCTGCGCCAACGGGTTGGCCTGAACGCGCAGCTGCATGGCAGTCTGGCCAACATGTACGCCGACCTGGGGCAGCGCATCGCCCTGGTCGAAGAAGACCGCGCGCTGGATCGCGAACTGCGGGACCTGCTGGTGGAGATCCGCGCGCAACGTTGGGAGCTGTATGCCGGTGAATGAAGCAATCGAACGGATGGCCGAAGTAGCGTTGGCCCCGCCCTTCCATGACTGCGACCCGATGAACGTGGTCTGGCATGGCCATTACTTCAAGTACTTCGAGATCGCGCGTTGTGCACTGCTGGGTCGTTACAACTACGACTACCCGCAGATGCTCGAATCGGGTTACCTCTGGCCGGTGGTCGACGCACGGGTGAAGTATGTGCGCCCGCTGCTGTTCAACCAGCCCCTGCGCGTGGTCGCACGCCTCGTGGAATGGGAGAACCGGCTGAAGATTGACTATGAAATCCTCGATGCGCAGAGCGGCCAGGTGCTTACCCGCGCAATGACCATCCAGGTGGCGGTGGACGCGGCCAGCAGGGAAATGCTGTACCAGTGCCCGCCGGTACTGTGGGAACGCCTGGGAGTGCCTGTGCCATGAACCGAGCCAACCGTTTCGCGCGAGCGCTGCTGTGCGCGGTGTTGCTGCTGGCCGCACCGCTGGTGCAGGCCGCCGATCCGGCCATCGACGCGATCACCCAGGCGGTGGCGCGGCCGGACGTACTGCGTGGCCAGTTCACGCAGGAAAAGCAGGTCAGCGGCTTCAAGAATCCATTGCGCTCGCAGGGCCGGTTCGTGGTCGCGCGCCAGCATGGCGTGATCTGGACCACGCTGAAGCCGTTTCCCTCCGAGGTGGTGGTTACTGCCGACCGCATCCTGAGCCGCCAGCGTGACGGCAGCACCCGCGTCGAGCTCGATGCGCGGCAGCAGCCGGCGATGCGCTCGGTGAACGCGATCATGTTCGCGCTGATGAGTGGCGACGTGCAGGCGCTGTCCGGCCCGTTCAACGTGACAGTCAGCCGTGAAGGGCAGGGCTGGCGGCTGCAGCTGAGGCCGAAGTCAGCGATGCTGGCCAAGGCGTTCCAGTCGCTGACCCTGCAGGGCGACCGTTACGTGCGCCAGGTCGAGATCGTCGAGGCCAGCAAAGACCGCACGCTGATCCATTTCGACGCGCTCAGCGAGGCTCCGGCCGCGCTCAGCGCAGACGAGGCGCGCCGCTTTGAGTGAGGACGTTGCGTTGAATGCACCGGACCGGTTGCGGCGCTGGTGGCATTGGCTGGGCATCGCCTGGCTGGTGCTGCTGCTGGCGCTGGGCGTGCAGCAGTGGCACCTGTGGAGCCAGCAATCGCGGATCGACACCGACATCCTCGCACTGTTGCCGCAGGACGCGCACGACCGTCTGTTGAGCGACGTCACCCGGCGCATCGCCGATGGCAGTTCGCGGCAGGTGGTGGTGCTGCTGGGCAGCAAGGACGGCGCTGCCGCCAAGCGTGCGCAGGCTGCGTTTGCTGCGGCCATGGCCAAGGACGCCGATCACGCGTTGCTGGTGCCCAGCGGCTCGATCGAAGGCTGGTTCGATGAGGCGCGCGCGTTCTACGCGCCGTACCGCAACCGCCTGCTGACCCCGGCCCAGCGCAAGCAGCTGCAGGGCGGCGAACCGGGCGCGCTGGCCGAGCAGGCGCTGGCTGCGCTGTATGGCCCGATGGGGGCCCCACGCCTGACCGAGTGGCGACAGGACCCGTTGTCGCTGTGGCCGCAGTGGTGGCAGCAGCAGGCGCAGGGCTCGGGCCTGCGGCTGGGCGATGATGGCCTGCTCGACGCCGAAGGCAGGCACTGGGCTGCACTGCAGTTCGATACGCCGGGTTCGGCGTTCAAGCTCGATGGCGAGCGCCATCTGGATGGATTGCTGGAACGTGCCGGGCAGGCGGCGAAGGCGGCCGCTCCGGATCTGGAGATCCTGCATGCGGGCGTGCCGCTGCATGCTGAAGCTGCGGCGGTGCAGGCCAACCGGGAGATCAACACCATCGGCTGGGGCTCGCTGGCGGCGGTGCTGCTGCTGGTGTGGCTCGCGTTCCGCTCGCTGCGGCCGATCCTGCTGGTGGCCACGTCGCTGCTGATCGGCTGTGGCGTGGCGCTGGCGGTGACCGTGCTGGTGTTCGGCAACGTGCACGTGTTGACCCTGGTGTTCGGTGCATCGCTGGTGGGCGTGGCCGAGGACTATGGCATCCACTGGTTTGCGTCGCGGCAGGCCGAACCGGCTGATCGCCGCTGGAAGCTGCTGCGGCACCTGCTGCCTGGCCTGTGGCTGGCGCTGCTGACCAGTGCGCTGGCCTACCTGGCACTGGGCCTGGCTCCGTTCCCCGGGCTGCGCCAGATGGCGCTGTTCTCGGTGGTCGGCCTGGCGGCCGCGTTCCTGACGGTGATCTTCTGGTTCCCGTGGCTGGATGGTGGTGAGATCCGCCAGACCCGTTTCTCGCAGTGGCTGGGCAGCACGCTGGAGCGCTTCCCGCGTCTGCATGGCCGCCGTCCGGTGACGCTGTTCGTGGTGATCACGCTGGCGCTGTCTGCTATCGGCATCGCCCGCCTGCAGAGCAACGATGACCTGCGCAGCCTGCAGTCCTCGCCGCCGGCATTGATGGCACAGCAGATCCGCCTCAGCCAGCTGCTGGGCATGCCCAGCCCGGCGCAGTTCTACCTGGTGCAGGGTGCGGATGCCGCGCAGCTGTTGCAGCGTGAGGAAGCACTGACCGAGCGCCTGCGTGTATTGGCCAACGACAAGCGCATTGGTGGCTACCGCGCGATCAGCGATTGGCTGCCGTCGCCATCGCGCCAGCAGGCCGATGCCGGGCTGACCGCGAAGGTGGAACCGGGTGTGCTGTCTGCCGTGTCGGAGGTGGTCGGTGAACCGCTGCAGCGACCGCAGTTCGCGAACGCACCGCTCACCGCCGAAGCCTTCCTGGCCTCGCCGGCCTCGCAGCCGTTCCGCCACCTGTGGGTGGGCGACGTGGGCGGGCAGATGATCAGCGTGGTGATGGTCGATGACCTGTCGCGTGCCGATGCGCTGGCCACCCTGCAGGGCGCGGCCGAAGGCCTGCCGGGCGTGCGCTGGGTGGACCGCACCGCCGATTTCTCGCAGCTGCTGGGTCACTACCGCAAGCTGATGGGTGGGCTGCTGCTGGTCGGTATCGTGCTGGTGTTCGGCGCGCTGTGGCTGCGCTACCGCCGCCAGGCCTGGCGAGTATTCGCGCCGACGCTCATTGCCGGTGCGCTGACCCTGGGTTTGCTGGGCCTGTTCGGCCAGCCGCTGCAGCTGTTCAACGTACTGGCGCTGATGCTGCTGCTCGGCATGGGCATCGACTACGGCATCTTCCTGATCGAGCACCGTGGCGATGCCAGCGCATGGCTGGCGGTGTGCGTGGGCGCGGCCAGCACTTGGCTGTCGTTCGGCCTTCTGGGGCTGTCGCAGACCCCGGCGCTGCGCGCCTTCGGCCTCACGCTGTTGTTCGGCATCGGCCTGGTCTGGCTGATCTCGCCATTGTTCCGACCGTCACCCCATGCATTGCCGCCGTCCTGAATCGGAGTGCGTGCGCCACAGCCGGACGCTGGCGCGGCGACCACTTCGGGAACATCATCTACCCCCCCTCGACCCGTATCCGGAAGGGCGCTACATGAACAATTCCATCAACAGCGGCTGCCGTACACTTGTGCTGGAGGCCGCGTGCCGCAGCTGATCGTGCGCAGCATTGCAGCGCTGCTGCTGTGCGCGCTGCTGTGCGCCTGCGCCGGGCGCATGCCGAGGCCGCAGGTCGAGCTGCCGCCGCTGCGGTTGGCCCCGTCCAGCCTGCCGACGCCACTGGCGCTGCAGCAGCAGCTGCATTTCCGCTTCGGGCGCCACGAACGTGATCTCGACGCTCTGCTGGAAGCCGATGCGCAGCAGGTGCAGCTGGCGGTGCAGGCCATGGGCCAGACCGGCGTTCGTCTGCGCTGGGATGGCCGGCAGTTGACCGAGCAACGTGCATCGTGGTTGCCGCCGCAGGTTCGCGCGGAGCGTGTGCTGGACGATCTGCAGTTCGCGCTGTGGCCGACGGCCGCGATCGCCGCCGTGCTGCCGGCTGGCTGGCAGGTCGGTGATGACGGCCACCAGCGCAGTCTGTCGCGCGACGGTACGGTGTGGCTGCAGCTGCAGCGCCTGCAGGACGGCAGCCTGCAGCTGGACAACCGAGCAGAGGGCTACGCGCTGCGCATCGAATCGATCGATATGGCTGGACAGGATTGATGGACACTGCCGTTTTCCTCAACGATCTGGGCATTGTCTGCGCGCTGGGTGATGGCCGCGCGGCGGTGGCGGAGGCGATGTTCGCCGAGGTGCCGGGTGGGTTGAGCAACAACGACAGCCTGTTGCCGGGGCGGACCCTGGCGCTGGGGGAGGTGTGCACGCCGCTGCCGTCGCTGGACGAACTCCCGCTGGCCCTGCGCGGGCGCAACAACGCGCTGCTGGCGGTTGCGCTGGCGCAGATCGCGCCTGCGGTGGCCGCGGCCATCGCCCGCTATGGCGCCGAGCGCGTGGCTGTGGTGATGGGGACCAGCACTTCGGGAATTGGTGAAGGTGAGCGGGCCATGTGCTCCCACGCCAGCAACGGTCATTGGCCGGCGGACTACGACTACGAGCAGCAGGAAATGGGAGCCGCCGCGCAGTTCGTGCGGCTGCGCAGTGGTGCGCAGGGCCCGGCATGGACGCTGTCCACGGCATGTTCATCCAGTGCCAAGGCCCTGGCGTCGGCTGCGCGCCTGTTGCGCGCCGGCGTTGTCGATGCGGTCATCGCTGGCGGCTCCGATTCCCTGTGCCGCTTTACCGTGGCGGGTTTCAGCGCGCTTGAGTCGGTGTCCACGCTACGCTGCAATCCGTTCTCGCAGCATCGATCCGGCATCAACATCGGGGAAGGAGCCGCGCTGTTCCTGCTCACCCGCGAGATCGGTCCGGTGGTTCTTGCGGGCTGGGGTGAATCGTCCGACGCCCACCACATGTCCGCACCCGACCCGCAAGGCCAGGGCGCCATCGATGCGCTGCAACAGGCACTGAAGCGCGCTGGCTGGTCGCCCACTGATGTCGATTACGTGAACCTGCATGGCACCGCCACCGACCACAACGATGCCATGGAAAGCCTGGCGGTTTCGGAGGTGCTCGGTACCGGTGTACCGGCCAGCTCGACCAAGCCGCTCACCGGGCATACGCTCGGCGCCTCCGGCGCGATCGAGGCGGCATTGTGCTGGATGATGCTGGCCGAGAACCCGCTGCAGCGGCTGCCACCGCACTGGTGGGATGGCGCCGTGGATGAGGCGCTGCCGGAACTGTCACTGGTGGCGCCGGGCACCCGCCTGGCACGGCCGCTGCGACGGATACTGAGCAACTCGTTTGCCTTCGGCGGCAGCAATGCGGTGTTGGCACTGGAACGCCGATGAATCCTCTCTACGCGATCGAGGAGGTGGTGCCGCATCGCCAGGACATGTGCCTGCTGCAGCGGATACTGCGATGGGACCAGGACAGCATCGAGGCCGAATTGGTGGTACCCGCGAGGGGCTTGTTCATCCAAGACGGCGAAATGCCGGCCTGGATCGGCATTGAGTACATGGCACAGGCAATTGCCGCCTGGGCAGGTTGCCGCGCGCGCGCGGCCGGCAGCACGCCGCAGTTGGGGTTCCTGCTGGGCAGCCGGCGCTACAGCAGCCAGCGTAGTGGTTTCCCCAGTGGCTCCCGGCTGCGCGTGCAGGCGCGTCGTGAACTGCTGGGCGACAATGGGCTGGGGTTGTTCGCCTGCCGGATCCTGGCGGGCGAGGAAGAATGGGCGGTTGCCAACGTGTCGGTGTACGAACCGGCCGACGCGAAGGCCTATCTGGAGAGTGGACAGGCATGACCGGGAATCGATGCGTGTTGGTGACGGGCGCCAGCCGGGGGATCGGCCGCGCCATTGCGCTACGTGTTGCCCACGATGGATTCGACGTGGCGGTGCATTGCCGCAGCCGGGTGGAGGAGGCACAGGCCGTTGTGGCCGAGATCCAGGCACTGGGCGTGCAGGCGCGCGTGCTCACCTTCGACGTGTCCAATCGTGATGCCGCGCGCGCGGCGCTGGAGGCCGACGTGGACGCGCACGGCGCGTATTACGGCGTGGTCTGCAATGCGGGCATCGCCCGTGACGGCGCTTTCCCGGCGTTGTCGTCGGAGGATTGGGACCAGGTCATCCACACCAACCTGGATGGCTTCTACAACGTGCTGCATCCGTTGATCATGCCGATGGTGCGGCGGCGCAAACCAGGCCGCATCGTCACCCTGTCGTCGGTGTCCGGCATTGCCGGCAACCGTGGCCAGGTCAACTACAGTGCGGCCAAGGCCGGCATCATCGGCGCCAGCAAGGCCCTCGCACTGGAGCTGGCCAGCCGCCAGATCACGGTCAACTGCGTGGCTCCGGGCCTGATCGAGACGGAGATGCTCAGCGAGGACGTGGTAGCGCATGCCCTGAAACTGATTCCTGCCGGCCGCATCGGCCGTCCCGATGAAGTGGCGGCGACGGTGGCCTTCCTGCTGTCCGAGCCGGCCGGCTACATCACCCGGCAGGTGATTTCGGTCAACGGAGGCATGCTCTGATGGCCACCGATCATCGCGTGGTGGTGACCGGTGCCGCGGCCATCAGTCCGCTTGGCCACGACTGGCCGACCATCCACGCGCAGCTGCGCAGCGGCCGCAACGCTGTGCGCGCAATGCCCGAGTGGGATGTCTATGCCGGGCTGAACACCAAACTGGCCGCACCGGCGAAGCCGTTCGAGCTGCCGCCGACCTACAACCGCAAAAGCACCCGCTCGATGGGCAAGGTGGCGATCATGTCGGTGCGTGCCACCGAAATCGCGCTGTGCGAAGCTGGACTGATTGATCATCCGGTGCTGCGTAGCGGGCGCACCGGGGTGGCCTATGGCTCCTCCTCCGGCAGCCATGAGGCCATCGGCGAACTCGGCCGCATGCTCAACGAGTTCACCACCGAAGGCATCAGCGCCACCACCTACCTGAAGATGATGAGCCACACCGCGCCGGTCAACATCGGTGTGTTCTTCGGCCTGTCCGGGCGCGTCTACACCACGTCCAGTGCCTGTACGTCCGGCAGCCAGGGCGTCGGCGCGGCCTATGAGGCGATCCGCAGCGGCAAGCAGACGGTGATGGTGGCCGGCGGCGCCGAGCAGCTGGACGCCGCCGCGGCTGCCGTGTTCGATACCCTGTTCGCGACCAGCGTGCAGAACGACGCCCCGCAGTCGACGCCACGTCCCTTCGATGCCGGCCGCGACGGCCTGGTGCTGGGCGAGGGCGCCTGCACCCTGATCCTGGAGGAACTGGGCCACGCGCAGTCTCGCGGCGCGACCATCCTCGCCGAAGTGGTGGGCTACGGCACCAACAGCGACGGCCAGCACGTCACCCAGCCCAGTGCCGACACCATGGCCCAGGCCATGCGACTGGCGCTGGAGGATGCCGGACTGGATGCGGCGCAGATCGACTACGTCAACGCCCACGGCACCGCGACCGATCACGGCGACATCGCCGAAACCCAGGCCACCGCGCAGGTGTTCGGCCCACGGATGCCGATCAGTTCGCTGAAGAGCTACGTCGGCCACATGCTGGGCGCCTGCGGTGCATTCGAGGCCTGGGTGAGCATTGAGATGATGCGTGCCGGCTGGTTTGCCCCGACCCTGAACCTGGTGGAGGTCGATCCGCGCTGCGGCCAGCTGGACTTCATCACCCGTCAGGGCCGCGAACTCCAGGCCGAGTATGTGATGAGCAACAATTTCGCTTTCGGCGGCATCAACACCTCCCTGGTGTTCCGCCGCTGGAGCGAGTGATCCTGCAGCCGGCAACGGTGCGTGTGGCTGAACGCCGCCGCCACATTGCTGAATCCCGTCGGGGAAACGCCGTCAATCACGCCGCCATCGTCGGCTGACGGCTTTCCCCGGTGTCGGCTTTCCGACACAATCATGGCTCTTCCCGGGTTATCGTCCCGCGGACATGCACGCCTACGTCTATAAAAGCCAACTCAAGCCAGACACCTACGTCTACGTCCCCCGACGCGATGATTTCAGCGCGCTGCCCGCGCCGCTGCTCACCTCGCTGGGGGCGCTCACCTTCGTCCTGGACGTGGCCCTGGAGGCCCGGCGCCGCCTGGCCCAGGCTGATCCGGACAAGGTCCGCAGCGAAATGAACGAACGTGGTTTCTACCTGCAGGTGCCGCCGTCGGTGTCCAGCCTGATGCCGCGACACTATGACTGACGCCTCCCGTCCACGCGTCCTGTCGATCGCCTTTGCCGTGGGTGCCGTGCTGGCGCTGGGTGCCGCTGTGGGCGGCATTCCGGGGGCCATCCTTGCCGCACTGGCGCAACCGGCGTTCGCGCTGGGCGTGTCCTGGTGGCGGCGCAGCCGCGCGCTGCTGCCACTGAAGGTGGTCGCGCGGCAGGACCTGCCCGCGCTGTTGGCGCTGTGGGCTGCCGCACCGCTGCTGCTGGCGCTGCTGCTGGCCTGGCCGCTGGCGGCGCTGCGCGATAGTGGCAGCCTGGCCGCAGTGCTGGGCCTGAGCGTGCTGGTCAGTGCAGGCCTGCTGGCGGCCTGGCGTACCTGGCCGTTGTGGAACGACGTTGAACGGCTTGATGGCAGCCTGGCCCAGCATTGGCAGGCACTGGCCGGGCGCGACCTGACCGCCTGGCGCGGCCTCGGTGTGGCCGCGCTGGTGATTGCCCTGGCGGCACTGGTGGTACTGCCGGCCTGGCCGGACCTGCTGCCGGAAAGCGCGCGTTGGCCCGCCGCACTGGCAGTGCTGGTGCTGTCGCCGCTGCTGCACCTGTTGTTGCAACGGGTGGCGCCGGCGCCGTTGGTGTCACTGCGTGCGAGCCCGTTGGCCACGACCAGCAGCGAGTACGAACCGATGTTCTCCGCCGCGGTCGAAACCGTGCCGCTTGAGGCGATGGCGCCGCAGGAGCTGACTCCGGCGCTGTATGAAGCCGCGCGCCACGGCCGCATCGACCGTGGCCTGCAGCTGCTGCAGGCCGGCGCCGATCCCTATGCGCTGCCGGACCCGAACTGGCGCGACCAGCGCAGCCTGGCGGTGCTGGCCGCGGTGCTGCCGGACCTGCGCCTGCTGCGCGAATTGATCGCCCGAGGCGTCGACGTGAACGCGCCGCACCGGGGCATGACCCCGCTGCTGGCCGCCACCCGTGACAGCTGGCACGGCCGCCCGGAAGCGGTGATGACCCTGCTCGCCAACGGCGCCGACTCGCGTGCCATCGACAGCGATGGCAACACCCCGCTGCATCATGCCGCGCGCAGTTCCGACCCGGGCGTGGCCGCGCTGCTGCGCGATGCCGCCGCCGAAGTGGATGCGCTGAACAGTGACGGATGGTCGCCGCTTGCGGTGGCCTGCCAGGTCGGCAACTGGCGCCTGGCCCGCTTCCTGCTGGAGCGCGGTGCGCGCAGCGAACCGGCCGAAGGTACGCCGGTGCTGCTGGCCGCCGCCGCCACCGAAGACGATGATCCGGCCGGCGTGCAGCTGCTGCTGAAGCACAAGGCCCGGGCCGATGCCCGTGACCGCCAGCGCCGCAGTGCGCTGCATGAGGCGGCACTGGCCGGCCACGTCGAGATCATCGGCGTGCTGCTGGGCGCTGGCGCCAACCTGGAAGCGCGCGACGCGCTCGGTCGCACGCCGTGGCTGGAAGCGGCCCGCGCCGGCCGCGCCGGTGTGATGGAACATCTGCTGCCGCACAAGCCCGACCTGGTCGCGGTGGACGGCGAAGGCCGCAATGCGGTGCAGCTGGCCGTCATGGCCGAGGATGTCTCGCCGCTGCTGATCAAGCGCCTGGTCGATCTGGGCATTGCCGCCGATGCCACCGATCCGGTCGGCCGCCGTGCGGTGGACTACGCCGCCGAAGCCGGCCGCTGGGCGATCGTGGCGCTGCTGGATCCGTCCTATCCGTTGCCGGCGGCGGTCAGCGATGGTCTGGCCGAGCGCGGCGAAGCGGCCACGGCCAGCGGCCTGCTGCCGGACCGTCCGCCGTTGACCCTGCTGCGCGAGGCGCTGGGCTTCGGCAACACCGACGGCATGGCCGCGCTGGCCAAGCTGTGCCAGCCGGAAGAGCTGGGCGGGCTGCTGCTCGACCCCGAACTGGCGCTGGAGCCGGCCGCGGTCGATTGGCTGCTGGCCCACGGTGCGGATCCCTATGTGCGCGACGCCTGCTCCGATACGCCGATGTTCGCGCTGCTGTCGCGTGGCATCGATGCAGTGCCTGCGCTGCAGGTGATGCTGCAGCGTGGCCTGTCACCGGCCGGCCGCGGTGGCCTGGCGCGCTTCCTTGCCGCCTGCGCGCAGCACGACCAGGCCGCCCGTGGCTTGGAACAGCTGGCGCTGGAACTGCTGGAACGTGGCGCCGATCCGTTCGCGGCTTCGCCGGCGGGCGATCCGCCGTTGTCGCTGGCGGTGCGTCTGGGCTGGCTGCGCCTGCAGCAGGCCCTGCTCAAAGCCGGGGTCGACCGCGAAGCGCGCGACAGCCACGGCATGACCGCTTTGCACCTGGCCACCGCACTGGCCCGCGAAGGCGCACTGAAGCTGCTGGTGCAGCACGGTGCCTCGCCGGAAGCACGGGCGGCCGACGGACAGACGCCGCTGGGCGTGGCGCTGTCGATCGGTCGTCGTGATCTGGCCGACTGGCTGGACTGGCGGGTGTGGCCGTTGCCGCGCCGCACCCTGCGCGAGGCCGACCTTCCGGCCGCTGCGATGGCCGGTGACGTCGATGCGGTGCGCCGCCTGATCGATCTCGGGTTCGCCGTCGACGCGGTCGATGCACAGGGCTGCACCGCGCTGCTGCGTGCGGCCGGTGGCGGCCATCTGGCGGTGACCGACCTGCTGCTGGCACGTGGTGCCGATCCGCAGCACGCCGCTGCCAGTGGCGCGACGCCGCTGTCGGCTGCGGTCAGCATGCGCCAGGTGGACATCGTTTCGGCCCTGCTCGACGCCGGCGCCAAGCTGGAACACCGCCTGCCGGGCGGGGTGACCGTGCTGATGCTGGCCTCGGCGCTGGGCCTGCCGGACATCGTCGCGCGCCTGCTCACCGCTGGTGCCGACGTGCATGCCGGTGACGCGCAGCAGCTGGGCCCGCTGCATTGCGCGGCGCTGTACGGCTTCAGTGCCCGCGACCGCTCGCGCCTGCTGGCCCTGCTCGACACCCTGCTGCTGGCCGGTGCCGAACCGGACCAGGCTGCGGCGGGCTCGGTCACGCCGCTGCTGCTGCTGCTGGGCGCACGCGCCGAACCGGGTACCGCGTGCGACGAGCAGGTCGTGATGGCCGCGGTGGAGCGCCTGCTGGACGAGGAAGTGAGCCTGGAGGTGCGTGATCCGCGTGGCTTCGGCCCGCTGCACCTGGCCGCTCTGCATGGACTGCCGCTGCTGGTGCAGCGCCTGTTGCGTGCCGGTGCCGATCCGGAAGTACGCGACAGCCTCAACCGCAGCCCGCGCGAGATCGCGGTGATGCGTGGCTTCATCGACGTGGCCGGCGAGTTCGAACCGCGCGTGCCGGGCGTCTCGTCGATGGCGCGGTTCCTGCGCGACAACGGCTGATCAGGCCGGGGTCGGATCCCTTTCCAGCGGAAAGAGCTCTGACCCCAACACCGTGCTGCCGGAATCTGCAGTGGGTAGTGCCGGCCGCTGGCCGGCAACCCCATGAAACCTCCCGGGATCCAGAGGCTGCCGGCCAGCGGCCGGCACTACCGGGTCCGCCATCCATCGGGTGGGTGCCGACCGTTGGTCGGCACACCGGCTGGCTGTCACCGCTCCTTGTCGCCGTCGCTTTCCGCGTCGGCTTCAAACAGGTGCATCAGGTCGTTGCGTGCATCGCGCGAGGTCTGGATCACCGCGGCCTCGTCGTCGTAGACCAGGTACTGGTCGCGCAGCAGCTGCTCGTCGTGCTCGCGGAAGCGCTGCACGTGGCGTTCAGCCACGTCCGCCGCCACGCCCAGCGCGGTTAGCACGCGGCCACTCATTTCCAGGCTGGTGCCGAACACTTCGCGGAACGGCTCGGCCGACATGTCCATCAGGCGCCACGCGTGCTGGCGGTTACGTGCGCGCGCCAGCACCTTTGCGTCCGGATACAGCCGGCGCACCATGCGCACCGCACGCAGGTTGGTCTCCGGGTCATCCACGGTGATCACGAACACATCGATGTGTTCGCCGCCGGCTGCGCGCAGCATCTCCGGCCGGGTCGGGTCGCCGTAATACAGCTGGTTGCCGAAGCGGCGCAGGTCGGCCACGGTATCCGGGTTCGCTTCCAGTGCCACGAACGGCACCTTCTGCGCGGTCAACAGGCGCGCGATGACCTGGCCGAAGCGGCCCATGCCGGCAATCAGCACCTTCGGCCGGTTGTCCGGCGCCACCTTGTCGGCCTCGGCCGCCTCGCGCGGCGCCGCCTTCTCCTGGCCGAGCAGCTTGAGCAGCGCGATCATCAGCAGTGGCGTGATCGCCATCGACAGGCCGACGATCGCCACCAGACGGTCATGGTTGGCGTTGCCCAGCAGGTGCGCGCGCTGCGCTTCGTTGAACACCACGAAGGCGAACTCGCCGCCCAGCCACAGCACGCTGCCCAGCAGCAGCGAGTGCCGTGAACTGAGCTTTGCGATGCGCCCGATCACGTACAGCAGGCTGAACTTGACCACCAGCAGGATCGCCACGCCGGCGGCGATCAGCCACGGCTCGGCAACGATGCGGTCCAGGTCGATGCCCATGCCAACTGCAATGAAGAACAGGCCCAGCAGCAGGCCCTTGAACGGCTCGATCTGCGCTTCCAGCTCATGCCGGAACTCCGAATCGGACAGCAGTACGCCAGCCAGGAACGCGCCCAGGCTGGGGCTGAGGCCGGCCTCCTGCATGAACCAGGCGGTGCCCAGCACCACCAGCAGGGCAGTGGCAGTGAATACTTCCGGGCTGCGGGTGCGCGCGATGATGCCGAACACCCTGCGCAGCACCGGCCGCCCGCACAGGATCACCACCGCCAGCGCACCCAGCGCCACGGCCGCATCTTCCCAGCGCAGGGTCTCGTTCTTGACCCCGCCCAGCAGCGGGATGGCCGCCAGCAGCGGAATCGCGATCAGGTCCTGGAACAGCAGGATGGCAAAGCCCAGGCGGCCGTGGTCGCTGTTGATCGCCTTGTGCTCTGACAGCAGCTGCAGGCCCACCGCAGTGGATGACAGCGCCAGCGCCACGCCCACCACCAGCGCGCTTTTCCACTGGAAGTGGTCGAGCAGCAGCAGGCCGCCCAGCACCAGCCCGGACAGCGCCACCTGCGCCGCACCGGCACCGAATACCGAGCGCCGCATCACCTTCAGGCGTGCGGGCGACAGTTCCAGCCCGATCACGAACAGCAGCATCACTACGCCGATCTCGGCGGCGCCGAGAATGCGATCGGCGTCCTGCACGAAGCCCAACCCGTCCGGGCCCAGCACCACGCCGGCCGCCAGGTAACCCAGCACCGCGCCGAAGCCGAATTTCTTGAACACCGGCACGGCGATGACCGCCGCCAGCAGCAGCACCAGGGCCAGTTCCAGACCACCGCTATGCATGGGAATACCTGGTCATCGGGAAGCCGCTGCGCGTCCGTTCGGGTAGGAAAAGCGTGGCGAGCGCCACCCCTCCATTATGCGCGCCGCTCCGTACAGGCACGAGAACGACCTGCGGGGCCGGGCCACGCCGCGCGGCACGGGTTGACCTGCAATGCCACCGGGTCCAGACTGCCCGCCGCTGGCGGCGCGTCTGCCAGCACACGCATCCCGGAGTCCCCAACCCATGTCCAGCGACAGTAGAAGTCGACCTCGTTCGACGCCAGTGATGGCCACCGCCTGACATCGGGACGGTTTGCCTGCGTTGGCGTTGCGCGAGGTCGCACCCCCACAAGGCAATCCGATGAACCAGAAGCAATTGCTGCGCCCGGTGGCCGATGCCGCCGCACTGGCCGCACCCCTGGCGAACTACAACACCGCCGACGCGGTGGAATTCCTCAATACGCTGGAACTGACGCGCGCTGCGGAAACGCTGGCGGCGCTGTCCTTGCCGCGCGCGGTGAAGATGCTCGAAGCACCGGAGCTGCACCGCAGTGGCGAGCTGGTGGCGGCACTGCCGCCGGCCCGTGCCGCCGCCCTGCTGGGGCTGATGGCCGACGACCGCGCCACCGACATCGTCCACGAGCTGGATGAAGAAGAACGCGCGCGGCTGATCCCGCTGCTCGGCACCGATGCCCGCCAGGCCATCCAGAAGCTGCTCAGCTACCCACCGAACACCGCCGGCGCGCTGATGACCACCGAGTACGTGGCGGTACCCGCCAGCTGGACCGTGGCGCAGACACTGCAGCACATCCGCCAGGTCGAGCGCACCCGCGAGACGGTGTACGCGATCTACGTGCTGGACCCGGCCAGCCAGCAGCTGCAACAGGTGGTGACCATGCGCCGGCTGATCACCGGCCTGCCCGAGGAGTCGATCCTGGACGTGGCCCAGGTCAATCCGCCGGTGACGGTGGATGCGCTGATGGACCAGGAGGAAGTGGCGCGGCTGATCCGCCGCCACGATCTGCTGGCGATTCCGGTGGTCGACGCGCAGCAGCAGATGCTTGGCATCGTCACCGTAGACGACGTGCTCGACGCGCTGATCGAAGAGTCCACCGAAGACGCGCACAAGTTCGGCGGCATGGAAGCACTGGACAAGCCGTACATGCAGATCGGCTTCTTCGAGATGCTGCGCAAGCGCGCCGGCTGGCTGAGCGTGCTGTTCCTGGGTGAGATGCTGACCGCCAGCGCGATGCAGCACTACGAGGATGAACTGGCGCGCGCGGTGGTGCTGACCCTGTTCATTCCGCTGATCATGAGTTCGGGCGGCAACTCCGGCTCGCAGGCCACCTCGCTGCTGATCCGCAGCCTGGCACTGCGCGAACTGCGCCTGCGCGACTGGTGGAAGGTGGCCCTGCGCGAAGTGCCCACCGGCATGGTGCTCGGCGCCATCCTCGGTTGCCTGGCCATCGTACGCATCGTCATCTGGCAGCTGGGTGGCCTGCACGACTACGGCGAGCACTGGATCCTGCTGGCGATCACCATCGGTGCCGCGCTGGTCGGCATCGTTACCTTCGGTTCGCTGTCCGGCTCGATGCTGCCCTTCATCCTCAAGCGGCTGGGCTTCGATCCCGCAAGCGCCTCGGCCCCGTTCGTGGCCACCCTGGTGGACGTGACCGGCCTGGTGATCTATTTCAGCATCGCCGCGATGATCCTGCACGGCACGCTGCTGTAGGCCGGAACCACCGTGCTCTGGCAGGTGCCGACCTTGGTCGGCACGCAGGGGACAGAGCCCTTCTCTGCGCGAAGGGATCCGACCCCGGAGACAGGCGGACTTGCGCTGGATCATGCGCCTGGCGCGCCGGTGCGTGTACCGTAGGCGCATGAGTACCTACCACCTGCAGTCTGTGTTCCGTCCGCAGTCGGTCGCGGTGATCGGCGGCAGCCCACGTGAGCGCTCGGCCGGCCGCGCGGTGATGCGTAACCTGCGCGGCACCGGCTTCCCCGGCAAGGTGGCGTGGATCAACCCGCGGCACGCCGAGATCGATGGCATCCGCACGGTCAAGCGGTTGAAGGACCTGGACTGGGTGCCCGAGCTGGTGGTGATCACCGCCCCGGCGGCGATCGTGCCGCAGGTGATACGCACCGCCGCCGAGCGCGGCGTGCAGTCGGCGATCATCCTGACCGCGCACCTCGGCGAAGGCCCGGGCTCGTTGTCGGCGCAGGTTGAAGCGGTCGCGCGCAAGCATGGCCTGCGCATCCTTGGCCCGCACTGCCTGGGCGTGATCGCACCGCATGCACGGCTCAATGCCAGCATCGCCGCACATTTCCCGCAGGCCGGCGACCTCGCGCTGATCTCCGAATCCTCCGCCATTGCCGCCGCGCTGGTGGAGTGGGGCGTGGCGCGCTCGGTCGGCTTCTCCGCCGTTGTGTCGTTGGGCGACACATTGGACGTGGATTTCGGCGACCTGCTCGATTACTTCGCCACCGACTACCGTACCCGCGCCATCCTGCTCTACGTGGAGCAGATCAAGGACGCGCGCAAGTTCATGTCGGCTGCGCGTGCCGCCGCTCGTGCCAAGCCGGTGGTGGTGGTGAAGTCCGGCCGCGCCGAGCGTGTGCAGCCGGGCAGCCGCGATACCCATGTGCAGGCGCTGGCCCGTGCCGACGATGTCTACGGAGCGGCGTTCAACCGTGCCGGCCTGCTGCGCGTGAGCGCGCTGGATGAGCTGTTCACCGCCGCCGAGTCGCTGGGACGGCTGGGGACGTTCCCGGGCCGCCGCTTGGCCATCCTCAGCAACGGTGGCGGCGTTGGGCGCCTTGCCGTGGACCAGCTGATCGCATTGCGTGGCACGCTGGCCAACCTGTCTGACAGCACGGTGGAGAAACTCGACGCGGTGCTGCCGCAGGGCTGGTCGCGCAGCAATCCGGTCGACATCGTGGTTGACGCGGATGGTGATCGCTATGCCGCGGCCATCGAAGCGCTGCTGGCCGACAACGAGAACGACGCGGTGATGGTGGTCAATGTGCCGACCGCATTCACCTCGTCGGCCGACGCCGCACAAGCACTGACCCGCACGCTGGGCCTGCGCCCGCGCCAACACCGCGACAAGCCGGTGTTCGCTGTGTGGCTGGGCAACGATGACCAGGCAACCGCCACGCTCAACGCGGCGCGGGTGCCGACCTATCCGACCGAGGCGGAGGCAGTACGTGGCTTCCAGCATCTGGTGCGTTACCGCGAAGCGCAGAACGCGCTGATGGAAACACCGCCCAGCCTGCCGCAGGACTTCAGCGTGGATGCGGCGGCCGCACGCGCGCTGGTTGATGCCGCGCTGGCCAACGGCCAGCAGTGGCTGGACCCGCTGGCCACGCATGAACTGCTGAAGGCCTACGGCATTCCTTCCGCGCCGGTGATGCATGCACGCGATGCGCACGAGGCGATGGACCTGGCACAGCCGCTGCTGGAACGCGGTGCCACGGTCGCACTGAAGATTCTGTCGCCGGATATTCCGCACAAGTCCGAAGTGGATGGTGTACGCCTGAACCTGGCGACGCTGCCGGCGGTGCAGAGTGCGGCCCATACGATCCTGTCGCGCGCACGCCAGCTGCGGCCGGATGCGCGCATCGATGGCCTGCTGGTACAGCCGACCATCGTTCGCCCGAAGGCGCGCGAGATCATCGTCGGTATCGCTGATGACGCGACGTTCGGCCCGGTAATCGTGGTCGGTCGTGGTGGTACCGCGGTCGAAGTGATCAACGACAAGGCACTGGCGTTGCCGCCATTGGACCTGCGCCTGGCCCATGAACTGATCGGCCAGACCCGCGCCTCGCGCATCCTCAAGGCCTATGGCGATGTACCCGCCGCCGATGAGCGCGCACTGGCGCTGGCGCTGGTGAAGCTGGCGCAGCTGGCCGCCGACATCCCCGAAGTGCGTACGCTGGACATCAACCCGCTGCTGGTCGACAGCAAAGGCATCCTCGCCCTCGACGCCCGCGTGGCGGTGGCACCGTCGCGCATCCTACACAAGGGCCGTGGCCATCCGCGCTTCTCGGTGTTCCCGTACCCGAAGGAGTGGGAGCGCACCATCGAGCTGTCAGACGGTGGCCGTGCCTTCGTGCGCCCAGTGCGGCCGGAAGACGATGCGCTGTTCCGTGCGTTCTTCGCCCGCGTCAGCGACGAGGACCTGCGCCTGCGTTTCTTCCAGTCGGTGAAGCACTTCAGCCACGAGTTCATCGCGCGCCTGACCCAGCTCGACTACGCACGCTCGATCGCGCTGGTGGCGATCGAACCGCGCAGCGGCGAAATGCTGGGCGCGGTGCGGCTGCATGCCGACGCCGACTACCACCGCGGCGAGTACGGCATCCTGATCCGCTCGGACCTGAAAGGCCACGGCATCGGCTGGCGCCTGATGGCGATCATGATCGAGTACGCCAAGTGGCTGGGCCTGGACGTGGTCGAAGGCCAGGTGCTGCGCGAGAACAGCACCATGCTGGCGATGTGCCAGAGCCTGGGCTTCAAGACCAAACTCGATCCGGACGACCCGACGGTGATGATGGTGACCCTGCCGGTGCAGCAGGTGGAAGTCCCCGACGTCCCGCCGGTGGCGTGACCGTGACGGTAGCGCCGGGCCATGCCCGGCGGAACATCGGATTCAACGCACCGGTTCCACCACCACCGCAGTGCCATAGCACAGCACCTCGGTCAGCCCGGTCATCACATCGGTGGCGTCGTAGCGCATGCCGATGATCGCGTTGGCGCCCAGCTGCCGCGCGTGCTTGACCATGTCGCGGTAGGTTTCCTCGCGGGCCTGTTCGCACAGTTCGGTGTAGATGGTGATGTTGCCGCCGAAGATCGTCTGGATGCCACCAAGGAAATTGCCGACGATCGAACGCGAGCGCACGGTGATGCCGCGCACCACGCCCAGATTGCGCACGACGCGATGGCCGGGCAGCTCGAAGGCGGTGGTGACCAGCGAGTCGTCGAAGCGCAGCGCGGGCGGGGAGGGGGTGCCGCTGTTGTAGGGGTCTGCCATGGTCGCGTCCGTATCGTGGGATCGAGCTTGCCCGACTCTACAACGCAATCATCCGTTGCGGCATGGCTCCGTCACCGTGATGGCGCGACAATACCCCCATGACCGACCGTATCCCCCTGTTGCTGCTACCCGGCCTGCTCAACGATGCCGAGCTGTGGCGCGCGCAGTTGGCCGACTTGGCCGACATCGCCGAATGCACGGTGGGCGACCAGACCCGTGGTGAAACCCTGCAGGCAGTGGCCGAGGACGTGTTGGCGCAAGCGCCCGAGCGCTTTGCGCTGGCCGGTTTCTCGCTGGGCGGTTTCGTCGCCCAGCAGGTCCTGCGCATCGCTCCGGAACGTGTGCTGCAGCTGGCGCTGATCGACACCTCGATCCACGCCGATTCACCGGAACGTGCCGAGCAGCGCCGCAGCCAACGTGCCAGCGTGCGCCTGCCGGGGAAGTTCCACGGCTTCGGTGACGCGCTGATGCGCAGCTACATCGACGCCTCGCGGCTGGACGACTACGTGCTGGTGCAGCGTGTGCGTGATATGACCGCCCGCATGGGCGCGGAAGTCTTCCTGCGCCAGAGTGCGCTGGAACGCCGTGATGGCCACGATGTGCTGGCCGGGTACCGCGATCCGCTGCTGATCCTCTGCGGTGCGAATGACCGCATCACGCCGCTGGTAGTGAGCGAAGAGATGCATGCGATGGTGCCGCACTCGCAGCTGGTGGTGGTGCCCGATTGCGGGCACCTGGCACCGATGGAGAAACCAGATGAAGTGAGTGCAGCGATGCGCGAGTGGTTGCTACAGGAGTAGACCAAAGCCGCTTCTGGTGGGTGCGGACCTTGGTCCGCACGGTGTTTCAATGATCGATCAGAGGTCAGTGCCGACCAAGGTCGGCACCTACCGATTCCGATCCGTAACCGCGGATGGCCTCAATCCCAGGCCGGGGCAATCCCTTCCGGATTCGCCAGGCGATGGCCGCGATCCAGCTTGGCGATCTGCGCCATGTCCTCCTCGGTCAGGCGCACGGCCGCTGCTTCCAGATTGGCTGCCAGGTTTTCGCGCTTGGTCGACGACGGAATGACCGAGAAGCCCTGCTGCAGCGCCCAGGCCAGCGCAACCTGCGCCGGGGTGGCCTGGTGACGGCCGGCAATGGCCTGGATCACCGGGTCCTTCAGCACTTCGCCATAAGCCAGGCTCATGTAGGCGGTGATGTGGATACCGTTGTCCTGCAGGAACTTCACCAGCAGGCGGTTCTGCAGGTACGGGTGGATCTCGATCTGGTTGGTGGCGATGGCTTCGGCACCGAGGATCTCGATCGCCTTGCGGGTCTGCGCGATGGTGAAATTGGAGATGCCGATCGCCTTGGTCAGCCCCTGCGCCTTGGCCTCGGCCAGTGCTGGCAGGTATTCCTCCATCGGCACATCGACCTTGTCATTCGGTGACGGCCAGTGGATCAGCGCCAGGTCGACGCGGTCAGTGCGCAGCTTCTCCAGGCTGATGCGCAGGCTGGCCAGCAGCGCATCGCGCTTGAACTCGGTGATCCACACCTTGGTGGTCAGGTACAGATCATCACGCGGCACGCCGGACTCGGCGATGGCCTGGCCGACTTCGGCTTCGTTGCCGTAGATCTGCGCGGTATCAATGGCGCGGTAACCGACCTCCAGCGCATTGCGCACCGAGTCGATCACGGTCTGGTCTTTGAGGCGGAAGGTGCCGAGACCGAAAGCGGGGACAGTCATGGGAAGCTCCAACGGGGGGAAGGGAGTAGCAGAGGGAAGAGGGTAGGACAGGCACCGTATGCATGCCGGCAACGGTGCATTGCATGGATCAATGCGCGGTGGCGGCAATACCGTCGGCGCGGTGGTCGACGCCATCGCGGCGGTCGAGGCGGCCACTGAGCACGGTCAGCGCGTAGGCCAGTACGACCACCAGCGCGCCCAGCCAGGGCGTATGCATCAGGCCGATGTGCTCCACCACCAGGCCGCCCAGCGAGGCGCCCATCGCGATGCCGACGTTGAACGCGGCGATGTTCAGGCCCGAGGCCACGTCGGCCGCCTGCGGCGCATAGCGCTGCGCCTGCTTGACCACGTAGACCTGCAGGCCGGGCACGTTGCCGAACGCTACCGCGCCCAGCGCCAGCACCGTCAGCAGCATCAACCAGGTGTTGTAGGCAGTGAACGTGAGGACGAACAACACCAATGCCAGCAGTCCGAAGATGCGCTTCAGCGCGGGCACTGGACCCAAGCGGTCGGCCATGCGCCCGCCCCACAGGTTGCCGATCGCCACCGACACGCCGTACACCAGCAGCACCAGGCTCACGGCGTTGGCCGGAAGGCCGGTGACGTCCTGCAGGATCGGCGCCAGATAGGTGAAGGCCAGGAAGGTGCCACCGTAGCCCAGCGCGGTCATCGCATAGACCAGCAGCAGGCGCGGCTGGCCGAGCACGGCCAGCTGTTGGCGAAGGCTGGCCGGCGCACTCTGCGGCAGGTTGCGCGGAACGAACAACAGCGCGCCGATAAGGGCGACCACGCCGAGGCCGGCCACCGCCAGGAAGGTCGCGCGCCAGCCCAGATGCTGGCCGATGAAGGTGCCCAGCGGCACGCCGGTCACCAGTGCCACGGTCAGGCCGGTGAACATGATGGCGATCGCGCTGGCTGCCTTCTCCTTCGGTACCACGGCGGTGGCGATGATCGCGCCGATCGAGAAGAACACGCCGTGCGCCAGGCCGGTCAGGATGCGGGCGATGATCAGCGAGGTATAGCCGGGTGCCATCCAGGCGACGACATTGCCGAGCGTGAACAACACCATCAGTGCCACCAGCAGTTGCTTGCGCGGTACGCGTCCGGTCAGCGCAGTCAGCACCGGCGCACCGATGGCCACACCCAGCGCGTACAGCGAGACCAGCAGGCCGGCCGAGGGCAGGCTGACCTGCAGGTCGCCGGCGATGGTCGGGATCAGGCCGACGATGACGAATTCGGTGGTGCCGATGGCGAAGGCACCGAGGGTCAACGCCAGCAGGGCGAGGGGAATGCCACGGGTCATGACAGGGTCCAGCAGGAGGAAGAGGCTGCGCAGTCTGCGCCGCCGACCTTTGCCGAAAAACCGGTCTTCACGCCAATCACTATTGCCGTGCAGTCAATAATAGGGACATGAAGACCACTCTCGATGAAATGCAGGCGTTCCTTTCGGTGATCGACAGCGGCTCGATCAGTGCCGCCGCCGAGCAGCTGGGGCAGACGCCCTCGGGCGTGAGCCGCGCCCTGGGGCGGCTGGAGGACAAGTTGGGGATCACCCTGCTGACCCGCACCACCCGCCGCCTGCACCTGACCGCCGAGGGCGAGGCGTTCCTGCGCCATGCGCGCGCGATCATCGACGCGGTGGAATCGGCCGAGGAACAGATGGCGGCGCGCCGCGAGCGCCCGGCAGGGCGCCTGCGCGTGGATGCGGCGATGCCGTTCGTGCTGCACGTGATCGCGCCGCTGGTGGCCGGCTATCGCGCGCGTTACCCGGAAGTGCAGCTGGAACTGAACAGCTCCGACCGCTACATCGACCTGCTCGAACGGCGCACCGATCTGGCGATCCGGATCGGCCCGCTGGCCGACTCCACCCTGCATGCGCGGCTGCTGGGCCGCTGCCAGCTGCGGCTGGTGGCCAGCCCGGCCTACCTGGCCATGCATGGGGAACCGGCCAGCGTCGCCGCACTGGGCCAGCACACGCTGCTCAGCTTCAACGAGCCGGAGTCGCTCAACCGCTGGCCGTTGCCCGGAGAATCGGATGGGCTGCTGCTGGTGCGGCCGGATATCGCCGTGTCCAGTGGCGAGACGTTGCGCCGGCTGGCGGTGGAAGGTGTGGGCATCACCTGCCTGTCCGACTTCGTCACCGATCGCGACCGCAGCGCCGGCACCCTGGTGCAGGTGCTGGCGGCGCAGACGCTGGATGTGTACCAGCCGATCCATGCGGTGTACTACCGCAACACCGCCGTATCGTCGCGGATCAGCTCGTTCGTGGATTACCTGGCCGACGCGATGGCGCAGAGCGATTACGTGCGCTGAGGTCGTGGTGGGGTTGCCGGCCAGCGGCCGGCACTACCGCTCATCGCACGGGTAGTGCCGGCCGCTGGCCGGCAACCGGATCCCTCAGGCCGCGCGCGCCAACGCGTCCTTCGCTGCCGCCGTAGTCGACAGATCGAACACATCCACCGCGTCGATCAACCGGTTCGCCTGTTGTTCCAGGCTGCGTGCCGCAGCGCTGGCTTCCTCCACCAGCGCGGCGTTCTGCTGGGTGGTGCCATCCATCTGGATCACCGTCTGGCTGACCTGTTCGATGCCCGCGCTCTGCTCCTGCGAGGCGGCGGAAATCTCGGCCATGATGTCGGTCACACGCTGCACCGACGCCACGATCTCGGCCATGGTGTCACCGGCCTCGCGCACGCGCTGTGCACCGTGCCCGACCTGTTCCACCGACGCTTCGATCAACGCCTTGATCTCCTTCGCGGCCGCCGCCGAGCGCTGCGCCAGCGTGCGCACTTCACTGGCGACCACCGCGAAGCCGCGGCCCTGCTCGCCGGCCCGCGCTGCTTCCACTGCCGCGTTCAACGCCAGGATGTTGGTCTGGAACGCGATGCCATCGATCACGCTGATGATCTCGGCGATCTGCCGCGACGAGGTTTCGATCGCGCCCATCGTCGTCACCACCTGGCCGACCACGCTGCCGCCGTGCGAGGCGACCGTATGCGCGCCGATCGCCAGCTGGTTGGCCTGGCGCGCATGTTCGGCGTTCTGGCGCACGGTGGAGGTCAGTTCTTCCATCGACGCGGCGGTCTCTTCCAGATTGGCCGCCTGCTGCTCGGTACGGCGCGACAGATCATTGTTACCGGCGGCGATTTCCGCCGCCGCAGTGTGGATGTTGCCGGAGGCGTGCTTGATGTCGGTGACGATGGTCGCCAGCTGGGCGGCAGTGGTGTTGGCATCGCCGGCGATCCGCGCGAACACACCCTGGAAATCGCCGTGCATGCGCGCGCCGAGGCGGCCATCGGCAATCGCGCGCAGCATGCTGGAGACCTCGCCGAGGTTCAGTTCGGTCGCCTGCATCAATCGGTTCAAGCCGTCGACCATCGCGCGGAAGTCATGCTCGAAGCGCGCGCTGTCGCCACGCTGGCTGAAATCACCCATGGCAGCGGCTTCGGCCAGGCGGCGGATCTCGCCATTGATCATGCCGAGATTGACCTTGGCGGTATCCAGTGCGTCGGTGATCACTGCCTTCTCGCCGGGCAGGCGTTCCATGTCCTGGCTGAGGTCACCGATCGCGTAACGGCCCATGATCGCAATCGCGCGCAGCTTTACCTGGATGTGCGCATCGACCAGCGCGTTGCTGTCGGCCACCATCGTGCCGAATGCGCCGGGGAAGGCACTGGCATCCATGCGGTGGCTGATGGTGCCGGCTTCATGCGCCTGTGCCATCGTGGCCTGTGCATCGAGCACACCGCGCAGCGTGGACTGCACGGCCTGCATGGCCTGCGCGAGCCGACCGATCTCATCGCGGCTGCGCACCTGCACAACATGCTGCAGATCGCCGGTAGCCACTGCGCGCGCGGCGGCTTCCACCGCCAGCACCGGCTGCACCACCGCACGCCGCAGCCACCAGCCCAGGCCGATCAGCAGCAGCACGGCGGCCAGCACGGTCAGCGCCGCGCACAGCAGCAGCGTCTGCCGCGCTTGCTGCGAACGGGCTGCTACCGCCGCTTCGGCCACCTGCGTGGCGTGCGTACTCAACGCATCCAGCGCGGTTGCCACCGGGCGGTCCTTGCCGCGCACGAGGTTGTCGCCGGCGGCGGGATCGTAGCTGGCCTCGGCGAACGCCTGCAGCGCCGCGTGATAGTCCTGCTGCAGCCGCGCGTGCAGGCCGATGAACGCCTGAGCCAGTTCGCGCGTGCGTGCATCCGGGCTGCTGACCAGGCCCTTGGCCAGCTGCTCCACCAGACGGCCCTCGCTGTCGAACGCCTCCAGGTGGCGCTGGCGCAGTGCGTCGTCGTGACCGCGCAGCAGTACGTTCTTCCATTCCTGCACCTGCCCGCGGAACTCGCGCTGCAGGCGCTCGGCGTCGCGGCTGTGGGCGACTTCGGGCGGAACCTCGGTGGACAGTTTCAACCAGGCGGAGGCGAGGCCGGCCAGAGCACACAGGAGGACCACGGCCAGACCAACGGAAACCGCGCCGAGCAGCTTGGACTGCAGGCGCGGAGCACGGACAGACGCATTCATGGGGAAGCACTCTCGGGAAGGGGCACTGCGGTATCGACCCGCTGCGCACGCCCTGAAGTGGGATGTTCATCACATTCGCGTTTCGTTTAGTGATGTGAAGAAACTATTTCATAGGACAGATGTGTCCAGATGGAACGAAAGCAGACTCTCGACAGGGGAATTAAATGTAACTATTGTTGTTACATGAAATCCGCGAACCCGCTTTCCGACGCTCTGCACGTGATGGCGCATCTGGTCGGCCACACCGCGCCGCGCACGTCCGAACAGCTGGCGTCATGCCTGCCGACCCACCCGGTGGTGATCCGTCGTCTGCTGGCGCAGCTGCACAAGGCCGGCCTGGTGCGCAGCACCCGCGGTCATGGGGGCGGCAGCCAGCTGGCCCGCGATGCCGCAGCGATCACCCTGCATGACATCTATCTGGCCGTGGGCGCACCACCGCTGGTGCAGGTCGGCGCCCGCGATTCCGGCGGTGGCTGCCCGATCCAGCAGCTGGTCAACAGCGCCCTGCTCGAGGGTGCACGCGAGGCGCAGCGCCTGCTCGAAGCGCGGCTGCAGGCAACCACGCTGGACCAGCTCGGCGCCGACTTCGCCCGTCATCTTGCCCATCACCGCTCCCTGGAAGCTCACCATGAATCCTGACGTGCTCATCGTCGGCGGCAGCTACGCAGGCATCGCCGCCGGCCTGATCCTGGCGCGCGCGCGTCGCCCGGTCACGATCATCGACGCCGGTTTGCCGCGCAATCGCTCCGCCAGCCATTCGCACGGCGTGTTGGGGCTGGATGGCATCAGTGGTGCAGAGCTGCTGAAGACCGCGCGCCAGCAGTTGCTCGACTACCCCACGGTGCGCTGGATGCATGCCGAAGTGGAGCACGCCCGCACCACCGCCGAAGGCGTGGAAGTGCGTACCGCCGATGGCCAGGTGTTGGCCGCGCGCAAGCTGCTGCTGGCCAGCGGCATCGTCGACCAGCTGCCGGAGCTGCCCGGCCTGGCCGAGCGCTGGGGCAGCACCGTGCTGCACTGCCCGTACTGCCACGGCTACGAAGTCGGTGGTGGTGCCATCGGCCTCCTTGGCGGACATCCGATGTCGGCCAGCAAGGCGCCGCTGTTTGCCGACTGGGGCAATGTCACCTTCTTCAGCCAGGGCCTGCCGATCAGCGATGAGGAACACGCCGCCATGCAGCAGCGCGGTGTGCGGATCGAGATCTCGCCGGTGCTGGGCGTACACGGCGACCAACCGACCTGGCTGGAAGTGGAGCTGGCCGACGGCCGCCGCATCGCACAGCGTGCGCTGTTCGTGCCGGCCACCCAGGCGATGGCCACGCCGCTGGTGCAGCAGCTGGGGTGCACATTGGTCGAGAGCCCGCTGGGCGTGCTGATCGAGGTCGACATGATGAAGCAGACCTCGGTGCCGAACGTGTATGCCGCAGGCGATGCGACCACGGTAGGCAACATCACCCTGGCCGCCGCCGAAGGCGTGCGGGCGGGGATCGGCGTGCATCATGCGCTGGTGGCCGAGGACAGCGTGCCGCGTTGATCGCAGCACCGGTAGCCGCCGACCTTGGTCGGCGCCGCTCCATCCACGCATGGCGTGGAAGAGCAGTCGAGCAAGCTCGACGCTACGGATCCCGGGCATCCATTCGCCCGTGCCCGTCGAGCAGGTGCCGGCCGAGGCCGGCACCGTTCCATCATCCCTTCACGCACAGCACCTGGCGCAGGGTGTGCAGCACGTCGACCAGGTCCAGCTGTGCGGCCATTACATCGTCGATCGACTTGTACGCGGCCGGCGACTCATCCAGCACGCCGCTGTCCTTGCGGCATTCCACATGCGCGGTGGCCTCGCGGTGCTGGGCCAGCGTGATCTGCTGGCGCGCAGCGCCACGGCTCATTACCCGGCCGGCACCGTGGCTGCAGCTGTGGAAGCTGTCCGCGTTGCCCTTGCCACGCACGATGTAGCTGCGCGTGCCCATGCTGCCGGGAATGATGCCCAACTCGCCCTCGCGGGCGCTGACCGCACCCTTGCGCGTCACCAGCAGCTCCTGGCCGTTGTGCGTCTCCTTCTGCACGTAGTTGTGGTGGCAGTTCACCGCCATCGTTGCCAGCTGGAACTTCGGCAGTCGATGGCGCATCTCGGCCAGCACGCGCGACATCATTGCCTCGCGGTTGTGCCGGGCGTAGTCCTGCGCCCACGACACCGCCTCGACGTAGTCATCGAACAGCGCCTCGCCTTCCATGAAGAACGCCAGGTCCTTGTCCGGCAGGTGGAAGCCGAGCACACGGCGTGCAAGCTCTTCGCGCGCCTTCTCGATGAAGTAGGTGCCGATCAGGTTGCCGGTGCCGCGCGAACCGCTGTGCAGCATCACCCACACTGTGTCTGTTTCATCCAGGCACAGTTCGATGAAGTGATTGCCGCCACCCAGCGTACCCAGCTGGCGGTCGAGCTTGTCGGTGCGGATCCTGCGGTGCTTGTCCTTGATCTTCTCCAGGCCGGCGGCCAGACCGGACTGCACCAGCCGGGTGTGGATGCTGTCGGGCATGCGGTGGTGCTCGCCGCCACGGCCGTTGCCGACCGGAATGCTGCGCTCGATGCTGTTGCGCAGCTGCCGCAGGTCATCAGGCAGATCGTTGGCGCGCAACGTAGTGCGCACCGCGGCCATGCCGCAGCCGATGTCGACGCCGACCGCGGCCGGGATGATCGCGCCCTGGGTCGGGATCACCGAGCCCACGGTGGCGCCCTTGCCCAGGTGCACGTCCGGCATCACCGCCACCCACGGCCCGACGAACGGGATCGCGGCGATGTTGCGCAGCTGCTCATGCGCCTGCGCTTCCAGCGGCACACCGTTGACCCAGCCCTTGATCGGCGTGGTGCCCTCGGCGTGCAGCCATTGATAGTTGTGTTGAGTGTCCATGTCTTCGTGTTTGTCCTTGATGGGCCGGCGGCGCGTCCCTGCGCCGCCGCGACCCCCTACCTGATCGTCACCAGTTGCTTCAGCACGCCATCCAGGCCGCCGAACACGGTGAGCTTGTCGATCTTCTCGGTGACCTTCTCCAGTGCCTCCAGCTCCTTCAAGCGCATCAGCACCGGGTTGTCCTCGATCAGCTTTGCAGTGTTGAGCTGCGAACGCGTGGCGTTGGCCTCCTCGCGACGGCGGATCACGCTGGCCTGGGCCTGCTTCTCGGCCAGCACCACACCGTTGAGGATCTCCTTCATCTCGCCCGGCAGGATCACGTCCTTGATGCCGACGCCGAGCAGGCGTACACCGTAGCCCTCGATCGCGGCCTGCACATGGGCGGCGATCTCGCCGTCCAGCGCCGCCTTGTCACCGAGCAGCTCGTCCAGGCTGCGCGCGGCGATCGCCTGGCGCAGGCCGAACTGCAGCTGCCGATAGATGAACTCATCGGCATTGCTGAGCGTGCGGTGTGCACGCACCGGGTCGACCACCTGCACGGTCGCGGCCAGGTTCACCCGCAGGGTCACCTTGTCGCGGCTCAGCAGCTCCTGGCCGGACACGTCCAGAGAGCGAGCACGCAGCTCCACACGCTCCACCGACACGTTGCCGTTGAAGTTCCAGAACGCGTGCAGGCCGGCGCCCAGCGTCTGCCGCAGCGTGCCATCGATGAACAGCAGGCCGACCGACTCGCTCGGCACCGTGCTGATCACCGCGACACGCGGCAGCACGCCCAGCTGGCCCAGGCGCTGCTGCACGTCCACCGGCACGTACGGCTCGTCACCCAGCGCCAGCACGCGCACCTGGGTGTCGACCGAACCGCGCCAGTACAGACGGCGGCTGCCCGGCGGCAGCACCTCGTCGATGCGGCCGTTGCGCAGCAACAGGCCGACCTCGTCGGCGCCGACGTTGGCCAGCACGAAGTGCGTGTCCAGCGTCGCGCCCAGCGCTTCGATCAGGCTGTCGTGGTCGCTGCCGGTGTAGGCCGCGCCCTTCGATGCGGTGTGGATGTCCACCTGCGGGCGGCCGCCGAACAGCGACAGGCGGTGCACACCCGGCAGCAGGATCTGCTGGAAACGACGGTTGCGATACACCAGGCCGCGCTCGCCGTCGCCGATCACGACCTTGATGGTCCAGAACATGGGAGTCTCTCCTTGTATGGCTCTGGTGGTTCGACCCGATGGAATGAATGCCATGACCCGGGTCGATCAGGTCGTGGCAGGGCTGGCTGCACACCTTGTGCAGCTGGCGGAAGAGGGCGGCCATCGGCGGACGGTCCGTACGCGGAGCCTTCGGTGCACCGGCACTGCTGCCATCGCCGTTCCCGGCAGGCAGCACCGGTGCGGAACGTGGCTGGCAGTGGCGGCGGGCCGGGGCCCGGCGTGCGGTCCGTTGCCGTTCCTGCGGTGCCCGAGGGTGTCTGCAGGGACGGCGACGATGGCCGCTGGGGCTTGCGCCCCGGGTGCTGCTTCAAGTCATGACGTGACAGGTCATGTGGTTTGGAGTGGGAGTCGAACCCACGACAGACGGAATCAGGATCCGTTGCTCTACCCTACTGAGCTATCCAGTTGGGGACCGCGCGGAATCGAACCAGGTACCGGCGAACCGGTGCCTGCCTCCAGCAGGCGATCCAGGCGATGGCATGTCCGCGACCTCCGGCATACGCCACGGCAACGCCGCGCGCACCAGCCCGTGGTGGAAACGGGACCGTTGGAGAATCGAGGGTGCAGACCACCGACATTATCGCGAGCGATAATGTTTGGGGGCGATGCAGATAATGTCCAGGCGTCGCCACTCGCGCGAAGTAAATCCTTCGGCGGGGCGGGAAAACCTGGGTCAGTGAGCGGCGGGTTGCCGCGCGGGGTGCAGTTCTGGCATCGCGGGTCCTTGTGCCGACGCAAACGAAAACGCCCCCGGGACTTGCGTTCCGAGGGCGTCGTCAGGCCTCGGAGATCGGGGTGGCCGATCTCCGCAGGGCGGGTATCAGGCCGTTGTCAGCTGGACTTCCTTACCGAACGCGCGCGCCAGCACGTCCATGCGCAGGCATGGCAGCAGTTTGGCGATGGCGACGGAATGCGCGTTCAAGGGAAGTTTCCAGTGGTTGTTGAAACGAGGTGCGCACGATAAACCACGATTTAGTCGTGCGCAACCATTTTGTTCAATTATTTTCTTCGGTGCGCGTGTCATGTCGGCCAGCGGCCGGCACTACCGTGTCTCAAGCTTCCGTGCTGGCGGCATCCAGCTGCGCGACATCCTGCACGCTCAGCGACACGTTGGCCGCCGCCAGCAGATCGTGCAACTGCTCGACGCTGGTGGCGCTGACGATCGGCGCGGTGATCGACGGTCGCGCGATCTGCCACGCCAGTGCGATCTGCGCAGCGCTGGCATTGTGCTTGCTGGCCACGTCATCCAGTGCCTGCAGGATGCGCAGGCCACGCGGATTCAGATAGCGCTTCACCACGGTTTCGCCACGCGCCGGGCTCTTGGCCGCATCGGCCGGCGTGCGGTACTTGCCGCTGAGGAAGCCACTGGCCAGTGCGTAGTATCCGATCACGCCGATCTGCTCGCGCTGCACCAGCGGTTCCAGTTCGGTCTCGTAGCCGGCGCGGTCGTACAGGTTGTATTCGGGCTGCAGGGTTTCGTAACGCGGCAGCTTGTAGTCGGTGGACACCTTCAGCGCATCGGCCAGGCGCGTGGCGCTGTAGTTGGAGGCACCGATCGCACGTACCTTGCCGGCTTCGATCAGGCGGCCGAACGCGGCCAGGGTCGCTTCCAGCGGCGTCGACTCGTCATCCTCGTGGGCCTGGTACAGATCGATCACGTCGGTCTGCAGGCGGCGCAGCGAATCCTCGACCGCCGCATTGATGTTGTCCGGGGTCAGGCCGGGGCGCTCGGCCCACTTGGCCACCTTGGTCGCCAGCACCACCTTGTCGCGCTTGCCGCTGCGGGCAAACCACTTGCCGATCAGCGTTTCCGATTCGCCGCCGGCATTGCCCGGGACCCAGGCCGAATACACATCGGCGGTGTCGACCAGGTTGAAGCCGGCGTCGACGAAGGCATCGAGCAGGGCGAAGCTGGCCTTTTCATCGGCGCTCCAGCCGAACACATTGCCACCGAAGGCGAGCGGACGTACATGCAGGCCGGAACGGCCCAGTTCGCGGGTTGCCGTCATGGGCACGGACTCCTTGGGGGAAGTGCTCCAGAATAGAACGCGTTGTGTGACCGCGCTGCGGCGGCGACCACAAAACAGTGTTCCGCGACGCGCACGCAGCTAACGTTTTGTGAACACCTGGGACGCTGCGACTGCTAGTCTCGCCGCATCTTCCGCTGGAGTCGCCCTGATGATTGCTGCCTCTTCCCTGCGTGGTTGCCGCCTGCTGCTTGCTTCGGCCCTGCTTGCCGCTGTTCCCGCGTTCGCCGCACCGGCCACGGTGGCGCCGGCGAAGATCCAGGTGTCACCGGCCATCGATGCGGCGGTGAAGGCGTCGACCCGTGATGCCAACAACGTCAAGCGCGATGGCTATCGTCATCCGGCGCAGACGCTGTCGTTCTTCAAGGTGGCGCCGGAAAAGACCGTCATCGAGATCACCCCGGGCAACGGCTGGTACTCGGAGATCCTGGCGCCGTTGCTGCGTGACAAGGGCCATTACGTCGCTGCCGTGGTCGACCCGATGGCTGTTGCCGAAGGCCGCGGCCGTGACTACCAGCAGCGCAGCCGCGACAGCCTGGAAAAGAAGTACGCCGGTGCACCGGCACAGTTCGGCAAGACCGCCGTGGTCGCCTACGATCCGGCCAAGCCGGTGTTCGGCCCGGCCGATTCAGCTGACGTGGTGCTGACCTTCCGCAACGTGCACAACTGGCGCAAGGCCGGCCAGGCGCAGGGCATGTTCCAGGGCTTCTTCAACGTGCTCAAGCCAGGCGGCGTGCTGGGCGTGGTCGAGCATCGCGCCAAGGCCGATGTGGCCGACGACGATGACACCGGCTACGTCGGCCAGCAGCAGGTGATCGCGATGGCCGAGGCTGCCGGCTTCAAGCTGGACGCGCGCAGCGAGGTCAACGCCAACCCGCGTGACACCAAGGACCACCCGAACGGCGTGTGGACGCTGCCGCCGACCAACCAGCACGACAAGGCCGATGATGCGAAGTACCAGGCAATCGGCGAAAGCGACCGCATGACCCTGCGCTTCATCAAGCCGTAAGGGCTGGTGCCGGGCTGGCGCATGTTGACTCTGTGGAGCCGAGCCCATGCTCGGCTCATCGCGCGTAGTGCGGCGCATGGCTGGTCCCAAGGCCGGCCATGCGTCGGAATTCAATCGTATGCAAGGACATGGACTGTTGAAGAAGGTTCTATGCATCGCCGTTGCGGTGCTGGTGCTGACGCGGCTGATCGATTTCATGTTCTACGGCGGTCACACCCATGACCTGGTCGGGGCTGTTGGTTTTGCAGTGCTGTTCGCCGGCATCCTGCTGGATGAACGTGCACGCAGCGCAAGTCAGCCACCAGCTCGCCTGCGGCGCCGGGCCAATGTCATAGCGGCGTGCGGTATCGCACTGGTGCTGGGCTCGTTCCTGCTGGAGTGGAAGGTCCTCGGCTGAGCCTGCCGTAATCGCGGCGGCAGGAAAGAGCAGCCGAGCATGGGCTATGCCGGCCGTCCTGACTGGCACCCTTCGTGCCCTCGCGCGCGACGTTGGCAGCGGCTCCTGCTGCTGCCTTCGGCTCTACAGCTGAGTGGCGCGTGGCGCGGCGTGGGACAATGCCCCACCCGCCGCCCGCCGTGCCCGCAATGCTGATTGCCTTCAACAAGCCGTTCAACGTGCTCTGCCAGTTCACCGACCGCAGCGTGCCGCCGCGACCGACGCTGGCCGGGTTCGGCCTGCCGCCGCGCGTGTATGCCGCCGGGCGCCTGGACCATGACAGCGAAGGGCTGCTGCTGTTGACCGACAACGGCACGCTGGCGCACAAACTGACCGACCCGAAGCACAAGGCCGACAAGACCTACTGGGTGCAGGTGGAAGGCATGCCCAGCGACGAACAGCTGCAGCAGCTGCGTACGGGCGTGGTGCTCAATGACGGGCCGACCCTGCCGGCGAAGATCGAGCGCCTCGATCCAGCGCCATCGCTGTGGACGCGTGATCCGCCGGTTCGCTTCCGCAAGACCGTACCCGACAGCTGGCTGGCGATCACGATCCGCGAGGGCCGCAACCGGCAGGTGCGGCGGATGACCGCGGCGGTGAACCTGCCGACGCTGCGGCTGGTACGCGCGTCGATGGGGCCGTACCGGCTGGACGACCTGCAGCCGGGGCAGTGGCGGCAGATCGGCTGATGCAGAAAGGGCCGGGTACTTTCCGGTACCCGGCCCTCTCGTAGCTGGTGGGGTCAGATCCCTTCCGCAGGAAGAGCTCTGACCCCCGCAGACTCAGGCATCGCTGCCGATGTCGCTGTGCTCGTCGACCACGGTGTCATTGCGGCGGTCGCGCGCATTGATGCGCTGGGCCTGGCCGTTCACCACATGGCCCTGCGCGGCCTTCTTCTTCTGCTGCTTGCGGTATAGCGCATAGCCAAGCAGGCCGACGCCAACGGCTGCGGCAGCCACGGCGACTGCCGGGTTGCGGCGCGCGAACCTGGTCGCGGCCTTGCCGCCAGTCTTCACCGCGCCAATGGCGGCACCGGTCTTGATCCAGTCGGCACTGCGCAGGCTGCCACCGGCGCTCTTGAGGCCGTCGCCGGCGGTGTGGGCCAGCTCCAGGGCGCGCTCCAAAGCGCGGTCGGTGATTACGGTCAGCTTGCTCATGCGGGGGGTCCTTTGCCTCGGGTCGGAGTCCAGTGTCGCGCGTTGCCCGTAAACGGTATGTCAGTCGGGGTCGCACGTGGTGTGACTCTACCGCAGCCATTCAGGATCAGGCAGGGTGGGGTTGGAGCGCTTTCCCTGGAGACGGGGTCAGAGCCCTTTGCGCTGCAAAGGGATCCGACCCCAGCAATCAGGTGCCGCGCGGCTTGGCCCGATGGGTGGCCGTCGCCGTCCACGGATCATCCGGCCACGGATGGCGCGGGTAGCGGCCCTTCATTTCCTTCTTCACCTCGGCGTAGGTGTTTTCCCAGAAGTTGCGCAGATCCTGGGTGACCTGCAACGGCCGCCCGCCGGGCGACAGCAGGTGCAGGGTGAGCGGCACGCGGCCATCGGCAATGCGCGGGGTGTCGGCCAGGCCGAACAGTTCCTGCAGTTTCACCGCCAGCACCGGCGGCAGCGGTTCGCCGCTCTCGCTGTCCAGCGCATAGGTGATTGGCCGCTCCAGTCCGGACGGCACGGTGATGCGGGTGGGCGCATGACGTTCGACCAGCTGCCGCTGCGACCATTCCAGCGGCGACTTCAGCGCCTCGCCGAAGCTGGCTTCGTCCAGCGCATCCAACCGTGTCTTGCCGGCGAACGCAGGCTGCAGCCACTGCGCACGGTTGGCCAGCAGGGCCACATCGCTGCAGTCAGGTAGATCCAGTTCCGGCATCCAGCGCCGCAGCGACTCCACCCGCGCCTGCCATTGGCGCAGGCCTTCGGTCCACGGCAACGCCTGCAGGCCGAGTTCGGCCACCGCGTCGGTCAGCGCCTGCGCGGCGTGCTGTGGATCAACCCGGCCGGCCGAGCGGCTGTCCAGCACGATGCGGTCGAAACGGGTTTCACGCAGCGCGACGAGCGCGCGACGCTCGCTGTCCCAGCGCACCACATCCTCGCTGACGAAGCGTTCCGGCCACGACTTGCGCAGCTGGCCTTCGTCCACCGGTGCTGCACGCAGCAGCAGGGCGTCGCGTGCCTCGAAGCGCAGTTCACTGGCCACAAGCCACGGCTCGCCGCGCAGGTCACTCAATTCGTGCAGGCGCGTGCTGCGGCCATTGGCCAGCAGGTAGCGCAGTGGGTCGCTGGGGTGCTGGAAACCGATGCGGTCGGGGAAGGCGTGCGCGAGCAGGTCACCGAGCTCATGGGCTTCGATGCTGGCTGGCGGTGCGGCATCGCAGCGCAGGCGACGTCGCCACTGTTTGGCGGCGGCATCAATCGCGGCCAGACCGCTGCGGTTGGCGTCGCCCGGTGCGCGGCCATTGCGGAACGCCGCCAGCGCACGCCAGCGCGCCGCCAGCGCGTCACCGCCCTGGCGCAGCGGGTCGCGCGCCTCCAGCAAGGCGGCCAGGTCGGCGGCCAGGGCTTGCGCACGTGCATCGGGCGCCGCCAGCAGCATCGCCGCCATCCGCGGATGCGTACCCAGCGCCAGCACGCGCCGGCCGAGTGCGGTGATCGCGCCGCTGCTGGACAGCGCGCCGAGCCGCTGCAGCAGTTCGCGTGCCGCGCCCATCGGGCCCGCCGGTGGCGGATCGAGGAATCGCAGGTCGCTGCTGCCCCAGGCCGCCAGTTCCAGCGCCAGCCCGGCCAGTTCCACCTGATCGATCTCGGCGCGACGCTGTGGTTCCAGCCGCTGCGACTGCGGCCACAGCCGCCACGCCACGCCCTCGGCGACACGGCCGGCGCGGCCCGCGCGCTGGTCGGCCGATGCCTGCGCGATGGCCACCACGTCCAGCCGGGTGAAGCCGCTGTTGGGGTCGTAGCGCGGCTCGCGTGCCTGGCCGCTGTCGATCACCACGCGCACGCCTGGCAGCGTTACCGAGGACTCGGCGACGTTGGTGGCCAGCACCACGCGGCGGCGGCCATCACTGGACGCCTGCAACACCCGCGCCTGCTGTTCCACTGGCAGCTCACCGTGCAGAGCCAGCACTTCCACGCCGGCATCCAGCGATTCCTGCAGCCCGGCCTGCACCCGCGCGATCTCGCGCTGGCCGGGCAGGAATACCAGCAGGTCACCCGGGTGCTCGGCCAATGCCTGTTGCACCGCGCGGCGCACCTGCAGTTCCAGCGCTTCATCGCGGCGCGCCGGGAAGTGACTGACCGCCACCGGGTAGCTGCGGCCTTCGCTGCTCAGGCGCGGCGCATCAAGGAAGCGGGCAAGGCGCTCGCCATCCAGCGTGGCCGACATCACCACCAGGCGCAGGTCCTCGCGTAGCTGCGCCTGCACGTCCAGCGCCAGGGCCAGGCCGAGGTCGCCACTGAGGTGGCGTTCGTGGAATTCATCGAACAGGATCGCGCCGACCGTTTCCAGCATCGGGTCGTCCTGCAGCATGCGGGTCAGGATGCCCTCGGTGACGACTTCAATCCGCGTACGCGCGGAGACCTTGTTCTCGAAGCGGATGCGGTAACCGACGGTGCCGCCCACCTCTTCGCCCAGCTGCCGCGCCATGAACAGTGCGGCGCTGCGCGCTGCCACCCGGCGCGGTTCCAGCATGATGATCTTCCGGTCCTGCAGCCACGGCGCATCGAGCAGGGCCAGTGGCACCTGGGTGGTCTTGCCGGCGCCGGGCGGGGCCTCCAGCACCAGCCGCGGGTGTGTGGCCAGGTGCTGCTGGATCTGCGGCAACAGCGGGGAAATCGGGAAGAGCGGGGCGTTCATGTGCAAAGGATAAAGGGCCACGGCAGCCGCAGGTACAATGCGCGGGCACTTTTCCCCCGCGATGACCATGCAACTGATCGATATCGGCGCCAACCTGACCCACGACTCCTTCGACCGTGACCGCGATGCCGTGCTGGACCGCGCACGGCAGGCCGGCGTGGTGCAGATGGTCATCACCGGCGCCAGCCGCGAGCACTCGCCGCTGGCCGTGCAACTGGCGCAGCAGCACCCCGGCTTCCTGTACGCCACCGCGGGCGTGCACCCGCATCACGCGGTGGAATACACCGAGGAATGCGATGCCGAGATGCGCGCGCTGCATGCGCACCCGGAAGTGGTGGCGGTGGGCGAGTGCGGGCTGGACTACTTCCGTGACTTCTCGCCGCGCCCGGCCCAGCACCGTGCATTCGAGCGCCAGCTGCAGCTGGCCGCGGACAATGGCAAGCCGCTGTTCCTGCACCAGCGCGACGCGCATGCTGACTTCATGGCACAGATGAAGAACTTCGAGGGTCGCATCGGCCCTGCGGTGGTGCACTGCTTCACCGGCGAACGCGACGAGCTGTTCGACTACCTGGACCAGGATTGGTACATCGGCATTACCGGCTGGTTGTGCGACGAACGCCGTGGCGCGCACCTGCGCGAACTGGTGAAGAACATCCCGGGCAACAGGTTGATGATCGAGACCGACGCACCGTACCTGCTGCCGCGCACGTTGAAGCCGATGCCGAAGGACCGTCGCAACGAACCGATGTTCCTCTCGCACATCGTGGAAGAGCTGGCGCGCGACCGGGGCGAAGACGTGGCGGTGACGGCGGCCAATGCGACTGCAGCGACGCGTGCGTTCTTCCGCCTGCCCGACGCGGGTTGATCGGGTAGTGCCGGTCGCTGGCCGGCAATCAACCGTGTTGCCGGCCAGCGGCCGGCACTACCGCATCAAATGCCGCGAGGTAGCGAAGCGGCCAGTTCCTTCAATCCTTCCCGATACGTCGGGAACCTCGGCTCCCACCCCAGCGCTTCACGCGTGCCGCGACTGTCGATGCGCTTGTTGCTCTCGTAGAAGCGTCGCAGCGTCGGGCTCAGTGCAGGGTCGTCCCATGCCACTGCAGGTGGCATCGCAAAGCCGCCCAGCTGCGCGGCGAAGGCCAGTACCTCCTGCGACGGTGCCGGCTCGTCATCGGCCGGCAGATACAGCCCATCCACGCACGGCCGCCGCATCGATGCGATAACGACCGTTGCCAGGTCGTCCACGTGCAGCCGGTTGAATACCAGCCCAGGACGCACTACGTGGCGCGCACGTCCCTGTGCCAGCTGCAGCAGCGCATTGCGCCCCGGCCCGTACAGGCCGGGCAGGCGGAACACTGCCGATGCGATGCCGCGTTCTTCAGCAAGCGCACGCCATTGCGCTTCGGCCCGCAGGCGCTTCACGCCGGCTGCTTCAGTGGCATCGGCTGCACTGCGCTCGTCGACCCAGCCGCCGGCCCGATCGGCATATACCGACGTGGACGACAGATAGCCGACCCAGCGCAATGCCGGGCTGGCCTGCAGCGCGGGCAGCAACAGACGCAGTGCCGGGTCACCCTCGGCATCGGGCGGCACGCTGCACAGCACGGCCTCGGCCTGCGCGATCTCATCGAGCAGGGCCGTCGATGGCGTGGCGTCGGCGCGTAGCTGATGGCGCAGCAGGCCATCGTGCGGTGCCGACGCCGGGTCGCGCACCGTGCCGACCACGCGTACGCCCAACACCCGCAGATGCGTGGCCAGCACGCACCCGCTCCAGCCCATGCCGAGGATCAACACCCGCACGGGCAGGGCGTTGGCCTGCGTCGTATCGCTCACGCGCCGCGCAGTGCCTGGTAGGCCTGCAGGCTGCTGTAGGCGACCTGCAGCAGCAGGCCTTCCTGGTCGGCCTTGCGCGCACGCGCCAGCATGTCGCCGACGATCTGCGCGGCCTCCACCTGCTGGCCGGCCTCCAGATCGCGCAGCATCGAGGCCTTCAACGCTGAACCGGCCTGGGTCAGGGTCCCGCGCGCGGTGTCCTGCGCGGCATCGGGAATCGGCTCACCGGCAGCTTCGGCCACGGCCAGGCATTCGTCGTACAGGCCGCGCACGATCGCTTCGCCATCATCGGTGGCGACGATGGTTCCGATATCCGCACGCAGCAGGCAGGTAGCGGCGGCCAGCGCAGTCAGGAAGGTGTACTTGATCCACTGCTCCTGCCCAATGTGTTCGCTGGCCAGGTGGTCCAGGTTGGCCTGCGCACAGGCGGCGGCGAAGGCGCGCACGCGCGTGGAGATCACACCGCCGTCGCGCTCGCCGAAGGTGAGCTTGGCCGGCTTGCCCAGATGCAGCACGGCGCCGTCGGGTGCCTTGGTGGCGCTGATGAAGCACAGGCCACCGAGCACCGCTTCGCGGCCGAAGCGCGCATCGAGCGCGTTGTAGTGATGCAGGCCGTTGAGGATCGGCAGTACGGTGGTGTTCGCACCGACTGCCGGCGCGATGGCATCGATCGAGCTGTCCAGGTCGTAGGCCTTGCAGCTGAGGATGACCAGGTCGAACGGCTTCTGTGCGGCAAGCGCGGGCAGGGCTTCGGCGGTGACGTGCTGTACCGGGAAGCTGGCATCGCCGAGCGGGCTACGGATGACCAGGCCGTCACGGTCCAGCTGGGCGGCGCGTGCGGGGCGCACGAGGAAGGTCACGTCCACGCCGGTCTGGGCCAGGCGACCACCGAAGTAACCGCCGGTACCGCCGGCGCCAAGGATCAGGATGCGCATTGCACGTTCACCGTCTTCTGGGAATCAGGAGTGCGATTGTGCCGGAGATTGCGGCCAACGGCGGTGCCCCTCGTGGTGGTTCGCGGAATGCACTGTTCATTGGGGTTGGTTGGGCGCGGCCACCACGGGAAGCAGATCAAGAGCGGAAGCGGGCCGCTCGCTGCGCTCGCTCGAGCAGAGCGGTGCTCAGGGCAGCTGTTCGCTGAAGTCTTCGGTGTAACCCAATAGAAGCGTGGTGCGGGTGGCCAGCGTTGCAGCCAGTTTTGACCACGTGTCGTGCGTTCCGGCCGCATAGACGCGCTGCAGGTCCGCGACCAACGCGCTCGCCTCTGCAGGCGACGGTGCGCTGTCGCGCTGGAAGCCGAGCCACGATGCGCCGAGTCCGAACAGGCGGTAGTCGTAGTGCTCCTGCAGATGCCGTATGAGGGCGTGGTTCTGGAAGATGTCCCAGTCCGCGCTGAAGTAGCCGTTGGGCAGGGCGGCGATCAGCAGGTCATCACGGGTCACGGGCACCTGCTGCACGCAGACCACGTCATCGATGATGAGATCCGGTGTCGCATTGGCAGCGACCAGCGCCTCGATATCCTCATCGCTGCACATCAAGGTACCCGCCAGCGCGCTCCACTCCAGCCGATGCATGGAGTGCTCGAGCTGCGCGACCACATGCGCCAGCAACCGCCTGCGCGCGGCCCAGGCATCTCCGGGTGTTGCCGGCTCCTCGTCCTCGTACAACGCGATACGCTCGTCGTCGGATGCATGCATGCTGGTGTAACGGCACTGGCCGACATCATCGAGCGTGCACAGGTAACGATGAAGGGGATCAGCCGTCTGCAGTGAGGCCAGGCAACCCAACACCTCATCCAGCGTGGGCGAACCGCTCAGCAACGCACGGCTGAACGCATCGATCGGACCATCCGACACGGCCTTGTCCAAAGGAATGGAAATGATCTTCATCGCCACAGCCTAGCCGCAATCCGAAACGAAAAGAGCCAAGCATCGGCTTGGCTCTACAGGGAACGCTTCATCCACGCATGGCGTGGATCTACCGTGTCGACCAAGGTCGACACCCACCAACAGCAGCGGGAACCTGTCGAGGGCGGGGTGGGTCCGGTTGCGGGGGCGTGAGCCGCATGGATGCGGCGATCGAGCTTACATGGACGTACTTGCAGCGTCCCCCGCAACCGGACCCACCCCGCCATCCCACGGATAGTCAGCTGTTGAAGTTGCCGTTGACGTTGATTCGGCGGGTGCAGGGCCGCAGGCCCTGCAGAACATCCTCAGCTGCGCATGCCCACGCCACGGCGCAACAACCACAGCGCCAGCGCCGTCAGCACCACCACGAAACCGATCATCAGCGCATACGCCACCAGCACCGGCACATCGCTGCTGCCCAGCAGGCCATAGCGGAACGCGTTGACCATGTAGAAGATCGGGTTCGCGTGCGTGGCCGCCTCCGCCCATGGCGGCAGCAGCTTCACCGAATAGAACACGCCACCCAGGTAGGTCAGCGGGGTCAGGATGAAGGTCGGCACGATCGCCACGTCATCGAATTTCTTCGCATACACCGCATTGATGAAGCCGGCCAGCGAGAAGATCGTCGCACCCAGGATCACCGTGGTCAGTGTCACCAGCGGATGCGGAATGCGCACCGGGGTGAAGAACATCGCGATGATCAGCACGATCACGCCCACCATCAGGCCGCGCAGCACCGCACCGGCCACATAGCCCCACAGGATCACCCAGTTCGGCATCGGGCTGACCAGCAGCTCTTCCACGTGGCGGCCGAACTTGGCGCCGAAGAACGAGGAGCTGATGTTGCCGTAGCTGTTCTGGATCACGCTCATCATCACCAGGCCAGGCACGATGAACTGCATGTAGCTGTAACCACCCATGTCGCCAACGCGCGAGCCGATCAGGCCGCCGAAGATCAGGAAGTACAGGGTCATGGTGATCGCAGGCGGTACCAGGGTCTGGCCCCAGATGCGCATGATGCGTGCGACTTCGCGGCGCACGATTGTCATCAGTGCGACGCGGTTGCGCTGGCCGTCGGTCAGCTCGGTGGTGCTCATGCGGGTTTCTCCAGGTTGCCGGTGAGGCGCACGAACAGCTCCTCCAGGCGGTTGCTCTTGGTACGCATCGAACGCACGCGGATACCGGCCTCGTTGAGCGTGGCGAATACGCGGTTGAGGTCCATCGCGCGAGGCATGTCGATATCCAGCGTGTGCGGGTCGGGCGCGGTCAGCGTCGCACCCTCGATCACCGGCAGCTGCGCCGGCAGGTCACCGTCGATGTCCAGCAGGAAGCCTTCCACGTCCAGCTTGGCCAGCAGGGTACGCATCGGCCCCTGCTCGACGATCTGGCCGTGGTTGATGATCGCCAGATGGCGACACAGGTACTCGGCTTCTTCCAGATAGTGCGTGGTGAGGATGATCGTGGTGCCGGCAGCGTTGATCTCTTTCAGTACGCGCCACATGTCGCGGCGGATCTCGATGTCCACGCCGGCGGTCGGCTCGTCCAGGATCAGCAGGCGCGGGCGGGTCATCATCGCGCGGGCGATCATCAGCCGGCGCTTCATGCCACCGGACAGCGTCCGGCTCATCACCTGTGCCTTTTCCCACAGGTGGGCCCGCTTCAGTTCCTCTTCGGCGCGCTGCTCGGCTTCCTCGCGCGGCACGCCGTAGAAGCCGGCGTAGTTCACCAGGATGTCGAAGGGCTTTTCGAACAGGTTGAAGTTGATTTCCTGCGGCACCAGCCCGATCAGGCGCATGGTGGCGCTGCGGTTGCGCACCAGGTCGCTGCCGAACACTTCCACCTGGCCCTCGCTGAGGTTGACCAGGGAGCTGATGATGCCAATCAGGGTCGACTTGCCGGCACCGTTGGGGCCGAGCAGGGCGAAGAAGTCGCCCGGGGCCACTTCCAGGGAAACGCCCTTCAGGGCCTGGGTGCCGTTGTCGTAGGTCTTGCGCAGGTCGCGCACGCGCAGGGCGGGCGCCGTATCGTTCAGGGAAGCCAAGCTCGAAGCCTTCGCGCCCATGGGCTGGCGCTGGAGAGGGGCGGGGAGGGGCTATTATAGAAGACCCCGAGGGCTTGCCCCGGCTACACACTGTCCCGAAAAGTCGTGCCTGTTCAATTCCCCCTCAAGCTGGTCGGCTGCCGCATGCTGGCCCCGACCGTCGGCCACTACCAGTTCGTGCGTGACGATGGACAGCCGCTGGATTTCCAGCCCGGCCAGTTCATCCAGGTCCATTTCAGCTACGCCGACGGTACCGAAACCAAGCGCAGCTATTCGCTGGCGACCATCCACGACCACGCGCTGGGCCCGGGCGAGGCGGTGGATATCGCGGTCAGTTTCGTACCCGGTGGCGCCGCCACGGCCCTGTTCGAGGCGCTGGAGCAGGGCGGCCAGATCAGCGCGTCCGGCCCCTACGGCCGCTTCTGCCTGAATCCAGGTGACCACAACGCCCGTTACCTGCTGATCGCCACCGGTACCGGCGTTACCCCGTACCGCTCCATGCTGCCGCTGCTGGAGAAGGCCATGGCCGAGCGCGGTGTGCAGATCGTGCTGCTGCAGGGCGCGCGCAGCCCGGGTGAACTGCTGTACAGCGAAGACTTCTACAGCTTCGCCGAAAAGCATCCGAACTTCCGCTATGTGCCGTGCCTGTCGCGCGAATTGCCCGCCGATCCGCACCCGGACGTGCAGCACGGCTACGTCCAGCAGGCGCTGTCCGGCTTCACCCCGGACCCGGCCACCGACATCGCCTACCTGTGCGGCAACCCGGACATGGTCGATGCCTGTGCCGAACTCCTCAAGGCCGCCGGCCTGGGCAATCCGCAGATCCGCCGCGAGAAGTACGTCAGCAGTAAGTAATCCCGGGTAGTGCCGGCCGCTGGCCGGCAGTCCCACGAACCGAAGGCGGCGTCACGCCGCCCCCGGTGCCGTGCCTCAGTACGCGATCCAGGCGTCACGCCAGGCATAGCCGGTGCCCGGGCGGTAGGCATCGGCGTTGATGTTGCACCAGGCGCCTTCCGGGAACGGGCGGCAGGCGTAGAGCTTGCCGTCGGTGCCCTTGACCACGGTCTCGCCCGGCTTGTAGCTGCCGATACCGGCCGGATACACGAAGTCGTAGTCGTCACCCGGCGGCGGATCGACCGGACCCGGCAAGCGGGTATCGAGCTGGAACAGGTTGCCCGGCCTCAGATAGACACGGTTCTCGGTGGCCGAGGCGACGGGCGTGATCACGCCATCCTTCATCACGCCCACGCGTGCCTGTTGGGCGCTGCCATTGACCTTGCGGGCCAGCGCCAGCGGCCACTGGTTTGCAGCGGTCTGTCCGGCTGCAAGGGTGATCTCCGGGCGTTCCAGGTCGTTGCCCTGGGCATTGAACACGCGCAGGGTCACGGTGGTGCCAACGTCCAGCGCACCGCGGGCGGTCACCGGACCAGCATCCTGCCACTGCGGCGGCGGGGTCACGCCACCGCCCCCCTCGAAGCGCACGTCCGCGCAGGTGTAGAACGCTTCGCCCGAATCCGAGCGCTGCCAGGTGTTGTAGATGATGTGCTGGCCGCTGCGCTCGGGCAGCGGGCAGTCCAGCTTGTAGACGTCGCCGGAAAGCGGCACGTTGCCCAGCGTGCAGAACTCCTGCAGGTCCGCCCAGCGCAGCGGGCTGCCCGGCTGCCAGCCGTCGCGGGTGACGTAGAACTTCCACTCGCGTGTAGCATGCGGCGCCGGTGCCTTGAACTCGAAGGTGTAACGCCCGCTCGAATCGGCGCGGATCGGCGAGGTCGGCCAGTCACTGCGGTTCAGATCGAGGCCGCGGTACTTGCTGTTGCCGCCGCTGCACAGCTCACCATCTGGAACAACCGCTTGATGGTTGCCGTTGGCGTTGGCCTGGTTGACGCCGGCCCAGTCATAGAACGGCTGTGCGCCACCGATGGCCTTGGCGGCGGCACAGGCCGGGTTGGTCGGGTTCTCGGGGTTGCCCTGGTAACAGGAATAGACGCGGCTGGATGGCTTGGACAGAGTGCCGTGTGCGAAAGCGCCGCCAGATACGGCTACACCCGCGACAACGGATAGCGCGAGGACGGCCCGCTGGGACAAATGCATGGAGAATCTCCTGTGGGTGATGGAACCCCGCGGAGTTTCGACACGCGTTCCCCTGGTCGCTATAGGAATAGTTTGAAAGGGGAAGGTGCGTTTACTTTGCTGAGATGAAGCTCACATTGTTCGGGGAACGGCGTTCTTCCGCCGTTCCCCGAATGACATCTCAGTAGGGCACCCACGCATCACGCCAGGCCGCGCCAGCACCCGGCCGATAGGCTTCGGCGTTGACGTTGCACCATGCACCTTCCGGGAACGGGCGGCAGGCATACAGCTTGCCATCGCTGCCCTTCACCACGGTCTGGCCCGGCACGTAACTGCCGATGCCGGCGGGGTATACGTGGTCGAAATCGCCGCCCGGTGACGGCGTCCCCGGGTCCGGCACCTTGGTGTCGAGCTGGAAGCGGTTGCCGTTCTTCAGGTACACGCGGTTGTCGGTGGCCGAGGCGGAGGGCGTGATCACGCCGTTGTTCAGCACGCCCACGCGCGCATGCTGGGCACTGGCATTGACCTTGCGGGCCAGCGCAAACGGCCATTGTGCGGCCGCGGTCTGGCCGCTGGCCAGGATCGCTTCCACGCGTTCGACATCATTGCCGTTGGCATTGAACACGCGCAGCGCCAGGGTGGTGCCGACCGGCAGCTCGCCGCGCGCGGTGACCGGACCGGCGTCCTGCCACTGCGCTGCCGGCGGGGTGCTGCCGCCGCCGCCTTCAAAGCGCACGTCCATGCAGGTGTAGAACGCTTCGGTCGAATCCGAGCGCTGCCAGGTGTTGTAGATCACATGCTGGCCGCTGCGCTGCGGCAGCGTGCACTCCAGCTTGTAGGTGCCATCGGCCGACAGCGGCGTGTTGCCCAGCGTGCAGAACTCCTGCAGGTCGGGCCAGCGCAGCGGGCTGCCCGGCTGCCAGCCGTCGCGGGTGACGAAGAAGCGCCAGTCGCGCGTGGCATGTGGTGCGGTTGCCTTGAACACGAAGGTGAACTTGCCGTTGGCGTCTGCCTGGATCGGAGTGGTCTGCCAGTCGCTGCGGTTCACATCCAGCCCGCGGAAGGTCGGGTTGTTGCCGCTGCACAGCTTGCCGTCGGGCACTACGGCCTGGTGGTTGCCGTTGGCGTTGGCCTGATTGATGCCGTTCCAGTCGTAGAACGCCTGCGAACCACCGACGGCCTTGGCGGCGGCACAGGCCGGGTTGGTCGGGTTCTCCGGATTGCCCTGGAAACAGGCATAGACGCGGCTGATCGGCGTGGTCATCGTGCCATGGGCAAATGCATCGCTGGCTACCAGCAGGCCAGCGGCGGCCAATGAAGTGGCCAGCAACAGCGGTGTGGATCGGAATGACATGGCGCTTCCTTGTGGTCGTCGAAAGAGAGCGGTGACCGCAGGAGCTGCGCTGCACGGCGGACTTTCGGCGGCACCACGGCGAGTATCGAGTCGCGGTGCGGGCTGAGGAACCACGGAAGCGCCGATCCGTGACTGTGGGTGTGAAGCCCTTCCCGCCAGCTTCACGTGGGGCTGAACGGATGCGTTGGCGGTCACGCGACAGGCGTGGCATCGATCACGTCGTGGAGATCGTGCTGGCCAATCTCGCGGTCGATCCGATCGGCCTGGCACGAAAAGCAGCCATGTGCCGCGTTGTGCAACTGGACGAAGGCCACCGCTGGGTCGGCGAACAGGGTGTCCAGCTGCGTGGCGACGTCGGTGCCGGCGCAGACCTGCGCAGCCAGCATCAGCGCAGCGTGGTCATAGGCGCGCAGCGAGATCATCCGCCGTTGCACATAGGGAGGCACCTCGCCCGCTGGCAGCACGCAACGGGTCACCCCGCGCTGCACGAAGATCGGGCCGGAGGCGTGATAGGGAGAGTGCAGGGGCAGATGGACATGCGACAACAGCAGCAGTTCGCTGCCACTGGGTGGATCGCTCAGGCTGATCCGGCAGGGATGGCCGCCGCTCTCGCCGGCCCAGCGACGCTGGATGCCCAGCGCGGCGAGTTCGCGCTCACTTTTCTCGAACAGGTGCTGGAAGGGGCGGTGGTCGAGGCCACCGAGGTACCAGGTGTGCACGGACGTCTCCTTGGATTTCCTGCGGAGTCTGCCCATGCGTCGCCGGTCCTGCTCGCCGTTTTCCGACCCCGCATCACCCTCGGACCGGACAACGCCATGGGGACTGCACCACAAGGCGCTAAGATGCGCGCGCCGCCCCGGTCGACGAGCGCCGCATGTCCCTGGATTTCCCCACCATCACCGTGCTTGGCTTCCTGCTCTGCATCGGCATTGCGGTGGGGTTCTCGTTGCTGCTGGTCGTGCTGCGCGGGCAACCGGTGCTGCGCCAGTGGACCATCAGCCTGTGGCTGCTGACCGTGGGCGTGACCCTGCTGGCCTTGCGGCCGTACCTGCCGCTGGCCCCGGCCGTGCTGGCCGGCAATGCGGCGATGGCCGGTTGTGGCCTGATGATGCTGCGCGGCGTGGCACTGCACCTGGAGCAGCCGTTGCCGTTGTGGCGGCCGCTGCTGATCGCGGCCGCGTTCATGGCAGGCATATTCGCCTTCCTGGTGCTCTGGCCGAACCTGCACCTGCGCCTGCAGGTGTTCAGTGTGTTCGCGCTGATCGTCGATGGCTGGATCGCATGGCTGCTGCTGCGACATGCACCCGCGCAGCAGCGCACCAGCTGCCGGCTCGCGGCGGCGGTGTTCCTGGCCGAGGCTGTGCTGTACGCCGTGCGCCTGTTCCTGCCGGTGGCACCCGATGCCGGCGAGGACATCATGCGTACCGGCTCGCCGATGTTCGTTACCTACATCGCCGGCGTGATGCTGGAACTGGCGCGCTGTTTCGCGATGGTTCTGCTGCTGGTCGAGCGCATGCTGGTCGATCTGCGGCATGCGGCACGCACTGATGGCCTGACCGGCCTGCTCAACCGTAGCGCGCTGCTGGCCGACGGCCAGGCACAGCTGCAGCTGATGCGCCGGCAGCAACGGCCGCTGGCCCTGCTGCTGGTCGACGTCGACCACTTCAAACGGATCAATGATCGCTGGGGCCACCTGGCCGGTGACCAGGTACTACGTCACTTTGCTTCGGTGCTGCAGCACAGCACGCAGGGGCGGACACACCTGTTGGGTCGCTATGGGGGCGAGGAATTCGTGCTGGTCCTGGCCGACGGTACGTCGAGCGACGCAGTGGCGTTGGCAGCGCTGATCCGCACCCGCCTGCAGCAGTACCCTGCATTGCTGGCCGGTGGGCCGGTGACGGTCACCGCCAGCATCGGCCTGGCCATGGACGAGGGCCAAGGTGATCTGTCGACGCTGCTGGCAGCGGCTGACGCCGCGTTGTACCGGGCCAAAGCCGAGGGTCGCGATCGCCTGGTCTGCGCCGTTCCGGCGACGATTTCGGCCTTGCCCATCGCCGACGACGCCGTGCCCGTGTAAGTTGAGTCACATCTTCCGCGGCAGCCCGTCGTGGTTGCCAGGAACGTCCTCCAGGGGAAACGAGCACGATGCAAAGACACCACCTCGCGTTGGCCGCAGCGTTGGCCAGCCTGATGCTTGCCGGTTGCAGCCAGTTACCGTCACCCGGCGCCGAAGGCGCCAGCGATGCACCAAGCCGCCGCTTCGGCACGATCGATTTCCAGCCCTGTACGCTGTCCACCGAAGGTGCCAGCGCCAACGTCGAGGCGCAGTGCGCCACCCTGCAGGTGCCGGAGAACCGTGCACAGCCCGATGGCCGACGCATCGGCCTGCGCATCGCCTGGCTGGAATCGGGCAGCAGCGGCTCCAGCCAGCCCGACCCGGTGTTCTTCCTGGCCGGTGGCCCCGGCCAGGCGGCCAGCGAAGTGGCCGTCATCGTCGATACCGCGCTGCGCCAGGTGCGCAAGCAGCGTGACGTGTTCCTGATCGACCAGCGCGGCACCGGCGGCTCCAATCCGCTCAGCTGCCACGGCACGGACGGCAAGGAACTGCAGATGGACGAGGACGCCGCCCCCACAGAGGCGTCGCTGCGCGACTACGCACAGCGATGCGCGGCCTCGCTGCAGGGGCGTGCTGATGCACGCTTCTACACCACCACCGAGGCCATCGCCGACCTGGACGCCGTGCGCCAGGCCTTGGGCGTGGACCGGATCAACCTGGTTGGCGGCTCCTACGGGACCCGCGTGGCCCAGCGCTATGCCGGCGCTTACCCGCAGCACACCCGCAGCATCGTCATCGATGGCGTAGTGCCCAATGAACTGGTGGTGGGTGGCGACTTCGCCACAACGTTCGAGGATGCGATCGCCCTGCAGTCGGCGCAGTGCCGCAAGGATGCCGCCTGCAGCAAGCGCTTCCCGACCGACACCCGCGCGCAGCTGCGCAGCGTGGTCGAGACACTGCGCCGTGCCCCGGTTTCGGTCGAGTACCGCGATCCTGGCACCTATCAGACCCGCAAGGATGTGCTGAATCCGGACAGCGTGGTGGGTCTGGCCTTCGCTTTCTCCTACGTTCCGCAGTACGCCTCGCTGTTGCCGCTGGTGCTCGATGAGGCCGCGCAGGGACGCTACGCGCCCCTGGCCTCGCTCGCGCGTGGTGCGAACCGCAGCATGGATTTCCAGATCAACCGCGGCATGCAGTGGTCGGTGATCTGCAGCGAGGATGCGCCGCGCTACAGGGCGCCTGCCGAGGACCCGGAGCGACTGTTCGGCAACGAGGTGGCCAGCGCGTTCTTCGCCGCGTGCCCGGTATGGCCGCACCAGCCGGCGCCAGCCGCCAATGCCGTGCCGCTGCGCAGCGAGGTACCCGCGCTGCTGCTGTCCGGTGAACTGGATCCGGTGACACCCCCGCGCTACGCCGAGCAGGTACTCAAGGGCCTGCCGAATGGCCGTGCACTGGTCGCCCGTGGCCAGGGCCACGGCACGCTGAGTGTCGGCTGCATGCCGCGCCTGCTCGGCCAGTTCATCGACAGGACCGATGCCAAGGCGCTGGATGCCGGCTGCCTGGACACGCTGAGCTACGTGCCGGCGTTCACCTCGTTCAACGGATGGGAACCATGATCGTCGCCGACAACCTGCACAAGGCTTTCGACACCCGTACCGGGCGCATCCAGGCGGTCGCCAACGTCGGCTTCCGTGCCGAGGATGGCCGCATCACCGGCCTGCTCGGCCCCAATGGTGCCGGCAAGACCACCACAATGCGCATGCTGTACACACTGATGACTCCGGATCAGGGCAGCATCAGCGTCGATGGCATCGACGCGGCGCGCAATCCGGTGGAAGTACGCCGCCACCTTGGCGTCCTGCCCGATGCGCGCGGTGTCTACAAGCGCCTGACCGCGCGCGAGAACATCGCCTACTTCGGCGAGCTGCATGGCCTGTCGGCCGAGCGCATCCGCGAACGCATCGAAGTGCTGTCGCATGCCTTGGACATGGGTGACATCCTCGATCGCCAGACCGATGGCTTCTCGCAGGGCCAGCGCACCAAGACCGCGATCGCCCGCGCGCTGGTGCACGACCCGCGCAACGTCATTCTTGATGAACCCACCAACGGCCTGGACGTGATGACCACGCGCGCGCTGCGCCGTTTCCTGCTGGGCCTGCGCGAAGAGGGCCGCTGCGTGATCCTGTCCAGCCACATCATGCAGGAGGTGGGCGCACTGTGTGACCACATCGTGATCATCGCCAAGGGCACGGTGATGGCGGACGGCAGCGCCGATGAACTGCGCGCGCAGGCCGGCGAACCCAACCTGGAAGACGCGTTCGTGAAACTGATCGGCAGCGAAGAGGGCCTGCACGCATGAGCATGATGTCGACCCTGATGACGGTAATGCGCAAGGAGCTGCGCGATCTTTCCCGTGATCGCCGCACGCTGCTGCTGACCCTGCTGTTCGGGCCGCTGCTTTACCCCGTGCTGCTGCTGGGCATGGGCAAGCTGGCCGAGAGCCGGGTACGCACCCAGATCGAACAGCCGCTGCAGATTCCAACCATCGGTGCGGAGAATGCACCGAACCTGGTGCGCTTCCTCGCCGCACAGGGGCTCAATACCGCACCGGCGCCGAAGGACCTGGCCGAGGCCATCCGCAGCCAGGACATCGACGTGGCGCTGCGCATCAGCGATGACTTCGGCAAGGACTGGGCCGACGGCAAGCCGGCGCTGGTGGAAGTGATCAAGGACAGTACCCGCCGTGCTGCTGAAGTGCCCAGTGCGCGGCTGGAAGCGGCGCTGGCCACCTACAACGGCCAGGTCGGTGCGCTGCGGTTGATGGCGCGTGGCGTTGACGCGCAGGTGGCGCGGCCGCTGGATGTGGCACGCCAGGACCTGGCCAGTGCCGAGGCCAAGCGCGGCATGATCCTCTCGATGCTGCTGCCGGTGCTGCTCACGCTGACCTCGTTCATCGGCGGCGCCTATCTGGTGATGGATGCCACCGCCGGCGAGCGCGAGCGGCAGTCACTGGAACCGTTGCTGGCCACGCCCGGCTCGCGCAGCGCGATCGTCAGCGGCAAGATCGCGGCTGCCTGCGTGGTCGGCTTCGTGTCACTGCTGCTGACCCTGGTGGCATTCAAGGTGAGCGCACAGATCGCGCCCGGCAACATCGGCCGCCAGTTCAACATGAACGTCGCTTCGATGCTGCAGATGCTGCTGGTGATGCTGCCGATGCTGATGATCGGTACCTCGCTGCTGACCTTCCTGTCGGCGGCGGCCAAGAGCATGAAGGAAGCGCAGAGCCACATGACCTGGCTGATGCTGTTGCCGATGATGCCCGGTTATGCGCTGGTGGCCTATCCGCTGAAGAGCGAGCTGTGGCAGTACGCCGTGCCGTTCCTGTCGCAGAACCAGATGCTGCTGAAGGTGATCCGCCAAGAAACGATCACGCCGGCGGTGTGGGCGATCTACCTGGGCGCCAGCCTTGGCCTGGCCGCGGTGCTGTGGTTCGCTGCCGTGCGTCGCTACCACAACGAGCGTCTGGCCATCTCGGGCTGACCGGAAAAAGGGACGGAGGGGATTAAGTCGTTTCTGCCTCTCCCGTCCCCTCCTTTCGGGGGCGTCCCCGCTTGCGCAGCACCATCGGTCGCCCGAGTGTTTCTTCCACCATTCGCAGGTACGTCGCATTTCCCAATGGATGTTGCGCAGTACTGTGAGCGCGGATTGCAGGCAGGTCAGCGGACGCATTCAGATCCCGCAGGAACTGCGCATAGAGCGTCGTCCGCTGTCGCTTGGTCGGGGCCAGTGCCTGAAAGGCGGGATGTTCCGTCAGCATCGGATCATCGCGGCGCTGCAGGTTTCCGTGCACGCTCGACCATGGGTGATCTTCCGCATGGGCTGCCATGCCTGCGCGAACGGGATTGAGTTCGATGTAGCGATAAACGCTGAGCAGATAGGCGTCGCTGTCCACCATCGAAGAATGGAATCGGCCCTGCCAGAGAGGTCCGCTGCGCTCATGCCGCTGATTGAATGCCTGGACATAGTTGTTGCCCTGCATCCGCATCGCGTTGGCCAAGCCGACCTGAGTGGAGGGTGTGGCCAATAGATGGACGTGATTGCCCATCAGTACGTATGCGTGCAGCGCGACATGGTGTTTCAGGAAGGCGCCGTGCAACAGATGCAGAAACAACTGGCGGTCTATATCGTCAACGAAGATCGCTCCCTTGTTCACACCGCGCTGGGTTAGGTGGTAGGGCTGGCCGGCCAACATCAGGCGTGCTTGTCGAGGCATGGGAGCTCACGGGTCCGAGGAGTGACCAGCGTGCGGCGACCGTGGCTGCGGAGGGCATCAGGCGATGCCGCGAGATTGTGTGGGGGAGGGTAGAAGCGACTTAATCCCCTCCGTCCCCTTTTCCGTAGCGTGCAGGCGTCACCCCCATCTCGCGCTTGAACACGGCGATGAAGGCACTGGGTGTGTCGTAGCCCATCGACAGCGCGACGCTGATCACCGGTTCTCCCGCCAGCAGGCGTGGCAGTGCCAGCAGCACCCGCAGGCGTTGCCGCCATTGGCTCAGCGTCATGTGGGTCTCGGCCAGCCAATGGCGCGCCAGGCTGCGACTGGACAGTCCAATCACGGCCGCCCAGTCCTCGACGCTGCGAAGGTCGTCCGGTGAACGTGCAAGTGCGGCAGCGATCCGGCGCAGGCGACGGTCGCGCGGTTGCGGCAGGGCCAGCGGCAATGGCGAGCTGGCGGCTATCTCATCGGCGATCACCCCGGCCAGTCGCGCCTGTGTGGCATCCAGCGGAACATGCGGCCACTGCAACGCCCGGATCACCGCGGCCTGCAGCAGCGGCACGGGCTGGAAGATGCGAGGGGCTGCAGGCAGGTCGGTGCAGGCCTGCGCGCTGAAGTACAGGCTCCAGCCGTCGAACGCACTGGTGCTGGCCAGTGCGTGGGGCAGCGAAGGTGGTATCCAGGCGACATGACCCGCCGGCAGCAGCCAGTGCAGGTCGCCGACCTCGATCCGCAGCAGGCCCTGATGTGCACCCAGCAGCTGCCCGCGGGCGTGCTGGTGGCGTGCCGTGCGGCGCGGACCCGGAAGGCGCAGCTGCGCCCCCAGCAACACCGGGCCGTCGGCGGCATCGGCCAGCGCCGGGTCAATCAATGCGGAGGATGTCTGTTCTGCCATATCGTGTGGCAGTTATACGGCAGAACAGTCGAACGGCAAGCCTGACACTGGGCTCCCCTCAATGGAGCACCACACCATGCAGCCACAGGACATCCTCCCCGATCACCAGAACGACGTGCAGGTGAACGGGCTCACTGTGCGCAAGGGCAGTGTTGGCGCCTTTCTTGCCAGCGTCCGCGACTGGCAGGACCCGGCCAGTGATCCCACCCTCCGCACCACTGCCGAGGCCGACCTGCGCGCACTGTTGCCGGGCCTGCACGCACTGGGCCTGTTCCAGGTGCTGGCTGCGCGTGATCCGGCGCTGCAACGCCTGATCGACAGCGTCTGCTGAAACGGACAAGGCCCGGAACGCTCCGGGCCCTGTGGGCAACAACTGCCGCCGGGCGTGGCCCGGCGTTACCCGCTCAGCCGCCCGGTGCGAACACCAGCGTGCGGCGGGTGGTGACCGGTGCGCTGACCGGTTCGAAACGCCAACGCTTCACTGCGTTCATCGCTTCCCGGTCGAAGACGCGCGACGGCGTTGCGCGCAGCACGCGGGCATTGATCACGGATCCGTCGGTGCCGACGGTGATTTCCACCAGTACTTCGCCGGAGGTCCCGGCGCGCAGTGCCTCGGCCGGATAGCGCGGTGCCGGCGTGCTGACCGGGCGCAGGCTCGGTGCCGCCGCTGCCGTGGCCTGGCGTGCGGCACTGGCCTGCTGGGCGGCCGCCTGCTGCTGCTTCTGTTCGGCCTCGCGGCGGGCGGTGGCCTGGCGCTCGGCTTCCTGGCGCTCGTTGTCGCGGCGCGCGGCGTCCTGTTGCGCGGCGATCTGCTTGGCCGCATCGGCCTCCTTGGCGCGCTGCTCGGTCAGGCGCTGCTGTTCGGCCTGCTGCTTGGTCCGGTCTTCGGCGTCCTTCTTCGCCTTTTCAGCTTCGGTCTCGGTGCGCTTGGCCGCGTTCTCCACGCCCTTGGCCAGGCCTTCCTTCAGGCGCGGCAGGGCAGGGGCGGAGGCGTCCACCTTTTCGATCAGCGCTACCAGGCGCTGCGCCTCGGGGTAGTCCTCACGGCCGAGGTGCTGCTCGGCGGCGATCAGGGTGTAGGGCAGCAGATCGGTCAGCGCGCTCTTCACCGAAGCGTCGTCCGGCGTCTTGTCGCGCAGTGCCAGGTAGTACTCGATGGCGTTGTCGCCGGCCGGCGCATACATGCGGTTCTCACGCAGCGCCTGGCTGGCCGATTCGCGCAGCTGTTCGGTGCCCATCGACTGCACCTTGGCGGCGACCACCGGTGCTGTTGATGCAGCCGCGGCGGGCGTAGTGGCGGGTGCGGGCGCCGGGGTTTCTTCCTTGCCCGAGCAGGCGGCCAGCGCCAGTGCCAGGGCAACCGGCAGCCACCGGCGCGCGGCGGTGATCGTTGAGACGTGCGACATCCTGCTCCCCTCTAGAAGACGACGTGACGTAAATCATTGATATGCATGGCCGGGACCAGCGGTCCGGGCGCGGCAGGGTGACGTTTCCCGACGCCACCGCCGGCAACGGCGAGGGAGCAATCTAGCATCCCGGCCACCGCCGCGTACAAGGGCGATGGCCGGAACAGGGCAGCGGCAATGCGCCGCTGGCGGTCGCTACATCAGTGGTCGTGCGCCTTGTCGTGCGCCTTGCTGTGGCTGTTGGACATTAGCTTGTCGGTCCAGGCGATGCCGATCGCCGACAGGATGAACACGCAGTGGATGATGGTCTGCCACAGCACGCCTTCCTGGGTCAGCATCGAGCAGCGGGCGACACCGATGTTGGCCGCGGCCACGCTCATCTGCTCCGGGGTGCACAGCGGAATGCCACCCAGCGCACCACTGGCGATGAAGGTCTTCAACAGGTGGATCGAGGAGATGCCGATGATCGCCATCGCCAGCTTCACCTTCAGCACGCTGGCGTTGACGTGGCTCAGCCATTCCGGCTGGTCCGGGTGGCCTTCCAGGCGCAGGCGCGAGACGAAGGTCTCGTAGCCGCCGACGATCACCATCACCAGCAGGTTGGAGATCATCACCACGTCGATCAGGCCCAGCACGATCAGCATGATCTGCTGTTCACCCATCGAGGCCGAATGCGAGATCAGGTGCCACAGTTCCTTGCCGAACAGGAACACGTAGACGCACTGCGCCACGATCAGGCCCAGGTACAGCGGCAGCTGCAGCCAGCGCGAGGCGAAGATCAGCGTGGACAGCGGGGAGAGCGGCGGGCGGTTTGCACTCATGCGGAGGATGCTGCGTTGCGGGGGAGTGGCGAGGTTACCGACCTGCCGTGACGGTGCCAACCCAACTCACGCACTAGACTTCAGGTTCCTTTCCGCACCCCGAGCCGCCGCCATGATCGACCTGTATTACTGGCCCACCCCGAACGGCCACAAAGTGACCCTGCTGCTGGAAGAAGCCGGCCTGGAGTACCGCATCCACCCGGTCAACATCGGCTCGGGCGACCAGTTCAAGCCGGAGTTCCTGGCCATCTCGCCCAACAACAAGATGCCGGCCATCGTCGACCATGCCCCGGCCGACGGCGGCGCCCCGCAGAGCGTGTTCGAGTCCGGCGCGATCCTGCTGTATCTGGCCGAGAAGACCGGTCAGTTCCTGCCCAGCGACCCGCGCGGCCGCGTCACCACCCTGGAGTGGCTGTTCTGGCAGATGGCCGGCCTGGGCCCGATGAGCGGCCAGATGGGCCACTTCAATGTGTACGCGCCGGAAAAGATCCCCTACGCGATCGAGCGCTACGACAACGAAGTACGCCGCCTGCACGGGGTGATGGACAAGCGCCTGGCCCAGCACGCCTTCCTGGCCGGCGATGACTACACCATTGCCGACATGGCCAGCTACCCGTGGATCGGTGCCTACGACAAGCTGCCGGTGGATTTCGCCGCGTTCCCGAACCTGAAGCGCTGGCATGAAACGATTGCTGCGCGTCCGGCCACCCAGCGCGCCTATGCCCTGCGTGAGCAGGTGAACCCGAACGCGGGCAAGCCGCTGAGCGACGAAGAGCGCAAGCATCTGTTCGGCCAGCGCTGACCCGCCGCGGGGGCGGATCCCTTTGCAGCGCAAAGGGCTCTGACCCCAGCACCGCGGCATGGGCAGAAGGTCATGCTGCCTTCCCGCACGGGCTTGGTTAGGATGGGGGACGACCGCCCCGCACCCACCGGGGGCGGACCTGCCGTTTGCCGGGATCCTCCATGCGCCACCTGTTCGCTTCGCTCGCCCTCATGCTCGCCACCAGTACTGCCGCCCACGCTGAAAAGCTGACCCTGGAAGCCATCACCGGCCCGTTGCCGTTGTCCGGCCCGACCCTGATGAAGCCGAAGGTCGCTCCCGACGGTTCGCAGGTCAGCTTCCTGCGCGGCAAGGACAGCGACCGCAACCAACTGGACCTGTGGACCTACGACATCGGCAGCGGCCAGACCCGCCTGCTGGTGGATTCGAAGGTGGTGCTGCCCGGCACCGAGACCCTCAGCGATGAGGAAAAGGCCCGCCGCGAGCGCCAGCGCATCGCCGCGATGACCGGCATCGTCGATTACCAGTGGTCGCCGGACGCGCAGCGCCTGCTGTTCCCGCTGGGCGGCGAGCTGTACCTGTACGACCTCAAGCAGCAGGGCCAGGCTGCAGTACGCCAGCTGACCCATGGCGAGGGCTTCGCCACCGACGCCAAGCTGTCGCCCAAGGGAGGTTTCGTCAGCTTCATTCGTGGCCGCAACCTGTGGGTGATCGATCTGGCCAGCGGCAAGCAGCTGCAGCTGACCCGTGATGGCAGCGCCATCATCGGCAACGGCGTCGCCGAGTTCGTCGCTGACGAGGAGATGGACCGCCACACCGGTTACTGGTGGGCGCCGGATGATTCGGCGATTGCCTTTGCCCGCATCGATGAATCGCCGGTGCCGGTGCAGAAGCGCTACGAGGTCTATGCCGACCGCACCGATGTGATCGAGCAGCGCTACCCGGCCGCCGGCGACGCCAACGTGCGCGTGCAGCTGGGCGTGATCGCGCCGGCCGCCGATGCGCAGCCGCGCTGGGTCGACCTGGGCAAGGAACAGGACATCTACCTGGCCCGCGTCGATTGGCGCGATGCGCAGCACCTGAGCTTCCAACGCCAGTCACGCGACCAGAGGCAGCTGGACCTGGTGGAAGTGGCACTCGAGTCCAACCGCCAGCGCGTGCTCGCCCACGAAACCAGCCCGACCTGGGTGCCGCTGCACAACAGCCTGCGTTTCCTCGACGACGGGAGCGTGCTGTGGTCGTCCGAGCGCACCGGTTTCCAGCACCTGTACCGCATCGACAGCAAGGGCAAGGCCACCGCGCTGACCCACGGCAACTGGCCGGTAGACGAACTGCTGGCGGTCGATGAGAAGGCCGGCAAGGCCTACTTCCGCGCCGGCATCGAGACCTCGCGCGAAAGCCAGATCTACGCGGTGTCGCTGCAGGGCGGCGAGCCGCAGCGCCTGTCCAGGGCACCGGGCATGCACAGCGCCAGCTTCGCCCGCAACGCCAGCGTCTATGTCGACAGCTGGTCCAACAGCACCACGCCGCCGCAGATCGAGCTGTTCCGCGCCAACGGCGAGAAGATCGCCACCCTGCTCGAGAACGACCTGGCCGATCCCAAGCATCCGTATGCGCGTTACCGCGATGCGCAGCGCCCGATCGAGTTCGGCACGTTGATGGCTGCCGACGGCAAGACCCCGCTCAACTACAGCCTGATCAAGCCAGCCGGCTTCGATCCATCCAAGCGCTACCCGGTGGCGGTATACGTGTATGGCGGCCCGGCCAGCCAGACCGTGACCGACAGCTGGCCCGGCCGTGGTGATCACCTGTTCAACCAGTACCTGGCCCAGCAGGGCTACGTGGTGTTCTCGCTGGACAACCGTGGCACCCCGCGCCGTGGTCGCGACTTCGGTGGCGCGCTGTACGGCAAGCAGGGTACGGTGGAAGTGACCGACCAGCTGCGTGGCGTGGCCTGGCTGAAGCAGCAGCCATGGGTGGACCCGGCGCGCATCGGCGTGCAGGGCTGGTCCAACGGCGGTTACATGACCCTGATGCTGCTGGCCAAGGCCTCGAACCAGTACGCCTGTGGCGTGGCCGGTGCGCCGGTGACCGACTGGGGCCTGTACGACAGCCACTACACCGAACGCTACATGGATCTGCCGGCGCGCAACGAAGCGGGTTACCGCGAAGCGCGCGTGCTGACCCATATCGACGGCCTGCGCTCGCCGCTGCTGCTGATCCACGGCATGGCAGATGACAACGTGCTGTTCACCAACTCGACCAGCCTGATGAGTGCGCTGCAGAAGCGTGCACAGCCGTTCGAACTGATGACCTATCCGGGTGCCAAGCATGGCCTGTCCGGTGCCGATGCGCTGCATCGCTACCGCGTCGCCGAAGCCTTCCTGGGACGTTGCCTGAAACCCTGATCACCAGCCGGGAAGGAGCCCGTCATGACCCTGCCACCGCCGATTCCCACCCCTGGACAGACCTCCACCGGTTGGTGGTGCCGTCACTGGCGCTGGGCGATGCCGTTGATGGTCGTGCTGGTGCTGGGCGGCGTAGGCGGTGTGGTGGCCTGGAGCGTGCTGCGCTGGAGCGAGGCGGCACGCGAGAGCCCACCGATGCGCGAAGCACTGCGCCGCGCCGGTTGCAGCATCGAACTGGTGGAAGCCTTCGGCGAGCCGCTGCGCACCGAATCGATGCCGCTGGGCAGCATGCAGACCGCGATCAACGGCCAGCGCGATGTCGGCCTGACCGTGGCCCTGGAAGGCCCGCACGCGCATGGTCGCCTGTTCGTGAAGGGCACCCGCAGTGATGACGTGTGGGATTACCCGGTGATGTACGTGCTGGGCGAGGACAAGCAGACCTTCGACCTGACCGCGCTGGATGATGACGAGGCCGCACAGGAGTGCGAACTGCAGGCCTGCCGCGAGCGTGGCGACTGCCCACTCACTGCCGCGTTGTGACCTTCGGTCACGCGACCGGGTAAGGGCGACCATGTAGAGTCGGCTGTTGGTCGACTGCTCTCCACAAGACGCCTGAAAACCCCGCGCTGCGCGCGATAGTCGACTGACAGTCGACTCTACCCATCAGCCGCGCCGTGACCTCCAGCCGATTGTCGCCGCCGCCCTGAGCGCGTAACTTGCGGGCAACCCTTTGCTGGAGTGTCCCATGAAGCCGATTGCGCTGGCCGTTGCCCTGGCCCTGACTGCCGCCCCGCTGCTGTCCGCGCCACCGGCGCTGGCGGCACCCGCCGCCAAGGCCGCCACTCCGGCCAGCCCGGCCTGGGTCGCCCGCAGCAATGCGCTGGCGCAGATCCTGCTCGATGCGCAGGGCCCGTTCCAGCCAGAGGAAACCGGCTTCTTCGGCGTTCCCGGTTATGACGACAAGGTGGCCGACCTAGGCCCGGACAATGATGCGCGCTACCGCGCCGCCATGGCCAAGGCACGCGACGAACTGAAGGCGAAGCTGGCCACCGAGAAGGATCCCAATGTCCGCCAGGACCTGGAGATCATGATCCACGCCGCCAACCAGAACATCGAAGGCAGCGAGCTCAACGAGAAGTACCTGCTGCCGTGGAGCGATGCGCCGCAGACGGTGTTCAGCGGCCTCAACCTGCTGCTGTCCGATCAGGTGCCGGCCGAGCGCCGGGCCAAGGCGATCGACCGCCTCAAGGCCTATGCCGGCCTGCAGCCGGGTGGCACCGCGTTCACCACGCTGGCGCGCCAGCGCTATGAAGAGCGATTGAAGGACAGCAGCCTGCTGCAGCCGACGAAGATCGAAGTGCAGCAGTCGCTGGACAACGTCGAGACCTACATCACCGGCATCGAGTCGCTGCTGAAGAAGTACCAGATCGCCGGTGCCGATGAAGCGATGAAGGCCCTGGCCGGGCAGATGAAGGACTACGCCAGCTGGACGCGCTCGACCGTGCTGCCGAAGGCGCGCACCGATGCACGCCTGCCGGCACCGTTGTACGCGTACCAGCTCAAGCAGGTCGGCATCGACATCGACCCGAAGCTGCTGATGCAGCGCGCGCAGTTGGAATTCATGGAAACCCGCTCGGCGATGCAGCAGCTGGCGCCGCTGGTGGTGAAGGACAAGGGCCTGAAGGTAGCCGACCCGAGCGACCCGGTGGCGGTGATCCGTGCGCTGAAGGCTGACAAGATCGCCGACGATCATCTGGAAGGCCACTACCGCAAGGTGATCGACGCGATCGATCCGCTGATCCGCGAGCACGCCATCGTCGACGTGCCCAAGCGTGCCATGCAGATGCGCCTGGGTTCGGCCGCCGAGAGCGCCGCCAGCCCGGCGCCGCACTTCCTGCCGGCGCCGCTGGTCAACAACACCGGGCAGCAAGGCACCTTCGTGCTGCCGCTGGGCAATCCGGCCGCCGGTCCGGGTGCGCAGTACGACGACTTCAACTTCGGCGCGGCGGCGTGGACGCTGAGTGCGCATGAAGGCCGCCCCGGCCACGAACTGCAGTTCACCGCGATGGTCGAGCGCGGCATCTCGCTGGCGCGCACCATGTTCGCGTTCAATTCGGTGAACGTGGAAGGCTGGGCGTTGTACGCCGAAGCCGAGATGGTGCCGTACGAGCCGCTGGACGGTCAGATGATCGCCCTGCAGTTCCGCCTGCTGCGTGCCGCGCGCGCGATGCTCGACCCGATGCTCAACCTTGGCCTGACCGATCGTGCCAATGGCGAGCGCGTGCTGATGGAGCAGGTTGGCCTGTCCAAGGCGATGGCCACCCAGGAACTGGACCGCTACATGGTGCGCATGCCGGGCCAGGCCGGAAGCTACTTCTACGGCTACACCCGCATCCTGGAACTGCGCATGCAGACCGAGCTGGCACTGGGCGCGAAGTTCGACCGCCTGGCGTTCAACAACTTCCTGCTCGACCAGGGCCTGCTGCCGCCGGACCAGCTGGCCGATGCGGTGAACAAGGTGTTCGTGCCGAAGTACAAGCGCTGAACGTTGCCCGGTAGTGCCGGCCGCTGGCCGGCATCCGCTGGGCGTTGGACTGGGTGCTGAGGTTGCCGGCCAGCGGCCGGCACTACCGGCGGTGACCCGAGAGGGTCACCGCTGCGGTTGCGGTGTGATCACCTGTGTCGGCAACCGCGCGGGCGGTGCCGGATTCGGCACCCAGATCGCGACGCCGGCGGCGCGCTTCTGCGTGGTCGGAATACCAATGCCTACCCCGCCACCGACATGCGAGCCAAACGAACCGGCGCCGACGGACATGCCCACCGGCGAGCCACTGCTGCCCACGCCCACCAGCACCACGCCATTGGCGCCCAGCGCCGCGGCCTCGCGCTTCAGGCGGGCCACGGCGGCATCGGTCTGGCCCTGGGTGCCGAAGCCCACCGCAGACGCTGATTCCAGCTGGGCGATTTCCTGTGAGCCGGCCGGCGGCGTTGAATAGATCTGCACCAGCGCCGGATCGATCGGTGCGCGGGCGCGGCCCAGCATCACCTTGGAAGTGCTGGCACAGCCAGCGGCGACCAGCAGGATGGCCGCCAGCGCGGCCCAACGGATGTTCATGGCACGACCCCTGTAGGACTGGTTGCGATCATCGGCGGGCCACTCTGAATCGGCGCCAACACCCGGGCCAGGGCACGCACGGCAGCACGCTAGCACGGTGGTGGTGACAGCCCCGCCAATGGCAGTAGGCGGCGGCAGCGGGAACGTCTATGGTTGGGGCAGGAACCAACTGCGGGAGAGCGGAATGGGTGTGATCAGTCTGTTGTGGGGCGTACTGGCGCTGTTGTGGATGATCCTGGCGCTGATTCCGCTGCTGGGCTGGGGCAACTGGTTCCTGATCCCGTTCGCCGCCGTCGGTGCGGTGATCGCCGCGCTGGGCATCCTGTTCACCCATCCGACCAAGCGTGGGCGGGCCTGGGCCGGGCTGGTGCTGAACGGCATCGTGGTGGTGGTTGGCATCCTGCGCCTGGGCCTGGGCGGCGGCGTGATCTGATCCCGGGCCGGGGTGCGACAGGGCGTCGCAGGCGCACGGCCCGTGGCCGGGCAGGGGCGTACAATGAATGGCTGCGCGAGCCCCCCGCGTGCCTGTGAATCCGCGCCCGGCGCGGCTGCCCCATGATCATCCGACCCCGTCCCCACGGCTGGCAACTGCTGTACATCCTGCGCGGCTCGATCGTAAAAGCGATCGCGCCGAAGGTGCTGGCCATCCTGATCCTGTCCATCGCCGTGGCCGCAGTGGTGGAACTGGCACCGCCGACCGGCATCGAGCGCGTCTCGGTCACGCCGTTCACCCTGCTCGGCCTGGTGCTGTCGATCTTCCTCAGCTTCCGCAACAGCGCCTGCTACGAGCGCTGGTGGGAAGGCCGCAAGCTGTGGGGCCAGCTGGTCTACGAATCGCGATCGCTGGCCCGCCAGGTAAACCTGCTGCTGGCCGATGACACCGGCCGTCGTCGCCGCATCGCCTACCTCACCACCGCCTTCGCCCATGCCCTGGCCGGTCGCCTGCGCGGGCGTATCGTCGCCCTGGTGGCCCTGCCATGGCTGGACAAGCGCCAGCGCGAACAGCTGGGCCAGCGCGAGAACGTGCCCGACGCGCTGTTGTCGATGATCGCCGCCGAACTGGCGCAGGCACTGCGCAGCGGTGAGCTGGACCCGATCCTCTACACCCAGCTGGAAGAACGCCTGCACGCGATGTCGTCGATCCAGGCCGGCTGCGAGCGCATTCTCACCACACCGCTGCCGTTTGCCTACACCCTGCTGCTGCACCGCTGTGCATGGATGTTCTGCGTGCTGCTGCCGTTCGGCCTGGCAAGTTCGCTGGGCTGGGGCACGCCGGTGCTGTCGGCGGTGCTGGCCTATGCCTTCTTCGGCCTGGACCAGCTGGGCGAAGAAATGGAAGACCCGTTCGGCCTGGAGCCGAACGACCTGCCGCTGGACGCGCTGGTGCGCACGATCGAGATCGACCAGCTCGACGCGCTCGGCGAACGCCCCTTGCCTGAACCCCTGCTGCCGCAGGGTTACCTGTTGCAATAGCCACTCCTCGGAGCCTGCCATGTCCCACCCGCTTTACCGCCCGCGCCGCATGCGTCACGACGAGTTCTCGCGCCGCCTGATGCGCGAGAACACGCTGACCACCGACGACCTGATCTACCCGGTGTTCGTGCACGAACTGGCCGGCCGCACCGCAGTACCGTCGATGCCGGGCGTGGAGCGGCTGTCGATCGAAGAGCTGCTGAAGGTGGCCGAAGAGGCGCTGGAGCTGGGCATCCCGGTGATCGACCTGTTCCCGGTGATCGACCCGTCGCTGAAGTCGCTGGACGCGTCGGCGGCGTGGGCCGAGGACGGCCTGGCGCAGCGTGCGATCCGCGCGCTGAAGTCACGCTTCCCGGAGCTGGGGGTGATGACCGACGTGGCGCTGGACCCGTACACCACGCACGGCCAGGACGGCATCATCGACGACAAGGGCTATGTGCTGAACGACATCACCGTCGAGGCGCTGGTCAAGCAGTCGGTATCGCACGCCGAAGCCGGTGTCGACATCGTCTCGCCGTCGGACATGATGGACGGCCGCATCGGCGCGATCCGTCGTGCGCTGGATGCCGACAACCACATCAACGTGCGCATCATGGCCTACTCGGCCAAGTACGCCTCGGCGTTCTACGGTCCGTTCCGCGATGCGGTGGGCAGCGCGGCCAGCCTCGGCAAGGCCGACAAGAAGACCTACCAGATGGACCCGGCCAACGGCGACGAGGCGCTGCGCGAGATTGCGCTGGACCTGGAAGAGGGCGCCGACATGGTGATGGTCAAGCCGGGCATGCCGTACCTGGACCTGGTGCGCCGGGTGAAGGAAACGTTCGGCGTGCCGACCTTCGCCTACCAGGTGAGCGGCGAGTACGCGATGATGAAGGCCGCCTTCGCCAACGGCTGGTTGGACGAGCGCGCCTGCGTGCTGGAGTCGCTGCTGGGCTTCAAGCGGGCCGGTGCCGACGGCGTGCTGACCTATTTCGCGCCGCAGGTGGCGCGATGGCTGCGCGAGCGCTGACAATAGCGCCACGATAGACAGAGGACTACGCGATGGGACCCGAACTGGGATGGATGCAATGGCTGATCTGGGGCATCGGTACGCTGGTGTTCGGCGCCATCATCGTCGGTGTCTTCATCGCCGCCTGGCGGGCCGGCAAGCGCCCGCCGGAGCAGCTCTCCGCCGCCCGTCACGTGGCCCGTGAGCAGGCCCTGCCGGACAGCGTGCAGGCCGAGCTGGCCGCGCTGAACCAGCGCAAGGACAATGGCCAGCTGAGCGAGCTGGAATACGAGCAGCAGCGCGCCAAGGTGCTGTCGCGCTGACCCTCACGTTCTGGTAGCCGCCAACCTTGGTTGGCGCTTTCCCGCATGCCAACCAAGGTTGGCATCTACCAAACGATCATCCATCCGTTGCGTGGATCTACGGCATGCACCCGGCCACCGCCGCCACCTTCGGCACGGCCAACCGGTATACGTCCACGCCACCGGCACGCGGTGCCTTCGCCGCACTGCTGGCGACCATCATCTCGCCGGGCTTGGCGTTGTCGATCACCGGCGCGCCGGTCCAGCCGCCGGCCTGGTTGAACGACAGCCCCAATGGCTGCAGCGCCGCACCGGTCCACGCACAGCCGCTGCTCCACACCTGCGCGGTGCTGCCGCTGCCGCGGCTGAACACCACTGCGCCGTCATGGCCCAGCCAGTCGCCATCGGTCTCGTCATCGGCGCTGTTCAACGCGGTCAACGCCGTTGCAGGGCCACGCCTGCCCTGGGCATCCAACGTGGTCACGAACAGGTCCCAGCCCGCGCCACCGCCCTGCTGCCGAGCAAACAACAGCCGCTGGCCATCCGCGCTCAGGGCCGGCCCGCGTTCTTCCCGGCGCCCGCCATCACCGGCCAGGGCCTGCGCGCTGCCCAGCCGGCCATCGGCAGCCAGCGTGGCCCGGTACAGCGCCAGCTTGCCCTCGCCGCCGGCCGCGAACAGCAGCCAGCGGCCGTCACGGCTGAAGTAGGGATCACGGGCCTCACCGGCCACGCCTACCGGCAAGGCCTGCGCCTGCTGCCAGCGGCCATCGACCACGCGCGCCTCCCACAGGCCCCAACCGGCCTCGCCACGGCGGGCGAAGACGATGCGCTGGCCATCGGCGCTGATCGTGGCGCGGCCCTCGTCGGCGCGGGTCGAGACCACGCCCATGCCTTCGATGCCGTACTCGTTCAACGCCATCGCCACGGGGGCAGAGAGTAGACTGGCGGCAAGCACCAGCAGGGGCGGGGTGATGCGCATCATCCGGGTCCGTGCACGAAAGAGCACCAGTCTAGCCAGCTTGAGGATTCCATGACCGACCGTTACGCCGTCTTCGGACACCCCGTTGCCCACTCGAAGTCGCCGCAGATCCATGCCACGTTCGGTCGCCAGGAAGGCATCGCGGTGGATTACCGCGCGATCGACCTGGCCCCGGATGCGTTTCTGGCCGGCCTGGAAGCCTTCGCCGCCGACGGTGGTGTCGGCGCCAACGTCACCTCGCCGCACAAGGAAGCCGCGTTCTCGGTGTGCACCACGCTGACCGCACGCGCGCGCCGCGCCGGCTCGGTCAACACGCTGCTGCGCAAGGGCGACCGCTGGCATGGTGACACCACCGATGGCATCGGCCTGGTGCGCGACCTGACCGACCGCCACGGCCTGGACCTGCGTGGCCGCCGCATGCTGCTGATCGGTGCCGGTGGCTCCGCGCGCAGCGTCGCTCCGGCCTTCCTCGATGCTGGAATCACCGAACTGGTGGTGGTCAACCGTACGCCGGAACGCGCCGATGAACTGATCGACGCCATGGGCGAGCCAGGCCGCGCGATCAGCCGCTACTGGGAAGACCTGCGCGAGCTGGGCGACTTCGAGCTGATCGTCAACGCCACCTCGGCCGGCCGCGACCGCGACGTTGAGTTCAAGCTGCCACTGTCGCTGGTCAACTCGATGACCACCGCCGTCGACCTGAACTACGGCGAGGCCTCCATCGCCTTCCTGGCCTGGGCGCGCGCAGCGAACTGCCGCAATACCGTGGACGGCCTGGGCATGCTGGTCGAGCAGGCCGCCGAGAGCTTCCTGCAGTGGCACGGTGTGCGCCCGCAGACCAACGAGGTCTACCAGACGTTGCGGCAGGGTGCCGCCGTGCTTGCCGGCGAGGACTGATCGATGGACAACACGACCCTGATGGTGACGGTGCTGAGCATCGTGGGCGTGCGCCTGCCGGTGCTGATCGCACTGTGCGTGGGCCTGGTCTGGGTGGTCGGCGCACCACGCGATGCCACCCGCACAGGTGCCCTGGTCGGTCTGGTGCTGTTGCTGCTGTCCAGCCTCGGCGGCATGGCCGCCGGCATCCTGCCGATGTGGTTGATCAAGAGCGGCAACTTCGACGCCATCTCGGGCATGAGTGCCATCCTTGGCGTGCTGCACTTCGCGCTGGCGATGGTCGAGGCCATCGGCGTGGTGCTGCTGGTATGGGCGCTGGTGCGCCTGCTGCGTACCCGCCCGATCCCGGCGGCCTGACCGGTCGCGCCGGGCCATGCCCGGCGTATCTGGCCCTTGAGCGGTCCGGCCATCGGACCGTGACCGCCGCCTGGCGTCGTCGCTGGCCCGTTCAGGGTGCCAGCGGCGGTGAACGTGGCCGGCCATGCGACAATGACCGGCCCGATCCAGCCACGGTACTTCCCGGCGTGACCGAAACCGTCGCCGCTCCGCGCACGCTCGATGACCCCTTGAAGGACGCGATCCGCAAGGCGTACACGACGCTGCAGGCCAATACGCCCGGCTTCTCCACCCGCCGCTCGCAGAGCCAGATGATCGGCGTGGTGTCGCGTGCGCTGTCGAAAAGCGGTGGCGTCGGCGTGGTCGAAGCGCCCACCGGCGTCGGCAAGAGCCTGGGCTACCTCACCGCAGGCGTACCGATCGCGCTGGCCAGCAAGAAGAAGCTGGTGATCAGCACCGGCACCGTGGCGCTGCAGTCGCAGCTGGTCGAGCGCGATATCCCGAATTTCCTCAAGGCCACCGGCCTGGAAGCGACTGTCGCGCTGGCCAAGGGCCGTACCCGCTACCTGTGCACGCGCAATGCTGCCGAAGCGCAGGGCGAGGGCTCGCAGGGCGGCATGTTCGAGGATGACGCACCCTTGTTCGACCGGCCACTGGCGCCGATCGAGATGGATATCGCCAAGCGCCTGACCGATGCCTTCACCGGTGGCAGCTGGGATGGCGACATCGACAACGCGCCGGAGACCATCAGCCCCGGCCTGCGCAGTCGCATCACCACGCCGGCTTCGGGTTGCGCCGGGCGCCGCTGCGCCTATTCGGCGCAATGCGCGGTGCTGCGTTCGCGCAATACGGTGCGTGACGCACAGATCGTGGTCACCAACCACGCGCTGCTGCTGTCAGCGCTGTCGATCGGTGACAGCGACAACGGCCAGCCGTTGATCGCACCACCGTCGGACATGTTGCTGGTGCTGGACGAAGGCCATCACATCGGCAACGTGGCGATCGACCAGGGCGCGGCCAGCCTGGCGCTGGACGAGATGGCCAAGCGCACCGGCCGCCTGCAGATCCTGATTGCCGGCGCCTACCGCGCGGTCGACAAGGACCGCCTGGGCAACCTGCTGCCCAACGAAGCGATCGATGTCGCCAGCAACGTGGCCAAGCAGCTGCGTGCGTTCCGCGACCACATCGAACGGGTGTGGATGCCGGCGCCGGCCGACGAGGAACCGATGTGGCGCGCCGCCAACGGGCGCCTGCCCGAGGCCTGGCGCGAGCCGATCGAGGCCCTGGCCGACGATACCCGCAGCCTCTACAACTGGGCGCATGCCGCCACCGCGCAGGTTGCCAAGGGCAAGCCTGACGATGCCGCGCGCGAGCGCCTGCAGCGCAACCTGGGCATGGCGCTGGAAATGATCGAGCAGCAGTACAACCTGTGGCAGGCGTGGCGCCGCGAAGACAAGGACGGCGCACCGCCGATGGCACGCTGGGTCACCGCCACCCGCGACGGCGATCTGGTGCTGCACGGCTCGCCGGTGTCGGCCGCGCACGTGCTGCGCAAGCTGCTGTGGGATGAAGTGGACTCGGTGGTGATGACCTCGGCGACGTTGACCGGCGGTGGCGATTTCCAGTCGCTGGCGATCGACAACGGCATTCCCGAAGAGGCCGAGATGGTCTCGCTGTCATCGCCGTTCGACCTGCCCAACCAGGCCGAGCTGATCGTGCCGAAGTTCCCGGTCACGCCGGACGACCGCGAAGGCCATCCGCGCGAAGTGGCGCGCTACCTCGACACCGAGCTCGACTGGGCCAAGGGCTCGATGGTGCTGTTCACCTCGCGCTGGAAGATGGAGAAGGTGGCCGGGCTGATGTCGGCCGCGCGCCGCAAGCAGGTGCTGGTGCAGGGCGAGATGTCCAAGACCCGGCTGATCGACGAGCATCTGCGTCGCGTGGCGGCGGGCGAGGGCTCGGTGCTGTTCGGACTGAACTCGTTCGGCGAAGGCCTCGACCTTCCCGGCGAAGCCTGCACCACGGTGGTGATCACCCAGGTGCCGTTCGCGGTGCCGACCGACCCGCAGACCGCCACGCTCAGCGAGTGGTTCGAGGGGCGTGGGCTTAACGCGTTCAACCTGATCGCCATTCCGCATGCGCTTCGCACGCTGACCCAGTTCGCTGGTCGCCTGATCCGCACCTCCACCGACACCGGCCGCGTGGTGATCCTCGATTCGCGACTGCTGACCCGCCGCTACGGCAAGCGCATCATCGACGCGCTGCCGCCGTTCAAGCGCGTGATCGGCTGACACAGGGTCGGATCCCTTCCACAGGAAGGGCTCTGACCCCACCACGCACTCAGTCGCTCAACCGCCCTCCGGATTCCGGCAGGACTGGTTGCCCATCGCATTGTGGTAATCGCGATCAAAGCAGCGCAGGAAGCCATCGAGCACGTCCAGGTTCGGCGGCCACGGCGCATCCACCTTCTGCCCGCCGGCGGTCGTGAAGTGATAGCGCCCATCCTTCAGCGCCCTGGCAATCTGCTCCGGGGCAGGAATCGCGATCAACCTTGCACGCGCTTTCTCCAGCGCCGCACGATCGCGCTGCAGGAACGCGATCGTGCCGTCCACGTAGGCGTTCCAGTAACCGGGATCGGTGTCGGTGGGCTTGTAGGTGCGCTGCATCAGCGCCACCGCCTGCGGGTACTGGCCCGCCTCCGCACGCATCTGGCCTTCATGCCACAGAATCATGGAGTTGCCTGCAGCCTTCGGCAACGCAGCATAGGCGTCGAGAAGGTCAGCGGCTTCGCGGTGGCAGCCACGGTCGGCCAGCGTGCGCCAGCCGCCTTCCATGTCCTGATCGAACGCATCCGGTTCCATCGCCAGCATCGCATCGCGGTCGTAGCTGCAGTCCGGGGCTTTGGGCGGTTCGGCTGACGTGCCCATGGCAGCGGCCAGCGCAAAGGAAAGCAACATCATCGCAACCTCCGTGTTGGTGACTTCCTAGAACACCATAACGGATCAGGATGGGTAGTGCCGGCCGCTGGCCGGCAACCTCATTGGTACGCGGATGCATCGTGCAGATGCCGGCCAGCGGCCGGCATTACCGCACACAGATCAGTCGCCGAGCAGGGCGGTGTTGCGTACGGCGCCCTTGTCGGCGCTGGTCGCGAGCAGGGCGTAGGCCTTCAACGCGCTGGTGACCTTGCGCGGGCGCGGCGCACGCGGTTTCCAGCCGCGTGCATCGGCGTCGGCGCGGCGCTGGGCCAGCGTGGCTTCGTCCAGCAGCAGATCGATGCGGCGGGCGGGGATGTCGATGCGGATGCGGTCGCCATCTTCCACCAGGCCGATCGTGCCGCCGCTGGCGGCTTCCGGCGACACGTGGCCGATCGACAGGCCCGAGGTACCGCCGGAGAAACGCCCATCTGTGAGCAGTGCGCACTGCTTGCCCAGTCCCTTCGATTTCAGGTAGCTGGTCGGGTACAGCATTTCCTGCATGCCGGGGCCGCCCTTCGGCCCTTCGTAGCGGATCACCACCACCTCGCCCGGCTGCACCTCGTCGGCGAGGATGCCGGCGACGGCGGCATCCTGGCTTTCATAGACGCGCGCGAGGCCTTCGAACACATGGATCGACTCGTCCACGCCGGCGGTCTTCACCACGCACCCATCCACGGCCAGGTTGCCGCGCAGCACGGCCAGGCCGCCTTCCGCCGAATAGGCGTGCTCGACGCTGCGGATGCAGCCCTCGGCCCGGTCCACGTCCAGCGTCGGCCAGCGTGTGGCCTGGCTGAAGGCCACCTGGGTGGGGATGCCGGCCGGGCCGGCACGGAAGAAGTCCTGCACGCTCGAGTCGCTGCTGACCGCCACGTCCCAGCGTGCGATGGCGTCGGCCAGGCTGCGGCTATGTACGGTCGGTACGCTGGTATCCAGCAGTCCACCGCGCGCCAGTTCACCAAGGATGCCGTACACGCCCCCGGCGCGGTGCACGTCTTCCATGTGGTACCTGGGCGTGTTCGGCGCCACCTTGCACAGCTGCGGCACGCGCCGCGACAGTGCATCGATGTGGGTCAGGTCAAAGTCCACTTCCGCTTCCTGCGCGGCGGCCAGCAGGTGCAGGATGGTATTGGTGGACCCGCCCATGGCGATGTCCAGGGTCATCGCATTGGCGAACGCGGCCTGGGTGGCGATGCCACGCGGCAGCGCAGTCGGGTCTTCGCCGCCATACCAGCGGTGGCACAGCTCGACGATCAGGCGGCCGGCGCGCAGGAACAGTTGTTCGCGGTCGGCGTGGGTGGCCAGCGTGGAGCCGTTGCCGGGCAGCGACAGGCCCAGCGCTTCGGTCAGGCAGTTCATCGAGTTGGCGGTGAACATGCCCGAGCACGACCCGCAGGTCGGGCAGGCACTGCGCTCGAACTCGGCCACTTTTTCGTCGCTGGCGGTTTCGTCCGCGGCGATCACCATCGCATCGACCAGGTCCAGCTTGTGCTCGGACAGTTTGGTCTTGCCCGCTTCCATTGGTCCGCCGGAGACGAACACCACCGGGATGTTGAGGCGCAGTGCGGCCATCAGCATGCCGGGGGTGATCTTGTCGCAGTTGGAAATGCACACCAGCGCATCGGCGCAGTGCGCGTTGGCCATGTACTCCACCGAGTCGGCGATGATTTCGCGGCTGGGCAGCGAATACAGCATGCCGTCGTGACCCATGGCGATGCCATCGTCCACGGCGATCGTGTTGAATTCCTTGGCGACGCCGCCGACTTTTTCGATCTCGCGCGCGACCAGCTGGCCGAGGTCCTTCAGGTGTACGTGGCCGGGCACGAACTGGGTGAAGGAGTTGGCGATGGCGATGATCGGCTTGTGGAAGTCGCCGTCCTTCATGCCGGTGGCGCGCCACAGGGCGCGAGCGCCGGCCATGTTGCGGCCGGCGGTGGAGGTACGGGAACGGTATTCGGGCATGGCTGGCGGAACGGGCGGGCCGTACGACGTGGGGGTCGCCCGATCATGGCCAATTTTTTCGGTTGCTGCTGCAACCACCGGATGTGGTCGGGCCGGGCTGCGCCCGGCACCCGCGGTAGTGCCGGCCGCTGGCCGGCAACCTCAACAGCAACAGCTGGGCTATCCGTGGGATGGCGGGGTGGGTCCGGTGGCAGGGGACGGCGCAAGTACGTCCATGTAGCCTCGGTCGCGCCTTGCTCGTGTGCGCTTCCCTGCGCACGCGGCAAGACCGGGGTTGAGCGTCCTGCCCAACCCGCCCGAGGCATGCCTCGCGCCCATGGCGCTCACGCCCCTGCCACCGGACCCACCCCGCCTTTGACAGTTGGCCGCGATCTGAGGGGATCCGACCCCGATTCCTGATTGGAACGACGAAAATGAAAGTCCGTTCATCTTTCGGACTTTGCCGATTCCGGTTGCTGGTCCGGATTTGGCATCATTGGGGCATTGATCCGTCGACAGGGCATGAGGCCATGAAACGTTCCCGCACCACCGCGCTGCTGCTGATGAGCGCTGCGCCGCTGCTGTTCACCGCCTGCCAGAAGGAGCCGGAGGTGAAGGTGCAGGAAGGCCTGTACACCTCGGTCGAGGCCTGCACCGAGGCCACCGGCGATCCGTCGTCGTGCCGCAATGCCTTCGCGGAAGCGCAGAAGCAGGCCGCCGATGCCGCGCCGAAGTACGCCAGCAAGGAAGCCTGCGAGAAGGACTACAAGCCGGAACAGTGCGTGCAGCAGCACACCTCGGCCGGCACCTCGTTCATCGGCCCGATGATGATGGGCTTCTTCATGTCGCAGATGCTGAGCAACCGCGGTGGCCTCGCTCCGCAGGCGCCGGCGGCGTCGCCGGCCTACCAGGACAAGAGCGCCGGCTGGGCGCGTCCGGCACCGGGCGGCAGCGGTGGCCTGAACACCGCCAGCGGCATCGGCGCGGGCAAGGCTGGCCTCGCCCCGGTCACCAGCGAGCCGAACCGTGCGGTCACTGCCAGCCGTGGTGGCTTCGGCAACACCAGCGCGCGCCGCAGCACCAGCGGCAGCTACGGCGGCTGATCGACCCATGCAGCGTATCCGGATTGCCGAGCGTGCCCAGTGGCGGGCACGCGCGGAAGAGGCGGGTTTCCGCTTCCACACCATCGATGGCCAGCCGTACTGGGATGAGAGCGCGTACTACGCCTTCACCCTGCGCCAGATCGAACAGGACATCGAAGACCCCAGCGCCGAGCTGCACCAGATGGCGCTGGACCTGGTCGGTGATGTCATCGGCAGCGAACGGTTGATGGACCAGCTGGCGATTCCGTCGCACTACCGCGACTGGATCGCCGACAGCTGGCGCCAGCGCCAGCCGCACCTCTATGGACGCCTGGACCTGGCCTACGACGGCACTGGCCCGGCCAAGCTGTACGAACTGAACTACGACACGCCGACCTCGCTGTTCGAGGCCAGCTTCTTCCAGTGGCAGTGGCTGGAGGACCAGCGCAACGCCGGTCGCCTGCCGCAGCATGCCGACCAGTTCAACGCGATCCATGAGGCGCTGGTCGAGCGCTTCGGCGAACTGGCCACGCAGCTGCCGCCGCCGCTGTATTTCAGCGCCGTGGGCAGTTCGGAAGAAGACCGCGGCACCGTCGATTATCTGCGCGACTGCGCCTCGCAGGCCGGCCTGCACGGGCAGGCGATCGCTGTCGAGGATATCGGTCTGTCCGAGGACGGGTGCTTCACCGCGCTGGACGATTCGGTGATCGGCACGCTGTTCAAGCTGTACCCGCTGGAAGACCTGATGGCCGAGGAATTCGGTCGCGCGCTGCCGGGCTCGGGCGTGCAGCTGCTGGAACCGGCGTGGAAGGCGGTGCTGAGCAACAAGGGCATCCTGCCGCTGCTGTGGCAGCGCAACGTGGGCCATCCGAACCTGCTGGAAGCCCACTTCGACGACGGCAGCACGCTGGCCTCGGGCTGGGTGCGCAAGCCGCTGTTCTCGCGCGAAGGCGCCAACATCGAGATGCACCTGGCCGACGGCAGCACCCAGCGCAGCGACGGTCCCTACGATGGTCCGGCGATCCTCCAGCGTGCGCATCCGCTCACCCGCTTCGAAGGCGGTTACCCGCTGATCGGCAGCTGGGTGATCGGCGACCACGCCTGCGGTATCGGCATCCGCGAGGACGACAGCGCGATCACCCGCGACAGTGCGCGCTTCGTGCCGCACGCAATCGTCGATGAGGCGCCAACGCGGATCTACGTCTGATGGCGGTGCGGCGCCCCCGGGCCGGCGTGGGCAACCGACGCCGGTCGTAGAACAACCGCTGTAGGTAGTGGCCGACCTTGGTCGGCGCTGTTGATTCCGTGCCAACCAAGGTTGGCACCCACCAGAGCGATGCGTCGGTTGCTGCAGCAGTAGTGCCGGCCGCTGGCCGGTAACCGCCGTTGGTAGAGGCCGACCTTGGTCGGCGCTGTGGATTTTGTGCCAACCAAGGTTGGCACCCACCAGAGCGATGCGTCGGCTGTTGCAGGGGTAGTGCCGGCCGCTGGCCGGCAACCGCAATGGGTAGAGGCCGACCTTGGTCGGCGGTTTGGGTTTCGTGCCAACCAAGGTTGGCACCTACCAGAGCGATGCGTCGGCTGTTGCAGGGGTAGTGCCGGCCGCTGGCCGGCAACCGCAATGGGTAGAGGCCGACCTTGGTCGGCGGTTTGGGTTTCGTGCCAACCAAGGTTGGCACCTACCAGAGCGGCCGCGAACCAGCGCAATGCGTCGGTAGCGCCGGGCCATGCCCGGCGCCATCGATCAGAGCAACCCCTCGCGCTTCACTGCCAGGTAGCGCTCGACCAGTGCGGCAGGCAGGGCATCGGCGGTCACGTCCAGCACCATCACCTTCTCGCTGCGCAGTGCCTCATGCGCCTTCGCGCGCTGCTGCAGGTACAGTGCAGCGGCACCGGCCTGGGTCGCGTCCTCCAGGGTCTGCACGTCACCTTCCAGCGCAGCGTCCAGTTCGCGTTCGCGCAGGCTGGCCACGCACACCAGATGGCGGCGCTGCAGCAGGCGCACCGCCGCCAGCAGGTCCTCGATATCCTCGTCGCGCACGTTGCTGACCAGCATCACCAGCGCCCGCCGGCGCTGACGCAGCGACACCTCGGTGGCGGCGGCCAGGTAGTCGGTGGCCACCGCGCGCGGCTGCAGGTCGTAGCTGGCGCGCAGCAGGTGCTCGACCGTGCCCATGCCACGCTGCGGCGCCACCCAGCGGCGTTCGCCACCGGCAGCGAACAGGCCGGCGGCATCGCCCTGGCGCAGCGCCAGGTAGGCCACCACCAGCGAGGCGTTCAACGCGTGGTCGAAGTGCGAGAGCCCGCCTTCGCTGGCCAGCATGCGCCGGCCACTGTCGAGCATCAGCAGCAACTGCTGGTTCTTCTCGTCCTGGTACTCGCGCGAGATCAGCTTGCGCGCACGTGCGGTGGCCTTCCAGTCGAGCTGGCGCAGGCTGTCGCCGATGCGGTACTCGCGCATCTGGTGGAAGTCGGTGCCTTCACCCCGGCGGCGCTTCACGTGTGCACCGACCAGCCGCGAGGCCTGGTCGGCACTGAACAGGGCGAAGCGGGTGAGCGGCACGAAGTTCGGATAGACCCGCACGTCCAGCGATGGTGGCAGGGTTCGTTGCTGCCACCACAGCCGCCACGGCGAGCGCATGCGCAGGTGCACGCCTTCGAGGCGGAAATGCCCACGCTGCAGCGGCTGCAGGTGGTAGTGCAGGGTGGAGGCACTGCCGCCCTGCAGGCGTACGCGCTGCGGCAGTGATTCCAGCGGCCAGCCGCCGGGCACCAGGTCGAACACCTGCACCGTCATCGATTGTCCGGCCTGCAGGCGCAGCGCGGCTTCGCGACGCACGCCCAGTGCCAGCGCCTCGGGCAGCTCGCGTTGCACCTGCGGCGACGGACGCCGCGACTGCCGCCACAGATCCATCAACGCCGGCACGGCAATCGCCAACGCCGCCAGCGCCCAGCTCCAGCGCGGCAGCACGCCGCCCAGCACCAGGCCGCCCAGCGCGGCCCAGGCCAGCAGCAGCGCCAGCAGCAGCGGTGCCGGTCTCATCGACGCGGCGCTTCCACCTTGGCCAGCAGGGCGCCCAGCACGTCGTCGGCGTCCTGGCCTTCGATCTGCAGTTCCGGTGCCAGCGCGATGCGATGGCGCAGCGCAGGGCGCGCGATGTCGCGCACATCATCCGGAGTGACGAAATCACGACCGGCCAGCACCGCCTGTGCACGCGAGGCACGCACCAGCGCGATGCTGCCACGCGGGCCGGCGCCGACCGCGATACCCGGCCACTGCCTCGTCGCCGCCACGATCCGCACCGCGTAGTCGATCACTTCGTCGTCAACCGTGATCGCGGCGGTGGCACGCTGCAGTTCCAGCAGCTCACCAGCACCGAGCACGCGCGGCACCTGGCTCAGGTCGAAATCGCTGGCGGCGCGGCCGCTGGTGATCGCGGTCACCATGCGCTTCTCGTCCTCCAGCTGCGGATAGTCGATCAGGACCTTCAGCAGGAAGCGGTCCAGCTGTGCTTCCGGCAGCGGGTAGGTGCCTTCCTGCTCCAGCGGGTTCTGCGTGGCCAGTGCCATGAACGGCGGCGCCAGGGTGAAGGCCTTGCCTTCGATGGTCACCTGGCCTTCCTGCATCACTTCCAGCAGCGCCGACTGGGTCTTGGCCGGTGCGCGGTTGATCTCGTCGGCCAGCAGCAGGTTGGTGAACACCGGACCGCGACGGATCTTGAAGCTCTCGCTCTTCGGGTCGTACACGGCGTGGCCGCTGACGTCGCTGGGCATCAGGTCGGGGGTGAACTGCACGCGGCCATAGTCCAGTTCCAGGGCCTGTGCCAGTGCGCGCACCAGCAGGGTCTTGCCCAGCCCGGGTACGCCCTCGATCAACACGTGACCGCCGGCGAGCAGGGCCACCAGGATCTGGTCAAGCACCTCGGCCTGGCCGATGAAGGCGTGGCCGATGGCGTCGCGGATGGCATCGACGCGTTCGATCAGGCGGGCGTTCGCGGCCGCCGGCAGCTCGGGGACTTCGGTCATAGCAGGGATCTCATCTGGAGCAGCAAGCGGATGCGCTCGCGCAGGGCGGAGGAATCGTGCGGCGGAGGGGGGGAGAGCGCGCTGGCGACGCGGCTTTGCGGCCACTTCAGCAGCTCGGCGATGGCCTGATCGCGCGGCGCGCCGTCGAGTGCGGCGGCAACCGGCGCGCGCAGGCGCAGGCGGTGCAGGAACAGCGCGAGCACGGCCTCGTACAGGCGCGTGCCTTGGCCGAAGCGCAGCAGCAGTTCGCCACTGGCACGCACGTGCTCCAGCAGCGAGCGGCGTTCCAGCACCGGCGACGGCAGCAGGCTGCCGAAGCGCTGCGAGCGGCCCCACAACCAGCCCAGCAAAGCCAGCAGCAGAGGCACCCACAACGGCCAGCCCTGGTAGAACAGGCGCGCCCACAGCGATGGCGGTTGACTGGCATAGACCAGCCAGACCGCCCCCTTGCCGTAGTTCGGATCGAGCAGGTAGCGGGTCAGGTCGCGGTGGGCGGGATCATGCAGGCCGTCGCTGGCCTTGCCGGCAGTAGCCGCCAGGCGCGCTGCAGGCGAGTCGACATCGCCGCGCATGAACTCCATGTCGGCCAGTACGCTGACCCTGCCCTGTCCGTGGCGCAGGCGCGCGAACACCAGATCGCGATCACCACCCCAGCGTCGCTCGGCCTGCGCTTTGGCGGCAAAGCCAAGCGTGAAGCGGCGGCCACCGCAGAATTCGCTGTGACCGGTGTCGTCGTCGATGTGGAACGGCTGGCAGTCGCTGCGCTGGAACAGGCTGTCCACGCCCAGCTGGTCCAGCAGCGGCCCCTGCGTGCTGCTGGCATCGTCTTCGGCCGGCGGCGGCGTGCGCACCAGCAGATGGCCGCCACGGTCGACCCAGTCCAGCAGCTGCTTCACGGTGGGTGCCGGCAGCTCGCTGCTGTCCTGCAACAGCACCACGGTGTCGTGCGGTGCCAGCGCCATCTGCTGCAGCTCAAGCCGCGGCCGCGCGTGCACGTCGATACCGTCGGCGCGCAGCGCCTGGCCCAGCACGTACAGCGGGTTGTAGGCGGCTTCGCCCTGCGGCGGCAGCGGAAGCGTTTCGGTGACCCGCTCGTGCGTGCGCAGGTAGAGGATGGTCAGCGGCACGCCGAACAGCACCAGCACGCCCAGCAGCAACGACCAGAACAGGCGCGGGCTCATGCCTGCCACCGGTACTGCTGGCGCAGGGTCTCGGCCAGCGCGTCGAAATCGCTGCGGCTGGGCAGGCGTCCACCATAGGCGGCGTACTGCCACATGCGCACGATGCGCGCGAAAAGATCACGGTCGGCTGCTTCGGGCATGCGCCGCGATGCGCGCAGGCATTGTGCTTCGGTAGCGCCGGGTGGCAACGCGATGCCGCTGCGCTCGCCGACGGTACGCACGCTGGCACGGTACAGCAGCGCCAGCGCCTGGCGTGGCCGGCCCTGGTCCCACAACAGGCCGGCCTGGGTGGCGACGTCCGGCGGCAGCACCACCGGCAACGTCACCTGTTCCTCCACCACCTGCGGTGCCGCCTCGGCCTTGCGCCGCCCGCTGCCGCGCAACCACGGCAGCCACAGACGTGCGGTCAGCAGCAGCACCAGCAGCAGGACGCCGAGCAGGCCCCACAGGCTCCATTCGGCCAACCGTGCCAGCCAGGCGATGCCGTCCTTGCGCGGCTTGCGCTCGCCCTTGTTGCTGCTGTCGCTCTGCAGCGATTTGTCTTCCTTCTTCTTTTCCTCGGCCTTTTCGATCGGCTTCCAGTGCGTGACCTGACGGGTCGGGCGCTGCAGCGGATCCTCATAGGCACGGTTCACCGCCTGGCGGAAACCGGCGGTGTCCACCGGCGAGGTGCCGAAGATCGTTGCCGGGGTGTTGGCCGGGTCGATCGTGGCTTCGTCGTCGTCCGTATCGGCGCCGACGTCGCTGGGTTTGCCCAGCACACGCTCCGGCCCGGCATCTGCGTCCTGCGCATGCACCGATGCGGAGACCAGTGGCAGCGCCAGGCACAGCAGCAGGGCCAGCGTCGATGCGGCCGGCAGCAGACGATCACGCAGGCGGCGCAGGGCGATTTCCACGTCCCAGGCTTCCATCTGCGTGCGCCGGTTCAGATACAGGCCGAAGCCGCCACCGACGAAGAACGGGCCGATCATCACCGAGGCCAGCCAGCACGCCAGGTTGAAACCCAGCCGTGCCCACGCCGGTGTATCCCGGCCGATCATGTCCCACGCTGCGCGCCAGGATTCGGACATCAGCTCCAGCGGCATGAACATGAACACTGCGCCGATCGCACCCGATACCAGCGCCGCTTCGAAGGCCATGCAGGCCACGGTCAGTACCAGTGCTGCGCCAGCGGCACCGGCCGCCACTGCGCGCCGACGTGGACCACGCTGGTCGGGGGCGTTGCCCTCCAGCAGGTTCACCGGCAGGCACAGGCTGCGCAGCACGCTGAAGCGGCGCCATCCCAGATAGCCCCAGAAACCGTTGTTGCCCCAGTGACGCTGGACGCGCAGCGCTGACAGCGCACCGACCGGCTCGCCGAAGATGCCGCGCGACAGCACGTACAGCGGTGCGCGTTCGAACAGCGGCTTGCACCACCACATCGCCAGCCAGGCCCAGCCGAACGCATCCAGCCACCAGCCCAGCGCGTTGAAGATCACGAACAGCGGTGCGCTGGCCAGCAGCCAGCTGCCCCACACCGCACGCGCGTGCCGGCGGGCGAGGGCGTTGCCCAGCTCCATGGCTTCCCAGCCGCTGCGCGCCCGCAGCACCACGTCCAGGTGGTCAATGCGCATCGCTGCCTCCGCGTCCGCCGCGCCACAGCCACAGCAGCACGCCGGCCCACAGCACGCCGGCCACGCTGAACTTGCCCCACGCCGGCACTTCGGCGATCGATGACCAGAACGCTTCAATGAAGGCCGCGACCAGCAGCATGAAGGCGACGCCGAGGCACAGCCGGGCGCCGATGCGGCCGCCGTCGACCAGTGCATCCAGGCGGCTGCGCCGGCCCGGTGCCAGCAGCTTCATGCCCAGCTGCAGGCCGGCGCCGCCGGCAATCACGATCGCGGTCAGCTCGAACGCGCCATGGCCGACCACGAAGCGCCAGAACGGGCCACCATGGCCGATGTGCTGCAGGTGGCCGGCCACCGCACCAATGGTCACGCCGTTGAACAGCAGCACCAGCAGCGTGCCCAGCCCGGCCAGCAGGCCGCTGGCAAAGGTGCGCAGGGCGATGCTGATGTTGTTCATGATGTAGTGGCCGAACATCATCCAGTCGGTGCCGCTGTCGCGGCCCAGGCGTTCGGCGGCCGGGTCGTACATGCGCTCCATCGCGGCGATCTGGCGGTTGTCCATCAGCATGTGGATCAGGTCCGGGTGGACCTGCGCCAGCACGAAGCAGGCCAGCGCTGGCAGCGCGAACATCGCCAGCGCCACCCACATGCTGCGTGCCTGGCTGCGCACCAGCAGCGGGAAGTCGGCCACCAGGAATTCCAGCGCCGCGCGCCAGCGCGTCGGCGGTGTGCGGTACAGCACGCTGTGGCCCTGCTGCATCAACTGCTGCAGGCGCTGCACCAGCTGGGGGCTGTAGCCGCGCTCACGGGCCAGCGCCAGCTGCTGGCACAGGCGTCGGTAGCGCTGCGGGAAGGCGGTGTCGTGCAGCGACAGACCACTGGCCTTCCGGCGCGTGCGGCGCGACACGCCAGCGCGCAGCAGCAACCATTGCTCCAGGTCCTGCCATTCCTGCTGGTAGCGGGCGACGAACTGTTCCTGCTTCATCGCCGGCCCAGCAGCCAGTTGGCCATCGCGTACAGGCGCAGCACACCGATCTGGCCGTGGGTACCGGTCAGCGGTTCGACGATGCCGGCCAGCTCCTGCTGGCGCGCCGGTGACAGTCGAGGTGCGCGCTCGGCGAAGGCCATCAGTGCCGCCTGCTCTTCCGGCCGCAACGGTTGTGGCGGAGCCAGCACGCTGTCGATGGTCGGCGGTGGCGGCAGGTACAGCGCCGGTGCGTGCACCACCACGGTGCCTGCCACCAGGTCACCGAGGCGACGGCCATGCGGATCGAACAGGCTGCTGATCAGGCCCAGTGCATAGCCGAACGGCAGCATGTCCACGGTGCGCAGCAGGTTGCGGGTGACCGCGGCCATCCAGCCCACCGGCGCGCCATCGCGGGCGAGCACGCGCAGGCCCAGCGCACGCTTGCCCAGGGTACGGCCCCACAGCGCTTCGCAGATGATCGGGTAGGCCCAGTAGACCAGGAACATCAGCGCCAGGTAGAGCCCCGTGCCGAACTTGTCCAGCAGCGCCAGCGGGAACGACATCAGCACCAGCACCGCGATGCGCACGCCGAGATCGACCAGCCAGGCCATCGCCCGAGGCACCGGGCCGGCCGCCGGCAACTGCAGCGGCACACCCTCCGGCGTCACCACCTCGCGGTAGGTATCGAGCATCGGTGCGGCCATCAGCGCGATGGCCTTCGTTGTGGGCGCCGGAGTCCTCTCCAGCAGGCAGCCACAGGCATGGGGTTCTCGACAGGTCCTGGTCGGGCCCAGACTTTAACAGAGCCGCATGGCGGCGTTGGCCGCTCAGCCCAGGTATTCATCCTTCAGCCGCACGTAGTGGTCGGCTGAGTAATGCAGCGCTTCGATCTCCTTGTCGCTCAGCGTGCGTGCCGGCCGGGCCGGATTGCCCACCCACAGCTCACCTTCACCCACCACCTTGCCCGGGCCGATCACCGCACCGGCACCGACGAAGCCATGGCGCTCCACGCGGGCGCCATCGAGGATGCAGGCACCCATGCCGATCAGGCTGTAATCGCCGATCGTGCAGGCGTGGATGATGCAGCCGTGGCCGACCGTCACGCCTTCGCCGATCAGGGTCGGGTAGCCGGCCTTGTTGTACGGGCTGTGGTGGCTGACGTGGATGATGGTGCCGTCCTGCACGTTGGTGCGTGCACCGATGCGCACATGGTTGACGTCGCCGCGGATGACCGTGCCCGGCCACACCGACACGTCGTCGGCCAGTTCCACGTCACCGATGAGGGTGCAGGCCGGATCGATGTACACGCGCTCGCCGAGGACGGGCATCTTGTCGCGGAAAGGGCGCAGCGGGTTCATCGGTGTCTCCGGAAATCAGGGCGTTCACGACGATGATACCTGCGTGGTGCGCACGGGTAGTGCCGGCCGCTGGCCGGCAACCACGGAAATCCAGGCGTGCCGCGCGGTTGCCGGCCAGCGGCCGGCACTACCCGCTACGGTTCGTAGCTGTAGCCCATGCCATACACCGAACGGATCGGCTCGCCTTCCATGCCGGCATCGGCCAGCTTGCGGCGCAGGTTGCGCACGTGGCTGTCGACGGTACGGTCGACCACCACGCGGTGGTCCAGGTACAGCCGGTCGAGCAGTTCGTCGCGGGCCCAGATCCGGCCCGGCGTGGCCAGCAGGGTACGCAGCAGGCGGTACTCCACCGGCGTCAGGTCCAGGCCCTTGCCGTTCCAGGTGGCGCGTGCCGCCGGTTCGTCGATATGCAGGCCGCCGTTGGCGCGTGCACCCGGGTCCGGGCGGTAGCGGCGCAGCACCGCTACCACCCGCGCGACGACTTCGCGCGGACTGAACGGCTTGCAGATGTAGTCGTCGGCACCGATCTCCAGGCCCAGCAGGCGGTCGATCTCTTCCACCCGTGCAGTGACCATGATCACCGGCACGTCGCTGCTGGCGCGCAGCTCGCGGCAGAGGTCCACGCCATCGCGCTGCGGCAGCATCAGGTCCAGCAGCACCAGGTCGGGCTGGTAGCGCGCAAACGTCTCGATCACCTGGCCGCCGTCATCCACCCATTCGCTGTCCATGCCGGCAGCGGCCAGGTAGTCGCGCAGTACCGAGGCCAACCGCGGCTCGTCCTCGACGATCAGTATCTTCGCGGGCGCGACGGGGGACGTGCTCATGCAGGCTCCGGCAGGGTGATGGCCACGCGCAGGCCGCCCAGTGGCGAGGGCTCGGCGTGGATGTGGCCGTGGTGGGCGAGGATGATGTTGTGGCTGATGGCCAGGCCCAACCCGCTGCCACCGCTGGCACGGTTGCGCGAGCTTTCCACCCGGTAGAAGCGCTCGAACAGCAGCGCGCACTTGTCAGCCGGTACGCCCGGAGCGGTGTCTTCCACGATCAGCTGCACGCCTGCAGGCACGCGCGCGGCCTGCACATGCACGCGGCCGCCGGTATGGGTGTAGCGCAGCGCGTTCTCCAGCAGGTTGGCCAGTACCTGCTGCAGGCGTCGCTCGTCGCCGGACACCTGCAGCGGTGTGGCGGGTAGATCTTCTTCCAGCGACAGGCCTGCGTTGGCGAAGCGCACGCGCATGCCATTGAGTTCGCTGCGCAGCAGCGCCACCAGGTCCAGCGGCGCGAAGCGGTAGGCGAGGCCGCCAGACTGGGTCATCGACAGGTCGTGCAGGTCGTCGACCAGCTTGCCCAGCTGGCGGATCTCGCTCTGCAGGCCACCGAGGTTGGCGCGGTCCAGCGGGCGGATGCCGTCCTCGATCGCCTCCAGCTCGGCGCGCACCACCGCCAGTGGTGTGCGCAGCTCGTGCGAGATGTCGGCGATGAACGCGCGGCGGTTGCGCTCGGTATCGTCCAGCGCCTGTGCCATCCGGTTGAAGTCGTTGACCAGTGCGTCCAGCTCGTCATCGCTGGTGCGCTCGATGCGGGTGGCATAGTCGCCTGCAGCGAGCCGATGGGTGGCCGCAGCCAGCTTGGCCAGGCGCTGGCGCAGCGCACGCGACACCAACCAGGCCAGCAGCACCGTCACCAGCAGCAGGGCGACGCCGATCACCCACCAGGCGCGCACCTGGGTGTTGTAGAAGTTCAGATCGTTGGTGGCGATGACCGTCTGGAATGGCACCATGCCCAGCCAGCCGACGGTGTGCCCGTCCAGCTGCACCGGATGCGGCTCGTCATCACTGGTGGCATCGGGGTTGCCGGCCACGAACCGGTGCTGCGCATCGAACAGGCCCAGCCGCGACGGTACGCCGGTCTGGTCGGACAGCGGCGGCACCGGGCCCTCATGCCCATGGGCCAGATCCGGACGCAGCAGCCGCGCCCAGCGATCACTGTCACCGCGCAGATGCTCCCAGCCACCGTGCGCGCTGTACTCGCGCTGCAGGTGTGGCATCAGGCGCTGCATGCGCAGGTCGCCCTGGTCGTTGAGGTAGTCCAGGAAGCCGGTCTGGAATGCCACGCGGCTGGCAATGCCGTTCACTGCCAGCACCAGCAGGCAGGCGGTGAAGATCGCGAGGAAGGTCTTCGCGGTCAGGCCGAATTTGAGTCGAATCTTCACCATCGCGGGGCCATTAGCGGCGCATGTGGCGCTGAAAGCAAGCGCCAGCTGAGCTGGTCGCAGATTCTCCATATTCTCTGCACAGTTCCACGGCAGCGTGCACGGGTCAACGCAAGGCCCCCACGCCCCCCCATGTCACTCCCGCGCCTGCTGTCCCGATCTCCCCATCCATTGTTGTTGCCCCTGCTGATGTCCCTGGCGGCCTGTACGGCGGGCAGGACCGACGCCCCGGCCACGCCTGAAGTGGGCGTCATTACCGCCAGCGCGCAGCCGCTGGCGCTGCAGCAGAGCCTGCCCGGTCGCGCGGTGCCGTTCGAGGTGTCCGAGGTGCGGCCACAGATCGGCGGGTTGATCCGCCAGCGTTTGTTCACCGAAGGCCAGCAGGTCAAGGCCGGCCAGCTGCTGTACCAGGTCGATCCGGCGCCGTACCAGGCCGCCTTCGATACCGCGCGTGGCCAGCTGGCGCAGGCCGAGGCCACCGTGCTGTCGGCGCAGCCGAAGGCCGAGCGCACCCGCACGCTGCTGGGCCTGGATGCGGCCAGCAAGCAGGACGCCGACGATGCCACCTCGGCGCTGAAGCAGGCACAGGCCAATGTGATCGCCGCGCGCGCTGCGCTGCAGGCCGCCCGCATCAACCTCGACTACACCCGGGTGACCGCACCGATCGCGGGCCGCATCGGCACCTCCAGCGTCACTGCCGGCGCGCTGGTCGCTGCAGGACAGGAAGCGGCGCTGGCGACCATCCAGCGGTTGGACCCGGTGTACCTGGATGTCACTCAGTCCAGCACGCAGATGCTGGCACTGCGCAAGCAGCTTGATGCCGGCCTGGTGAAGGCCATCGACGGCAAGGCGCAGGTGAAGGTGCTGCTGGAGGACGGCAGCACCTATGCCCATGAAGGCACGCTGGAGTTTGTCGGTAGCGCGGTCGATCCGGGTACCGGCAATGTGGTGTTGCGCGCGGTCATTCCGAACCCGGACGGTCTGCTGCTGCCGGGCATGTACCTGAAGGCGGTGCTGCCGATGGCCACCGATGCGCGTGCCCTGCTGGTGCCGCAGAAGGCGGTGCTGCGCAATGAACGCGGCGAGCCGCTGCTGCGCCTGCTCGATGCCAAGGACCACGTGGTCGAGCGCCGGGTCAGTACCGGCCAGGTGGTGGGCAACCAGTGGCAGATCATGCAGGGGCTGAAAGCCGGTGAGCGGGTAATCGTCAGCAACGGCAGTGCGGTAGCGCTCGGCCAGCAGGTGAAGGCGGTCGCAGCCACCACCGCGCAGCTGGCCGCCATGCCGGCGATCGACCCGAACGGCAACACCGACGAAAAGTCGCACTGAGGCCCGCCGCGCATGGTTCGCTTCTTCATCGACCGGCCGATCTTTGCATGGGTGATCGCCATCGCGGTCAGCCTGCTCGGCCTGCTCGCGATCCTGATCCTGCCGGTGGACCGCTACCCGCAGATCGCCCCGCCCACCATCACCATCCGCGCCACCTACACCGGCGCCTCGTCACAGACCGTGGAAAACGCGGTCACCCAGGTCATCGAGCAGTCCCAGCAGAGCCTGGACCACCTGATGTACATGACCTCCACCAGCGCCTCGGACGGCTCGGCGCAGGTCAACCTGGTGTTCGCTACCGGTACCAATCCGGACACTGCACAGGTGCAGGTGCAGAACCAGCTGCAGGCGGCTATGGCGACGCTGCCGCAGGCGGTGCAGCAGAACGGCCTGACCATCACCAAGTCCAGTGGCTCGATCTTCGAGGTGCTGTCGTTCACCAGCGAAGACGGCAGCATGGACAACTTCGATGTCGCCAACTTCATGGAAGCGCGCATCGACGACCAGATCAGCCGTGTCAGCGGCGTCGGCAACATCCAGCCGATCGGCCAGGAATACGCGATGCGTATCTGGCTGGACCCGGAGAAGATGCGCCAGTACGCGCTGATGCCGTCGGACATCGAAACCGCACTGCAGGCGCAGAATACCGACGTGTCGGCCGGTGAACTGGGTGGCCAGCCGGCGCTGAAGGGCCAGCAGCTGGACGCCACGGTTACCGCGCGCAGCCGCCTGCACACGCCCGAGCAGTTCGCGCAGGTGGTACTCAAGGCCGATGCCAATGGCAGCGTGGTGCATCTGGGCGACGTGGCGACGATCGGCCTGGGCCCGGAGAGCTACGACAGCATCAGCACCTTCAACGGCAAGCCGTCGGCCTCGCTGGGCATTGAACTCAATGCCGGTGCGAACGCGATCGCCGTCTCCAAGGCCATCGATGCACGGCTTCAGCAGCTGCAGAAGTACTGGCCGCATGGCTACACCGCCCACGTGGCATTCACCACCACGCCGTTCGTGACCATCTCGCTGAAGGAAGTGGTGATCACCCTGATCGAGGCGATCGCACTGGTCGTGCTGGTGATGTACCTGTTCCTGCAGAACTGGCGGGCCACGCTGATCCCGACCATCGCGGTGCCGGTGGTGCTGCTGGGCACGTTCGGCGTGCTGGCCGCGTTCGGCTATTCGATCAACACACTGACCATGTTCGCGCTGGTGCTGGCCATCGGCCTGCTGGTGGACGATGCCATCGTGGTGGTGGAGAACGTGGAGCGGGTGATGACCTTCGAAGGGCTGGCACCGAAGCCGGCCACGCTGAAGGCAATGGGCCAGATCACCGGTGCGCTGGTCGGCATCGTGCTGGTGCTGACCGCGGTGTTCCTGCCGATGGCGTTCTTCAGCGGTGTCACCGGCGTGATCTATCGCCAGTTCTCGGTCACGATCGCTGCTGCGATGATCCTGTCAGTGCTGGTGGCGATGACCATCACGCCGGCGCTGTGCGGCAGCATCCTGCATCAGATTCCCAAGGGCGGCCACCCACATGGTGACCACGGCGGCGAGCCGAGCCTGCTGGGCAAGTTCTTCATCTGGTTCAACCACCGCTTCGAGCGCACCTCCAATGGCCTGCGCCATCGCGTCGATGGTTTCCTCGGCCGGCGCGCGCTGGGCGTGCTGTTCTACCTGGTGCTGACCGTGGCCACCGGCCTGCTGCTGTGGCACCTGCCGGGCGCGTTCCTGCCCGATGAGGACCAGGGCATGCTCAACGCGCTGGTGAAGCTGCCGGCCGGTTCCACCCTGGAGCAGACCCGCGCGGTGATGGATCGCCTCAGTGCCGCCGCGGTGAAGGACAACAGTGTGCTGTCGATCCAGGCAACTGCCGGTTTCAGTGTTACCGGCAGCGGCCAGAACGTCGGCCAGGCCTTCATCCGGCTCAAGGATTGGGATGACCGCAAGGACGATGCCGATACCATCGCCGCGCGGCTGACCGCAGCCATGGCCAGCGTGCCCGATGCGCAGGTGTTCATCACCTCGCCACCGGCCATCCTCGGCCTGGGCGATGCCGGTGGTTTCACCCTGGAACTGCAGGACGAAGGCGGTGCCGGCCATGCCGCCGCCGTGGCCGCGCGCAACACGCTGCTGAAGGAAGCCGCCAAGGACCCGAAGCTGGTCAACGTGCGCTACGCCAGCCTGGAAGACGCGCCGGTGTACGCCGTGAAGGTGGACGACGCCAAGGCGCAGGCCATGGGCGTGAATCCGCAGGACATCAATGACACCCTGAACGCGGCGCTGGGCGGCGACTTCGTCAACAACTTCATCTACAAGGGCCGCATCAAGAAGGTGTTCATCCAGGGCACCGCTGAAGCACGCATGCAGCCGCAGGATATCGAGCGCTGGAGCGTGCGCAACCAGGCCGGCCAGATGGTGCCGCTGTCGTCGCTGGTCAGCAGCCACTGGACCAGCGCGCCGGCCGCGCTGCAGCGCTACAACGGCGTATCGGCGATGGAAATCACCGGCCAGCCGGCGCCAGGCGTCAGCTCTGGCGAGGCGATGGCCGAGATCGCGCGCCTGGCCGACACACTGCCGGAAGGCTTCAGCCATGCCTGGTCGGACATGGCCTACCAGGAGCAGCTGTCAGGCAACCAGGCGCCCATGCTGTACGCCATCTCGCTGCTGTTCGTGTTCCTGTGCCTGGCCGCGCTGTATGAAAGCTGGGCGGTGCCGTTCGCGGTGATGCTGGCGGTGCCGGTGGGCGTGTTCGGTGCCGTGCTGATGATGAACCTGCGTGGCCTCAACAACGACGTGTACTTCCAGGTCGGCCTGCTGACCACGATTGGTCTGGCAGCGAAGAACGGCATCCTGATCGTCGAGTTCGCGCGCATCCTCGAACAGCAGGGCAAGAGCACCCGCGAAGCGATCCTGCAGGCGGTCTATCTGCGGTTGCGGCCGATCGTGATGACCTCGCTGGCGTTCCTGATGGGCGTGTTGCCGCTGGTGTTTGCCACCGGCGCCGGTTCGGCCGCGCGCCGTTCGCTGGGTACCGGCGTGGCCGGTGGTACGGTCGCCTCGATGGTGCTGGGCATGTTCTTCGTGCCGTTGTTCTACCTGGTGGTGCGCCGCCTGTTCCCGGGCCGCGCGCCGGCCGAAGCCACTGCCGCGGAGGCAAGCCCATGAAGCCGATGCTGCTGCGCGCCCTGGCGGCCGCAACGATGACCACCGTGCTGGGCGGCTGCGTGAGCATGGCACCGCACTACCAGCGCCCCGAGGCGCCGGTGCCGGCACAGTTCGGCAATGCCGCCACGGGCGAGGCCGGGCCGGCACTGGCGATGCCGGCCTGGCGTGAGGTGTTCCTGGAACCGCGCCTGCAGCAGGTGATCGCGCTGGCGCTGCAGAACAACCGCGACCTGCGCGTGGCAGTGTTGCAGGTGGAGAAGGAGCGTACGCAGTACCGTATCCAGCGCGCGGCGCTGCTACCGTCGGTGGATGCCAGCGGCAGTGTCACCCGTTCGCGGGCGAGTGATGCCAACAGCGAGACCGGTGCCACTCAGGTGACCGAATCCGATGCGGTGCAGGTGGGTATCAGCAGCTGGGAACTGGACTTGTTCGGGCGCATCCGCAGCCTGAAGAACGAGGCCCTGCAGAACTGGCTGGCCAGCGCCGAGAACCAGCGCGCCGCGCGCACCAGCCTGGTGGCCGAAGTGGCGACGGCGTGGCTGGCGCTGGCGGCGGACGAGCAGTCGCTGGCGTTCACCCGGCAGACCCTGGACAGCCAGCAGCAGACCCTGCAGCGCACCGAGGCCCGCCATGCACAGGGGTTGGCCTCGGGCCTGGACCTGTCGCAGGTGCAGACCAGCGTGGAAGCCGCGCGCGCTGCGCTGGCCAGGCTGCAGACCCAGCAGGCGCAGGATCGTGATGCGCTGCAGTTGCTGGTGGGCGCTCCGCTTGACGCGGCGTTGCTGCCCAGCGCGCAGGCGCTGGATGGCACCGTGGCGCTGGCACCGCTGCCGGCCAACCTTCCCTCAAGCGTGCTGCTGCAGCGCCCGGACGTGCTGTCCGCCGAGCACGCACTGCAGGCGGCCAATGCCGATATCGGCGCTGCGCGCGCCGCGTTCTTCCCGACGCTGACGCTGACCGCCAACTACGGCCACAGTTCCACCGTGTTGTCGACGCTGTTCTCGGCCGGTACCCGCGGTTGGTCGTTCGCACCCAGCATCACTGCGCCGATCTTCCACGCCGGCGCGTTGAAGGCCTCTCTGGATGCCTCGAAGATCGGCAGGGACATCGGTATCGCGCAGTACCAGAAGGCGATCCAGCAGGCCTTCAGTGAAGTGGCCGATGCGCTGGCCACGCGTGATCATCTGACTGCGCAGATGGAAGCCCAGCGTGCGCTGGTCGCCGCCAGCCAGCGCAGCTACACGCTGGCCGATACGCGTTACCGCACCGGGCTGGACGGCTACCTGCAGGCGCTGGATGCACAGCGCAGCCTGTATGCCGCGCAGCAGGACCTGATTGCGTTGCAGCAGCAGGAGGCGGGCAACCGGGTGACGTTGTTCAAGGTGCTGGGAGGTGGCGCCGACGCACGGTAACGCGCTTGCGCGGGTGTGTGCGTCTTCCGCTCCGGTGGGTGCCGACCTTGGTCGGCACGGAAGCATGCGATCAGATGATTCGTGCCGACCAAGGTCGGCACCCACCAGGGCAGAGCTATGTGCCGACCAAGGTCGGCACCCACCAGAAGCAGGTGCGACCGCTTACGCCACGCGGCCGCGGCGTGCGCGCTCCAGGTGCACCAGCAGCAGCGAGATCGCCGCGGGGGTCATGCCCGGGATGCGCTGCGCCTGACCGATGGTCTGCGGCCGCACGCGCTCCAGCTTCTGCAGTGCTTCGGCCGACAGCCCGCGCACGGTCGCGTAATCGAAGGCCTCAGCGATCGGCGTGGCCTCATGCCGCTGCTGGCGCTCGATCTCCTCGCGCTGGCGATCCAGGTAACCGGCGTACTTCACGCCGATCTCCACCTGCTCGGCCACCTTGCCGTCGGTCACCGCCGGGCCCAGCGAGGGCACCTGCATCAGCTTGGCGTAATCCAGCTCGGGGCGCTTGATCAGGTCCAGTACGTTGGTTTCGCGGCTGACCGCCACGCCCAGCGTTTCGTTCACTTCGCGGCCCAGCGCATTGGCCGGGGTCGCCCAAAGCGCGCCCAGTCGCGCGCGCTCGGCGTCCACCGCCGCCTGCTTGGTCTCGAATGCGCTCCAGCGACGATCATCGACCAGGCCCATCCCGCGGCCGACCGGGGTCAGGCGCTGGTCGGCGTTGTCTTCGCGCAGCTGCAGCCGGTACTCGGCGCGGCTGGTGAACATGCGGTACGGCTCGTTGGTGCCGTGGGTGATCAGGTCATCCACCAGCACGCCCAGGTACGCCTCGTCGCGGCGCGGGCACCAGCCCTCCAGCCCGCGCACCTGGCGCGCGGCGTTGAGGCCGGCCAGCAGGCCCTGCGCGGCCGCTTCTTCATAGCCGGTAGTACCGTTGATCTGGCCGGCGAAGAACAGGCCGTTGACCAGCTTGGTTTCCAGCGACGCCTTCAGGCCGCGCGGATCGAAGAAGTCGTACTCGATCGCATAGCCGGGGCGGGTGATGTGCGCGTTCTCGAACCCGCGGATGCTGCGCACCATCTCCAGCTGCACGTCGAACGGCAGCGAGGTGGAGATGCCGTTGGGGTAGATCTCGACGATGCCCAGGCCTTCGGGTTCGACGAAGATCTGGTGGCTGGCCTTCTCGGCGAAGCGCACCACCTTGTCCTCGATGGACGGGCAGTAGCGCGGGCCGATACCTTCGATCTGGCCGCTGTACAGCGGCGAGCGATGCAGCGCGTCGCGGATGATCTGGTGGGTCTGTTCGGTGGTGTGGGTGATCCAGCAGCTGACCTGCTGCGGATGCTCGTCCACCGAGCCGAGGAAGGACATCACCGGCCGCGGCGTATCGCCGGGCTGCTCGTCCATCACGCTGTAGTCCAGCGAGCGGCCATCGATGCGCGGCGGCGTACCGGTCTTCAGGCGGTCGACCTGGAACGGGCGCTCGCGCAGGCGCGCGGCCAGCGTGGTGGCCGGCGGGTCGCCCATGCGGCCGGCGGCGTACTGGGTCGGCCCGACATGGATCTTGCCGGCCAGGAAGGTGCCGGCGGTCAGCACCACGGCCTCGGCGTCGAAGCGCAGGCCGGTCTGGGTGATGACCCCGCGCACGGCGTCACCCTCGATCACCAGATCGTCTACTGCGGCCTGGAACACGGTCAGGTTGGCCTGGCCTTCGACAATGGCGCGGATCGCCATGCGGTACAGGTTGCGGTCGGCCTGGCAGCGGGTGGCACGCACGGCCGGACCCTTGGAGGCGTTGAGCGTGCGCCACTGGATGCCGGCGCGGTCGGCGGCATGCGCCATGGCACCGCCAAGGGCGTCGATTTCCTTGACCAGGTGGCCCTTGCCGATGCCGCCGATGGCCGGGTTGCAGCTCATCGCGCCCACCGTTTCGATGTTGTGGGTCAGCAGCAGGGTGCGCACGCCGGTGCGGGCCGCGGCCAGCGCGGCTTCGGTGCCAGCGTGGCCACCGCCGATGACGATGACGTCGTAACGATGGAAGGACGGGTTCATGGGGGCTGTTCAGATGGGGGCGGGCGCGGCCGGGGGCGGCGCCGGGGTGGCGATTTTAGCGCCATTCCGGGCCGGGACGTCGTCGCCAGCCGCCCGGCGTCGAAATCAGCCCTAAAGTTGGCAGGATTTTTGCAGATAACCCAATAGCACCCACCGTGGCTGGCGCCGTAGGCGCCCGTGACCGGAATTGGAACAGGGGCCGGTACAGGCGCACGGTGGGGGAGCAGGGGGCCGGCAGTCGGGGGACTGTCCGGCCCTGTTTTTTTGCTCTGTCGGGAAGGCGCCATCCACGCATGGCATGGATCTACTGAAGCCGGGGCTGTCGCCGGTTGGCGACCCGTCAAAACAAACGGCCCCGCATTGCGGGGCCGTCTGCCTTCAGAGGTGCCGACATCCGACAGGGCCGGAACAGGGGGGATCCAGATGTTCCTGTCGGATATCGACGTAGAGCTTTTTGCGGCGGCCCGTGTCGTTTTTGTCACTTTGTGACGCGGGCCGTCACCATCCCCGTAGATTGCGGCTTAGACCGTGTGAAATGCAAGACGGTTCAGCGCTCAACTGTGCGCTGCGTCCCACGATCCATGTTGCGCCAGGGGGAACCGTTCATCCTCGGTGCGCTCGGCGCCGGCGCCGGACGCGCCTGCGGCGGGGGCGCCGACGGCTGCACGTTGGACTGCGGCGGGCGTCGCATCGAATCCATGTTCCGCCACGGCGAACCCCCGTTGTAGGACGGGCGCGACGGCGGCGGACGGTTCTCGCCGCCATTGCCCGGACGCGGCGGCGGGCGGTGGTTGTGCGGCGGGCGGTAGATCGGGCGCGAGTAGTACGGATTGCCGTAGCCACCGTAGTAACCGCCATAGCCGCCGTAGTACGGGTAGCCGGAGTTGTAGGGATAGCCGGCCGGGTAGCGGTATTCCACCGACGGCGCACCGTGGTAGTAGCCGCCACCGCGGCCACCGCCGACGTAGTCGTAGGTGGTGCAGCCGGTGAGGGCCAGCATCAGGCCACCGGCAAGCATCAAGCGCGTTTTCATGGTGGGTCCCCCCAGAGGACGGGTGTGCAGTCAGCTTCGTGCGCGGGCATTGAATCGACCCTTAATTCCACCGGCCAGGATGAATGGAGGTGAAGGCCCGCATGCTGGCATGACCTGTGCCCCGGTCGCCAGCGCGGGGGCATACGTTAATCTTGCGTCATGAGCGATTCACTGTTGCCCCGCGCCGACGACGTCCTGCTTGCTGCCGCGAGGATCGCCCCGCATGCCAGCGTGACCCCGGTGCTGCGCTCGCACACGCTCGATGCGCTGGCCGGGGCACAGCTGGCCTTCAAGGCCGAGCACCTGCAGCGCGGTGGTGCGTTCAAGTTCCGCGGTGCCTGCAATGCGGTGTGGTCGCTGGATGCCGGTCGCGCCGGTGCCGGCGTGGTGACCCATTCCTCGGGAAACCATGGCGCCGCGCTGGCGCTGGCCGCGCGCACCCGTGGCATTCCCTGCCATGTGGTGGTGCCGGAAGGCGCGGTGGCGGCCAAGCTGGCCAATATTGCCCGGCATGGCGCCACGCTCTGGCACTGCCCGCCGACCATCGCCGACCGTGAAGCCACCTGCGCCAAGGTACAGGCTGATACCGGCGCAACCTTGGTCCATCCCTATACCGACCCGGCGGTGATGGCCGGACAAGGCACCGCTGCCCTGGAGCTGCTGCACAGCGACGGCCCGTTCGACGTGCTGGTGGTGCCGGTGGGCGGCGCCGGCCTGGCCACCGGCACTGCGCTGGCCCTGCAGCACGCCAGCCCGCAGACCCGGCTGGTGCTGGCCGAACCGGCCGGCGCCGATGACACCGCGCGCTCGCTGGCTGCAGGCGAGCGTCTGGGCGCGTTCACCCCGGACACCATCTGCGATGGCCTGCGCACGCTGATCGGCGCGCCCAACTTCGCGCTGCTGCGCGCGGCCGGCGCCGAGGTGATCGTGGTCGACGACGCGTCGACAATGGCCGCGATGCGCCTGTTGTGGGAGGTCCTCAAGCAGGTGGTCGAACCGTCCTCGGCCACCGTGCTAGCCGCAGTGCTGGCGCAACCTGAGCGCTTTGCAGGGCTGCGCGTCGGGCTGGTGCTGTCCGGTGGCAACGTCGACCTGCCAGCGCTGCGCTGGGGGGCGCCGTGAGCCGCGACCGGCAGCGGCATCGCACCGGCCTGCTGGGCTGGCTGTGGCGGCTGTTTGTCCTGCTGGTGATCTGGCTGCTGGGCGTGACCGCGTGGATCGTGTGGGTTGGTGAACGCGACCAGGCCGCCAAGGCCGACGCCATCATCGTGCTTGGTGCGGCGGCCTATGACGCCAAGCCATCACCGGTGTTCGAAGAGCGCATCCGCCACGGCCTGGACCTGTACGAGGCCCGCTACGCGCCGCTGCTGATCTTCACCGGTGGCTATGGCGGCACCGGTGCACGCTTTTCCGAATCACAGGTGGCGCGGCGCTACGCGCTCAAGCACGGCATCCCGGACGATGCGATCCTGATCGAGACCGCCTCGCGCAACACCGTGCAGAACCTGGTCGAAGCCAAGCGGTTGATGGAGCAGCGTGACCTGCACCGGGTGATCATTGTCAGTGACCCGCTGCACATGGCGCGCGCGCTGCGACTGAGCAAGGCACTGGGGATCGACGCGCTGGCCTCGTCCACGCCCAGCACGCGCTTCCGCAGCTTCCACACCAGCTGGCGCTTCCTGGTGCAGGAGATCTACTTCTTCCACCGCGATCTGGTGCGCCCGCCGCTGAGTTCGCCGGCCAATACCTGAGGCGGAAGCCTGTTTTGGGTGGGTGCCAACCTTGGTTGGCACAATGCCGGCCGCAACGCGATCTGACGTGCTGTGCCAACCAAGGTTGGCACCTGCCAGTGCGATTCGCGTACGGCGTGGAATGCGGTAGTGCCGGCCGCTGGCCGGCAGATGTCCAGCATGGAATCATGAGATTGCCGGCCAGCGGCCGGCACTACCGGACGATCAGGTCTGCCTGCGCCGGATCGGAATCGCCGACACCGGTACCGATGCCACGTCATGCCCACCTTCGCGGATCGGCGCGCCCGGGTCCGGCGCCCAGGCGTGGGCATAGATCACTTCCCAGCTGCTCGGCAGCTTGCCGTCGGCGCGGCGCATCGGCTCGTAGGCGGCCGCAGCAGCAGCGAAGCGGCCACGCCCGGTCAGCGTGTGGCGGCGGTCGACGCGGGCATTCGTTGCGCCCATCGCACGCAGTTCGCGCATCAGCGAGGGCAGGTCGTCGTAGGTCAGGGTGAACAGGTCGCGGTCCAGCACCGGGTCGCGGAAGCCGGCCATCATCAGCGCATCGCCGAACTGGGCGATCTGCGCGAAGCGGCTCACGTGCGGGCGGTCATCGGCAGCGGCGAATGCCTCGTTGAGTTCGATCAGGGTTTCCGGGCCGAAGGTCGAGCACACCAGCAGGCCGCCTGGTTTGAGTACGCGGCGGAACCCGGCGAACACCGCCGGCAGGTCGTCCACCCACTGCAGGCACAGGTTGCTGAAGATCACGTCCACGCTGTTGTCGGCCAGCGGCAGCGCGGCGGCGTCGCCGCACAGGCGCTGGAACGGCTTCCACCAGCCAGCCTGGCGCTTGGCCTGGTCCAGCATCGGCAGCGCCACGTCCAGCGCGATCACCTGCGCCTTCGGCCAGCGCTTCTTCATCAGCGAGCTGGCATGACCGGTACCGGCGCCGATATCCAGCACCACCTCGGGCTTGCGCGCCTCCAGGTAGTCCAGCGATTCGATCAGCCGCGATTGCACTTCGCGCTGCAGGGCGGCGGCGGCATCGTAGCTGTTGGCGGCGCGGGCGAACGCGCGGCGGACATGGCGGGCATCGAAGTGGGACGGCATTGCAGGAGTCTCTTAGAACGTACCGGGGTAGGCGCCGCCATCGATCAGCAGGTTCTGCCCGGTGAGGTAACCGGCCTGTGCGCTGCACAGGAAGGCGCAGGCGGCGCCGAACTCATCCGGCGTGCCGAAGCGGCCGGCGGGGATCTGCTGGCGGCGGCGTTCGGCCACTTCGCCAGCATCGCCGTCCTTGCCCGCACTGTGGGCGAAGTTGGCACGCAGGCGGTCGGTGTCGAACTGTCCGGGCAGCAGGTTGTTGATGGTGACGTTGTGGGCCACGGTGCGGCGCGACAGGCCGGCGACGAAGCCGGTCAGGCCACTGCGCGCGCCATTGGACAGCGCCAGGATGTCGATCGGGGCTTTCACCGCCGATGAGGTGATGTTGACGATGCGGCCGAAGCTGCGCTCGATCATCGCGTCGACGGTGGCGCGGATCAGCGCGATCGGCGCCAGCATATTGGCGTCCAGTGCGGCGATCCAGTCATCGCGCTCGAAGGTGCGGAAATCACCGGGCGGCGGGCCACCGGCGTTGTTGACCAGAATGTCCACCTGCGGGCACGCGGCCAGCGCCGCGGTACGACCGGCCTCGGTGGTGACGTCGGCGGAGACCGCGCGTACTTCAGCGGCGCCGGACAGCGCGCGCAGTTCCTTGGCAGCCTGCTGCAGCGCCGTTTCGCCACGAGCCACGATCACCACGTTGACGCCCTCGCGCACCAGCGCACGCGCGCAGCCCAGACCCAGCCCCTTGCTTGCGCCGCAGACCAGTGCCCAGCGGCCATTGATACCCAGATCCATGCGTCAGTCCTGCGGAATTCGGAAGGCGCTCATTGTCCGCCATCGGCCGGTGACAGGCCGGCAACGAAGTGTTGCAACGCGGTGGCCACCTCATCGGCATGGCCGAGGAAGGGCGCGTGGCCGCCATGGGCGATGGTCAGCGCCTGTCCGCCCGGGGCCAGCGCTGCAGCGGCCTGCATCGCCGACGGCGACACCAGCCGGTCGCGTTGGCCGGCGATCCACAGGCTGGGCTTGCCCAGCGTCGGCAGCGCGCCACGCAGGTCGGCGCTTTCCAGCAGCCGCAGGCCCTCCAGCAGCGCGCGTTCGGTGGGCGCACCGCGCTCGACCAGGCGCTGGCGCAATGTGCGCAGCTCCTCGCGGGCATGCGCCGAGCCCATCACGTCCAGCGCCAGGAAGCGTTCCAGGGTGCCGGCAAAATCGGTGGCCAGTTCGCGCCCGAACTGCTCGAACACTGCCGGTTCCACCGCGTGCGGCCAATCTTCGCCACGTACGAAGCGCGGTGTGGCGGCGATCATCGCCAGCCCACGCACCTTCGGCAGCGTCGCCGCCGCGTGCAGCGCGAACAATCCGCCCAGCGACCAGCCGCACCACACTGCCGGTGGCGTGGCCGCAGCAATCGCGTTGACCACGAACGGCAGGCGCAGCGGCGTGGTGTCGTCGCGGCTGTGGCCATGGCCGGGAAGGTCGACCAGGTGCAGGGTGAACCGGTCCGCCAGGCGCTGCACCAGCGGTGCGAACACGCCGCCCTGCAGGGCCCAGCCGTGGATCAGAACCAGGTCCGGCCCGCGGCCGGTGACTTCAATATGCATGGGGAACTACACGGAACTCAGGCAAAAGCGGGCAGCGGCGGTGGCGCGGTTTCACGCACGGCCAGGGTCACGCGGTCGCGCGCGCTGGCGATGGCCTCGACCAGGCCGCGCACCTGTTCCGGCGTATGCAGTGCGGACAGCGTGACGCGCAGCCGCGCCTTGCCTTCCGGCACCGTCGGCGGGCGGATCGCACCGACCAGCCAGCCGGCCTGTTCCAGCGTCGTGGACATCGCCACGGCCGCGTGGTCATCACCGCACAGCAGCGGTTGGATCGGTGTATCCGAGGCCATCAGGTCCAGCCCATGGCGACGGGCTTCGCTGCGGAACAGCGCGATCAGGTCGGCCAGCTTGGAACGGCGCCAGTGGTCACGGCGCGCCAGGCGTACCGCTTCCAGTGCGGCAGCGGCCATCGCCGGTGGCACTGCGGTGGTGTAGATGTAGGGGCGTGCGGTTTCGGCCAGGTGCTCGATCAGGTCGTCGCGGCCCAGTACCAGTGCGCCGGAACCGCCCAGCGCCTTGCCCAGCGTGACCAGCTGCAGCGGCACATCGTCCACGCCCAGACCAGCGGCCGCGACGGCGCCGCGGCCATCACCGACCACGCCTACACCGTGTGCGTCATCGACGTAGAACAGCGCCTGCTGCAGGCGTGCCACAAGCGACAACGCGCGCAGCGGTGCGATGTCGCCATCCATGCTGAAGACACCGTCGGTGGCCAGCATCGCCGCGCCATCCGGCGCGTGCTTGAGCTGACGCATTGCGCCCTCCGCATCCAGATGCGGATAGCGGCGCAGGCGTGCACCCGCCAGCCGCGTGGCATCGAGCAGGCTGGCGTGGTTGAGCTTGTCCTGCACGCAGACGTCGTTCTCTTCGCTCAGCAGCGCCTGCTGCACCGCCAGGTTGGCGGCGAAGCCACTGCCGAACAGAAGCGCACGCGGATAGCCCAGCCACTCGGCCACTTCGCGTTCAAGCGCTTCGTGCATGGCGTGATGGCCGCAAACCAGGTGCGAGGCACCGGCACCGGCACCCTCACGCGCCGCGGCGTCCTGCAACGCGTTGACCACGCTGAACTGCTGGGCCAGGCCCAGGTAGTCGTTGCTGCAGAAGCCCGTCAGCCACTGGCCGTCCACCTCCAGGCGCACGCCATCACGACGGGTGACCGTGCGTCGCGGGCGGCGACGGCCTTGGGCATCGCGCAGGGCGCGTTGGGCGTGGAGGCGGGCGGTCAGGTCGGGGCGGGCCATGGCGGCTGAATGCGACGACGGGGCGGCTAGGGTAGCGCGTTGCCGCGACGCCTGCCTGCATCCCGTCTCAGGCCGCGTGAGCGCAGCCACAGCCGGGCGTATCGGCGCTGATATCGGCGTGCACGGTGCCGCCGTGGTCGTGGCCCTCGGCATCCACCTGCACCGCCATCGGCTGCAGTCCCAGCCGCGCGAACAGCGCCAGGTCGCGCTCGCTCTCCGGGTTGCCGGTGGTCAGCAGCTTGTCGCCGTAGAAGATGGAGTTGGCGCCAGCGACGAAGCACAGCGCCTGCAGTTCATCGCTCATCGCCTCGCGACCGGCCGACAGCCGCACCATCGAGCGCGGCATGACGATGCGTGCCACCGCGATCATGCGCACGAACTCGAACGGGTCCAGTTCGGCGCTGCCATGCAGCGGCGTGCCCGCCACCTGCACCAGCTTGTTGATCGGCACCGAATCGGGGTGTGCCGGCAACGTGGCCAGCGCCAGCAGCAGGCCGACGCGCTGCGCCCGCGTCTCGCCCATGCCGACGATGCCGCCGCAGCAGGTCTTCAGGCCGGCATCGCGCACGTGCTCCAGCGTACCCAGGCGGTCCTGGTACTGCCGCGTGTGGATGATTGAATCGTAGTAGTCCGGCGCGGTATCGAGGTTGTGGTTGTAGTAGTCCAGTCCGGCGTCCTTCAGCGCACGTGCCTGCTCGCCACTGAGCATGCCCAGCGTGGCGCAGGTCTCCAGGCCCAGTGCCTTCACCCCGGCGATCATCGCCGCCACCTTCGGGATGTCGCGGTCCTTTGGTGAACGCCACGCGGCGCCCATGCAGAAGCGCGACGCACCGGCGGCCTTGGCCTGGCGTGCCTTGGCCAGCACCGCATCGGTCTCCATCAGCTTCTGCGCGTTCACCCCGGTGTTGTAGCGCTGCGCCTGCGGGCAGTACGCGCAGTCTTCCGGGCAACCACCGGTTTTCACCGACAGCAGCGTGGAGACCTGCACCTGCGAGGGGTCGAAGTGCTCGCGATGGACCGCTGCGGCGCGGAACAGCAGCTCGGGGAACGGCAGATCGAACAGCGCCTGCAGTTCGTCGTGTTGCCAGTCGTGGCGGATGGCAGCAGCCATGGCGGGACCTTGGGTACGAGTGGAGCGAGGGCGGCAGTGTGGGTGGGTGCGTCCGGACTGTCAACCATCTATTAATCAAAATGGTTTACATCCGGGCCGTTCAATCAAGTCCGAAGGATGCGCCGCATTTCACCGCATCCTGCAAGGCCTCCGGCCACAGTGGCCGCTGCCCAACGCAAGCGCTGGCGCGCAGACTCTTTCCCATGATCGATCTTTACCGCCTCCGCGGCCGTATCACCGCGCTGGTTCTCAGCGAGGCCTGGCGCCGCCGCGCCGCGCTCTGGGGCGGCGCCGTGGCCGTGGCACTGGTGGCGATCCTGTTCGCCAAGGCCAGCGACGCCGCGTTCCACCTGTTCCAGCGCATCACCTCGCACTCGCCGTGGTGGGCCCTGCTGCTCACGCCGGGCATCTTCGCGCTGTTGGCCTGGCTGACCGCGGGCGTGCTGAAACCCACCCGCGGCAGCGGCATTCCGCAGGTCATCGCTGCGCTGGACAAGCCAGATGAGTCGTTCCGGAAAACCAACCTTTCGCCTGCGGTGTCGGCCGGCAAGTTGCTGCTGACCTCGTTGTCGCTGCTCGGCGGCGCCTCGGTCGGGCGCGAGGGGCCCACCGTGCATGTGGGCGCGAGCCTGATGTATCTGTTCGGCCGCTGGTTCGGCTTCAAGGATCCACGCGAGCTCTCGCACTTCCTGCTGGCGGGCGGCGCGGCAGGCATCGCGGCGGCGTTCAACACGCCGCTGGCCGGTATCGTTTTCGCCATCGAGGAGCTCAGCGGCCGCTTCGAACATCGCTTCTCAGGCACCTTGCTGACCGCGGTGATCGTCGGCGGCGTGGTATCGCTCGGACTGCTGGGCAACTACACCTACTTCGGCCATGTAAGCGCGCGGCTGCCGCTGGGCCAGGGTTGGCTCGCGATCCTGCTGTGCGGCGTGGTGGCCGGGTTGCTGGGAGGCCTGTTCGCGCGTGCGGTGCTGGCGAGTGCGGCGGGCCGCCCGCGTTGGCTCGGGCAACTGCGGCAGCGGCATCCGGTTCTGTTGGCCGCAGGCTGCGGTCTGGTGGTGGTGCTGCTCGCCCTGGTCTTCGGTGAAGGTGCGTTCGGCACCGGCTACGAGCAGGCGCGCAGCCTGGTACAGGGGCAGGCGATGGTCGGCCACGAGTTCGGGTTGATGAAGCTGCTGGCGAACCTGGCGTCCTACGTGGCGGGCATTCCCGGTGGCCTGTTTTCGCCGGCGCTGGCGGTCGGTGCCGGACTGGGCCACAACCTGGCGGTCCTGATGCCCGGCGTGGACCCGCGCGCGTTCGTGCTGCTGGGTATGTGCGCTTACCTGACCGGCGTTACCCAGGCCCCGCTGACGTCGGCGGTGATCTCGCTGGAGCTGACCGACAGCGGCGATCTGCTGCTGCCGATCCTGGCCACGGTGCTGATCGCGCGTGGCGTGTCCGGGTTGGTGTGCCGCGTGCCGATCTACCGTGGGTTGGCGGAGTTGTTGATGGTGCCTGCGCCTGCGCATGAAGATGCCGAGGACCGCGGCCGGGACACCACCGCGGGGCGTTGAGCCTCTTCCGATCCGCTGCTGTGCTTCATCGCGCCGGAGCGATGCACGGTCAGGGCGCGCGGGCCAATAGCGTCAGCCGTCGCGAGCGTTGTCGATAGGTATCGCCCATTGCTGTGATCAGCGCGATCAATCCGCCTTCCATCTTCACTTTTGCAGTGAAGCTGATTTCCCGTTGCACCGTCTAGCCGATGCCAGGTGCGCCGCTGAAGATGCATACACGCCGGGGCTGCACCCGGACCTGCATCGAGAGCAACCATGATCAACTGCCGTATCCGCCGTCTGGCGGCTGCCGTGCTGGCCCTGGCCAGTTCCCCCGCGCTGGCGCTGGCGGGCACTCCTGTGCTGCCCAGCGAACGCAGCATCGGTGTCATTGAGCCGGTGGCGCGTTTCGAAGGTGCTATGCCCACCAGCGTGGCGGTGTCTGAAAGCGGACGCATCTTCGTCAACTTCCCGCGCTGGGGCGATGAGGTGCCCTACAGCGTGGCCGAGTGGCGTGATGGTCACGCCGTGCCCTATCCGGATGCGCGCATCAACCGCAAGGACGGTCCCGATCCGACGGCCCACTTCATCAGCGTGCAGAGTGTGGTGGCCGATGGCCAGGGCCGGTTGTGGGTGCTGGATACCGCCGCGCCCGGGTTCTCTGCGCCGCAGGCCGGTGGCGTCAAGCTGGTGGCGATCGATCTGGCCACCAATACCGTGGCCAGAACGCTGGTGTTCCCGGCCAACGTCATCGACGCGCGCACCTACGTCAACGATGTGCGCTTCGATTTCCGTGTCGGCCGCGAGGGCGTGGCCTACGTGACCGACTCGTCGCTGAGCGGAATCGGCGGCATCATCGTGATCGACCTCGCCACCGGCGCCGCGTCCAAGCGCCTGGTCGGTCATGTGTCCACATCGGCGGATCCGGCATTCGTACCGATCGTGGAAGGGCAGCAGATGCGACTGCGCAATCCGGATGGTTCGACGCAGCCGTTCACCGTGGCCGCCGATGGCATTGCCTTGTCGCCCGATGGCGGGACGCTGTTCTATACCCCGTTGTCCAGCCGTCATCTGTACAGCGTGCCCACCGTCTTGCTGCGCGACCCCAAGGTAAGTGAAGCGGCGTTGGCTGCGGCCGTGGTCGACCTGGGCGACAAGGGCGCCTCCGATGGGATGGAAATGGATGCCAACGGCCGGCTGTATGCGAGCGACTACGAGCACAACGCCATTCATGCCCGCGATGCGGATGGACGATGGACGACCGTGGTGCACGATCCGCGCATCCTGTGGCCGGATACCTTGTCGATGGGACCGGACGGCTACCTGTACTTCACCGCCAACCAGCTGCATCGGCAGGCCGGATTCAATGGTGGCGTTGATCGCCGGCAGACGCCGTACATGGTGTATCGCACCCGGGTGGATGCGAAGCCTGCGCCAACGCGGTGAGGTGATCGGGGCAGCGGGTGGGCGACAAAACTCCTACGGCTCGTTGAGGACACACCCGATGGCGACGCGCTGACGGCTGCGTCACGCTGAAGCGCATGTCTGTTTTCTTCGACGCGGGCCGCCACGTGCAGGCAGCACTTCGCGTGCTGCTACCACTCCGTTGCCTGGTCTGCGGTGACCCGGGCCACGATGGGCTCGATCTCTGCGGTGCCTGCCTGGCCGGACTGCCCTGGGCTGGCCGCGCCTGCCTGCGGTGTGCACTGCCGTTGCCGGACAACGCGTTGATCGTCTGCGGTACCTGCCGTGAGGAAGCACCGCCGCAGGCCGCCACGCATGCCAGTCTGCTGTACCTGCCGCCGGTCGACCAGCTGCTGGTGCGCTACAAGTTCCATCAGGACCTCGCCGCCGGTCGCCTGCTGTCACAGTTGATGCAGCGGGCACCGCCGCCCTGGTCATGCCCACCGCTGGTGCCGGTGCCGTTGCACGGGCGCCGCCTGCGCCAGCGCGGTTACAACCAGGCGGCAGAACTGTGCCGCCTGCTGCCGATGCCGGTCTGGCAGGGGCTGTACAGGCGGCGCCACACCGCGCCCCAGTCCGAACGCACGGCCGAACAGCGCCGGGAGAACCTGTTCGATGCCTTCGATGTACGCCGTCCGGTGCCACCGCGACTGACGGTGGTCGATGACGTGATGACCACCGGCAGCACGGTGATGGAGATTACCGAAACGCTGCGCTGCGTGGGAGTTGGAGAGGTGCGCGTATGGGTGTGCGCGCGGGCGCCGTGATCGTCCTCTTCATCCACAGGGGCTAGGATGAGGCCGGTTCCGGATCGAAGGAGTGGCCATGAATTCCCCCTTGTCTCCCTTGCTGTCGGCGGTTGGGCGCAGCTGGTGGATCCTGCTGCTGTACGGGCTCGTCGCACTGGGTTTCGGCATCGTTGCCATTGGCTGGCCGCTGTCCGCGGCGATGGCACTGGCGTGGACACTGGGCGTGATGGCCATCGTTGAAGGTGTCATCAGCCTGTTCGCACTGATCAGCGGCGGCAGCGGTGCCTCGCGTGGGTGGTTGGCGCTGTATGCCATCGCCTCGCTGGGCTTCGGCATCCTGGCGGTGATCAATCCGCTGGCCACCGCCAGCGTGCTGGTGCTGTTCCTGGCAGCGTGGCTGCTGGTGGCAGGTATCTATCGCATCGTGTTCGCGATACGCGTGCGCAAGCAGATCCAGGGCGAGTGGCTGCTGATCCTCAGTGGCGTGCTGGCGGTGGTGCTGGGCCTGCTGTTTGCGGCCAATCCGTATGCAGGCGTTGCGGTGACCACGCTGTGGATCGGCATCGGCAGCCTGCTGTATGGGCTGCTGCAGGTGCTGGTGGCATTCAAGCTGCGGAAGCTGAAGTGAGGGCTGCGCTTCCGCTGTTGCTGGGCATGGCGTTGATCCTGACCGGATGCATGCCGGGCGCCACACCCGGTGCCTGGGCAGGCAAGGATCATGCGCCACGACCCGGAGTGGATGTGCGCCTGAGCGCGGTCGATGCAGCCGGCAAGGGCACGCCGGTGCAGTGGCAGGGCGAGACCCTGGCCCTGCGCGAGCCGCCGATTGCCGGCAGTGCCGACATCGCCGATGTGCGCTATGTGCTGGACGCCGGCCAGCAGCCGGGTCTGCAGATCCGCTATCGGCCCGAGGCACATCAGCGCATCCACGATGGCACCGCTGCCTTGGTGGGCCAGCGTGCGGCGCTCAGCGTGGATGGCCGCGTGCTGATGGTGGCGACCGTGCAGGGGCCATTCGGTGAATCGATGATGCTGAGCGGGTTGTCCAGCGTTGCCGAAGCGCGGGAGCTGGCGAAGCACATCACTGGCGAATGACGGGCGCGCCATGAACCCGCGCTATGCGCGGAGGTCGACCAAGGTCGACCGCTACCGGGCGAAGCGGGCTTCGATCTCTTCCAGCGACTTGCCCTTGGTCTCTGGCAGCCAGAATGCGGCTACCAGGAAGAACACGAAGGTGCACGCCGCCCAGAACACGAACATGCTGGCGTAGCCGTAGTGGCCCACCGTGGGCAGGAAAATCGCGGCGATGGTGGTCGACACGAACTGGTTGATCAGCAGCGCGATGCTCATGCCATTGGAGCGGATGCGGTTCGGCATCAGCTCCGACAGCGCCAGCCACACGCATACGCCGGGGCCGACCGCGAAGAACGCGACGAACACCAGGATGCAGGCGGCCACCGCCCAGCCATGCGCCGGCGGCGGTACCGGGCCGATGCGGGCCTGTTCGATGCGCAGCGGCGCCTGCGCTGCAGCGGCCGGGTCGGCGAACGGGTTCAGGTGCAGTTTGCGGAAGAACGCGCCGATGACGCTGTCCGGCTGCACGGTGCCGGCACGCTCGATGCGCAGCTCGCGGTCGGTCAGGTTGTCGCTGCGCAGGGCACGCACATTGGTGAAGTCACCGTAGGCGTAGGAGACGGTCAGCTGCATCGGCCGGCCTTCGCTGTCGATGCCAGCGCCCAAGCGCTGCCACTGCGTATCGTCCAGTACCAGCTGCAGGCCATCGCCGCTGACCGCCGCCTGCAGCTGCGGCTGCACGTCGGTGCGACCGCGTTCGGCCTGGAAGAACAGCGTCGCCGCTGCCAGCAGGGCCACGCAGATGCCGCCACTGCCAAGCATCAGCAGGAACTTGCGGCCCTTGCGGTCGACCAGCAGCAGTGCGACCACGGTCATCACCGCGTTGAGCAGCTTGATCGCCACGTCGGCGCCATTGGCCACCGAGCCGGACAGGCCGGCCTGGTTGAGGATGTTCACCGCGTAGGCCAGCACCGAGTTGATGCCGGTGGCCTGGGTGCAGGCCAGCACTACGCAGGCGAGCAGGAACGGCACCACATAGCGGCGGCTGAGCAGCGGGTCGCGCTTGCCGCTGCTGCTGCTCGATTCCGGCGCCTGGATCTGTGCGAGCGTCGGCTCGACCTCCGAAGCGGGCAGCACACGCTGCAGGCTGCGGCGGGCATCATCGATGCGGCCGCGGCGCACCAGCCAGCGCGGTGATTCGGACAGCCAGAAGATGCCGGCGCAGAACAGCAGGCCCGGTGCCAGGCAGGTCCAGAAGATGGTGCGCCAGGCGTGGTCCTTCACCGTGAACAGCTCCTGCGCCTGCTGCGCCACCGGCAGCGAACGCACGGCTTCAGCGGCGGCATCCACCGCATGCGCGTGATAGAGGCCGATCAGGGCCGCCAACACCAGGCCGATGGTCAGCAGCAGCTGGAACATCGCCGCGCCGCGCCCGCGTCGTTCCGGGCTGAGCACTTCGGCCAGGTACAGCGGAATCACCACGCCGATCAGGCCGCCACTGATGCCCTGCAGCAGCCGGCCGAGCAGCAACGGCGTGTAGCCCGAGGCCAGCGCCATGATCGGAATCGAGGCGGTGAACAGCAGGCCGGCCAGCAGCATCGCGCCGCGGCGGCCGATCAGGTCGGCGACCATGCCGGCGAACAGCGAGGACAACACGCTGCCGAGCAACACCGCCGCCACGACGAAGCCGAGCTGCTGGCTGCTGAGCTGCCAGGCGTGGCTGGCGGTGGCTTCAAGATAGGGCAGGGCACCGGCGATGATGCCGATGTCGATGCCGTACAGCAGGCCACCGAGGCCGCCGATGAAGAGCAGGTAGCGTACGGGCCAGCGCGGAGCGGTGGAAGCGGGTACGGCAGGTGCAGTGGCTGCGGTCATCGACTCGTTCCTGGACTAACGGGATGGTGCGTGGCTGATGCAATGCGCTTGCGCGCCTTGTGTGCGGCATCCGGGCCGCATGGCCTGTGTCAGTTCAAATCGACCACGCGTCCGCCCACCACCACCTGCTGCAGGCGCAGCTCGGCGTCCAGCACCACCAGGTCGGCGCGGGCGTCGGGCGCGATGCGGCCGCGATCGTCCAGGCCGAGATACGCGGCGGGGAAGGTGGAAACACGCTGCGAGGCATCGGCAAGGTCCAGGCCCACACGCACCAGGTTGCGCAGCGCCTGGTCCATGGTCAGCGCGCTGCCGGCCAGCGAACCGGTCGCCAGGCGCACGCAGCCGCCGCACTTGTGCACGCGCTGTTCGCCCAAGGCGTACTCACCATCGGGCATGCCGGTGGCGGCGGTAGCATCGGTTACTGCGTACAGGCGCGGAATCGCGCGCGCGGCCAGGCGGATCACGCCGGGATGGATGTGCTGCAGGTCGGGGATGATCTCGGCGTACTGCGCATGTGCCAGTGCCGCCGCCGCAATGCCCGGGCGATAGTGATCGACGCCGGTCATGCCGTTGAACAGATGGGTGAAGCCGGAGGCACCGGCCTGCAGCGCGGCCACGCCTTCCTCGTACGTGCCGGCGCTGTGGCCAAGCTGCACGCGGATGCCCATTGCCGAAAGCGCGGGAATCAGCGCGGTGTGCTCGCCGATCTCCGGAGCCAGCGTCATCACCCGGATCGGTGCCAGCGCATGCAGCTGCTGTACCAGCGCCAGCGTCGCCTCGATCGTACGATTGGGCTGCGCCCCCAGACGCTGCGGGCTGATGAACGGTCCTTCCAGATGCACGCCGGCAATGCAGGCGGCTTCGGCGTCGGGCGCCGCCATGGTGGCGGCAACACCCTGCAGTGCGTGCTCGATCTCGTCCAGGCCGGCGGTCATGGTGGTCGCCAGCAGCGTGGTGGTACCGAAGCGCAGATGGGTGCGGGCGATGGTGCGCGCCACGTCGCCGCCCTGCATCAGGTCCACGCCGGCGGCGCCATGCACATGCAGGTCGATGAAGCCGGGCAGGATCACCCGCAGCTGCAGATCATCGGCACCGCTGTGGTCGTCCACCTGCAGCTGGCGCACCTGCGAATCGAAGTGGACGTGGCCGCGTCGCCAGCCCAGCGGGGTGAGGATGCGGCCATGCAGGGTGCGGGTGTCGGTCATGCGGTGGGCTCGGCGATGATCACTTCGATGCCCAGCCGCTGCAGCCCCTCACGGGTCGCATCGTCGATGCCGGCGTCGGTGATGATGGCGTGGATCTGATCCAGGAGGGCGATGCGGTGCAGGCTGACGCGGCCGAACTTGGAGGCGTCGGTCAGCACCACGATGCGGCGTGCGCGCTCGACCATGCGATGGTTGAGGCGGGCTTCGGCTTCGTCGTGGGTGGTCAGGCCGAACTGCAGGTCCAGGCCATCCACGCCCAGGAACAGGGTGTCGAAGCTGTACGAGTTGAGGCTGGCTTCGGCCTGGCTGCCCTGCAGCGAAAGCGACTGCTGGCGCAGCAGACCACCGGTCAGCAGTACGGTAATGCCCGCCGCATTGGCCAGCTCCCAGGCGATGTTCAGGCCGTTGGTCATCACCGTTACATCGCGATGCGCGCGCAGGTGGCGGGCCAGGGTCATCGTGGTCGAGCCGGAGTCGATGATGATGTTGTCACCAGGCTGCACCAGGCGTGCGGCGCGCGCACCGATCGATTCCTTCAGCGGCAGGTTCAGCGCGTCCTTCTCGTGGATGTCCTGTTCCTGTGGAGGCGTGCGCACCAGGGTGGCGCCGCCGTGGGTGCGGTTGGCCAGGCCCTGCGACTCGAAGTGGGTCAGGTCGGCACGGATGGTCACCGCCGACACGCCAAAGCGCTCGACCAGATCGGCCACCTGCACCGAGCCGTGCTCGATCAGCAGCTGCAGGATCTGTTGCCGGCGGGAGCGGGTGTTGCGCATGGCCATTCTCGGTTTCGCGGGAAAAGGTAGAGATTAGCCGTTCGCAAGATCGGCGGCAGCCGAACCTGCGTTCTGCGCGCGGGTTCCGGCCTGGTTGGCGCTGCAGGCGCGGGCGTATTCGCCCAGGCACAGGCCGACGCGATGCTGCGCCAGCGCGGTGGGCGTATTGGCCAGGGTGCCCTCGCGCACGGCGCGGTACTGCTCCGGCAGATACTGGCTGAGCAGTACCAGCGGCGGCGCATGCTGTTCCAGGTTGGCGAACAGGGTCTGCACCGCCCGTACCAGCGCCGGCTCGCCCCAGTAGTAGCGGCAGCGGTCGCTGAAGGAATAGCTGCGCAGCAGGCGCAGCGCGGCGTCATCGCCCTGGTAGTAGGACTGCCAGTATTTCGGCTGCGCCAGCATCACCTCGTCCAGTACCTGCGGCAGGCGCGAGCATTGCGCGGCCGGCAGCAGCTCGGCTTCGATCGCGGCCAGCGCGAACAGCGCTTCGCGGTAGGCGAAGGTCGCCGCCGGGCCGACCTTGAGGATGGCGAAGTGGTCGCGCACCAGCGCGTGCAGGCCACTCTCGCGCTGGTAATCGGTGGAGTGCGCCTCGAACACGATGCGCGGTTGCTGTTCCAGGAAATCAGCCAGCGTGCTGGCGGCGGCCGCGTCGTACTCGTGCACGCTGCTGTGGTCGAAGTCCACGCCCGGCTGCACCACCATCGCGATCACGCGCTGCCACGCATCGCGCAGCTGCGGCGTGTCGAACGCCTGCTGGTGGATGGCCAGGGTCTGCGCGGCGGCGGCCGGCGTGGTGACCTGCAGGCCTTCGGCCAGCGAGGCTTCGCCACCGGGAATCGGCACTTCGGTACCGATCACGTAGACCGGCGGCGGCAGGCTGTGTTCGGCGGCGGTGCGTTCGGCGATCTCGGCCAGCTCGGCCGAACGCGCGGCGACGATGGCATCGGGCAGCGGCACCGGGTCATCGGCGCAGGACATGCTGCAGTCCAGGTGGATCTTGTGGAAACCGGCGGCGACGTAGGCTTCGATCAGCGCGCGCGCGTGGGTCATTGCTTCGGCGGCCGGGCGCTTCTGCCAGGCGTTCGGACCAAGGTGGTCGCCGCCCAGGATCAGCCGTTCGCGCGGGAAGCCTTCTTCATCGGCCAGCGTGCCGACGTAATCGCGGTACTGCGGCGGGGTCATGCCGGTGTAGCCGCCGAACTGGTCGACCTGGTTGGAGGTGGCCTCGATCAGCAGCACGGTGCCATGGGCCAGCGCCACGTGCATGGCCGCGCGCAGCACCTGCTCGTTGCTGCAGCAGACGCTGTACAGGCCGACGTTATGGCCGGCGCGGTGGGAAGCAAGCAGGGTCTGCAACGGGGACATGGTCAAGCTCCGGACATCAGGAAAACGAGGGTTGGCAGGCGAGCAGGGCAGCACCACGTGCGCCACCGGCATCGCCGAAGCGTGGCGGCACGATGGGCGGTACCTGCACGCCGTTGAACAGATGCGCGGCGATGGCCGCAGGCAACTGCTGGTACAGCGGTGCGTACTGCGAAAGACCACCGCCGAGCACGATCACGTGCGGGTCCAGCGCCAGCACCAGCGCGGCCAGGCTGTGGCCGAGCAGGTCGCGATGGATGTCCAGCGCCCTGCGTGCGCGGGCATCGCCGGCTTCGGCCAGTGCGATCACTGCGCTGGCGTCGGCGGCGCTGCCACCGAGGTGGCGTTCGATCATTGCCACGCCACTACCGGACACGTAGCGCTCCACGCAGCCCTGCAGGCCGCAGGCGCAGTCGATCAGCGGCAGGCCGTGGCGCTGCAGCAGGTGGCCCGGCACGCTCCAGTGGCCCCATTCGCCGGCCAGGCCGTTGAAGCCGGACAACAGGCGGCCCTGCAGGCAGAAGCCGCCACCGGCACCGGTGCCGAGGATGGCGCCGAACATGCTGGGGTAGCCATCGGCGGCGCCACCATGCGCCTCTGACAGGGCAAAGCACTGCAGGTCATTGCCGAAATGCAGCGGTCTTTGCAGGCGTGCCTGCAGATCAGCCGCCACGCTGTGGCCGGTCAGCGCGGGAACGTTCGCGCTGAGCTGGCGGCCGCTGCGGCGGTCGCGCACGCCGGGCAGCGCAATGCCGATGGCCGCGTCACTGCGGCCCAGCGCCGCATCGGCCTCGACCACCAGTTCCACCACCGCCTGCAGGAAACCGTCGTAGTCACCCTGCGGGGTGGCCACGCGGCGGCGCCAGCTGACCTGCATCGCCGCATCGCACGCCACCAGTTCGATCTTGGTGCCGCCAATGTCGATGCCGTAGCAGGCGTGGGCGATCAGCTCAGCCATGGTGGATGGTGACGCCCTTGACGACGCGGTTGACGGTGCCGTCCGGGAACGGATTGTCGGGGGTCAGCCCGAGCGCAGCCGAGCGCTGCAGCGCGAACAGCTGCGCAAAGCCCAGCCACACCGGCGCCAGCCACGGATCATCCAGTGCCGGTACGGTAAGGGTGTATTCGTCATCGGCGCCGATATCCGAATGCGGGCCGATTGCCAGTACCTGGCCGGCCACGCCATCGCGGCGCAGTTCTTCCAGCAGGTCCTGTTCGTAGCGGCGCGCCAGCGGCTGCACGCTGCGCAGCACCACCACCAGGGTGTTGCCATCCAGCGTCGACTTCGGGCCATGACGGAAGCCCAGCGGCGTGTTGGCCAGCGCCAGCACGCGGCCGGCGGTCAGTTCCAGCACCTTCAGCGCGCACTCGCGTGCCAGCGCTTCCAGCGGGCCGCTGCCGAGGTAGATGATGCGGTTGAACGGGCGCTGCGCCAGCGCCGCCACCGGTGCATCCCACTGTGCCTGGCCTTCGCGGGCCAGCGCGGCAATCTGTTTCAGACGCGCGATACGCGCATCCCACGGCGAACGATCAAACACGGTCAGCGCGGCCAGCAGCATGCAGGTCAGGCTGCTGGTCATGGCGAAGGCACGGTCGCAGCTGGCCGACGGCATCAGCAGGGTGCAGGTATCGGCACGGCCGGCGCCACGACGGGCCAGTTCGCCATCGGCGTTGCAAGTGATGTCGAGGAAGCGCGCGTCATCCACGTCGCTACGCACGCGGTCCACCGCCGCCACGCTCTCCGGGCTGGAGCCGCTGCGGCCGAACGAGACCAGCAGGGTCGGGCGGTCGCGCTGCAGGTACAGCGCCGGGTGGGTCAGCAGGCTGGTGGTGTGCACCACGCGCACTTCGGCCGGCCATTGCGCATTGATCGCATCGGCCACCATTTCGGCGATGAAGCCTGAGCTGCCGGCGCCGGTGAACAGCACGCGCTGGTTGGGATTGTTGAGGCTGTCGCCAAGGAAGGCCTGCAGGCGGTCGCGGGCACGCGACAGGTCCTGTGCGAGGGCTTCCCACAGCGCAGGCTGCTGGGCGATTTCGGTAGCGGTATCGGCTCCGCCAAGGCGCTGCCAGGCGGACACATCGGAAAGCAGGGTGACGTCCATTCAGAGGTTCCAGTTGGGCCAGCGCACCATCTGCGTTTTCTTTCGAAATGTCAAATACCGAAAGTAAAAAGAAAGATATCGCGGTGATGACTTTCCTCGCGCGGCATGACTCTGGAAACGAAAGAAACCGCCGGATGCCGTATCGCACAATGCTTAACAGGCGCCTGCAAGCGGTTACACAAAGTATTGCACCGCAACAACTTTCGTTTCATCTAAATATATCTTCCTTTTTCCTTTCAATTTGTTGACATCTTTCGAATCGCTGCCCTAGAGTCGGCCCAACCGCTTTCGAAACGCCCGGTGAACGGGTTGGGAGTCCGTGTGGAAATCTGCGTTCGTCGTTCGCCACTGCTGCTGGCCCTGTTGCCGGCACTGCTGTCGGCGTCCCTGTCGGCCCAGGCCGCACCGGTCGGCAACCTGCGCTCGGTCAGCGCCAGTGCCAGCACCGACGGTGTAAATGGCTGGGACCTGCAGACCGACAACGGCACGCGCATCCGCATTGAACTGCCGGCCACCGACATCATCCGCGTGCAGGCCGGCCGAAACGGCAAGCTCACCGGTGCTGGCGACAAGGCGGCGCCGATCGTGCTGCCGCAGCCCAAGGCGAACGTGCAGGCGCAGCTGGAAGAAGACGCACAGGAAATACGCGTGCGCACCGATGCACTGGTGCTGCATGTGCAGCGGCAGCCGTTGCGCCTGCGCCTGGAGCGCCTGGACAACGGTCAGCCCACCGCGCTCTGGCAGGAACTGCAGCCGCTGGACCTGGATGCCGCGCAGAGCGTGCAGGTGCTGTCCTCGCAGGCCGATGAAGGCTATTACGGCGGTGGCCAGCAGAACGGCCGCTACCAGTTCAAGGGCCGCGAGCTGGAAGTGTCCTATTCCGGCGGTTGGGAAGAGGGTGACCGCCCCAGCCCGGCACCGATGCTGCTGAGCAGCCGTGGCTGGGGCATGCTGCGCAATACGTGGAGCGATGGCAGCTACGACCTGCGGCAGAGCGACCAGGCCACCCTGCTGCATCGCGAAGACCGCTTCGATGCGTACTACTTCGTTGGCGCCGATCTGCCGAAGCTGATCGAGCGCTACACCCAGCTGACCGGCCGCCCGAACATGGTCGCGCGCTGGGCGCTGTCCTACGGCGATGCCGATTGCTACAACGACGGCGACAACAGCAAGAAGCCCGGCACCGTGCCCGAGGGCTGGAGCGACGGCCCGACCGGCACCACCCCCGACGTGATCGACAGCGTAGCCAAGCAGTATCGCGCCAATGACATGCCCGGCGGCTGGATCCTGCCCAACGATGGCTATGGCTGCGGCTACAAGCAGTTGCCGGAGACGGTGAAGGGGCTGGCCGGGTACGGTTTCCGCACCGGCCTATGGACCGAAAACGGCGTCGACAAGATCGCCTGGGAAGTAGGCAAGGCCGGCAGCCGCGTGCAGAAACTGGACGTGGCCTGGACCGGCAAGGGCTACCAGTTCGCGATGGATGCCAACCGCCAGGCGTTCAACGGCATCCTCGACAATTCCGATTCGCGCCCGTTCCTGTGGACGGTAATGGGCTGGGCCGGCATCCAGCGCTATGCCGTGGCGTGGACCGGCGACCAGAGCAGCAGCTGGGACTACATCCGCTGGCATGTGCCGACCCTGGTGGGTTCGGGCCTGTCCGGCATGGCCTACGCCAGTGGCGATGTGGACGCGATCTTCGGCGGCAGCGCCGAGACCTTCACCCGCGACCTGCAGTGGAAGGCGTTCACCCCGGTGCTGATGGGCATGAGTGGCTGGTCGTCGAATGCGCGCAAGCACCCGTGGTGGTACGACGAGCCCTACCGCAGCATCAACCGCGATTACCTGAAGTTGAAGATGCGCCTGACCCCGTACATGTACGGGCTGGTGCACGAGGCCGCACAGACCGGTGCACCGCCGGTGCGTGGCCTGATGTGGGACAACCCGCGCGATCCGCACGCGCAGGATGAAACCTACAAGTACCAGTTCCTGCTCGGCCGCGACCTGCTGGTTGCACCGGTGTACCGCAGCCAGGCCGCCAGCCGTGGCTGGCGCCGCGACATCCACCTGCCCGCCGGCGGCTGGATCGACTACTGGGACGGCCGCCGCGTGCAGGCCGCCGCCGATGGCCGCCAGCTGGACCGCCAGGTGGACCTGGCCACGCTGCCGGTGTTCGTGCGTGCCGGTGCGATCCTGCCGATGTACCCGTCGATGCTGTTCGACGGCGAGAAACCTCTCGATGAAGTGACCTTCGACCTGTACCCGCAGGGTGATTCGCAGTACACGCTGTACGAAGATGATGGCAACACCCGCCGCTACCAGCAGGGCGAATCGAGCACGCAGCGGATCAGTGTGCAGGCGCCGGCACAGGGCAGTGGCCCGGTGCAGGTGCAGATCGATGCGGTACAGGGCCAGTACAACGGCCAGCTGGCACAGCGCCGCTATGGCCTGCGCGTGCTCAGCCGGCAGGCGCCGCGTGCGGTGCAGGCCGCTGGCCGCGCGCTGCCGGCGCTGGCCGACGCGACCGCATTCAACAGCGCCAGCGAGGGTTGGTACTTCGATGCCAAGGAGCGTCGCGGCACCCTGCATGTACGCACCGCGGCGCAGGACATCCGCCAGCCGCTGCAGCTGCAGCTGGACTTCGCCGTCGCCGCAGCGGCCGCCGACGATGCCTATCCGGCCGCACCGGTGCTGGGCCGCGAACTGCCGGCCGACAGCCTGCTGGTGGTCAACCGTCCGGCCGAAGAACCCGGCCATGCGCTGGAAAATGCCTTCGACGACGATCCGGCCACCTGGTTCCGAAGCGTGCGCAACCAGGCTGTGCGCACCGGTGCGCATGAGTGGGTGATCGGTTTCGGCGAACGGAAGATGATCGATGGCATCGACATCGCGCCGCGCAACGACAAGAACTGGAAGCACGGCCAGGTGCGCGACTACGAGGTGTACCTGGGCGACAGCAATGGCGAGTGGGGTGAACCGATTGCCCGCGGCCACCTGCAGCTGAAGGAAGGCACGCAGCGCATCGACTTCCCGGCCCACGCCGGCCGCCTGCTGCGCTTCCGCGTGCTGAGCGTGCAGAACCCCGAGGGCGACGGCGCCAGCAGCACCGACCCGATGGTGACTGCTGCACAGGGCAGCGCCCGCGCCTTCGATGCGCTGCAGCCGCGCGACGTCGGCCCGATCGCCTTGTCCACCTTCCATATTCTCGAACACCAGGAACCGGAGCGACCGGCCCGGCAGCGCTATCTCTCCGAGCTGCCGGTGCCGGCCGCGCTGGCCAGCCAGCTGCGCACCGACCAATCGTTCCGTGGCGACGCCGGCATGCGCATGAACGGCCTGCAGTTCCGCCGTGGCCTGGGCGTCGGCGCCAACAGCCGCATCGACCTGCGCCTGCAGGGCGGCTGGCATCTGCTGCGAGCCGACCTCGGTATCGACGACGCCTGCCGCACTGCCGGTGGCCTGCAGTTCCAGGTCTGGGGTGACAACCGCCTGCTGTACGACAGCGGCCTGGTGAAGGCGCCCGGCGTGGTCAAGCCGGAGCTGGATATCCGAGGCCTTTCCACCCTGAGCCTGCGCACGCTGGGTGCGCAGGGCAGCCAACCCGCCCAGGTCTGTGCCAACTGGGCCAATGCCGTGCTGATCGGCCAGGAGGGCGACTCCGCCAGCCTCGTCGCCCCATGACCCCCTCGTAACACCGCTCCTCCCCCCGCCCATTCCGACTGCGGCCCTCATGGCCGTGGCCCGGGAGCGTTTTGCCCGCCGATTCATCATTCGCGCCGCACCCCTGCCAGGAGAGAACCCCGATGTTGCCCGCACGCCACCACCGCCCCCCCTGTCGTTCCATCGCCCCGCTGACGCTGGCCATTGCCGGCGTACTGCTCTCGGTCGCCGTTCCTGCCGTTGCTCAAGAGAGCAAGGACAAGGCCACCGACCTGGCCCGCATCGAGGTCACCGGTTCCAACATCCGCCGCACCGACGTTGAAACCGCGTCGCCGGTGCAGGTGATCAGCAAGCAGGACATCCAGAACATGGGTGCGCGCACGCTGCTGCAGGTGCTCGACAACCTGCCGGCCGCACGTCCGGCGCAGCAGGATGCGCGCTCACTGTTCACCGGTTCCGACGGTGCTTCGCAGGCCAACCTGCGTGGTCTGGGCGCACAGGGCACGCTGGTGCTGCTGAACGGTCGCCGCCTGTCGTACTACGGTGCGCCGGCAGGCTTCCAGACCCAGTTCGTCAACATCGATGCGATTCCGGCTGCGGCCATCGAGCGCATGGAAGTGCTTACCGACGGCGCTTCGGCCGTGTACGGCACCGACGCGGTGGCCGGCGTGATCAACGTGATCACCAAGCGTAACTTCCAGGGTGCCGAGGTCAGCTTCACCAACGACACCTCCTCGCGCATCGACTCCTACGGCGAGCGCCAGGCCAGCATCACCGCCGGCTTCGGCGACCTGACCGAGAACCGCTTCAACATCTACGGCGCGGTGAACATGTACCGCCGCGACGCGATTCCGCTCAGCGATTTCTACGACAAGCGGCCCGACCAGTACTACGTCAACAATCCGAACTATCTCAACAACCTGCGCCTGGGCGTGGGCAGCAGGCCGGGGGAGTTCAACCCGGGCAGCTATTTCGCCTTCGATCCGGTCACCGGTCGCCGCGTGCAGGAAGCCGCACCGGGCTGCAAGAACGTGCTGACCAGTGAGGCGGCCGGTCCGCGTTGTGTCTGGGAAACCTGGATGAACAACGAGATCGATGCCGGCGCCAAGTCCGAGCGCAACACCGCCTACCTCAACGGCACCTTCCTGGTGGGTGAGAGCACCGAGATCTTCGCCGAGGCGACCTACACCGACATCGACCTGCGCGCCAACGGCGGCACGCCGCGCACCTACGGCACCACCACCGGCAACCCGACCAGCTGGTTCTCGCGCAACACCGGCAACAACGTCAACCAGTTCCTGTACCCGTTCCTGGGCCCGAACAACGAGTACAACCACGCAAGCCCTGAAATGAAGGCGATGATGGGCGGAGTGGTCGGCCTGAACTACCTGCTGCAGGATGCCGGCGCCAACTACTTCGGCCAGCGCAACACCGACAAGAGCTACCGCGTGCTGGCCGGTGCGCGCGGCAGCAGGGGGGACTGGAACTGGGAGACCGCGTTCGCCAGCGCGGGTACCCACTCCACCACCTATCAGACGATCAACGTCAATACCAAGGGCTTCGAGAAGGCCTTCGGTCCGTACACGATCGATCCGGGTACCGGCCGCGTGATCATCTCCGACCACCCGGCGTACAAGTTCGGCGAGATCAGCGAAGCCAACGCTGCATTGATCCGTGAAGCGTTCCCGACCTTCGACATCCAGTCGTGGACCCGCCTGCACACCCTGGACGGCAAGATCGAAGGCCCGCTGTTCCAGCTGCCGGCCGGTGAGATGCGCGCCGCGTTTGGCTTCAACGCCAGCCGTGAGACCTTCTATACCCCGGGCAACGCCGATGCGGCCAACGGCCTGATCACCCAGCAGGGTGGTTCCTGGTTCGATGGCAAGCGCAACACCTACGCGCTGTTCGCCGAGACCGTGGCGCCGATCACCGACAAGCTGGAACTGGATGCGGCGGTGCGCGTGGACAAGTACCCGAACTTCAGCGCCAACATCGCGCCGAAGATCGGCTTCAAGTACCAGGCGTTCGATCAGCTGATGCTGCGCGGCACCTACTCCACCGGCTTCCGTGCACCGAGCCTGGCCGAGTCCGGCAACGGCGGCGTGTTCGCGCAGCTGGGCGGCTACCGTGACGAGCTGCGCTGCAACGAGACCAACGCCATCGCCAACCTGCTGCTGAGGTCGCAGCGCCCGGGTGACGTGGATCTCGGCAAGAACCTGCTGAACGTCGATTGCAGCCGCACCGTGGCACGCATGACCCAGCCGAACAAGGACCTGAAGCCGGAGAAGGCGAAGATCGCTACCCTTGGTTTCGTCTACGAGCCGGCAACCTGGCTGTCGGTGTCGGCCGACTACTGGTTCATCTACCGCGACAATGAAATCGTTGCGCCTGACTACCGCCGCATGGAAGACATCATCTCCTCGTCGCGTTCGCCGATCACCGACAGCGACCGTGCCAACCTGGCGCAGCTGGCGGCGATGTGTGCCGACCCGGCCAGTGGCGTGAACTGTCCCTCGACGCTGCCAGGCTACTCCGCCGGCAACGTGGCCAGCGTGGTGGGCCAGTACAAGAACCGTGGCAAGACGCTGATCGACGGCTTCGACATCGACGCGCGCAGCCGCTTCTCGCTGGGTGACTGGGGCAACCTGAACATCGGTCTGGCTGCCACCATCGCCAACCGCAACCGCTTCTACATGGATGAAGCGAGCGGCTGGTACTACGGCGATGTGGTGGGCTATTACAACAACCCGCGCCTGCGTGCCACGCTCAATGCCGACTGGACCTACAAGCAGGTCACCACCAGCATGTTCGTCAACTACGTGGGTGGCACCAAGTGGGCTACCGACCAGGTCGACGAAAAGAGCAACAACAAGGAAACCTGCACCGGCGGCTACCTGGCCCTGCAGAAGAGCAAGTGTGATGGTGCACCGTCATGGTGGACCGCCAACATGAGCGTCACCTGGCGCCCGGATGATGCGTGGAACCTGAGCTTCACGGTCAAGAACCTGTTCAACCGCCTGCCGTTCTACGACCCGAACAGCTTCCTGGGTGACTCCAGTGACTACGCAACGATCTTCGGTCGTGGTTACAGTGTGACTGTCGGTTACCGGTTCAAGTAATTCCGTTTGCGTGACCTGGCGTGCCGGCTGCGGCCGGCACGCTGCCAAGAGGAGAGATGTTTGCCATGAAGCGTAGGGAATTCATCGCGGCCAGCGCCGCTGTCGCCGCCAGCAGCCTGCTGCCGCAGACCCCGGCCTGGGCACGCGGGCGCAAGGTGCGCCTGGCCATGATCGGTACCGGCATGCGTGGCCTGGTGCTGCTGAAGGAACTGGTGCGCCGCGAAGACGTCGAGGTTGTCGCCGTCTGCGATATCGAGCCGATCATGCTCGGCCGCGCCGTGGAGATGGTCAGCAAGGCCGGCAAACCGGCCCCGAAGACCTACGGCCAGGACCGCGACACCAACGCTTGGAAGCGCCTGCTGGAACAGAAGGGCATCGATGGCGTGATCATCGCCACGCCGTGGGAGTACCACGCGCCGATGGCGATTGCCGCGATGCAGGCTGGCGTGGCAGTGGGCTGTGAAGTGGTGGCCGGCATCACCCTGCAGGATCACTGGGACGTGTTGAAGACCCAGCTGAGTACCGGCACCCCGTACATGCTGCTGGAGAACGTCTGCTACCGCCGCGATGTGATGGCCGCACTGCAGATGGTGCGCCAGGGGCTGTTCGGCGAGCTGGTGCACCTGCAGGCCGGCTACCAGCACGACCTGCGCGGCGTGAAGTTCAATTCCGGTGACCCGAACCAGCCCTACGACAGCGGCGTGGAGTTCGGCTCCAAGGGCTGGAGCGAAGCACGCTGGCGTACCGAGCATTCGGTGGAGCGCAATGGTGAGCTCTACCCCAGCCACGGCATCGGCCCGTGCGCGATGTACACCGGCATCAACCGTGGCAACCGCTTCACCCACATCAATGCCTTCGCGACCAAGGCACGCGGCCTGCACGAATACACCGTGGCCAAGAGCGGCGGCACCACCCACCCCAGCACCAAGGTGAAGTTCAAGCTGGGTGACATCGTGACCACCACGCTGGCCTGCGAGAACGGCGAAACCATCCTGCTGCAGCACGATACTTCACTGCCGCGACCGTACTCGATGGGCTTCCGCGTGCAGGGCACCAAGGGCCTGTGGATGGATGTGAACCATTCGATCCACATCGAAGGCCGCAGCCCGCCGCACCAGTGGGAAGAGTTCAAGAAGTACCAGGACGAGTACGAACATCCGCTGTGGAAGCAGAATGCCGACACCGCCGCCAGTGCTGGTCACGGTGGCATGGACTGGTTCGTCATCCACGCCTTCGTGGAGGCGCTGAAGGCCAAGGCACCGATGCCGATCGATATCTATGACGCGGTTACATGGAGCGCGATCACGCCGCTGAGCGAGCAGTCGATCGCCAACAGCTTCCAGACGCTGGAGTTCCCGGACTTCACCGCCGGTGCGTGGAAGCAGCGTAAGCCGATTTTTGCGTTCGACGGCAGGTATTGATCCGCTCTCTGTAGAGTCGAGTCATGCTGGACTGTTTTGAACACAACGCCGGGCGTCGCCCGGCGTTGCTGTTGTAGAGCCGAGCCCACGCTCAGCTGTTTCTTCTACCGCCTACACTAAGGCCCCACCACTGGCGGATGCCCAGACCATGCCATGGCAGAAGATCAGTGACCTGCCGGACCAGCGTTTCATCGGTCCGTATGGCATCGAATTCTGGCGTATCCACGAGGGCCAGGTGTTCCACCAGAGCCGGCTGCTGCGCAAAGCTGATGCAGCGAGCTTCGAGTTCATTCCGGCGCACTACTTCATCGGTCGCGATGCGCACGCGGTCTATCATGCTTGGACCCGGCAGACCTCCATCGACCGGGACAGCATTCGTCAATGTGGCGCGTACTGGCTGGACAACCACGCCGTCTACTTCGAGCACGAGACCTCGCTGAAGGCGATGGCCGAGGCAGATTGCACGACGTTCCGCGATCTCGGAGGCGGCTACGGTGCCGATGACCATGGCGGCTGGTACTGCGGCCGGCGGATGAAGCACTGCCTGCGTGGCGAGCTGCTGCAAGGGATGCCACAGGACCCGCGGTACGCCGTTGATGACAGCAACGTCTACTGCGACGGGAAGCCGCTGCCCGGGGTGGATCGCGCGCGCTGGCGGCTGCTTGACGGGTACTTCTCGGGGGATGGCAGCCGGGTCTACTACCTGGAGCGGAAGCTGCCCCGGGTGGATGTGGCGACGTGGCGCTGGCTGGAGGGGCGCTGGTCGCGGGATGCGACGCAGTTGTTCAACATGTATCTGGTCGAGAAGGACCCTGAGGTGCGGGCGCTGTATGGGTTTGAGTGACTGGGGCGCGCGGAGGCATCGCGATGCTGATCAGCCATGGCGCTGTGCCGCCAGCTGAAGCTGTTGGCGGTGGGGCTCTGGGAGCCGAGGTGCTGCTGGGGGAGGCATCCTGCAGAGAGGCGAGGTCTGCAAGCGCAGAGGGGAGCAGGGAAAGATGGCGCGCCCGGAGGGATTCGAACCCCCGACCAATGGCTTCGGAAGCCACTACTCTATCCGGCTGAGCTACGGGCGCGTTGTACTGCCACTACCGGTCACCCGGTGGTAGCCGGGGATTCTAGCGAACTCCGCGGGAAAAATCTGCCCTGGCGGCCGGGGGGAGGCCTGGCAGGGCAGGGGGCCGCATGTCCAGAGGCTCTATTGTCAGTCGTTTCCGAACAGATCGCGGGTATAGACCTTCTCTGAAACATCCGAAATCTCCGGCGACAGCCGATTGGCCAGGATCACGTCACACTCGCCCTTGAAGCGCTCCAGGTCATTGTTTACTCGGGAATTGTAGAAGTGCGGGACCTGCAGGACGGGCTCGTGGACGACCACTTCGATGCCTTTGGCCTTGATCCGCTTCATCACGCCTTGGATGGCCGAGGCGCGGAAATTGTCCGAGCCGGACTTCATGACCAGGCGGTAGATGCCGACCACACTGGGCGAACGCCGGATCACGTCATCGGCAATGAAGTCCTTGCGGGTGCGGTTGGCTTCCACGATGGCGTGGATGAGGTTCTGCGGCACATCGCTGTAGTTGGCCAGCAGCTGCTTCGTATCCTTGGGCAGGCAATAGCCGCCATAGCCGAACGAAGGATTGTTGTAATGCCCGCCGATGCGCGGGTCCAGACTCACGCCATCAATGATCTGGCGCGTGTCCAGCCCATGCGACGCGGCGAAGGTGTCCAGTTCGTTGAAGTAGGCAACGCGCATGGCGAGGTAGGTATTGGCGAACAGCTTAATCGCCTCGGCCTCCGTGGAATCGGTGAACAGGGTAGGCACGTCCTTGCTCACCGCGCCTTCCTGCAGCAGTCCGGCAAACGTCCTCGCACGCTCCGAACGCTCGCCCACGATGATCCGGCTGGGGTGCAGGTTGTCGTACAGAGCCTTACCTTCGCGCAGGAACTCGGGTGAGAAGATGATGTTGCCGGTGCCGAAGCGTTCGCGAAGCTCGTCCGTGCAGCCCACCGGGATGGTCGACTTGATGACCATCACCGCATCGGGGTTGATTGCCACGACATCGCGGACAACCGATTCCACCGACCCGGTATTGAAATAGTTGCTCTGCGGATCATAGTCCGTGGGCGTGGCAATGATCACGAAAGCGGCGCTGGCATAGGCATCCTGCGGATCGAGCGTCGCCCGGAGATTCAGAGACCGCTGCGCCAGATACTCCTCGATCTCGCGATCTTCGATGGGAGCCTTGCGGGAGTTGAGCAGCTGGACGCGACCTGCATCGATGTCGAGCGCCACTACTTCGTGATTCTGCGCAAGCAGAACAGCATTGGAGAGGCCAACGTAGCCGGTGCCGACGACGGAAATTTTCATTTAAGTGTCCCAGACGCCGTGGCGCCAGGTGAACTGCGTATTCAGAGAAATTGAAAGCTGAGGATCAAGAATCCATCCAGATTCCTTCGCCGGAGTAACTAGCCAGCGGAAAGAAAGTCCCTGATCGATTGAAGGAGTTTTTCTCTTTCCAAAGATCCCACCTTTGCGGGACCACGGTTGTGGGCTAGCGCGTTCTTCATCGCCACTGCAAATTCATCAGCGGAGGAGCATACAAAAATACCCGGAACCATCGAAAACTCAGCGGCAGTATCAACCTGGTGATCATTGACGTGTTCGCCGAGCCTGTGCTGCCGAGGGATGATCACCGCAGGTACGCCTTCCTCAAGCGCACGAATGATGTTTCCCATTCCTGCATGTGTAACCAGCACATCACACTCTGAAATCCTCCTGGAAAACTCGGGCATGCTGATCATGGCTGCGCCGCCGAAAGACGGAGCACTCGAGGACGGCCCCGATTGCGCATATCCAACAGCTTCGCTGTTCACGGAAAGCCACTTGGAAACGTAGTCTATGAGCCTCGGGAAGGGCGCTTGAGTGCCCACGGAAGCAAAGATCTGAATCATATTATTTTTCCGCAGTAGAGCACCTTGTGGCCGTCAGCAAGGCTTGGCCATTGCGTGAATACCTGATGCGATACTCGAAGGGCAATTCTTCCCGACACCGACAATCTTCGGGTGTTGGCTATGCTGTCAATCCACAGCGTTCTAGCGCCAACGAATCGACCGGCAATAATTCCTATGATGCCAGGGGCGGCCCCGGTAGATATGATGTGCGTGGGCCGAAGGAAAAGGACCTTGAAGAAGACCTTCGGGATCCCCATCAGTGCCGCGAACGGGGATTGCCGATTGAAATCAGGAAGAGACACCACTGCGTCGTAGACGTCGCCCTTCAATTCCTGCTCGGCAGCTACCGTGGCAAGAGTCAGCGTACCACTGGTCCTTGCCGCAACTGCGATGCGCTGCATCTGCACCAAATGGCCTCCACCCGAACAGATGAGCAGTACCCGCTTATCCATTGAGCACTCCGGAAAGTGCGCTTGCCTGGGAAAGCCATCGCTCATTCTTCAGCTGCAGGCCTCGCCTGGATGCCTCCTCAAATGCGGGGATATCGGAGAGCACCTCCAGAATTCCTTCTGATATCGATCGTGCGTCAAGTGTATCCACGAACTTTGCGCCAAGAAAAAGTTCCCGAAGTGTCGGTGTGTCGGAAAGAACCATGGCCTTCCGAAAGCTGATGGCCTCGTTGGCAACGCTGAGCTGGACATTTGATCGGGTAGTAAGGCCAAGGACCGCGCCGCAATTGGCCAGAAGGTTGTCGAAATCCTCCAGCGGCATGAATCCAGTGAATCTTACATTGCTCGGTGCCATCGCAATGGTGTCGTTTGAAATCTTTCCATCAAAACGCCCAGTCACATGGAATTCGACATCAGGGGTCAACCTGGCAGCCTCAAACACAACTTCTATCGGTTCATCCTCGTCAAACGAGCAAGGGAACAAAACGGATCGGCTGAAACCTTCCCTGCCAGTTACCACGGCTTCATCGGCCGCGCGATCCTCGAGTACGAGGATGTTGCGCAGATTCGAGAAAATCGCTTGACACTCACGGCGCACTTGTTCGTTGTGAACGATCACCGCATCCGCCTTCGACATGCAGAAATTCAAGGCAGGGAAGGCGAGCCATTTCTTTCGGAAATAGCTGTTGTGCACATCGATTACTACTTTGACTTCTTCTCCATGAAGAATCTTGTAAAGTGCAGCCAAGTAGACAAGAAAGCTCGGTGGAGCCTGAATCCAGACTGTTTTCGGGGCTCCAAGGGCCATGTGCCACATGGTTTTGAGTATCCGCGCCATATAATCAAAGGCCATGAGCTTTCGGCTTTTGAATACTTTTGGGAAATATGCGATGTCATAACCCCAGTGCGCCTTCATTGTCTCTGCGCGACGCTGGAAGCCGACCCAGGCGATCATTGAGCTGCTTTTTTTCATATCGAGAAATGCACGGGGAATGAGGCGGTGTACTGAATGTCAGGTGATCTGCTTCCAATTCTACGCGCGGGTGAGCCGGCGACGATGGCAAAATCTTCCACCGGCTTGGTTACGATGCTGCCCGGATAGACAATTGCTCCGCGCCCGATGCTGGCCCCTGGCATGATTCGGACTCCCGGGAACAACCATGCATCATCACCAATAGTGACTTCGCTACAGAAGACCCGTGCATGAGGATCCTTCATGTCATGGCCCATGGTGTATATCCTGCAATCATGGGAGATGTTCACGTTTGATCCTATGGTCACGCCGCCTCGATTATCAATGAAACACCACCTGTTAATGGTTGTATTGCTTCCGATGCGGCACTTCCCGAGGTCAAAGAATCTCACGAACCCGTGAATGGTCGCCCCGCTTCCGATGGGGCCGAAAGCCAGGGAAACAATAAATCGTCGAACAGGGAAAAAGAAGGCTGCGCTGAGTACGATATTGGAAAATTCGACGGCAAGCTTCTTGACGGTCAGCCGGGCGCTCAATTTTCGCCTCCATTGCAAGGTTTTGAAATTCCCTTTCGGGTCGCTGTGAGCCGGGCTCTATTTATTTTCTTCAATTCTTCGGAACATAAAAACCGTAACGAGTGGCGCTATCAGGTACATGGGCTTGAAGATTCCGCGGTTCATCAGCTCCAGGGTGTAAAGGAAGCAGATGGTTAGCAACGCCAGTGTCTTTGGATCGCGCGTCACGTTGAAGCGTGCTGTGAGCTTTCCAAGCAACCAGCCTGACAGCAGGAAGTAGACCACTACGCCAATGTATCCGTAGCCGATCATCAAGCCCCCAAGGATTGAAGGTGTCAGCGACGAATCTTCTCTGCCGTTCACGACCATGCCAAGAATGCGCCCAGATGTGAGCGAGTAGCCTGGGAGCATCGTCAGAAAGTCAGAGAAGAAGAACCACGACCGCTCAATATATGAGCTCATGTCGTCGGCCCTTTCCATTGATGCCTCAGCAACGCCCATGCCCTCTCTGGAGGCAAGATGGAGTGGAATGTACGGCAGGCTGAACTCCGGCAATTTGACGTCAAATTCGCGAATCATCCCCTGCCAGCTTAAGGTTCGGCCGATCGAGTTGTTGGTTCGAATCAAATATGAAAGACCAAAGGAAAACATCGCAACTGGCGCGATTGCAGCGAACGCCAGGCGAAAGCGCTTGACCTTCGCGTCATCCTTCAAAGACATCAGGACAATCAGCCCGATTCCCAGTACAAGCAGAATCGGCTGGTTTCTATAGCCCAGGCAAAGCAACGTGAGCAATGCGAGAGCCGGAAGTCCGAGCATGGACCAGCGGAAACGCTGTTGACGGATCATGTCGATGCAGAATTTTGAAAGCACAACGGGAATTGAAAGTTCAACCAGGTAGGATGCCTTGGCAGATATCCCGAACCGGGCCTCTGGATTCAGCAGAACTAGCCCGTGCGTTGCCACAATCGAGAGGGCTGCGCTGGTTGAGGCAATGAGGATTCCGTAGCAGGCCCAACTCTTGAGGCGATAGCTGGGTACGCCGGTTGGCAGTTGACTGGTGCGCCGTCCGATCTGGCGGCCTATCAGATACGCAGTCACTGCCAACAGCAAAATCGCTGCCCACATGTATTGATTTATGTATCCACGATACGTCGTGAAGGAAACAATTCCGAAGCCGTAATAGGTTACAAGTGCCGCCAGGAAGGCAATGTCTGGCTTTCGTGCTACATCTACTGCGGCTGGATACAGGATGAAGGAAAGAAGGAATACAGGCACCAGGCCTATTATCGATCCGACCAGTGAGGCGGTATCCTGGTGGCCTGCGGAAAAGAGTGTGAGTATGCCGGCAAGGCCTGCTGCAAGGGCAGTTGCTGCAATGACGTTCCTGAAGGTTTTAACCATGGGCGTTGCTCTCCCGATTGCGGAGTCCGACAGCCGTTGCATAGAGCAGCAGGCAAAGCGCGGCATCGCAGGCGATCGACACGAACGCTGCACCCTTCCAGCCTATTTGCGGAATAAGAATTATGTTCCCGACGATGTTTGCGCTGGCGACGATGATCTGTATGACGCTGCGAATTCCCTGGTAGTCGGCTCCCGTCATCGCATCTGCCATGAGGAAGTGGAACGAGCGAAGCAGCGGAATTATTGCAAGATATTTCAGAATTGTGGCCGTCTGCTCATAATCCTGCCCAAGAATCCATGTTGCCATTCCGGAGCACGCAAATATTCCCGTGCTGCCGATCAGCCCCAGGCCGACTGTGGCTGGCAGATACTTTCTGGAATAGGCGAGAGACTCGGAAATGCCATTGGCTCCGGCCTTGAAAAAGCCCGGATATGTAACCGTCAAAAGAGCGCGAACTGGCGAAAATGCAACGTCAACGATCTTGTAGGCCGCAGCATAGTTTCCCGATATTTCGGCTGATGCGAGCCGTGGCATGATCAGTTTGTCTGCATCGTTGTAGATTCCCTGGGACGAAATTCCAAGTGAGAACTTGAGTCCGTCGAAGATTTCAGCGGTGTGCAGGCGTCTTTTGATGCCGTAATTTTTTATGAATACAGATACGTAGATCGCGCATGGAATGATTGCGCTTGCCATGTACAGCGAAAGCCAGATCCCGAGGCTGTCTTCGGCAATCATGAAGCCAAGAGCAGCTGCCGCGATCCTGAAGAGGGACGTCAGGATTGTGGCGCCTGCCACGGCGTTGATGCGGCTTTGTGACTGGAATGCCTGGACCGTGATCTCCTGCAGTTTGGTTGCGAGGAGCTCCGAGAGAAGCACCGCTGCGGCAATCGCCCACCCTCCTGGTCCGAGGCTTCCATTTAGAATGAGCAGATACGCTGGGCTGGCGATGAACAGCGTGCCAAGCGTGAAGGCAAGTGCACTTCCGTAGTAGGAAGAGAGTGTGCTTGGATCGCGCGAACACCTTTTAACGATCAGTGCACCGCTGCCCAGTCCAATGAATGGAGACATGATGATTGAGAGCGCCATCGCGGCCGAAAAATGGGCAAAGGTGTCAGGGCCCACGGATCTCGCAAATGCGACAAAGTAGAGAGCTTGTGCTGCGAGGCGTGCGACATTGGCCAAAACGACAGTTATCGCCGCCTTTGCAGTTTTTCCGTTTCCGCCTTTGAGCTTGTTGCGAATAAAGTCAATCATCAAGAGTGCTGCGACAGTTCTTTGGTGGCTGTTCTTCTGTGCTGAAGGGGGCTGGCGCCATCTGGTGCCTGCGCCTTTTGCGCCAGGGCATGCAGCCTGGCTCTCCGTAATGCCATCTCTCGGCGCGGGGTTGCAGTTGCACGGGAGGTCGAAGAGACAGCGCTCGTCCTAGCTCCCCCTGTGGCGTCGATGTGGGTGCGAGCACGCTGATGCGCCTTGTTATGCCTTGGGCCTGATCAATTTGCTGCGCGATTAGCGGTCCTTCGTCCTTGAGGTAGTCTGCGGTAGCCGTTGGAACTGCGGGCCGGTCTTCTTGTGCATCATGCACATGAGGAGTCCTCGTAAGCAGCTTTCTTGCCGTCTTTGGCTTGGGAACAAGAGGCCTTCTGGTTGCCAGGCGGTTCGGTGCATGGCGCCTAACGGCCCATCATAGCAGGTAGGGATTTCCGGGCGTTCGACCCCCTGATCATGTCGTGGTCTGGGAGGGTGCCCGGCAGGGCTGTCTGCCTGCTGCGCCGATGAGGTATCGGTTCACATGGCGGGCGGGCTGTCTGCATCAGGATCAGTTACACTGTAAGGTTCTAGCCTGAAAAAACAGCTTGGTCAATGCCGCATTGGCTCTGGGCGGCGCGGGAGTCCCCCTTGGGGAGGGGGTAGGCGGGCCTTGATGTTGTGTGCCGCTGGTTCGATTGCAATAGTGGGCGGGAGCGCTCGGCGCGTATTGCATATTGATGGGCTTTGACGTCGATTTGAAACCTAAGTGGAAGCAATGAACAATAAAATGGAACCGCGGAATTCTTCTAGGGAAGACGACTTTGATCTGCGCGAACTTGCGGGCATCTTCCTTGATCGCAAGTGGTGGATCGTCGGCACTACGGGGCTCTTCTTCCTTGTGGGTGTTTCATACGCGCTGCTTGCGCCCCCCGTGTTCCAGGCGCAGGCCATGGTGCAGGTCGAATCCAAAGTTCCTTCCATCCCGGGCTTGGCCGATCTGGCTTCGCTTGGAGGAAGCGGGAGCACTGCTTCTACCACGGAGGTTGCGCTCCTGACGTCCAGGACTGTTGTTGGCACGGCCGTGGATGATTTGCAGCTGGACGTGACCGTGGAGCCCTACCGTTTCCCGCTCATCGGTGGCTTCATGGCCCGCCGGTTCAGTCCGGTGCTTCCCAATGAGGTTGCCACTCCCTGGCTCGGCATTGCTCGATATGGCTGGGGCGGCGAAGAGCTTCGCGTCTCAAGCCTTGTTGTTCCGCAGTCGAAAGTGGGCTCGGCATTGACTCTGATTGCAGGGGAGGTGCCCGGCAGCTTCAGTCTTCTGGACGAAGATGGTGCGGAGCTGCTGAAAGGCAAGGCAGGCACGACCGCTCAGGTCAAGGACCTGAAAATAGACGTTGCCGCTCTTCATGCAAACCCTGGAACGCACTTCCGTATCACCAAAGAGCGTCGCTTGGATGTCGTGGGCGAGGTCCGGGAGAATCTACAGGCTAGCGAGGACGGCAAGGATTCCGGGATTCTCCAATTGACGTATGAAGACGTGGATGCTGATCGCGCGCAGGCAGTCGTCCAGCGTGTTGTCGAGTCCTATGTCAGGCAGAACGTGGACCGCAGTTCTGCGGAGGCTGCCTCGCAGCTGCAGTTCGTCAAGGAGCAGTTGCCCACCATTCGGCTTCAGGTCGAGCAGGCACAGGCTGCAATGAGTGCATATCAATCCCGTTCCAACGCGGTTGATATCACGATGCAGACCAAGGGTTTGCTTGAACAGGAAGTTGCGGTAGAGGCCAGCATTCAGCAGCTTCGGTTGCGGCAGGCGGAGATGGATCGCAGCTTTACCCGCGAGCATCCGGCATATCGTGCCCTGCTTCGGCAGATCGGCGAATTGGAGTCCAGGAAGTCTGGATTCCAGCGCGAAGTAGGTACTCTTCCAAACACGCAGCAGGAGCTTCTCCGTCTGACCCGTGATCTTCAGGTCAGCAATGAACTCTACACTGCATTGCTCAACCAGGCTCAGCAATTGGATGTCGCTCGTGCTGGTGCGGTTGGCAATGTTCGGATTGTTGACTCCGCTGTGGTCGATACGGCGAATCCGGTTCGCCCGCGCAAGGGTCTGGTTGTTATCATTTCGACCTTGCTAGGCGCGTTCCTGGCTGCCGGTGTAGCGCTGCTCCAGCGTATGCTGAATCCAGGAATCGAAGATCCTGCGGATATTGAAGCTCTGGGGCTGCCAGTCTACGCCGCGATTCCTCTCAGTGTGTCAACTACGCTGCCAAGGCTGCGTAGAAGCAGACACGGTACGCGCGTAATCGCGGATGGTCGCCAGCACCTTCTTGCTCTCACGGCACCCGCTGATCCAACTGTGGAAGCGCTGCGGAGCCTTCGTACCAGCCTGCATTTTGCAATGCTGGAGGCAAAGAACAATATACTGGCGATCTCCGGCCCTCGCCCGGGCGTGGGCAAGACTTTCGTCTCCACCAACTTGGCTGCAGTTATCGCGCAGGCTGGACAGCGTGTCCTGGTCATCGATGCTGATATGCGCAAGGGCACGCTGCACAAGATTCTGGGCGTGTCAGCGCAGTCCGGCCTGTCGGATGTGATCAGTGGAAAGTTGGCTGCAGATGACGTCATCCATCCAGTTCCCGGCCTGGACAATATGCACTACATGGTGCGAGGAGACGTTCCACCTAATCCGGCAGAGTTGTTGATGCATCCCCGATTTGCGCAGCTGCTTCAAGATATGTCGAACCGCTACGATCTGATTCTTGTAGATACCCCTCCAATTCTAGCGGTCACTGATCCTGCGTTGGTGGCAGCGCACGCCGGGTCCAGCCTCCTGGTCACTCGATTTGGTGTGAACCAGGTCAAGGAGATCGAGCTGACATTGCAGCGATTTGAGCAGAATGGCGTTCAGATCAAAGGCGCGATCTTCAATGCAGTGGAAAGGCGCGCAACTGGCTACTACAGCTACGGGTACTACGAGTACCAGTCGGATGGTAAGGAATAGCCGAAGGTTGATACTGGAGTTGCGAAGACTTGCCCGTCTTCGCAGCTCCGCTCGTTGGGTAGCTGTCGATCAGGGAGGGGAAGTGCCAGCTGCCCCCGTGATTTCTATGCCGTGCGTCGCGGTCTCCCAGATGAAGTGTAATTGACCGCGGCTTGGTCGATTCAAAGAAAGCCACTTTCCTGTATTTGTCATCGGGCGCTTCATGCGGCCGTGAAGTTGTGCGTAGCCGATTTCCAAAGTGCCGGCCAGTGAGCCCCTTAGCTGGCCGCTGCAGAGCCATTTAGGTGGCGTAGGAGCCAATGCCATGCTCGTCTGGAACTCCATGGCTTGTTGGAGTCGATCGGCGTAGTCCTGATACAGCGTGCCCCCCTGGATCCTGTTTGTCTCTGCAGCATTTATAAATGCGGCCAAGCCAAAGGCAGTGTGTGGCAGGTCGCGGCAGGTTTCCTGTGCGAGTCCAGATGCCATTTGCTTCTGGTTGAACCAGATCGATGGCGTTGGTTTGCTGCAATTTGGTTGGGGTTTGGGCTTAGCGCCATCGGACTTCATGTACACGTACGCGGGGAGCTGTGATTTCCAATCCATCACTGCACGGTTATAGATGTCTCTCCGATTTGTGTACACGCCAATATTCATGCGAGCCTCAATGCCGCTCGCGTACCAATTGCCATTGACGCATTGGGGCATCGCGTCGATGTCGTCCAGGTACTGCTCAAGCAGCCATTCTCCAAATAGCTTTGCTCTATCTTCTGGCCAGGCACGACTTGTATATCTCAGGATTTCAGCCGAACGCGTCCACAGTTCAGCTGCCCATGAAGCCTGCAATGATCTATTGGTTCCCAGATGGCGGCCGGTGAGAGTCTCAGACCAGGAATCCATGATTTCTGCGGCGACCATGAAGTGACGCGAATCATTCAGATAGGCGCCCAGCAGTGCGTGGGTGTACGCTGCTTGGGCATCGCGCACTTCATCCGAGCAGCCAATGTCGGGCCGTGAGTATGGGCCGCACAATACCTGCGCATGCGGCTGGGATTTGTAAGTAAGTGTAGCCAGTGGAGACTTTTTCATGACCTCAATCGCTTGCGTCCGAACTAGGTCATTCCGCTTTAGAAGGGTCTGTGTGTCGATAATTGATTGGCGATCGACAAGAATTCCCGGGTGAACAAAATCTGACGCGCCACACCTGAATGTCATCATCAAGGCCAGAGCCGCCGCAAAGCCTAGAAAGCGAACGTTCAAGAACGATGAGGGTGGTTTGGGCTGGGCGGTCAACGTGTTTTCCCCTAACGATTGAGTCTGTGGTGGTCTTGATCGATATCTTGGTCGCGAAGGCAATCGTAAGCAGTTTCTACGTCGGCACACCACTGGACAGGAGTATCCTATCGCCATGGCTGATACCCCCCTCACTTCGCCGCAGTCGCCGGCGACGCCGCGTTGGCGGCATTACTGGAGTCTGATGCGCGCTGATCGCCCGATCGGCACGCTGCTGCTGCTGTGGCCCACCTGGTGGGCGTTGTGGTTGGCCGCAGGCGGCCTGCCGCCGCTGTGGACCCTGTTCGTGTTCACCGCCGGCGTGTGGCTGACCCGCTCGGCCGGTTGCGTCATCAACGACTATGCCGACCGCTGGCTGGATCCGCACGTGGAGCGCACCAAGGCGCGCCCGCTGGCCACCGGTGCGATCAGTGGCCGCGCTGCGCTGGCGTTGTTCGCCGTGCTGATGCTGGTGGCGTTCGGCCTGGTGTTGACCCTGAACGGCCTGACCATTGGCCTCAGCTTCATCGGTGTGTTCCTGGCCGCCAGCTACCCGTACCTGAAGCGCTACACCCATCTGCCGCAGGTCTACCTGGGCATGTCGTTCGGCTGGGGCATCCCGATGGCGTTCGCCGCCGTGCAGGGCGAGGTGCCGCTGCTGGGCTGGCTGCTGTATGCCGGCAACATCCTGTGGTCCACCGCCTACGACACCTGGTACGCCATGGTCGACCGCGAGGACGACCTGAAGATGGGCTCTCACTCCACCGCGATCCTGTTCGGTGACCTCGACCTGGTCATCCAGGGCGTGCTGTACGCACTGTTCCTGGCCACCATGGCGCTGGTCGGCGTGCGTGGCGGGCTGGGTGGCTACTACCTGGTGGGCGTGGCCGTGGCCACCGCGCTGGTGGTGTACGAGTTCTGGATCTGCCGCAACCGCGAGCGCGGCCCGTGCTTCAAGGCGTTCCTGCACAACAACTGGGTGGGCGCCGCGCTGTTTTCCGGCATTGCCGTGGATCTGGCGCTGCGTTGAACCCAAGGTGAGGTAGAGCCCGCCGCTGGCCGGCTGCACCCGTGCGTAATCCCGAGGTTGCCGGCCAGCGGCCGGCACTACCGCCACCGGCCACCTACGACCAATAGGTGGCTGACAGCCCGCACCCCACCGCCCAGAATCGAGCCATCGAACCTGGGAGGGTAGGCGATGGCCTCGACGGCAGCAGTACAGGACGGCTGGATGGCGCGCGCTGCGCTGCGCTCGGCCGCCTGGGCGGAAAAATGGTTCCCCGATGCGTACGTGTTCGCGGTGCTGGGCGTGGTCATTGTCGCGCTGGCGGCGATGAGCTTCGGCTCCACCCCGCAGGCTACCGCCAGTGCCTTCGGCGACGGCTTCTGGAGCCTGATTCCCTTCACCATGCAGATGGCCTTCGTGGTCATCGGTGGCTATGCCGTGGCCACTGCACCGGTGGTCGCACGCTTCATCGATTTCCTCGCCCGTGTGCCGCGCACCGGCCGTGGTGCGGTGGTGTACGTGGGCCTGGTCAGCATGCTCGCCTCGCTGCTCAGCTGGGGCTTCTCGCTGGTGTTCGGCGGCCTGCTGGTCCGCGCGCTGGCTCGCCGCACCGAGCTGCGCATGGACTACCGCGCGGCCGGTGCTTCGGCGTATCTCGGTCTGGGTGCGGTGTGGGCGATGGGATTGAGCTCGTCGGCCGCGCAGCTGCAGGCCAACCCGGCCAGCATGCCGCCGGGGCTGGTGGAGATCACCGGCGTCCTGCCGTTCACTGAAACCATTTTCCTGTGGCAGTCGATCGCGCTGACTTCGGTGTTGATCCTGGTCTCGCTGCTGATCGCCTGGCTGACCGCACCGGCCGCCGGCAGCGCCCGTACCGCCGAGGAGTTCCCCGGCGCCGCGCAGGCCGAGCCGGAGCCGCTGCAGCAGCGCACGCGCCCGGGCGAATGGCTGGAGTACAGCCCGCTGCTGACCGTGCTGCTCTCGCTGCTGGCGTTCGGCTGGCTGTTCAGCGAGTTCGCCAACAAGCCGCTGGTCACGGCCATCGCCAACCTCAACACCTACAACTTCCTGTTCATTTCGCTGGGCCTGCTGCTGCACTGGCGGCCGCGCAGCTTCCTCAACGCGGTGGCCAAGGCGGTACCGAGTACGACCGGCGTGCTGATCCAGTTTCCGCTGTACGGTGGCATCGCGATGATCCTCACCCACGCTGCCGGCGGCGATGGGCAGACACTGGCGCACCGGCTGTCGAGCCTGTTCGTACACGTGGCCAGCACCGACACATTCGCGCTGGTGATGGGCGTCTATTCGGCGGTGTTGGGCTTCTTCGTGCCCTCCGGTGGCGGCAAGTGGATCATCGAAGCGCCGTACGTAATGCAGGCCGCCAACGAACTGAAGGCACACCTGGGCTGGGCGGTGCAGGTCTACAACGCGGCCGAAGCGCTGCCGAACCTGATCAACCCGTTCTGGATGCTGCCATTGCTGGGCGTGCTGGGCCTGAAGGCGCGCGACATCGTCGGCTTCACCTTCATCCAGCTGCTGGTGCACATTCCGCTGGTGCTGGGCCTGCTGTGGCTGCTGGGCATGACCCTGGCGTATGTGCCGCCGGTGATGCCCTGAATGGAGGGTAGGCTTCCCTGCGTGCGTTGGGAAGCCAACCTCGTTCAGCGCGTGTTTCCGGCTGCGAACGCCATGAATGCGTGCACCGTTGACGATGGCATGAACACATGCCGAACCCGCATGAATCCTTCAGCCGCTTGTGCCACAAGGGCTTCTGCGTGTTCATTCACAGGCGTACACACAGATGTAGCCGCCCCCCCACGCGTGATTAACCATTTGCTGCAGACGATGGCCACGTCCACCGCATTCCGCGAGTGGCTTTGGAGATCGGACATGGCACAGCAGAACCAGAACCCGAACCAGAAACAACAGGGCCAGCAGAACCAGCAGGATCAGCAGCAGGGTCGTGGCCGTGACCAGCAGCAGCAACAGCAGCAGGAACAGCAGAAGCGCAACCAGAACCAGCAGCAGGGCGGCAACGACGAAGAAGAATGACCGCGCCGTGCATGCGGAGTGACCGGTGAAGCCCCGCCACGTGCGGGGCTTCGCTTATTCCAGCACGCCAATGCGCTGCAACACCGGTGCCGCCGACATGTCGTTGGGATTGCTGCCGGGCTGATCCTGCGGCACCTCCATGCCCATGCCGCGATACAGGTCAATCCAGTGCTGGGAAATCTCCCCGGTCTGCGGGTTGCGGAAGTTCATCGGCTGCAGTGCAAACACGTGGTGCGCACGGAACGCACGTTCGATGAAGTCCGAGCAGTAGTAGCTGTCATCGTTCAACACATACGACGTGTTGTACGGCTTGCCGAGCATCGTGCGCGCGGTGGCGATTGCATCCTTGATTGCCGCCTGCTGCGGTGCGCGCAGGCGATAGACCACGATCTGCCGCTGCTTTGCTCTCGCGTCCTGGCGGAGCTCGGACAGCGATTGACGCCGCGATCCCTTCTCGTCGGCATGCAATACCTCCCAGCCCTTCGGCGCGGAAGCGACCAGCGCGACATGATCGAAGCTGGGCGCGCCCTGCTTGCCGGTGGCATCGTCGATGGCGGCGCTGAGGCCGCTGCGGCCGGCGGTGACGAACAGCAGGTCGCCCTCGTGGACATCGACGGCCATCGCCACGGCCGGCCACAGGGCGGGCAACAGCAGGCCGATCAGGAGCAGGAGGCGGTGCATGGAATTCTCGGACAGGCGGAATGCCGGAATTGTAGGGTGCGCGGTAGCATGGAGCGACCGGACCGGATTCAGGATAAGCCCATGCGTCGATATCGTTTCCAGGCACTGCTGATGCTCGCCGTTGGCGTAGCGTTGGTCGCCTGCAGGCCTGCGCCGCAGTCGACGTCCACGGAAACCGCACCTGCACGTCCCGCGCCGTCGTCCACGGCGGCAGCGATCCAGCCCGCACCGGTGCCTGCCAGCAGTGAATGCCCGTACCCGGACTTCGATGCGTTCCTGAAGCACTTCGGCAACGAGATCACCCTGCAGGAAAAGGCCACCGCCGATCCGCTGCTGGACAGCTACATCGATGCCGAGGCCGAGCCGGAACCGCGCAAGGTGGAAAGCCGGTTGGCGCGGGCCGATGTCGAGTGGCCGGTGATGCCCGATCCCGCCGCCTTGGCCGGGCAGGGCCGCGAAATGCAGGTCAGCGCGCTGGCTGACGGGCAACGCCAGGTGCAGATCCGCACGCCGGACAGCAGCGACCAGCAGACCTATACCTTCGCGCAGTCGCCCTGCTGGCTGCTGGTCAAGCGTGAGGATGAGTCGATCTGAGGCCTGATCCGGCACAGGCACGGCGGGGCAGCGGCTGCTAGGCTCGAGGCCTGGTCCAGGCAGGGAGACGCCGATGCAGGCTTTCAGGAAGCACGCCACCACCACCGTCATCGCCGCTGTATTGGCGATGGCCCCCTTCAGCGTCACCCAGGCACAGTCGGTGCATGCCGACGATCGCGTCTACTTCGCCAACGCCGCGGCTGAACAGACCGCGCGTGATGCGCTGGGCAAGCGCGTCGAGGCCCTGCAGCACGCTTCCACCCTCGCGCCCGTGGAACGCTTCCAGCAGGCCGAGGTATTGGAAGCGCAGTGCCTGCGTCATCTCGCCTACCTGCATCTGCAGTCCGCCCGCAACGCACGTGATCATCGTCCGGCACAGGCGATGGAGCAGGCAATGGGGCTGTGCAGCCGCATCGCCCGCACTGGTCGCGCCGCCCTGCGCGCGGCGCCTGCGGACGCGGCGTGGGCCGCGCCCTACGGTTTCCTGCGCGCGCGTGGGCTGAAGGAGGCTGCCGCTCCGGCCAATGCCGCGCTGGACGAGGCGGTGGATGCGCTGGCCGATCCGGCGTTGGACAGTTTCGCGCGCCTGCGTGGGCAGATCCTGCGCAGTGCCGAGTACCCGCAGATCGAGCGTGATGGTCGGCACTGGGATGCTGGGCGCGACAAGCGGGCACTGTCGCTGCAACCGGATCGCGCATTGCGCGAAGCGGGCTGGAAGGGCTACTGGCAGGGGCTGCAGTCGCGCCGCGAGCCAATGGCCTCGGTGCTGTTGGGGCTGGTACAGGTGAACGACGCCGCCGCACGCCTGCAGGGCGATGGTTCGGCGCCGGCACGTGGCTACCAGCGCATGGGCCTGGACACCGCCGCAGTGGATGCAACGCTGGTAGCGATCGAACATCACGCCGGCGACCGCCGCGCCTATCAGGACATGCTGCTGCACCACGCTGCGCGATCCGGCATCGACGCGCCGCAGATCTGGGACACCACGCTGCCCGATGCCGGCTATACGCCACCGGTGCTGACGCTGGCGCAGCTGCGCGACAACGCCGCCGATGCCATGCAGCATCTGGGGCCTGCGTACGTCGCCGAACTGCGCGCGCTGCTCGATCCGGCCAACCAGCGTATGGATCTGGCCACCGAACGCGGTGACCGCAGCCAGGACGCGTTCTCGGTGAGCGCTCCCGGTGTGCCGGCGATGTTGTTCGTTGGCGTGCGTAGCGGTGATCTGGAAAGCGATGTCGAGATCGCACATGAAGCCGGTCATGCCGTGCATGGTGAATGGATGCAGCGCGGTCATGCGTCGCCGCTGCAGCGCAATGGCAGCCAGTGGCTGACCGAGGCGTTCGCGATCTACAACGAGCTGCGCTTCCGCGACCAGCTTTACCAGCAGGCACAGGATCCGCGTGCCAAAGCTTATTATCTGAAGTCACTGCTGGACGACATGGTGCTGCAGCTGTTCACCTCTTCCGAGGAAGCGCAGCTGGAGCAGTCGATCTATCGCGGCGTTGCCGCAGGCACGTTGGGTACCGCCGACGATCTGGATGCGCTGACCGGCCAGGTGCTGGCGCGCTTCGGCCAGCAACCGGAGCGCTATCCGCAGCTGCGCAACAGCTGGATCGCCAAGCGCCTGATGTATGAAGACCCGAACTATCTGGTGAATTATCTGTATGCGGGGCTGCTGGCGGTGCAGCTGTACGTGCAGGACCAGCGCGACCCCGATGGGTTCCGTGAGCGCTATCTTGCCGTGCTTGGCGAGGGCTTCGACCGCGCACCGAACGAGCAGGTGGCGCAACTGCTGGGGCACGCGCCTGACTGGGCGGCCCTGGTGGATGCCGATCTGCAGGTGTTCAACCAGACCGCCGCGCAGCTGCAGGCGCTGCATGCGCAGGTTGAAGCAGGGCATTGAGACTGATACTGCAGTCTGAAGCGGGACTCAGGGAGCGACTTCTGCGGAGCCAATCGGGCCGAGTTCATTGAGAAGTGCTTCCACTTTCTCGGCGGTCTTCTCGATACTGAGATTGTCCTCCAGGAGAACGTGGCGATAGTTCGCTGTCCTGTAGGTTCCGAATTTCTTGTGGAATCGCTGAAGGCGCTTTCGTGCCTCCAGGGCCAACGATGGCGAAGGTGCATGACGGCCTTCCCACATCAAGCTGATCCGGTACTTCAGCTTCTCATCATCGACCGCACGTATTCTCAGATAGACAGCCTCATAGTCGTAGCTCCCCGTTTCATCGGTGACACTGTGCGTGTACTTTTCCCAACCGGGTATGGACACCAGTAGCTTCTGTCGCGAGGAGTAGAAGTGCTTGGACTGCAGAGTCGCGATGTTCCTGTCGAGGATTCGCTGCTGCAGAAGTGCGGTTCCGCGCATCTGCCTGAGCATCGCTACAGCGTCGCGATTCTGCAGCATGAATCGCAGAGCCAACGTGTCTCTTCTTTCCGTCATCCAACGGCTGTGCATGTTCCCCTTGGCACCCAGGAGGTGGTGGAGAGCTTCGCCATGCTGATTGTTGAGATCCCCCGCGAGCGCCTCGGCTCTGCGAACAGTGGCACTCTTCCAGAGGTCGGTCTGGCGATTGCAGTAATTGACGACGAGGCGAGCGGCGGCGTTCCCGCGCTCCAGATCGACATCCGCGCGATCTGCAGAGTTGCGCAGCCATTCGTACCCCAGGTGAAGCCATTGGTGGCTCATTGGGTGAATCTGGCTTTCATCAGGATCGAAATTTCGGTCAAGCGCAAGGAATACGGGATCGAATCTCCGTAGCTTCGGATTCTTCTTCGTGACCTCGGCCCAGCCATTGTAGTACCGCTCCAGCTGGTTCCCCGTATGCGTGCTTCCCGCCTTGTTCTCGATCAGGACTACAAAACTCTGGTCAGGAACAAACACCGCCAGATCAATTCTGTCCTTTGAATTGACGATCACCTCGCGGAGCGTGAATGCAGAGCCAAAGCTGGTCGTGCGGAGCTTCGATGGGGACCATTTGCCAAAGAATGCTGCAGTCCGTCCGTTCTTTCGTAACCCGCAATGCTCCGCCTGTGCCATCTGCCAGGCGGCGAGCAACAGATCCCTGAGGATCTGGTCGCCCTGTCCATGGCCTTCGCGAGGATCAAACATCCACGCGAGAATGCGTGAGTGGCCGTTCTCGGGAAGGGCAATCAGATCGAGAATGTCATCGCCGGTACGCAGTACCTCACAGAGCTCCGTGAGCTTTGGGTCCACCAGCAGATTCTCGATCTTGAGTTCGAGCGCACGGTCCTTCCTGGGCATGCTGCGAGTCATCCTTCTTGTCGGCTCGGGTAAATCATGGTTGATAGCGGCTCCCCACCGGGATTCTGTAGGGTGGCAGCAAGGAGGCGGCTTTGTCGGGCCTGACTGATGTGGCTCAGTCTGAACAGCTTAAGCGCTTCCCTGCACGCGCCAACCCAATGCAACGTCTTCCACAACACCCGGGCCGGCCACATCGCCAACCTGCAGCAACAGCCCCTGCGCATTGGGCAGGTCCTTCTGTTCGGGGAACCAGCGGCGATCGGCGGCGACCACGATCAGCAGGCCCTCGTCGTCGCCCATCGGCGCGAACTGCGGGGAAGCCGTGCTGATCGGTTGCAGACCGAAACGCTGTTGTGATTGTGCCCGCACGGCGTCGACGTCGTGGCTGGGCAGGCCGACTTCGCTCAGGCAGGTCAGCTCGCTGCCATGGAACGCGCCTTCGCGCGCGCTGACCGGCAAGCGGCGGCGGCCGATCAGTTCCAGGATCAGGCCGTCAGGGCCAGTGAAGTACACCGACTGCGACTGCCAGCTGCTCTCCAGCGCGAAGTAGTCCAGTCCCACCGGATTGCGTTGCAGCGGCGTGCGCTCACGCAGCCAGGTCATCGCCTCGCTGAAGCGGTTGTCCGGTACGTTGAAGGCCAGGTGCACGCCACCGACCGGATGATCACCGGCCGGCTGCAGTTCGATCGTGCTCCAGCCGATGTGCACATGATTGCCGACCACGCGCTGCTGCAGCACGTCGTGGAAATACGCGGCGACGGTGGCGACGTCGGATACCGGCAGGGTGAGGTGAAGCAGGCGCATGATCGAACCTCCGTGGACGCAACCACTGTAGCGCCGGGCCATGCCCGGCGGCCACTAGCGCAGGGACAGGCCAAAGAGCCGCAGCGCCGCGTCCACTGCCTGCGCGTGCGCCCGTGCGGCATCAAGCTGTCGTACTGACGTCATGGCTCCTTCACACATCGCGCCGAGACTGCGCGCCTTGTCCAGGCCTGTTGTGTCCGCACAGGTGCTGGCCCCGTCGCGTCCTCCCGGAGCCCTGCCGTGCATCGTTCGAAGCTTTCGCGTTCCATCCTCCTTGCCCTTTCCATGGCCAGCGCAGGAGGCGCGATCGCAGCGGAGGCCGATGCGGTTGATGCCGCGGGCAGCAGCCGTGCGGCGCCCACCCAGCTCGACGCGATGCTGGTCACCGGCACCCGCGCCTCCAACCGCACCCAGTTCGAAACGCTGGCGCCGGTGGACGTGTTCACCAAGGAAGACATCAAGTCCGTCGAGTCGACCGATCTGAAGGACGTGCTGGCGCAGCTGGTGCCGTCGTTCGTGGTGCAGCGCCTGCCGATGGCGGATGGCCAGGTGTTCGTACGCCCGGCCACGCTGCGTGGCCTGTCGCCGGACCAGACGCTGGTGCTGGTCAACGGTCGCCGCTTCCACCGCAGCGCGCTGCTCGGCAACCGTGGCGCGCAGGCGGCTGACCTGGCACAGATTCCGACCAGTGCGATCAAGCGCATCGAAGTGCTGCGCGATGGTGCCTCGGCGCAGTACGGTTCGGATGCCATCGCCGGTGTCATCAACATCATTCTCGAAGATGGCCCCGGTACCGAGATTACTGCCGGCTACTCGCAGTACGCACAGGGCGATGGTGCCTCGCGCGACTTCAGTGCACGCACCGGCTGGTCGCTGGGTGACTACGGCAGCCTGGTGCTGTTCGCCGAATCGTCCAACTCCGACGCCACCTCGCGCACCCGCCAGCGCCCGGATGCGATCGCCTTCCAGGCTGCACATCCGGAGCTGGACGTGCCCAACCCGGTACAGCGCTGGGGCCAACCGGAACTGGAAAGCCGCCGCGTCGGCTTCAACGTGAAGGCCAACGCCAGCGATATGCTTGAGCTGTACGCGTTCGGCCTGTACAGCCACAGCGATGGTGTCAGCGATTTCAACTGGCGCAACCCGGACACCACCACCGGTGCCTACCGCACCACGGCGATCTTCCCCGGCTGGAACCTGCGTTCGATCTATCCGGTGGGCTTCAGCCCGCAGTACGGCAACGTCCAGAACGACCTGCAGCTGGTCGGTGGCCTGCGTGGCGAGATCACGCCCAAGCTGCGCTGGGATGTCAGCGCCTCGTACGGGCGCAACGCGATCGACTACAGCCTGAAGAACTCCATCAACGCCTCGCTCGGCCCGGCCAGCCCGACCGCATTCGATCTCGGCCGCCTGACCCAGACCGAGAAGAACGCCAACGCCGACTTCAACTACGAGTGGGACGTGGGCGGGCTGTCCAAGCCGATCAACGTCGCCTTCGGTGGTGAGTTCCGCCAGGAGACCTACCAGGTGCGTGCCGGTGATCCGGCCTCGTACGCGGTGGGCCCGGGCGCAGCGACAGGCCTGGAGGCCAATTCCAACGGCGCGCCGGGCTTCTCTGCCAGCCAGGCCGGGCAGTGGAGCCAGCGCAGCAAGGCCGCCTACGTGGATATGGAAGTGCCGCTGGGCGAGCGCTGGAGTATCGGTGCGGCCAGCCGCTATGAAGACTTCTCCAGTTTCGGCAGCACGCTGGACGGCAAGCTCTCGGCACGTTTCGCAATCACCCCGGATCTGGCCCTGCGTGGCACGGTGTCCACCGGCTTCCGTGCGCCGACACCCGCGCAGCTCAACACCACCAGCACCACCCAGGGCCTGGATACGCGCACGCTGCAGATCTTCACCAGTGGTCGTCTGTCGCCGAACGATCCGCTGGCGCAGCTGCTCGGTGCCAGGCCGCTGAAGCCGGAGGAATCGCGCACCGCGTCGCTGGGCCTGACCTGGCGCACCGACCTGGGCCTGTCCGGTTCGGTGGACGTCTACCAGATCAAGCTCACCGACCGCTTCAGCCAGTCGGCCAGCTTCGCCATTCCGGCCGGTACTCCCAATCCGCTGGGCTATACCTCGGTGAACTACTTCACCAATGACTTCGATACCACCACCACCGGCGTGGACGTGGTCGGCAACTACCTGCGCGATCTCGGTGCCGGCCGTATGACGCTGACCCTGGCCTACAACTACAACCGCACCCGCGTGGACAACGGCAGCACTTCGGTGGCCACCAACGAAACCCAGCGCGTGCTGTTCGAAGACCGCCTGCCCGAGCACAAGGGCAGCCTGACCGGCAGCTGGGATGTCGGCGCCTGGTCGTTGATGGCGCGCATGCGCTACTACGGTGCCTGGACCGACGCCAGCGGCAATGCGGTGGGCGATATCTACCAGCGCTTCGGCGCGATGAACTTCCTCGACCTTGCCGTGGGCTATCGCATCAATGAACACCACAGCCTGCGCGTCGGAGCAGACAACGTGCTGGACCGCTATCCGGATGAGGCGGTCTTCCAGGCCAGCCGCGGCCTGGTCTACTCGCGCAATGCGCCGTACGACACCGACGGTGCCAACCTGTACGCGCAGTACCGGCTGAGCTTCTGATGGACCGTACCCGCCGCTCCCTGCTGCGTGCCGGCACCTTGCTGCCCGCCGCAGCCGCACTGTCTTCACTGCCCGCCACGGCTGCCGCGCGTTACGCTGCACCCATGCAGATTCCCGCAACGACCGTGGCGCCGGACATGCTGGCCCGCGATGAAGGCTACTGGGCCGCCGTGGCCAGTCACTTCGACATCACCGACGAAGTGAACCACCTGGAGAACGGCTACTGGGGCGCGATGGGCAAGCAGACCCTGGCCAGCTACCAGCGGCATACCGCCGAAGTGAACCGGGGCAATGCTTGGTACGGTCGCCACGCGTTCCCGGCGCAGTACATGGCCGTGCATCGGCAGGTGGCCGACATGCTTGGCGTCGGCGCCGACGAGATCGCGCTGACCCGTGGCGCCACCGAAGCCATGCTCGCGCTGATCGGCGGCTACAACCGGCTGGCTGCAGGCGACCAGGTGCTGTACGCCGACGTCGACTACGACAGCATGATCAACGCGATGCGCTGGCTGCAGCAGCGTCGTGGCGTGCAGGTCGAGCGCATCGCACTGCCGGTGGTGCCCACCCATGAGCAGATCCTGCAGGCCTACGATGAGGCGTTCGCGCGCCTGCCGCGCCTGAAACTGGTACTGCTGACCCAGGTCAGCCACCGCCATGGGCTGGTGCTGCCGGTGGCCGAGCTCGCCGAGCGTGCGCGGGCGCGCGGCATCGATGTGATTGTCGATGCTGCACATGGCTTTGGCCAGATCGACTACGCGGTGCCGGACCTGAAGGCCGATTTCGTTGGCATCAACCTGCACAAGTGGATCGGCGCACCGGTGGGCGTGGGCGCGATGTACGTGCGCAAAGGACGCGTGGCCGACCTGGATTCGTACATGGGTGAGACCGACGACGGCCGCGTGGGCAGTCGCGTACACACCGGCACGGTCAACTTCGCGGCCTATCTGGCGCTGCCGGAGGCCATCGCGCTGCATCAGCGCATCGGCGCAGCGAACAAGCAGGCGCGGCTGCGCTACCTGCGTGAGCGTTGGACGGTGGCGGCGCGGCAGATGGTGCATATCGAGGTGCTGTCGTCACCGGATCCGGCGTTGGCCAGTGCATTGGCCAGCTTCCGCCTGCGCGGGCGCACCAGCGTGGCCGACAACATCGCGTTGCAGAAGCGCCTGCTGGATGAGCATCGCGTGTTCACCACCCATCGCGACGGGTTGGAGTCCGGCGCGTGCGTGCGGGTGACACCGTCGGTGTTCACCCGTCCGGAGCAGATGGATGCGCTCGTGCAGGCCCTCTCCGCTCTGGCCTGACCCTGCTCTGGTAGGTGCCAACCTTGGTTGGCACTTCCTTGCGCCTACCGCTCGATCGCCGGCAACGCATCCGACAACAACAACCGGTCGATTCTCCGCAACGCACTCTCCAGCTGCCGGCGGTCCGCCGCCAGTCCCAGCGACAGCCGCACACCGCTCTGATGCAATACCCCCGGCGGACAGAACGCCGATGACGGCGCGATCGCCAGCCCCTGCAGCTGTGCGGTACGCACCAGGGTGGCATCGGTCCACGGTGCCGGTATCCGGCACCAGGCATGCAGCCCTTCCGCGCGCTGCAGCAGCGAAGGCGCAAGCAGATATCGCGCCAGGCGCACGCGTTCGCGCGCCTCGGTGCGCACCTGCGCCAGCAGTGACTGCGCCGAACCATCCAGCAGCAGCTGGCTGGCCAGCGCCGAGACCAGCGGATGGCCCATCAACCGCGTTGCCCGCAACGCAGCCGTCATCGCCTCGGCATGCACGGCGCTTGGGCAGCGCACGAAGGCGGTGCGCAGGCCGGGGCTGATCACCTTCGACAGCGTCGCCACGTAGAACACATGACGCGGCGCCAGCGCCGCCAGCGGTGTCGGTGCAACCTCGGAGAGGTGCCAGTACGGATCATCTTCGATCGCCAGCAGGCCTTCGCTTTCCAGCACACGCGCCAGCGCTTCGCGCCGCTGCAGCGGCAGGGTCAGTGCGGTCGGGTTCTGGCAGGTGGGATTGAGATAGACCAGGCGCGCACCGCTTTCGCGTGCCAACCGCACCAGAGCCTCGGGGCACATACCGTGCTCGTCGCTGTCCACCGGCAGCAAGCGCCGACCGAGTGCGGCGGCCGCCTGCAGCAGGCCCGGATAGACCAGCGCATCGCACAGGATCGCGTCGTCGTCGCGTCCCTGGCTGACCAGGATCGACGCCAGCGCCACCTGTGCACCCTCGGTCAGCAGCAGGCAGGCATCGTCCACCGCGCCCAGCATCGGCTGCAGCCAGCGCGCCGCTGCGTGGCGGTCGGTGGGGTTGCCACCGCCCAGGTGATAGGTCATCAGGTTCGGTGCGTTGCTGCGTGCGAGTACGGCGGCCGCGCCACGCCGCAGCGTTTCGGCCAGCGCATCGGCGTCGGGCACCGGCGGCACGTTCATGCTCAGGTCCACCACCTGGTCGAAACCGGCCTTGGGTGGTGCGATGAAACTGCCCTGCGGTCCACGCGCTTCGATCAGGCCGCGCTTGCGCGCTTCATCAAAGGCCCGCGTCACCGTGGTCAGGTCGATGCCGAGCTGCTGCGCCAACGCGCGCTGCGAAGGCAGGCGCTGGCCCGGTGCGAGACTACCGCGGCGCACTGTGCGTTCCAGCGAATTGACGATGCGCAGGTAGATCGGCCCGTTGTGCGCGAGCACGTCCTGCACCCATTCGCGTGCTGCGACATCCGGTCGCGGCATGTACGGAGCATGTCGGGGCGTATCGTTGCTTCCAACGGCGGGAGCCTGTCCATAACCATCGGTCGGTTCGGACAGGTGACCGCCGTTGTTGTTTGCGGCGGCCACGCCGGACAGTGTCAGTGATGTCATTGCGCGTCCTCAGCGCTTGGCCTGCCACGGGCAGTAGCAGCCCACGGCAAGCAGTCCTTTCGGGCGCACGGTCTCGCCGCGTACCAGTCTGTCCAGCAATGGTTCGACGAAGCTGTTGGCCGAGTTGCAGACCATGCCGATGCTGTAAGGGCCGGCGTAGGCGAGGTGGCCCTGGCGATCCCAGATCGCGACAGCGGGGCTGGCCGGGATGTGTTCGATGCCGTCGATGGTCGGCAGGTTGATCACCTTGTTGCTCAGCGGCTCGGGCAGCTCGCCCTGGGTACCCGGGCGGCGGATCGCATAGAAGTCGATGCCGCCGCGGCGGTACATGCTGATCAGGTAGCTCAGGTGCGCACCGGTCTCGCGGTTGCACACGCCGCAGGCCGGGTCCCAGAAATGCACCACGCGGATGCGGCCGGTATCACCGGCCAGGTCGGCCGGCAGGCGCAGCTGAGAATCGTCGAAGACGATGGCCTGTTCGGTGAAGGTGGACTGCGCGCTGTAGCCGAAGTACTGCCACAGCGCAGCCGCGACGCCGGCCATGAACAGGCAGGCGAGGGCGATCATCGTCGGCAGCAGCCAGCGGCGACGCGGCGCGGCTGCGCCCATCAGGAATCTTCCCGGCCGAACTTGTGCACGTACTGCTTGCGCATCTCGCGGCAGGAATCGGCCTGGGCGCGGCGCTGGATCTCGCTACGCGACGGATCCTCGCTGCGCTGCACGCATTGCTCGATGGCGTGGCGTTCGGCGGCCTCTACGTCCACGGTCTGCGGCTGCAGGCAGACCCAGGCCAGCGCGGCCAGCATCAGCACCACAAAGCCGCCGCACCCGGCCATCACCAGGTGGAATTTCGGTTTCTCGGCGCGCATCGATGCACGTCCCTTCATCCATACATTGCATACAAAATATCATCTTGTATGGATAAAGCGCCATGCACCCCGTTCAGACGATGGCGTTGTGACGTGCCTCGGGGGCCTCGGACAGGATCTCGTTCAGCTTGGCCAGCGCCCCTGCCAGCGCGCCCTGGTCGACCGCGCCGCCCAACGACAGGCGGATCGCATTGCCCGGTGGCGGCTCTTCCACGCTGAAGGCGTCGGAGCTGGCAATGCCCAGCCCCTGTTCCTGTGCGGCCTGGATCAACCGGTACTGGTCCAGCCGCGGCGGCAGCGGCAGCCACACATGCAGGCCGGCCGGATGCGCCTGGGCACGGGCCGGCAGATAACGGGCGGCAATGGCCTGACGCTCGCGCAGCTCCTGCTGGAAGCGCTGAACCATGTCCCGTGCCAAGCCGCTGCGGATCCACTGCGAGGCCACCGCCACCATCGACTGGGTCGGCATCAGGGCGATCGCGCGCAGGGCGTCCAGCACCGGTTCCATCGGCTCGCCGGCCGGCACCACCAGATAGGCCGTGCGCATGCCCGGGGCCAGGCACTTGGACAGGGTGGAGATGTAATAGACCGGGCAGCCGGCATCGCGGTGGGCGGCCAGCGGCGGTGCGGCGTCACCGGCCAGCAACCAGTAGGGATCGTCTTCGATCACGGTCAGATCGTGGCGCTTCGCGATCGTCAGCAGGGCCTGCCGGCGCTGTGCCGACATCGTCGCCGTCGTCGGGTTCTGGATGGTCGGCACCAGGTACAGCAGGCGCGGGCGACGCAGCTGGCAGGCCTCTTCCAGCGCTTCAGGCAGCATGCCTTCGGCGTCCATCGCCACTGGCACCACGCCCCGCTGCAGCACGCGCGCGGCAGCCAGCAGGCCCGGGTAGGTCAGCTGCTCGGCGGCGATCAGCTCGCCCGGCTGGGTGCGGGCCAGGATCAGCGCGCACAGCGCGGTCTGCGCGCCGGGGCAGATCACCACCTGGTCGGCACCCACCGTGCCCAGCATCGGCGCCAGCCACTGCACTGCGGCGGCGCGGTCCTCGCGGGTGCCGGCGCCGACGTGGTAGCTCATCAATTCGCCCTGGCCCAGCTGCTGGCCGACGTGCTGGAAGCCGGTCTCCATGCCCTGCGCGAACGGCGCGCTGCCCAGCAGCGGCGGGATGTTCATGCTCAGGTCGACCGAGGTGCTGCGGTTGCCGGCCGACAGCGCTATGAAGGTGCCACCGGCGCCCTGGGCGTCGAGCAGGCCGGCCTGGCGCAGCTCGGCGAAGGCACGGGTGACCGTGGTCAGGTCCACGCCGACCTGCTGGGCCAGGTCGCGCTGCGGCGGCAGCCGGTCGCCCGGGCGCAGCACGCCGTCATCCACCGCCTCGCGCACCTGCTGGGCAATCTGCAGGTACAGCGGGCCGGCGCCTTCGCGGAAGGGGCGAACCCAGGTGCGATTGGGGTGTTTCAGGCGGCGGCCGGCGGCAGGTGGCGTCATCGGTCAGTTTTTTCCATACGTGCAGATGCACAAGTCCATACAATGCTGTATCTTGTATGGGCTTGATTGGAGTGGTTCGCCTGCTTGTAGGCGACCTCGTACCCACAGTGTAGCCGCTCCACGCCCGGGCGCTGCGCGCAGGCGAGCCGGTCAAGCGCGCTTCTTCAACAGGGTTGACCTCCAATGAATATCTGCTGGAACCGCATCCGCCTGGCGCTGGTCGCCCTGGCCTGCGTCGGCCTGTCGGGCTGTGACTGGGTGCTGCTGGATTCGAAGGGCATGGTCGGGCTCGCCCAGCGCGACCTGATCCTGATCTGCATCGGCCTGATGCTGATCGTGGTGATACCAGCCATCGTGCTGACCTTCGTGTTCGCCTGGCGCTACCGCGCCGGCAATACCAAAGCGAAATACATGCCTGACTGGTCACACTCCACCAAGGTGGAGATCGTGGTCTGGGGCGTGCCGCTGATCATCATCGCGGTGCTGGCGGTGATCGTGTGGAAGTCGACCCACGAGCTGGACCCGTACAAGCCGCTGGACGTGGCCGGTGAGCCGCTGCACGTGGACGTGATCGCCACCGACTGGAAGTGGGTGTTCGTGTACCCGGACCTGGGCATCGCCACGGTCAACCAGCTCAACTTCCCGGCCAACCGCCCGCTGGCGTTCAACATCACCTCCAACTCGACGATGAATACCTTTTTCATCCCGCAGCTGGGTGGGCAGATCTATGCGATGGCCGGCATGCGCACGCAGCTGCACCTGATCGCCAACGAGCCCGGCCAGTTCCGCGGCATGTCGGGCAACTACAGCGGGCATGGCTTCTCGAACATGAAGTTCATCGCCACCGCCAGCAGCAACGAAGACTTCGAGCGCTGGGTGGCCGAGGTGCGCAGTGCGCCGCAGGCGCTGGATTTCAACCAGTTCAAGGCGCTGGCCGCGCCGTCGAAGAACGCACCGGTACAGCACTTCTCCAGTGTTGAACCACTGCTGTTCAAGAAGGTCATCGACCAGTTCATCGGCGTTGGTGAGAACACCGCTGCTGCGACCCCGGCGGGCGCTGCCGGCGGTGCCCAGGTTTCCCAGGAGTAACGAACATGTTGGGTAAATTGACGTGGGAGGCCGTGCCGCTGCACGAGCCGATCGTCGTGGTCACATTGGCGGCCATGGTGCTGGGTGGCCTCGCGCTGCTTGGCGCGGTGACGTACTTCAAGCTGTGGGCGCCGCTGTGGCGTGACTGGTTCACCACCGTGGACCACAAGAAGATCGGCATCATGTACGTGGTGGTGGCGCTGGTCATGCTGGTGCGTGGCTTTGCCGATGCGCTGATGATGCGCGCGCAGCTGGCGGCGGCTGGCCCGGGCAGTGATGGCTTCCTGCCACCGGAGCACTACGACCAGATCTTCACCGCGCACGGCGTGATCATGATCTTCTTCGTGGCCACCCCGTTCGTGGTCGGCCTGATGAACATCATCGTGCCGCTGCAGATCGGCGCGCGCGACATGGCGTTCCCGTTCCTCAACGCCTTCAGCTTCTGGATCTTCGTGGTCGGCGCTGCGCTGATGATGATCTCGCTGGGTGTTGGCGAATTCGCCATGACCGGCTGGGTCGCCTATCCGCCGCTGTCGGGCATCGAGTTCAGTCCAGGAGTGGGTGTCGATTACTACATTTGGGCGTTGCAGGCGTCCGGCATCGGCACATTGCTGACCGGCGTCAACCTGTTCATCACCATCCTGCGCATGCGTGCGCCGGGCATGACCCTGATGAAGATGCCGGTGTTCACCTGGACCGTGCTGGTCACCAGCGTGATCATCATCGCCGCCTTCCCGATCCTGACCGTAGCCCTGGGTGCGCTCACCCTGGACCGCTACCTGGACTTCAACTTCTACACCAACACGTTGGGTGGCAACCCGATGATGTACGTGAACCTGGTGTGGGCCTGGGGCCACCCGGAGGTGTACATCCTGGTGCTGCCGGCGTTCGGCATCTTCTCTGAAGTGACCGCCACGTTCGCGCGCAAGAAACTGTTCGGCTACAAGTCGATGGTCGGCGCCACGCTGGCAATCGGCATCCTGTCGTTCATCGTCTGGCTGCACCACTTCTTCACCATGGGCTCCGGTGCCAGCGTCAATGCCTTCTTCGGCATCATGACGATGATCATCGCCATCCCCACCGGCGTGAAGATCTTCACCTGGCTGTTCACCATGTATGGCGGCCGCGTGGAGTTCAGCGTGCCGATGCTGTGGACGATCGCCTTCCTGGTCACCTTCACCATCGGCGGCATGACCGGCGTGCTGCTGGCCATCCCGGGCGCGGACTTCCTGCTGCACAACAGCCTGTTCCTGGTCGCGCACTTCCATAACACCATCATCGGCGGCGCGCTGTTCGGCTACCTGGCCGGCTTCGCCTACTGGTTCCCGAAGGTGTTCGGCTTCACCCTCAACGAGCGCCTGGGCAAGTGGTCGTTCGCCTGCTGGGTGATCGGTTTCTACCTGGCCTTCATGCCGCTGTACATGCTCGGCTTCATGGGCATGACCCGCCGCATGAACCAGTACGACAACCCGGCGTGGACGCCGTACCTGATCGCCGCCTTCATCGGTGCACTGTTCGTGTTCGCGGGCATCATCCTGATGCTGGTGCAGATCTACGTGAGCGTGCGCGACCGCAAGCGCAACCTGGACCTGACCGGCGACCCGTGGAACGCACGCACGCTGGAATGGGCCACGCCGTCGCCGCCGCCGTTCTACAACTTCGCCGTGGTGCCCAAGGCCGATGAGCTGGACGCCTTCCACGAAGCGAAGAAGCGTGGCCTGCCGCCGCCGCCGAAGAAGTACGCACCGATCCACATGCCGAAGAACACCGGCGTGCCGCTGATCCTCAACATCTGGATTCTGGTGCTGTGCTTCGCCCTGGTCTGGCACATCTGGTGGATGGCCGCGGCCAGCTTCATCGCGATGATCGTGACCCTGATCGTGCGGTCCTACGACGAGGACGTGGACTACTACGTCAGTTCCGAAGAGGTGGCGCGCACCGAAGCGGCCAGCCTTGCCAAGCTGAAGGAGGTACGCGCATGAACCTGTTGACCCGCCCGGAGCTGGCCAGCGACACGCAGGCGCACGAGGACCACCACGAACACGACCACGGCCACGAACAGGGCGGCATGAAGGTGTTCGGCATGTGGGTCTACCTCATGTCCGATCTGGTGCTGTTCGGTTCGCTGTTCGCCTCGTACGCGGTGCTCAGCACCGCCTACGCCGGCGGCCCAACCGGCAAGGACCTGTTCTCGCTGCCGTTCGTGATGGCCGAGACCTTCCTGCTGCTGGTTTCCAGCATCACCTACGGCCAGGCCGTACTGGCGATGCACCGCCACGATACCTCGGCGGTGCTGCGCTGGCTGGGCGTGACCTTCGTGCTCGGTGCCTCGTTCATCGGCATGGAGATCTACGAGTTCTCGCACCTGATCCATGAAGGCGCAGGCCCCAGCACCAGTGCCTACCTGTCGGCGTTCTTCGCACTGGTCGCCACCCACGGCCTGCACGTGGCCAGCGGCCTGATCTGGATGGCGGTGGTCATGCACCAGGTCTACAGCCGCGGCCTGACCCCGACCAACATCACCCGCGTGTCGTGCCTGAGCCTGTTCTGGCACTTCCTGGACCTGGTGTGGATCTGCGTCTTCACCTTCGTCTACCTGATCGGAGCCTTCTGACATGGCCCACGTCGAAACCTCGCGCGCCGGCAATGCGCACGGTTCCACCAAGTCCTACCTGATCGGCTTCGTGCTGTGCGCGCTGCTGACCGTGGTGCCGTTCGCACTGGTGATGAATCCGGTGCTGTCGCGGCCGCTCACGCTGTTCCTGCTGGTCGGCTTCGCGGTGGCGCAGATCCTGGTGCAGCTGGTCTATTTCCTGCACATGGACCGCAAGTCCGAAGGCGGCTGGAACCTGGCCAGCTTCGTGTTCACCCTGGTGATCCTGTTCATCATCGTCGCGCTGTCGGTGTGGATCATCTGGAGCATGCACTACCACATGATGATCAACTGACCGTGGCCGGGGTGATCGGCATGGACCGCGCGATCACCCCGGCACCTCCGTCCTCTTTCCCCCCAAGGGCAGGCCTGACCGAGACCCCGCCCGCGTCTGCGTTGGTGGTACCCCGTGAAGCGTCCTGCTGCTGTTGTCCGTTCGTTGTTCTCTCCCCGTTTCCGCCTGCCGCTGCTGGCAGGCCTGGCCATCGGCCTGCTGGCCGGTTGCAGCGCGCAGTCGCGCATGGACTTCTATTCCAAGGACATCGCCTGCGAAGAGCTCGGCCAGCAGTGGTCGATGCCCGACAGCCACGGCACCCTGCGCGGCCCGAAGGACCTGCAGGGGCAGGTGACCTATCTGTTCTTCGGTTTCACCAGTTGCCCGGATGTCTGCCCGACCACCATGGTCGAGCTCAGCCAGGTCAAGCACCTGATGGGCAAGGATGCCGACCAGCTGCAGGTGGTGTTCGTCAGCGTCGATCCCGCACGCGACACGCCCGAAGTCGCCCGCACCTATGTGGAAGCGTTCGATCCCAAGGCGATCGCACTGGTCGGCAACGAAGCACAACTGGCCGCGATGGCCAGCGACTTCAAGGCGTTCTATGAAAAGGAACCTGGCCAGGTGCCGGAGACCTACACCATGAGCCACATCGCGGGCGGTTACGTATTCGACCGCCAAGGCCGCCTGCGCCTGTTCGCGCCCTATGGCATGCCGGTGGACAAGCTGTTCTCCGACGTGCAGCGCCTGCTGCTGGAGCCGGCCCATCCAGCCGCCGGCAACGACGCACTGGCCAGCTGCCACCTCAAGCAAAGCGACACGCTCGCTGCCCGGTAGTCCCGGGCCATGCCCGACTGATACCAACCGTTCGTTGCGCCCGCTGCCCCGGTAGCTGTCGACCTTGGTCGACACGCGGTGAATGAATCTGGTGGGTGCCGACCGTTGGTCGGCACACCCCCACACACCAATCCCCCGGCCGGCCAGGAGAGCCAACCGACCGGGGGCACCACTCAACGCCTTACTTGGTTTCTTCCCACTGCACCACGTCCGGCTCGGCCGCCTTGATGCCGGCGGTCGACAGCAGCTTGGTGGTCGCATCCAGCGCCGCGTTCACCGACGGGTACTCCACAATGGCGCGGCCCGAGGCCTTGGACACCTTCACCACGGTGCCGCCGGTGGCGGTGGCCGCACGCTGGGCCGAGGCCGCATCGGTGAAGAACACCTTGACCCGCGAGGTCGCCACCACCGGCGCGCCATCGTTGGAGACAGCGGCCGCAAACTTGCTGGCACCGGCATCCGCACGTGCGGCCACACCGGTAGACGCATCGGTGGACCGCTTGCTGCGGGTGCCGACGGCCGCAGCGCTGGCATCAGCCCCGGTGGTGATCCGGAACTGACCGCCGCTGGCCTGCTGCACGGTTGCCGACGGCGCCAGCTGGAAGCGCGAGCCGCCCACATTGAACGAACGGCCAGTGGCCTCCGCCTTCAACTGCTGTGTGTCTACGGTCGACAAGGTCTTCGCCGGAGGTGTCTGGCCCGAACTCTGTGCCCAGGCGGTGGTGGTCATCGCCGCCAGGGCGAGGGTGCTCAACAGAATGGTCGTCTTCATCATCAGTGCCCCAGAACGCGGATCTTGAAGAATTCGAGGTTGCCACGCGATGCAGCGTTCGCGGCCTGCCCCAGGTCGGTAACTTCCAGTGTCCAGGTGCCCGTGGCGTTCTCATCCAGGAAGGCATTGCTGGACAGCAGGTCCCAGTTGGTGAAGTTGCGCTGGACACCATTGAGGCCAGAGCCGATCGCGGTGAATGCCGGCTGCACCACGCTGCGCGTGCCACTGGGCGAGACCAGCACGAACTGCAGCTGGCGGGTATTGCTGTGATTGACCCGGAAGCCCAGCTGCACGCTTTCGATGTTGCGCGCGCCATTGGCCAGCTGGAAGGTCAGGCGTGCAGCGGCCGCCGAGGTATTGCCGATGGCCACGGTACGCGTCGTGTTGCGCCAGCCACTATCCACCAGTGCACCCAGCGGCTGGAAGTCTTCTGCGACCTGTACCGCGCGTGCCGCGTTGACCACACCGAAACCGTACCAGTTGCTGTAGGCACGGCCGGCGGCATTCACCGTCCAGCCCGGCACCAGCACGCGGCCGTCGGAGTGGGTCACCGCTGCCCGGTTCGGATCGGTGCGGGTGGCGGTGGTGGCCAGGATGTACTTCACATCGCGGTAGGACAGGTTCGGGTTGGTCTCCAGCAGCAGTGCCGCCACGCCCGACACCATCGGCGTGGCCGCCGAGGTGCCGTTCATCTTGCCGGTGTAGTTGCAGGTGCTGTCGATGGCAGACTGGTCGCCGTCCAAGGTGTTGCGCAGGCTCGTGTTCTTGTTGCTGCCCTGCGCGCAGCCGGTGACATCGGTGGTGAGGATGGCCGGATCGTAGCGGATCGCCAGCTGCCCCGGCACGACCTGCCGCTGCCAACCATTCTCACCGCCGAAGCCGGATACCCACAGCGCCGAGCCGGTGGACGAGTAGGACGAGCGCACGCCATCGGCGCGCACGGCGGCAACGGTGATCACGTTGAACAGGTTGTTGCGCGGATCCCGGCCTGCCGGAATGCAACCCGTGTTGCGGTTCTTGGTGTCTGCCGAGCAGATGTCGGTGCCATCCGAGCGTGCGCCGTTGTTGTGATTGTTGCCGGCGGCTTTCACGTAGATGCCACCGCGCCCGCCACGGGTGCCGGACATGGCCTGCTCATAGGCGGTGATGTCGTTCTGGCTGTAGGCCAACGGCAGGTTGGGGTTGCCCGGGCTTGAGCCCCAGCTGTTGTTGAAGACGCCCACGTCGGCCACTTCGGCGCCGTCCCACCACGAGTACTCGATGTTGGAATTCGAATTGCCCTGGGCATTGGACGCCAGGAAATTGAAGCCCTTCAGGGTGGCCGCCGAGGCCACGCCGCGCACGCCCAGGTTGTTGGCGCCCACCGCACCGGCGATGCCGCCGACCATGGTGCCGTGATTGTCGCGGTCCGGATTGGACGGTGAAGGGTTGTTGCTCTGGTTGGCGAAGTTCTTGCCTGCGACCGCCGCGACGTTGGCGGCCAGGTCCGGGTGCGCGATCTGCAGGCCGTCATCGACGATGGCGATGGTGACGCCCTGGCCACGGATGCCATTGCGGAACAGGCCATCCACGTTGAGATCGTTGCCGGCCACCGGCAGGGTATCGCCCAGTACGGCCTGTCCGGTGTTGAGCAGATGCCACTGACGCCCGGCCAGCGGATCGGCCTGCTGGGCCTGGGCGGTGACGGCCAGGCTGCCCAGGACCAGGGCAGTGGCCAAGGCCAGGCGCGCGGAGCGCGGTGGCGTGGAGCGTTGCGTGTGTCGCTTCATACACGAATCCTTCTGTTGTGAATCGGCATGGCAGGACGGCAGGGCGGAACTGCCCCATCGCAACGAGCCAAACGCGACACAACGAACAACCCCCTACCTCTTCACACCCGCAATCTGCAGATGTGCAAATTGCGTCACAAACACTTATGCCGTGGGGTAATGACGACTGCAGCGGCCCGCATCTGGTAGGTGCCCACCTTGGTTGGCACGCGTATCGACGCATGGTGTGGATCTACCCGGCATCGTCGCGCGCCCTCACATCCGGCTGTGCTACTACAGCCCGTGCACCCTTCCGCATCGGAGCACGATGATGGTCAACCCTCTGGCCCAGGCCCATCGCGGCCTCGGCACCACGCTGTTCAGCCTGCTGAATCCGATACCGTTCGGCTTCTTCGTCGGCGCGCTGATCTTCGACGCGATCTATCTCAACAGCGCCGAGGTGATGTGGGGCAAGGCCGCCGCCTGGCTGATCACCTTCGGCCTGCTGATCGCCATCGTGCCGCGGCTGATCAACCTGTTCGCGGTCTGGCGCCGCAACGGCACCGCCACCCGCATCGATCGCATCGACTTCTTCCTCAACCTGGTCGCAGTGGTGCTGGCCATCTGGAATGCCTTCGTGCACAGCCGCGATGCGTATGCCGTGGCGGTGCCAGGCACGATCCTGTCGGCGTTGACCGTGGCCCTGATCGCACTGGGCCTGATCCTGCTGTCGTTGCAGCCGCCGGTGCTCCAGGGAGGTCGTCATGGCTAAGTACATCCTGCCCACCGTGGCCGCCTTGGCGCTGGCCGTCACCCTGTCGGCCTGTGCCGGCAAGGCCGAGTACCACCCCACCGATCAGTCCGGTGCGAAGCCGCCGCTGCCGGCACCGAAGAACTTCCTGATGCCGCCGATGCAGGTGCCGCGCGGCGTGGGTTGGGCCGAGGGCCAGTCACCCACGGTGGCCGAAGGCCTGAAGATCGAACGCATCGCCGCCAACCTGCTGCATCCGCGGCGATTGTTGACCCTGCCCAACGGCGATGTGCTGGTGGTGGAGGGCAATGGCCCCGGCGAAGAACCGGTCACCACGCCCAAGCAGTGGATCGCCGGCAAGGTGAAGGCGCGCTCGGGCAAAGCCGGCAAGGGCGGCAACCGGGTCACCCTGCTGCGCCGCACGCCGGGCACGAACACCTGGACCCAGCACGTGTACATCGAAGGCCTGCATTCGCCGTTCGGCATCCAGCTGATCGGCGACACGCTGTACGTGGCCAACACCGGCAACATCGTGCAGTACCACTACGTACCAGGTGAAACCCGCATGTCCGACAAGGGCCGCGAGTTCACCGACCTGCCCAGCACCATCAACCACCACTGGACCAAGGAGCTGCTGGCCAGCCGTGATGGCAGCAAGCTGTACGTGGGCGTGGGCTCCAACAGCAACATCACCGAAAATGGCCTGGCCGTGGAATACCGCCGTGCGGTGGTCCTGGAAGTGGACGTGGCTACCCGTGGCAGCCGCATCTTTGCATCGGGCATCCGCAACCCGACCGGGCTGGACTGGGAGCCGAGCACGGGGAAACTGTGGGCCGTGGCCAACGAGCGCGACGAGATCGGTGCCGACCTGGTGCCGGACTACCTCACCTCGGTGAAGGAGGATGGCTTCTACGGTTGGCCCTACAGCTACTACGGCCAGCATGTGGACGAGCGCGTGCAGCCGCAGCGGCCGGACCTGGTGGCCAAGGCCATCACGCCCGACTACGCCATCGGCTCACACGTAGCACCGCTGGGCCTGCTGTTCTACACCGGGCAGGCGCTGCCGGCGCAGTACCACGGTGGCGCCTTCATCGGCGAGCACGGCAGCTGGGATCGCACGCCGCTGAGCGGCTACGAAGTGGTCTACGTGCCGTTCAAGGACGGCAAGCCGACCGGGCGGCCGCAGACCGTGGTCAGTGGCTTCGCCTCGAAGGACGAGAAGACCCTGATGGGCGCGCCGGTAGGTATGGCCATGGACGCCGAGGGTGCATTGCTGGTCGCCGACGACGTGGGCGACGTGGTGTGGCGGGTGTCGGCCAAGTAGCTGTGTAGCGTCGAGCCACGCTCGGTTGCTTTGAATTGGCCTGTGTAGAGCCGAGCCATGCTCGGCTTACGCGCGCAGCGCGGGGTTTCCGGAAACCGGCCGAACAGCAGCCGGGCATGGGCTCGGCTCTACATTTCCGAAGGCGCAGCGCGGAATCCACTGAACACCGACTCGGCGGCAAACCCCACGCCACCCAGCAGCACGCCGAAATACACCACCGTAGCCACCACGAAACCATAACCAGCCGCCACCGCCGCACCATCGCGCTGGATGAAGCCAATCGCAAACGACATCAGCGCCAGTGCCGGCAACGTATTGCTGAAGGGAATCGGCCCGGCCGGGGCCATCAGCAACAGGGTCGCGAACACCAGCATCAGGTTGTTCAGGCGCATCATCTTCTTCGAGCGCACCATCACCGCCAGCCGCATCGGCTGTGACAGGCGCTCCATGCGGTGCACCCATTTCAGCGCACGGCCGAGGTTGGCCTTCAGCTTGTCGGTGGCGATCTCGCGGCGCGCCAGCTTCTGCGGCACCCACAGCGGGCGGTTGCGCACGCGGCTCAGGCCGATCAGCAGGATCGAGGCGCCGAACACGGTGCTCAGCCCGGGAATCGACACCGGGATGATGAAGATGGCCGAGAGCAGGATCACGATCAGCAGCAGACCTTCATCGCCCAGGGCGCTGAGCAGGGTACCGACGCTCACCTGGTCGCCGGGCAGCTCGTCGATCATCTGCTCGATCTGCTGGGCCAGGGGCGCGCTGTCATTGGTTTCGGGGGCACGGTAGGTCATGCGTCGCAAGGTTCTCCAGGGAAGGGCGGTCAGCGGGCCGTCCTGCGGTGGGGGACGCACAGGCTCCCGCAGTATCCCGGCCAACGTGGGCAAAGAGGTGAACCGGGCATGAGGGGTAAACTGGCGTGCCCCGCACGAGCTGAACGCAATGGACATGGGCCGCAGGCAATCGACCATCGAACTGGTCGCCATCGACATGGATGGCACCCTGCTGGACCCCACCCACACGCTCACCGCCCGGGCCAAGCAGGCCATCGCGCAGGCGCGCGCGCTGGGCGTGCATATCGTGCTGACCAGTGGCCGCCCGGTTCCCGGCCTGGCGCCGTTCCTGCATGAGCTGGCCATCACCGGCGACGACGACTACTGCATCGCCTGCAATGGCGGCCTGGTGCAGCGCATCGGCACGCGCGAAACCGTGGTCGAGTATCCGCTCAGCTTCGACGACTTCCTGTTCTGCGAGCAGGTGGCCCGCGAACTGGGCGTGCATTTCCAGGCGTTGGACAGCCTGCGCATGTATACGCCCAACCAGGACATCAGCTACTACACCGTGGCCGACTCGCATCTCTCGCGGATGCCGCTTTCCTACCGTCGCGTGGAAGACATGGACCCATCGATGTCCTTCATCAAGCTGATGATGATCGACGCGCCGGACGTGCTGGATGCCGCCATCGCGCGCCTGCCCAGCGAACTGACCGAGCGCTTCGCGGTAATGAAGAGCGCACCGTTCTTCCTGGAAGTGTTCGACCAGCGTGCCGGCAAGGGCCCCAGCCTGCAGAAGCTGGCCGAGCACCTGGGCATCGACCGCGCCAACGTGATGGCCATCGGTGACCAGGAGAACGACCTGACCATGCTGCAGTACGCCGGTACCAGCGTGGCGATGGGCAATGCCATCGACACGGTGAAGGCGGTGGCGCGTTTTGAAACCACGAGCAATGCCGATGAAGGCGTGGCGCGCGCCATTGAGCGTTTCGTGCTGCAGTAACCGCGCGTCCAGCTGCCCCGGTAGGTGCCAACCTTGGTTGGCACACGCAAACGGCACGCGCCGACCAAGGTCGGCCCCCACCACGCCCCATCCGCCCAAGGTGGTTGCCAACCTTGGTTGGCACACGCAGACGGCAAGCGCCGACCAAGGTCGGCCTCCACCACGCCGGGGCTATACCCACGTATAGCCCACCCATCCCCATCGCCATCGGCGCTGTACCACGGTGCAATGGCGGATGCGGCACTGCGATGCAAGAATTTCGCACGTCGAAATCACGCCATCGAATCCTGAGGCAGGGGATCGTCTTCCTCTGCTGCTGACCGGCGCGCACTGCGCTGTCACTCCCTCAACGCAATCGCACCGCCAGCCAGGGCGCCGACACCGGTGCTGCAACGCGCTGGGCGTGCGCCTGCGCCGCTCTCTCCCTGCACCCTGGATCTGCCCATGAACACCCCACCCACGACGCGTCTCGCCCTGGCCATCATCACGGCCATCGCCGCACCTGCGTATGCCGCCGAGACCCACGACGCAGCACATGACACCCCCACCACCTTGAACGCGCTGCAGGTGATCGCCACGCCGCGCGGCGCCGCCGTTGCACCGACCCAGGTGGTCGGCCCCAACCGCTACATCATCAAGGCCGAAGACCTCGACGCGATGGTCACCGGCAACAACGGCCTGGCCATGCTCAAGCAGGTGCCGGGTGCCAGCTACACCGCCACCGACGGGCTGGGTCTGGATATCTCCGCCACCAGCCTGTTCGTGCGCGGCTTCCGCATGAACGAAATGGGCATCACCTTCGAAGGCGTTCCGCTGAACGACAACGGTTTCCTCTCGCTCACCGGCACCAGCGTGGTGAACGTGGGCGTGCCCGATGGCATCGGCGCGATCACGGTCAGCCCGGGCGGCGCACCGGTCAGCGTGTTCTCCAGCAGCGTCAACGGCGGCAGTCTGGAATACCGCCTGCGCGATCTGCAGGACACGCCCAGCCTGCGCGTGAAGCAGGGCGTGGGCAGCAACAACACGTTGGTTACCACCGTATCCGGGCAGAGCGGCCAGCTCGGTGAGCACGGCCCGAAGGTGCTGGTCGACCTGCAGCGTGTATCGGCCGACAAGTACCAGGGTGAGGGCACCCAGAACTTCCTGCGCGGCGACCTGAAGCTGCAGCAGGATGTCGCCTGGGGTGACTTCACCGTCTTCCTGTCCGACAGCAAGGCCAAGGTCTGGGGTTACAACAACATCTCCTTCGACATGATCCGCAAGCTGGGCTGGAAGGCCGACATCTTCTATCCGGATTATGCGTGGGCGTGGTACGTAGCCTCGCCGGAGAATGCGGACAAGTCCTGCGGCGCCTACACCTGCGGTGAGCTGTCCGAACTGATCCCGTACGACACCGGCCAGACCACCCGCGACCGCGTGTCCTCGATCAACCATCGCTTCCAGATCAGCCCGGCCCTGAGTGGCAACGTGCAGCTGTACAACGCCAACAGCCACACCCAGGCCACGCTGACCGACCCGACCGTGCCGTCGCCAAACGGCGCACCGTTCTCCGAACAGGTGCAGACGCCGCGTGTGAATCGGCTGGGTGGCATGTTCAACCTGCAGTTCGAGACCGGCGCGCACACGTTCACCGCCGGCTTCTGGCAGGAGAAGAGCAAGGCCGCGGCCAAGACCGAGTGGTACCAGCAGCCGCTGCTGGGCGAGGGCCCGCCGCTGAAGGCCACCGGTCCGTTCGATGTGTATGGCCCCGCGTTCAAGACCGACAACGCGTCGAGCTGGGTGACCCGCTCGCGCCAGTTCTACCTGCAGGACGACATCGTGTTGAACGACACGCTGAAGCTGGGTGTCGGCTTCAAGGCCGTGGACTTCCGCACCAGCGGTGGCGGCCTGGGTGATGCCAAGGACCGGCCGGTGAACGGCACGCTGCGCGCCAAGAGCAACTTCCTGCCGCACGTCTCGCTGTTCTGGAGCCCGACCGAATCCACCGACGCCTTCATCGACCTGGCCAATACCATGAATGGCTATCGCGTGGCCCAGCGCGGCAACATCGGCTACACCGCCTCGGCATGGACCATCACCGACCAGGAAGAGTTCGACCGCGTGGCGGGCACCCTGCGCCCGGAAAAGAACTGGAACCTCACCGTGGGCGCATCGCACCGCTTCGACCGGCTGACGATCACCGGCGATGTGTTCTACAACGACATCCGCAATCGCCTGCTGTCGGCCGCCATCGGCACCCAGTTCGCTCAGATCAATACCGTGCGGCTGATGCCGAAGATGCACGTGATTGGTGCCGACCTCGGCATCACCGCCGACCTGACCGACCACCTGCAGTTCTACCAGGGCGTGGCCGTGGCCCGTTCTTACTACGACAGTGATTTCGTGGTGGGCGACACGGTGTACCCGATCAAGGGCAACGCGCAGCCGGGCTACCCGCAGATCTCGCTGGTCAGTGACCTGTCGGCGCATTTCGGTGACTGGCGCTTCGGTGCCACCAGCACCTCCTACCTGCGCCAGCCTTTCACCTACGAGAACGACATCCGCGTGCCGACCTTCTGGCAGGTCAACACCTATGCCGCCTATCGCTTCGGTGCGGACAGCGTGGTGCCCGGCCTGGAGCTGCGGCTGGACGTGAGCAACCTGTTCAACCGCCACAACATCGGCACTGCCACCATCGCCGGCTCGTCGTTCTCGGGGGATTACCAGACCCTGCAGCGCAGCGCCCCCCGGCAGCTGATGTTCAGCACCTCGATGGCGTTCTGAGGCAACGAGAGGTGGGGTCAGAGCCCTTTGCCGCGCAAAGGGATCCGACCCCGCAGCCATCCCGTGATCGGGGGTCAGATCCCTTTGCACGCAAAGGGCTCTGACCCCCAAAACCCGCCTACAAACCCGCATTGCGCAAACAACAGGGCTTTTCTGGCGAAGACGCAAGGTTCCCACAATGTTGCTGGGCCATCCTGTTGGCATGGCACAGCACAACCCGCGAACCCCGCTGTTCGGCATCCGGGGCCCAGGACGGCCCCGGCAGGCGCTGTCCGTGGCGCCTGCAATCGACCTGCGGGCCGAGTACCAGTTCTGGCAGGTCTACGAGCGCGTGGTCCGTCCGTTGCCCGGTGGGGGGCTGCGGCTGGCCTGGCTGGTGTGCCAGAAGGTGTACCGGGACCGGTGGCAGCACCCGAACGACAGCGACGAGGCGGCGTTGTCGCGGGTGCTGTTTGGCGGGAACATGACGGCTGACCGCGCATTGGAGCTGGCGGAGCTGCATGCGCTGGTCAGCCGTCGGGTGGCATTGCTGGCCAGGCGCGGGCGGATTGATTCCGCAGCGTGATGCGCGGGGACGTCCCTTGCGTCGCTGGGCGGCCATGACCCGCCTTGGCGGCATTGCACTGTTCGATGCCATAACCCGCTCTTGGTGGGGTCGACTGTTAGTCGACCGCTCTTCGTATCTACCCCACAGAGAGCCGCGCTTCGCGCGCGAGTCGACCAACGGTCGACTCCACCAATAGCCAACTCGACCGGCGTTTCTATGGCTTTCCCCGGTCCAACTGCCGATAGCCAATCGCCTCAGCCAGATGCGCCGTCTGGATCGTTTCACACCCCGCCAGATCAGCAATCGTGCGCGCCACCCGCAGAATCCTGTGCATCGCCCGTGCGGATAGCTGCAGACGCTCAATCGCCTGCTCCAGCAGATCCTGATCGGCCTCACTCAATTTCGTGCACGCACGCAGCGCAGCCGGCGGTAGATGTGCATTGAGCCCACCACGTGCCTGCTGCCAGGCATGGGCGGCTTCCACCCGCTCACGCACCGATGCACTGGGCTCACCCAGCGGCGTGCTTTCCCTCAGCTCCACCGCGTCCATGCGTGCCACACTGATATGCAAGTCGATGCGGTCCAGCAGCGGGCCGGACACCCGCGCACGGTAGCGGTTGATGCGCTCATCGCTGCACAGGCAGCGGTTGCTGCGGTCACCGGCCCAGCCACACGGGCAAGGGTTCATCGCTGCCACCAGTTGAAACCGCGCGGGATACTGCACGCTGCGTGCCGCGCGGGCGATGCGGATGTGGCCGGATTCCAGCGGCTCGCGCAGGGTCTCCAGCGCACTGCGGTTCCACTCTGGAAGCTCATCGAGGAACAGCACGCCGTGATGGGCCAGCGAGATCTCGCCGGGGCAGGGCGGATTGCCGCCACCCACCAGCGCCGCCGCGCTCGCACTGTGGTGGGGAGAACGGAACGGCCGTTGCCGCCAGCGCCGCGGGTCCAGCCCTTCACCACTCACCGAGGCAATCGCGGCCAGCTGCAGCGCCTCTGCTTCCTCGGTGTCCGGCAGCAGGCTGGGCAGGCGCGAGGCCAACAGCGTCTTGCCGCAGCCAGGGCTACCGATCAGCAATAGATGGTGCCCACCGGCGGCGGCCACTTCCAACGCGCGCCGCGCATGCGCCTGCCCGCGCACGTCGGCCAGATCAGGCAGTGGCAACGGCGTCGTGTCCCCACGCTCTACTGGCGGCAGCAGGCGTGGGTTCTCCAACCCAGCGCAGCACTCCAGCAACGTACGCGCTACCCGCACATCGGCGTGCTCGGCCAGCGCAGCCTCGGCGGCATTGCCCGGCGGCACCACCAGGATGCGCCCCGCTTCGGCGGCTGCAATCGCGGCGGGCAATGCACCGGCCACCGGGCGTAGCTCGCCGGTCAGGCCAAGCTCACCCAGGAATTCGTACTGCAGCAGCGACTGCGGGTCGACCTGGCCGCTGGCCGCAAGAATGCCCAAGGCAATCGCCAGGTCGTAGCGACCACCTTCCTTGGGCAGATCTGCGGGCGCCAAGTTCAGCGTGATACGCCGCTGTGGAAAGTCGAAGCGCGCGCAGAGCAGGGCGGCACGCACGCGCTCGCGGGATTCGCGCACGCTGGTTTCGGCCAGTCCCACGATCTGGGTGGCAGGCAGGCCGCCAGAGAGGTGCACTTCCACCCGCACCAGCGGGGCGTCGACCCCGGCGCGGGCACGGCTGTGGACCAGCGCCAGGCTCATGTTTGGGTTCCTGCAGAGAGACGCTTGATGGTGCGGCAGGTGCTCTGCGGGGGGCTATCAGGGATTGTTGGCGAAGTGGCTAGGGGGATTCTGGCCGGTGGCGCCCCGGGGCCTCAAACAGACATCGTTGTTCGCCAGGCACTGCTCAATTGAAGCGCCCAAGCTGCTTCTCGACTCCAAACGGCCCAGCACTCTTCACCAGCAACCAGCGCTGGCTCAGATGGAAATTCAGCTGTCGTTCGAAGCTAAACCGCAGTTGGGCGATAACCGGCGTCCGCCACACTGGATCGGTGAGAATTCAGATCCGCACACCTGAGCGTCGACTCTCCGGGGTAAGGGCTGCCAAAAATGTCCAAGGCGAGTATTTCCCTAATGCCATTGCTACCAGTGGTTCACTTTCCATTTGATCCAAAGCGCCCCGGCAACCAGCGCGCCTGCGACGACTGCAGCCTTGCCAGTGACGGATGTGTCGCGCCAAGCCGCAGCAAGGTCAACGTTGCCGGATGTAGCGCTGCGTGGCTCCTTCGGGGGGCGCGTTTGCTGTGGCAGGAGTCCGTCAAGGCACGAAATTACATTGGCTGCTGTGTTTGAGTAGTCGGCGAGAAGAGACTCTGACAAGCGCACTTCAGGATCATGCAAAAGCTTGTTGCGAACAGATGCCAGAAAGCGGATTTTTTTGATCAGGTCCGGTCCGAGAAGCCTTTCGATACTCGTAGCCTTCTCGTGCAGGCCGCGGCCGCTAGCACCCAGCGCTTCCAGTTTTGCTTCGATCTTCTTGGACAGGTCGACGATGTGTTCCAGTGACATCTAATAAAGCTCCTCACCAATCGCACCTACCTCGCCATTCAAGCGTGGTTAGGATCCGGTGCTGTTTATATGAATATCAAGCCTAACTTACTGCAAGCCATACTCGTACTCGCTGTTGCCATCCCTCGGAAGAACAGCACTAGGGGCCTCCGTGCTGCAAGCACCTTTGTTATTTCTTACTTCGTCCGCAACGAGACTGGATCATCGATGTTCGACATGTCGGCCTGGATCTACATCCACTGGCCACGCCAATTTTGGTGGCGTGGCTTTCAGCGCTCTAGAAATGGCGTCAAGCTACGGCGTTCTGGGGGGTGGCGCAACTGGGGCAAAAGTTTGCCGAGCGCTCCACCACCGCTTCGCAACTGCTGCAGGTTCTATAGGTCTTCTTCGCGATGATCTTGTTACGCATGTAAGCGATCTGAATCACAGCGGGAACGGTCACGCGGTAAGCCGGGCTGGAAAGGTCGGCCAAGGTCCATACTGCGGTGATCGCCCAGCCAATGGGTCCAAGCGCCAAACTGACACTCTTGGTAATGGCTGCGCCAGCACCGAATGTAAGGCCACGGCCGAGAATCGCCTTGGCAACTGCATTGGCAACGATAGTAGCGATCTTGTAGGTGGCAAACCCGCCCAAGCGAGCCGTCTGAATCAGTAGAGCAAGTGCCCCTGGCCCCGTTGGCAAGCTGCCCAAACCGAGCTCATTGGCGACCGCTTGCTTCTCTTCCTCAGACATCTTTTCTACTGCCTTGCCAAGAATCTTGCGGACGATGACCAGTTCTATGTCGGCTACCGCAGATACACTGGGCATCTTGACACCAAGGTGGCTGGCCACGTCACTGACGATCTCGCTGTACGCAACCGTCGGCGCTGCATCTGGCAGCAAGTTATCAAGGAAGCTTCCAGAAAACATGCCGCGTGCCTTGCGAAATGCGTTACCGACTGTATTCCCGCCAAACTCAAGAATTTCCTGAGCAATCAATGCCCGCTCGGTTGGGCCGTAGTGCTGCTTTTCTTTGGCATTGATCAGGATCCTGCACATGGCGCTGTCAAGCGTCAGGCGGCCAGCTCCCCGATCGGTAATGTAGTCAACTAGGATGTCGAGATCCTCGGCGTCAGCTTCCGCCAGGATCACCCCCAGATCATTGGTAACACGGATGTCTTCGTTGCTAAGAAAAACGGTGACGGTCATGATTAGTCTCGAAAATTTGCGCCCATCGCGGCGCAGAGGGTCAGGAGAAGAGGGATGTATTCTGGGTTGGAAGCGTGGAGTTGCTGTAGCGGTGGTGCAGCACTTGTTGCTCCAATTCGATATGCCTGGGCTTCGACGTTGGTGCGAACCATCTGATCAACGTTCGCGGGCAGCTGCTGCAGATGGTTGGTAAGTCGCGCCAGGTCGCGACCGTTCTGGACACTGGCGGAAGGACCGTGGTCATTGCTGGTGCAGAGCCGATTGGCGAATTCGATGAACCTCGGATTCGTGCTTGCTGCCCCGTGCGTGAAAATTGCCTCCGCGAGTACTTTCCAGTCCCTATCGCGCATGAGCAGAAACGCGGGAGGTACCCCTAGGGCATGGGCGATCTGGCAGATGGACTTGAGGGTTGGATTGGCTTCGTTGCTCTGCTTAAGCAACTTGGTTAGTGAGGAACGAGACATTCCCGCGTCCTCAGCGAGTTGTTCCTGACTGACAATAGTGCGCTCACCATCTTCATCAATGGCGGGTTTTGCGCCTGCGATCCGTCTAATGGATCTTATGAAAGCTTCTGCAGTACTTGCGTGCAATGACTTGGGCTGATCGAACATTGAGCACTCCATGCGATGCTGAATTCTCGTTGCTCCATTCAGGGCTGGCTAGCTGCTTTGAGTATTTCAGTAGACAAGTGCGAAATCTTGTCCACTGAAGTGGACAAGCACCGGGCTGTCTTGAGCTCACGCCGACTGCAATGGGTCGATGCAGGCAAGAGTTCGATGGGGTGAGCGGAGCTTCATGAAGTTGGCAAGAGCACTGTCCAGTGCGGGCGTTGTTCAAATGACTATGGGTTCACAGCGGCCGCATGCGTGGGTCGGCAGCGTTGGACGACGTAAGCCTGGGTGATGGCCGGGCCACCAGAGAGATGCACTTCCACCCGCACCAGCGGGGCATCGACCCCTGCGCGGGCACGGCTGTGGACCAGCGCCAGGCTCATGTGTGGGTTCCTGCAGAGAGACGCTTGATGGTGCGGCAGGTGCTCTGCGCGGGGATATCGGGAATTGTGGGCGACACAGCTAGGAGGATTCCGACAAGTGCCTGGAGCGAGCCTTCTCCCTTCGCGGCATCCAGTCTCTGCAACGTGAGCGCCGGAACTCGCCCGGCATCAAATGGATCGGAGTTGATCAGCCAGAACCGCTGCAATCAGCCCATCCGTGGCCGCTGCCGGCTCTCCTCCTGCTGCCGCTCCTGCGCTTGCGCCAGCTGCTGCGACTGCTCCCGGTCCTGAGCGCCGAGGCTCCGGTTGGCTGCTGCATACTGCTGCTCCGGTGCGACCGACAGGGCATCCTGTGTTGGCATCTGCACCCGGTTGGCGGCGGGGTCCGATGACGCGCCCGGCCCGGAGCGCGTCACGAACAGCGTGGTACCCGCAGCACGGGTCTCGGTGGCTTCACTCAATGCCACGTCTACTTTGTCGCCGGGCTTGAACCCGGCGTCTGCCGCAAGCCGGTAGGCGCTGGCCAGCAGGCGGTCGCTGTTCTGGTCCCACGGCTTGTTGTTCTTTTCATCCAGCATGGCTACCGACGAGCGCAACTGCTCCAGCAGCCCGCTGCCATCCGGGCGCAGGACTGTGTTGTGGTGTCGGCCTACGTCAGCGTCGTGCTGCGAGGCAGGCCTGGAGGTGTGTGGCGAAGGTGCGTCCGGTACGACGCCCGCAGGTTGTTGCTCCTGCTCTGAGGCCGTGCGCTGCGCGTGTGCCTGAGCAATCTCCTCTGGCGTAGTGACGGAAACGATCTGCATGCGCTCGTCATCTTTCCCAGCCAATGTGGCCAGCGAGCCATCCTTCTGTACCTGCAGCATGAAGGTGCCAAAGCTGGGCGCGGTGCGTGCATGATCCTGGGCAACCGCGGCTACAGCGTCATCAATTTCAACTGCGCTTCGCACAATGCCGGCGCTTCGATAGGCGTCCACGACCTGGCTGCGCAGGCCGTACTCGGTTGGCGTGGGATTGGCCCGGGCAATGTCGGCCATGGACGTCAGCTCCTGCACACCGGCCTGCTGGCTCTGGCGCGTGCGATTGAGCTCCTCGATGATGCTGCCCTCGGCCGGGTTGGTGCCATACACCCAACCCCGGGTGTGCCATTGCCCGTTGGCGTCCTGTGTGTACTTCTCGCCGTTGGAAGCGCGCAAGGGCTGGGTCTGGGTCTGCGCGTTGGCGATCACCTCCGGTACCGGCTCGATGGTGGCGAACTCGTGCCAGTTGTACTGGTTGAACGCCACCCGGTAACGGGCGGCGAGTGCCTCCGGCGTGTTGGCGGCGTTCTGGGCAATGATGCGCTGCGATTCCAGTTCCAGTTGCCCAGCCTTTTCGGGGCTGACTGACACGCTGTGGTCGAAAGGGACGCGCCCATCAATCATTGAGTGGATGGAGAGGTTCCATTCGCCGTTGTGCGGGTTGCGCACGTAGTGGCGGTTGGTTTCAAACGGCTCGCGTGGCGGCGTGTTGTCGCCGCCTGCATCCAGCTTGAAGGGGTTCTGCGGTTTGGGCAGGTTTGCCATGCCCAGCGAATAGGAGTCGTTGGCAGCTTTGTAGTTCAGTTCATCCACCAGCCGGCCATCGGCGACCATCGTGGTATCGCGGTAGCTTCCGTCGGGCTGCGGCGTGCGCACGCTACGGCTCCAGGTGCCATTTGCATCTTCCGGGTCGCGGCTCCATTCGTTGCCGCTGCGGTCCACCTGGGTGTAGACCGCTTTCTTGTCCTGGTACTGGGCCCAGTACTCACCGGCGAAGCCACCGGCCACGCCGCCCAACAGCCCGGTAGCTAGTGCACCTGGTCCGGTCCACGAGCCGGTAACGACTCCGTACCCTGCGCCCAACAGGAAGCCGCCGCCAAAGCCGCCCGCGGTACGCCCGACGAAGTGGGTGGCTGCAGATTCTGCGCCGGCGTTGTTGCCCTCGCTGCGCAACTCGGCCACGCGGTGGCCGGTGATGGCGAAGTCCACGGCCAGTGCGGCGACGCCAGCGGTACCGAGTACGCGCGCGCCACTAATCTGCCCGCGTGTGGCGACGGCAGCCTCGGCGGCACCTTCCGCAGCGCCCGCTCGCCCTGCAGTGCCAGCCAGTTCCGGAGCCGCGGTTGCCGGGCCAGGGCGCACGATGGCCAGCGGCATTTCCGGGTTGAACGCCGTGCGAACGCGGACGGCAGTGTGCTCGGTCAGCGGCAGGCGGCCGCCCTCGTTGGCCTCTTGAATTGCGGTGCCCAACGATGCGCGGCCGCCCCAGCGCTCGCTCAGGGTAGAGTTGCCGGGTTCGTCGATGGCATCCAGTGCCAACTTCACGTTGGCTTCGGACTGGGTGACACCACGCCAGCGCAGCTCGGAGGGGTTGAGGGTCTTCAGTTCCGCAATCTGTGCGGCGTGGGTACGTTGGTAGCCGTCCAGATCGGCGAAGAAGGTGCGGACCTTGGCGTTGGCCTCCGCCGGGGTCATGTTCTCGGGCGTGTTGGTGACCAGGTCGCCGTTGAGGATGCCGGCGCGAAGGGTATGTTCGAGGTTCTGGATGCGGGCGCCCATCCGCTCGGCAGCGGCAGCCCGCACATCCGGCGGAGTCTCCTTCGACAGCAGGGCTCGGCCATCGTACGTTTCCGCGAGGTCGTCGAGAACGAACTTCAGCTGATCCGAATACGCACCCAGAGGGCCGCCTGAGTGTGGCGAAATACCCAACCTGGTTGCCAGCGCGGGGTTCGCGGGCAGGTTGAGAATGTTGTCGGGTCCGTGGAGCGCGAAATGACCACTCCTGGCAAGCGATTTCAGCAGCGGGCTCTGTTCGAACGCAATCTGTTCGATCAGATGGTGTCCCTGAAAAACCGGTGTGTCGGCCATGCGCACCACCTCATTCAAGAATCCGTTTGAAAGAGCTCGTCTTAAATGTCGGCTACATCGCGCAGCCGTACGCCGGAGAAGTTGGCCGCACTCAATGCATCAAACATCGCGCGGTCGCAGATGGGCGGTGCGCCCATGCGATCCTGACGGAAGATATGCGCATTCCCCACAACATCCTGTTTGAATACCAGGCTCGCTCCGCCGACGAGGCTGTAAAGCTTCTCGTCCTCGCCGGTCTGATAATTGTGGTCGAGCTTGATCCTCACGCGTGAAGCGGCCCCATCCAGGGCATCGAGTCTGCGCAGCACATTGCCCAGGTAGTACCGGGGGCCGGGGCTGCCGTCAGCAAGGCTGAAGTCGCAGGCCACAAATGCAAACGCCTCGGGGTCCATCTGCTCGAACAGCTGCTTCAACGGCTCCGACACAATCCATATGCCGGCGAGCTCTTCCAGATCGCGCGGCATTCCGCCCTTTTCTGGTACATGAACCAGATGGGGACGCTCCGGATACTGGTCTGGCGTTCCATCAGGACGCGAGACGACATTCATCCCCGGGTCGATCAGCTTCTCTTCATTGGCGATCTCTATGCCGGGAACCTTGCCGTTTCCCGGGACGCCGGCGTCGATCAGGAAGAATTCGCCCTTATGAGATGCGGCTTCGGCTGGAACTTCAATGGGGGTCGAGTCGGTCACGGGGGCTTCCATCATGGATGCGGGGGCAGGACGGGAAAGCAGTCGAGCCGATGCTAGCGGGGCTGCAGCGCAGCCACAAGTTCCACCGAAACGGTGCCGCGATACCCGATTTACGTGAATCTCGGGAAAATTCGGAACAATGCAAAAGATGGTGTTGCGATTCATTCGTCACCCCGCGCATAGGCAGAAGGGAGCGCGCCGCGAGCGGGCGCTCAATCTTTGGGGCGCATCCGCTCGTGGATGAAGGCGGTCAGTGCAAGATCGGCCATCACTAGCCCCTCCATCACCCGGTCGCCCACGTACTGCTCAGGCTCACCGTTCTGGCGCGTGCGCTCGGCCGCCAGCAGGATCTCCTGCACGATGCGCTGCCCGGTCAGCGCGCAGTCGGCGTCGGACAACGCCATCTGCCGGCTGCGCAGGTGATGTCGCTCGGGCCAGGGCTGGCCATCGGCCGCAGCGCCCGCGCCGATGGCGTGCAGGATGGCGATGAGGCTGTTGGGGTCCAGCGCGGGCGCGGGTGACGGCGCTTGCTGGATCGGGCGCGGGGGCGGGGAGTGCGGCGTGGTCATGGCGGGCTCCGTGCATGCAGGCGGAAGCCGCCACCGATAAAGGTGGCGGGCAGAGCGTGGCTCGAAAACCGGTGTGTGATGATCGCCGGTGGGCACGAGGCCCCCACGCCCCGCCCGCCATAGCCGGCAGACGGATTGCCAGCCGGCACCACGCAAGGTGATGCCGGCTGGCAAGCGCAAACTTCATCACAACAACGGGTTTTCGAGTCCCGACCACCGATGCACGGTGGCGCAGTAACGATTACCTGCTGTTGTGCGGAATGCCAACGGGTAGGGGTCAATGCCGCCAAAACCCGAGACGCTTTTGGCATTGTCGCATAGCCCCGGATGCGGCGAGAGCCTTGGCGTGCTTGGCGGAGCGGCGCTTCTGTAACGGAGTCGTCAGAACCTTCCGTCAGAGATGTAGGGCGCGGCAAATGCGACAGCATTGGTCCGACGGTCGCTGATGGATGCCGCGTATTCTGCCTCCATGCGTGAGTGACTTTCTGCCTATTGACCTCGTGGGGCGTCATGCAGAATCTGACTACCGCTGTAGTCACCAGGAACTGTCCTGCCCGCAGCAGGAAGGTTCTGCGGCGTTTGAACGGACTCCACCCACTGGCGCAGGCCGCTACAAGGATCACTGTACGTGTTACGCCGCAATCGACTTCTTCTGTCTGCGGGTCTGCTCCCGCTTCCGTGGTTCCTGTTCTGGACCAGCGTTGCTGCCCTGTTCGCGCCGGGTTACAACCCGCTTGCCCAGCACGCCAGCGAGCTGCTGCAGGCGCCAACGCTCGCAAGCATCTGCGGCAGGATCGCCGCCATCGGCTCCGGTGTCGGCTTCGTGGCGTTCTCCATCGGGGTGTGGCGGGAGTCCGGTCGCCGGATTGCCGTAGGTGCAATCTGCTGGTTGGTCTTTGGCATTTCCATGCTGACCAACGGGCTCTGGCCCATGGGCCATCCGATGCACGGCTTCTACACCATCGGTATCGTAAACATCATTGCACCGGGGATGTCGCACATCGAACTAAGTGCGTGGTCTGCCAACCGAAGGGCGTACGCCGTGACTGCTATGGTGAGCATCGCGGGCATCGTCTATCTCTGGTTGAACGTGGTGGGAGCGGATCCGGATGGGTTCAGGGGGCTGACACAGCGCATGTTCTCGTCGATCAATTCGCTGTGGCCGTTCCTGGTTGCGCTGTACCTGCTGCGCAGGGGTTCAAGCGCGCTGAAGGTGCAGCCTGCGATTTGATGGAAGGGCATGCAGGCACAAGGACGACTGTTAAGCGTGCGGAGTTGAGAAGAGGATGAGGATTTTTCGCCGTCAGCTGATCTACGTTCAGGTGCATCAGGACCATTTTATTGCGCGCCTGGTCGGTGGAGACAGAACCATTCGCCGCCAGTGTCATGCCCTTGGCAATCGCGCGGGTCCGATCAAGGACTTCTCGAATATCCGGCCCCTGCTCAAGGCGATCCTCTCGGAACTCATGCCTGGGTTCTCTCTCGTCAAGCCGTGGGGGCTTCTGCACTTTGATCCGGTTGAGTACCCGATCACGAAAGAAGAACTGGCCGGGTTCCAGAAGGCTGCCATGCAAAGCGGTGTGAGCTTCTGTTTTCTCTCCACGTGGGAGCAGCGGCATGAAGACAAGGATCTGTTGGAGATGTTCAAGTAGGGTTCGGCACGAAGATTATTTCGGGGCAAGACCGCTTCGTGATTGGGCCTGGTGGATCTATTGCGAGCGTCCGCTTCTGGCCGAAAGCGGACGACCTCAACACACTCTGCCCGCATCCACTTGCCCCAACCCTGCATCCAGGTAGAGCAGTCGACGGGACATATGTCGGCTGGGCGGCTAGCGAGAGGGTGCCCGCGGGAACAGCAACCTGGGGGTTGCGAACAGAAGCAGCCACGCACTCATGGCAGCCGCATACGCAAGTACACCACCCACCAGGAAGGTGCCGAGCAGGCTTCCGGTGAATAGTCGGTACAAGCCGCGGCCCCGGCCCGCAGCGTCTTCTCCCAGGACGAGTACGATCACTGGGAGGATCATCATTCCGCTGCAGAGGATGAGCGAGAAGAGACCCAGCAGCCAGCGCCTTCCGGGTGGGTTCCAAGGCACTGGGTAGCCCGACAGCAGTCGTCGCATCCGGAGAAACAATGCTGGAATCAAGAACAAGTACATCAGCGCCACATACAACCAGGTGCGGGTGTCGGCATGGACGGAGGCGAAGACCGCCTGGGGATAGGCGCTTGCTCGGTGGAGCACCTCCGCGCAAGCCGCCATGGCAGCACTCATGACCATTGCAGGCCAGAACAGCTTCGATACGTTGGACCACTGTGCATCACGCTGTTGCTGCTTTCCGTCGGTCGTTCTAGACATGAGATTCCTCCTGCTAATCTGCTCTAACGAAATCGAAACGGAGTTGGTCGGTAGAGGAATGCACGATCGCATCGATGCACGAGAAAGCCACAGAGGGCGTAACGCTGCAAGGCTGTCAGCCTTATCCGCGAGAGCGCCCCCCCGCCCCAGTAGTTCCCGGCGCCCCAAGTCTAGCCCTTCGTGTAACAGTCGCCGACAGGGGCCAATGGACTGCTTCTGGCCGGAAGCAGACATAGGCCAATCTGACATCAGAGCCCGTGCGCCACTTTGAGTATTTCGGCGGCGCGCTCGCCGATGACGACACAAGGCGCCATCGTGTTTCCGCTGGGGACGTCCGGCATGATCGATGCATCTGAGATCCGTAGCCGGTCGATACCATAGACCTGCAGATTGCCGTTCACGACGGACATCTCATCCCGACCCATCTTCGCGGTGCAGGCTTGGTGCCAGTAGGTGACAGCCGAGTCGCGGACGTACGTCTCCATCTCGGATGAACTCAAATTTCCCGGCATCGCTTCACGCTTGAGCAGGCTGCTGAAGGGCGATGCATGCGCAAGGTCCCGAGCGAGTTGGATCGTCTTCGCTGCATCGCGCAGGTCATCCGGATGCGACAGCGTATTGGCCTCGATCCGGCAATGATCATTGACGCCGGCGCCAGTGAGATGTACTGAGCCGCGACTCTTGGGATGGGAAAGGCCGGCAAACGTCATCCAGCCATGCTCCGGTACGCCACGAGGCGCGGTCTCCAGCGTGGGAACCGGGAACTCCAACTGGCAGTGGAAGACATCCGGCGCGTCCAGTGCGGGGTCTGTCTTCCAGTAGAGCGTGGCTTCGGATCCTCCACTTCCCACCGCAACTGGTCCGTTCGCCTCGAAGAGGCATCCGAACGAGACGTGATCCTGATGGTTGCGGCCAACGCCGGGCAGGTGCTGCACCGTCGCGATGCCATGAGGCGCGAGCTCGTCCTCCGGGCCGATGCCGGACTGCATGAGGACCTTGGGCGTATTGATCGCGCCCATTGAGAGGATCACCTCGCGATCGGCCATCAGGTGCTTGGTGCTCGCGCCCTGGACGACCTCGACACCAACGACAGTGGTGCCGTTGAAAAGCAGTCTGCTGACCTGCGTATGCGTCAGAACGGTCAGGTTGGCCTGCCCCAGCTTCGGGAAGATGTAGGACCGGAAGATCGATGAGCGTCGGCCCGCCTTCACGATCAGGTCGTTGAGCGCGACGCCACCGCGTCCTTCCATCATCGCGCCGTTCGGGCTGTCGAAGATCGGCATGCCCAGCACTTTGGCCGCCTCGATCATCGCGATGGCCACTGGCTGCGGATGATGGGGCGCTTCCACATGCACGGGGCCACCAGTGCCGCGTCGGCGGGGATCCGGCATGCCGCGCCAGTTCTCGATCCGACGGTAGATCTCAAGCACGGACTCGTAGCCCCATGCATCGTCACCTGCTTCGCGTGCGAAGTGGTCCCAGTCGCTCTGATGACCGCGCGCCCACACCATGACGTTGATGCTCGAGCTTCCGCCCAGCGCCTTGCCCATGTTCAACGGGATCGCACGGCCATTGAGATGTGGATTGGGCTGGGCGACAAAGGCCCAGTCACGGTCGGATCCAAGATTCAGGGGCCACCGCGCGGGCTCCAACACCTCCGGCGTCTCATCGGAGCCTCCCGCCTCGATCAACAACACGCGTAAGCCCGGATGCTCGGCAAGACGGCCGGCCAGCGCGCAGCCGGCAGGACCGGCACCGCAGACGATGAAGTCGTAGCGTTCTTGATGGCCGGGATCATGCGTGTGCGAATGAGGGGGGAAGGACGTCGTCAAAGGGGGGAACTCCGGGCAAGGGAACAGCGCCAGGCAGCCGGATACGGCCGCCCGCCGTGGGCAGGGCGTGTTGTCTGAAGAGGAAAGCCGGACGCGACGGGGGAGGAGTCGGCGTCCGGCAGGTTGCGATCTTACTTGGTCGAGCGACCTGCTTCCTTGGCCGCCTGGTCGATCGTGTCGGCGACCACCTTGGGCTGGGTCATGAAGACCGCGTGGCTGGCAGAGACCTTAGTGATGCGCGCCTTGATGCGCTCGGCCATGTGGATGAGCATCGCTTGGTCGAACGCCTTGTCTTCGGTCGCTATCACCGCCCAGCTGGGCTTCGTGCGCCAAGCGGCCTGCGTCAACTTCGTACCGAACACCGACATGTTGATCGGCACCTGCGAATCACGCAGGAACGCCGCATCAGCGTCGGTGGTGTCATGGGCGAAGCCCGCCTTGAACTTGGCCGGGCTGATGAAGCCGTAGCCATCGCTTGCGGTCTCGATGACGAACTCGGGCGTGGGCGCGAAGCCTTCGTATTGCTGGGCGGTGGTCTCGCCCGCATCTGGCGCGAGCGCCGACACGTAGACCAGGCCTGCGACCTTGTCGTGCGCGCCAGCTTCGGTGATGACGGTACCGCCCCACGAGTGACCGACCAGGATAGCGGGACCGTCCTGGCGATCCAGCACACGCCGGGTGGCGTTCACGTCATCGGCCAACGAGGTTAGTGGGTTCTGCACGATCGAGACGCGGTAACCGCGTGCGGTCAGGTCGTCGTACACCGGCCGCCAGCCCGCGCCATCGGCGAAGGCACCATGCACCAGGACTACGTTCTTGATCCGGGTAGCGTCACGGGCAGCGATATCCGCGGCGTAGGTGGAGGGGGTGAAGCTGGCCGCCAGGGCGGCGGCGAGCACGGCGGGAATGAGCTTGAACATGGGCGTGTCCTCAGGTGGTGGGTGATGGCGGTTCGATGTGCGGCGTTGGCCGGCAGGGCTACTTTGGAACGAACAGCAGAACCATCGGGTACGTAAAGTCCAGATAACTTGACCAAAAGTACTGACATGCCCCGAACGCAATCCCGCCTAGGGTCAGTGGACGGGCCAGCCAAGCGCGCGCGACCGGGCAAGAGGGCGCCGCGCCATGCCGATGTGGCTCATCGGCGCTTGTCACGCCGTCGGCACGGTCCCGCCGTCGATGACGTGTTCTGTTCCGACGATGGATGCGGCGCGGGGCGAGACCAGGAACGCGATGAGATCCGCCACTTCGCTCGGCTTGGCCGGGCGCCCCAGCGGAATTCCGCCCAGCGCGTCCATGACCATCTGCCTGGCGCCTTCGTAATCCGTGCCCGCGTTGGCTGCGATGGTCCCGAGGAAATCGACCGAGGCTTCGGTCTCGACCCAGCCCGGCGAGACGCGGACCACGCGTACGCCCTTGGAGGTGACTTCCTTGGACAGCGCCTTGCTGTATGTGGACAACGCCGCCTTCGCCGCCGCGTAGGCGATGGTGGAATCATGCAGCGGCAGCACGTGCTGGATGGACGTGACATGCAGGACCACACCGGATCCCTGCGCGATCATCGCCGGCAACAGTGCGCGATCCATCCGCACGGCCGCCATCAGGTTCAGGTCCAGCGCCTTGGCCCACTGCCCATCGTCCAGCATGGCGAAGCCACCCGCAGGCGCCGACGATCCGCCCACCACGTTGATCAGGATATCGACGCCGCCCAGGTTTTGCCGGGCGGCCTCTACCGCCTCTTGGACACCCTCGGCGGTAGAGAGGTCCGCCGCCACGTAGTGCACGCCATCGATCGGCTTTCTGGGATTTGAGAGTGATGTCGCCACGATCCGCGCATCTAGTTGGGAGAGCTGCTCGACGACAGCCTCACCGATGCCTCGCGTGCCGCCGGTGACCACGACGCGCTTGCCTGCCAGTTGGAGGTCGAAACCCATCACGCCACCTCCAGCGAGGCGATCTTGCCGCGCTCCAGGATGAAGGCGTAACGCAGGCCCAGCGGGCTGCCGGGGAAATTTCCCGACACCTGGCAGGTGACGATGTAGCTGCGCCCTTGCGTTTCCAGCGTGTGGGGCTTGGCGGTATAGGTGTACCTGGCGGACGACTCGGTCTTCCAGGCTTCGATCGCGGCGAGGCCCGAATGAGTTTTGCCCTCGTCCAGGACGACACCGTCCTTGGTGAAGCAGCGGGCCACCGTCCGGCCATCCCGGCGGTCAGCTTCGAAATACGCCGAGATCGGCTCGGGCAGGTCCAGATCTTTCATTTCAATGCTCCGGTTGGGGTGTGCGGAGCTAGAGTGAGCCGTTCCCGAAGGTTAGAGAATCAGCTAGGATCTGATCAGGCTATGTAGGAAGCAGTGCACAATGCGGGGCTCCGAATTCGCGGAACTCAAGGCCTTCGTGGCCGTCGTCGACCGGGCCAGCTTCGCCAAGGCGGCCGATCATCTGGGCCTGTCCCGCTCCGCCCTCAGCCAGATCATTCGGCAGCTTGAGTCCCGGCTCGGCGTGCGCCTGTTGAACCGCACGACACGCAGCGTGTCGCCGACCGAACCCGGACGCCGTTTGCACGAACGGATTGCTCCGATGCTGCGCGACATGGACGAAGCAGTGGCACAAGCCATCGGCATAAATGCGCGCACGGCGGGAACGTTGCGGATCAACACGCTGAGCATGGCGGCAAAGAAAGTGATCGCGCCGAGATTGGGGCGTTTCGCAAAGGCGCATCCGGATGTCGTGCTCGACATCGTGATCAACGATGGACTGAGTGACATCGCGGGCGAGGGCTTCGATGCCGGCATCCGCGTGGGTGGTCGACTGCAGAAAGACATGGTGGCGGTCAGGCTGACACCGGACATCGACCTGCTGGCCGTAGCCTCACCCGACTATCTCGCCAGACACGGCGAGCCGAAGACACCGGCCGAGCTCAGCCATCATGCCTGCATCAACTGGCGCTTTCCCGGGAGCGGGAAGGTCGCAGGGTGGGAATTCAAGAAGAAGGGGAAAGGCGTCGAGTTCTTTGGCGATGGCACGGTGATCTCCAATCACCAGGACATCGTGGTGCCCGCCGCACTCCAGGGCTTGGGCATCTTCTATGCCTACAACGATGACGGCATTGCCGAAGCACTGCAGGACGGACGACTCAAGCGCGTCCTCTCCGACTGGTCACCGACGGTGCCTGGCCTGTATCTCTACTACTCCAGCCGGCGCTATATGCTGCCGGCGCTCCGCGCCTTTATCGATTGTCTGCTTGATCGCGATATCGGCACCGATGACTCCTCCACGTCCGGAAGTGTTCGTTGATAGTCGATGTCCGCTTTCGACCCAAAGCAGACATTTTCCTCCCATGCCGCGAGCTGTCATAAGTGCTCTGCTAGGTAAGGGCGACGACGCCGGAGCCGTAGCTACGTTCAACGCCGAGTGGGAGCTTGTCGAGCAATGGTTGGACCGCTGGCGAGACAATATGGCTACCTGCCCCGAAAACTTTGAGGGGTGCGGTTGTTGCTTCGTGTATTGGGAAGTGGATGCACCGCAGTGTGCGCTAGAGGAGCTTCCTTCTCATCTCTTGACTGGCAAGTGGTAGCCGACAACCAGCCTCCGCTTCTGGCCGAAAGCGGACGTCGATTGCGAGTAGCGCGTATCAACTGTCATCGCAGCGGCGCAAGGCAATGTATTGGGAGACCTACCGTTCCCGGTCGAAGCTCTTCTTGTGCTCGGGCGTTCTGCCCAACTCAGAGGATCTCTCCCATGAGCGGGTTTTTGGCATATCAAGGAGCTGCTCCAATGAATCAGCCGAACGGATTCTGTAGCCTTGCGCCGTACTGGCGACGGCTAACCACTGCGCTGGCGGTTCTCCGCTTCCAATCAGCTTCCTCATTACGCTGAGCCGCCTCAGATAGGATTCGAGGACCCTTGGTGCCACGCCAAGCGGAGACGTTTGTCTATCAAGCCCAGTGCAGTTAACCAGTAGATCCACCATCGCCGTTCCTCTGGTGGCCTGACATTTGTTCGCTTCGGGGTCCCGCAAAAATGCGGAGTAGCGCATTGCACCAATCGTTATTTCATCTTGATCCTTCGCGCCGAAGCACAAGAAATGGGCCTTCTTGGCGATATCCTGCATCTGCTTATCCTCCAGATAGCGCTGAAGGTTGGCCGGTGGCCACTTGCCGCGTTCTGAGCGTGCGGCCGGCCAGCTGCGCTTGAACTCCAGCGCCACACACCAGTCCCCCCCGCGATGAGATCGCCGAACGTGCCGTCGAGAGGGGTCTGCTGGAACAGATTCACAGGCAAGGGTTTTCCAGTTCTACCGCTCTCGTAACCCAATGCGTAGATGAAGGCACCTAGGAGCTGGTTCTCGTAGGCGATGCCTGGACGTGCAGCCGCTTGAAGGCTGGTACTCAATTGCTTCTCTCCTGATGACACGATTCGCGCGCTCGGTTCGACTATCCGCACGGGGCGCTCGCGGGATTTGATGGCTTGATCAGTCCGGAGAGGGGGCGGTCGCATCCAGGCACCGCCCCTCCGACCTAGCTCAGCGCTTTGTCTTGGTGGGATCGACCAGTCGGTAGGTTGATCCGCGGGTCGGCGTCGGTGGCAGGGGTTCCCGGCGCACTACGGTGCGCTCGGGACCTTGCCCCCCGCGTGGGCCGATGATCTGGTACTGACCCGACGTCGGGGCGGGCTGACCCGGCTTGAGTCCACTGGGCTTGCTCATACTGGCCTCCTTGGGCGCTATCGGTATTGCATGATTGGATGTTCGGTGTACCGAACAAGGTGGAGTGTGCCGTGCATATTCGCTACTGTCAAACATCTTGTTCGGTATAGTGCAACTTCCGATTGCACTGACCTTATGCACAAACATGAACAAAGCCCTTCAGACCAAGGTCAAAGATCTTCGGAAAAAGTCCGGCCTCACACTCGACGCCTTGGCGGATGCGACTGGCATCAGTAAGAGCTATTTGTGGGAGATAGAGAATCGCAAGGAAGCTCCCAGTCCCTCAGCTGAGAAGCTGGGTGCGATCGCTGGCGTCTTTGGCGTTACGGTCGACTTCCTGCTTCACGAAGAAACCGGGAGCCCGGAGGAGAGGCACTTGGATGAAGCCTTCTTCCGCAACTACAGCAACCTTGAGCCGGAGGACAGGGAACGTGTCAGGAAGATCGTCGACAGCTTCAGAAAGGGATAGGTCCGCGGCGCTGACCCCGCCGAAGGCCGCTTACAGGCTTACGAATCTGCTAAATGCCATCTCGCAAGCCCACGGCACGCCTAGATTTCCTATAGACGTGCAGGGCCTGGCGTTGGAAGCCGCGAACATCTTCAAGTGGGATGACCCCATCACCGAAGTGCGTGGGGAGGCGATCAACAACTTCGATGGCGCTCTGTTCCCGGATGACGGGCGCAAACGCTGGCTTCTTCTGTACAACAGTGCCCTAAGGTCACTCGGCAGGATCAAATTCACCCAGGCTCACGAACTAGGGCATTATTTATTACACCGCCATGAACGCGAGTGCTTTCAGTGCACCGATGAAGATATGGTCGATATCGACCTGGATGAACGGGATATTGAAGCCGAGGCGGACTACTTCGCGTCCACATTGTTGATGCCGCTAGACGACTTTCGTGCGCAGATGGGCACTGACGCTAGTCTTGATGCCATAAGCGGTTGTGCCGATAGATACGGCGTATCTCTGACTGCAGCACTGCTTCGCTGGATTGGTTACACGGACCACAACGCTGTGGTAGTTATTCACCGCGATGGGTACGTCCTGAAGTCTAAAGCAAGCCAGTCCGCGTTTCGTAGCGGGGCGTTCTTCCCGTCGCGGCGGAAGGTAATCGCAGTCCCAGACGATGTACTTGCGTCTAGTGACGTGACGAAGAATACGATAGGCGTTGAAACGGACGCTAGGCTCTGGTTTCCATATGTGGCAAGTGGAACAAGTCTTCGTGAAATGAAGGTCACTGCCGACCACTATGACTTCGCCATCTCACTTTTGGTTCTGCCACGAGGGACCTCTGCTTGGAAGCCGCGCTGCTCAGACAAGGCATGATTCAGTGGGATTCGCGGTCAAGCTGCTGTAGATGAGACGTCTCCTTTTGGCCGGGAGCGGACATTGGCTCGCGCAGGGCATTTCCTGTAGATCAGTGGCTAGCTAGCAACCCGTAGCGGACTTGCCCGTGTGTCTTGAAAGTGGATCTGGCGGGGCTCCTGATCCCATGCGTGGGGCCGGCCATGCGCTGGCTTGATGGCTGAGCTCGGCCGCCCTAGGATCGCGCTGTATCAGCAGAGCGGCCCAATATGCGGGGACGCGGGATGAACGCTTGTGTGAGACTGGTCTTGTTCACGAGCATGGCGCTATGCCTTCTGGCTTGCACCAAACCCGGTGGCACCGCCAGCGATGTGATCGCAGGAGCAGAAGCGGAAGCTACGGCCCCGAGTCCGCCGCGCAGATGCAAGCCAGAGCCCGCGCCGGTGACAGATACGCTCAGGCGCTGGTCGAGAATCATTATCGCGAGATAGGCAATGCAGCGCTGTACAGGCAGTGGATGGAGGAGGGCGTTTCGAGAGGAGACCCCGCAGCGATGCAGCGCCTGGCTTCCCATCTCATCTCTTTGGGCGGGACCGAGAATTGCCAGCGGGCTGAAGTGATGCTGGTGCGCGCGCGCACGCTTGTGACGGACGGCGATGCGTCGTTCCATGGAGCCATCGACTCCACGATGCGGAGGCTTAAGGGCGAGCTACCAGGTAGCTCGTCCTGCAAATGAAGGTTATGTGGCCGTGCCGATCTTCCACTTCTTCAGTTGATGATCTCGCCGCTACCGGACGCAACAAACGCCTTCAACTGCCGAACGAACTCCGGGTCGTAGGCTTCCCACTCCACAATCTCCCCAACAACCCGCAATGGCTGCGCACTCCGATACGACCGCGTAGGGTTCCCGGGAAATTTCTTGTTAGTCACATTCGGGTCGTCCTCAAACGGCCCGGTCGGCTCCACGATGTACACACGCGGTCGCCCCTCACCGCGAGCCATCTCCGCAGCCAGCCCGGCGCCCTTGGCAATGATGGTGAAGTAGATGTGGTTCATCACCACACTGTCGCGATAGTTGGAGCGGAAGCCCGCGCTCAGCAGCTCTCCCACCGCGAGGTCGGCGCGGGTGCCGTGATAGAACGGCCCGGTAACCTGGTCGCAGGTATCATGCGTAACGGGTGTCCATTCGGTGTCCTGTGCCATCGGCACTGCCCCTGCGTGTCCTGCCGGATCGACAGGCTGGCGAGTCTAGGGCGCCCGGTGGGCCTTGCTGCAAGGCCCCATCCGGGAAATACTCTGTAAACGGGAGGCGCGGTGCGCCTCCTTTTTCATTCTGCGGTGCCGCGCCCTTCCAGCTCACGCACGGCCGTTTCCAGCGCGTCCAGCTTCTCGCGGGTCTTCAACAACACCGCGCGCTGCACTTCGAACTCCTCGCGGGTGACTAGGTCGAGCTTGGCCAGGCCGGCCTGCAGCGCGCTCTTGAAGGTGGCCTGCAGTTCCTCCCGCGATTCGCGCAGGCCTGGTGGCACCATGTCGCTGAGGCGACGCGCCAGGTCATCGATTTGGTTCAGGTCGATCATGGTGTGCTCCGTGAGGGCGGGCCCGTGCATCCTGCGCGGGCAGGGCGTTCAGGCATAAGGATACTGCTGGCCCCATGGCTGCGAACAGGCGGCAGCGACTTCGCACGGGCCGCGTTCAGGCGCTATCCTCCACGCCGGAAGACAGGAGATAGACGATGAAGATGGTCATGGCGGTGATCAAGCCGTTCAAGCTCGACGACGTGCGCGAAGCGCTGGCCGAGCGTGGGGTCACCGGGATCACGGTGACGGAAGTGAAGGGCTTTGGTCGCCAGAAGGGCCATACAGAGCTGTACCGTGGCGCGGAGTATGTGGTCGATTTCCTGCCGAAGGTGAAGCTGGAAGTGGCGGTGACCGATGACCAGGTGGAAGCGGTGGTCGAGGCCATCGTGAAGGCGGCCGGCACCGGCAAGATTGGCGACGGCAAGGTGTTTGTGTACGACCTGGGCAGCGTGGTGCGTATCCGTACCGGTGAGTTGGACGCGGACGCGTTGTAAGCGCGCCGCGGGCTGCCGGCACCCGACAGTGATGCCGGGACGCGACGAGGTAGAGTCGACTGTTAGTCGACTTGCGCGCGAAGCGCGGGGTTTTACGTCGTCGGAAAGAAGAGCAGTCGACTAACAGTCGACTCTACCCAGCCGGGGTATCCAGCCCAGTCGGGTATCCAGCCCAGCCGGGGTATCCAGCCCAGCCGGGATATCCAGCCCGGTCGGTGTATCCAGCCCAGCCGGGGTATCCAGCCCAGTCGGGTATCCAGCCCAGCCGGGGTATCCAGCCCAGTCGGGATATCCAGCCCAGTGGGGCACCCAGCCCCATCGGGCAATCGGTCGCATTCCCAGAGGCGAAGCGCTTACCGGCGCTTCGCCCACTTGTAGAACCGCTTCCAGCCCTGCCGCACCGCAGCCACCCAGCCCGGGTCGGCCACCAGTGCGGCCTGCGCGGCGCTCGGGGCCTGGCCGGTCACGCGCTGGCGGATCTTCAGCAGGTTCTTCATGTCGCTGCGGCGCATCTGCCGGCTCAGCGGGTTGCGGCGCAGCCAGCGCGGGGCGCGCCAGGCCGAGGTGAAGTCCAGCAGCACCGGCACGCCGCCGCTCACCACCACATTGGTGCCGTGCAGGTCGTTGTGGGTGATGCCGGCGGCATGCAGGCGGCTGAGCGCGTGCTGCAGCTGCTCGAACACGTCATTGCCCACCGCCTGCGCGGTGCTGAGGGTCTGGCCGGGAATGAATTCCATGCCCAGCGCCAGGCCACCGAGGGTGCCGAGCAGGGCCGGGGCGTGCTTCCAGCCGCCCAGGCGCTGCAGCATGCGCGCCTCGCGACGCACCATCAGCCGGGCGACGGGCGACAGCGGGGTGCCGCGATAACGGGAGTAGTCCTTGATGACCGCCTCGCGCCCGTCCAGGCAGGTGCGGTAGACATCGGGGGCGAGGAAACGTTCGCCGCGCTTGAGCAGCAGCGGCGTTGCGGCGTCATCGCCGCAGGAGGAGGGGGGAGTAACAGGGAGGTACATATCAGGGTCTCGGGCGACCCGGTGGGCGGCGCTGAGCGTCAAGCGAACCGGTAGTGCAGGGGAAGTACTAATGTTTTGTTAATTTTAGTACTCGCCAGTTCGCTATTCCACGATTTGTCGGAGAAATGTCGGGGTCGTGGCTGGAACAGTTCGTCACGCCGAATCGGACAATTACGTCTCACTTGTTGGCGTGGGCCTTTCAGATCAGGTAGTTGTGCCTTCCTGACGTCCATTCATTCGCGTTCCGCTGCACGCCATGCACGCCTGGCTTGACCCCGACGCACGGCCTGCCGACCATAAGCTGTTAATTCGCGACATCGGCGGCCGCCCCTCTCCGGCACGTCCCCGTCCCCTGCCGCGGTCCCCTCCGGTGCTGGCCGTCCGGCCGTGCATCGCCCTGATTCCCGTTCCGGCTGCGGCTGGAGGAAAGTGCTTTGATCATCAAAATCGTCATCGCAGCGCTGTTCGTCGCCTGCGTGCTGTACATCCACTTCCGTGGCAAGGTGCGCGCGCGCTGGTCGCGCCAGCTGCTGGACCACTCCAGTTTCATGGCCCCGATCAACGTGGTCATGTACATGTTCTCGAAGGTGCCGACCACGCCGTTCCTGGACCCGGCCAAGGAATTCCCGCAGCTGGAGCCGCTGCGCCAGAACTGGCAGATGATCCGCGACGAGGCGCTGGCGCTGCGCGATGCGCAGGCGATCGCCGCGTCCAGCACGTTCAACGACGCCGGCTTCAATTCGTTCTTCCGCCGTGGTTGGAAGCGCTTCTACCTGAAGTGGTATGGCCCGTCGCACCCGTCGGCGAAGGCAATGTGCCCGAAGACCACGGCGCTGCTGGAGTCGCTGCCGGACGTGCGCGCGGCGATGTTCGCGCAGCTGCCGTCGGGCAGTGAACTGCGCCCGCACCGCGATCCGTTCGCCGGTTCGCTGCGCCTGCACCTGGGCTTGGCCACGCCGAACAACGACGGCTGCTACATCGAAGTGGACGGCATCAAGAAGAGCTGGCGCGATGGCGAGTGGATGATGTTCGATGAGACCTACATCCACCATGCGCATAACGAGACGCCCGATGATCGCGTGATCCTGTTCTGTGACATCGCCCGCCCGCTGCACTTCGGCCTGCCGGGCCTGTTCAACCGCGCGGTCGCGGCCACGCTGTTGGCCGGCGGCGCCTCACCGAACCTGCCGGGTGACCCGACCGGTGGCGTCAACAAGGCCTTTGGCAGCGTCTACAAGGTGCGCCTGAAGGCCAAGGCACTGCGCGAGCGCAGCGTGGTGGCTTACCAGGTCATCAAGTGGGGCTTGGTGGTGGCGGTGATTGCCGGTATCTGGGCGCTCTGATCGTTACATGAGGTTGCCGGCCAGCGGCCGGCACTACCGGGACATGAAAAAACCCGCGCTGGTGACAGCGCGGGTTTTTCTTTTGCATGGGTGGGTGCCAACCTTGGTTGGCACGCTTTCCGATCAGCCCTTCAGTGCGGCCTGCACGAACGGCGGGGTCACCAGCACGCCGGTGTGCAGCGCGGCGGTGTAGTACAGGGTCTCGAAGGTCTTGGCGGCCGAGTCGGCCTGGCGGAAGTCGAAGCTGCTTTCGCCCTTGCGCGCCAGGGTCACGCTCCACCAGCCGGTGGGGTAGCACGGCTGCGGGAACGGCAGGGTCTTGAACGAGCCGAAGCCGGCCTTGCCCATCTCGGTGCGCATTTCGTTGATCAGTTCCAGCTGCATCAGCGGCGACTCGGACTGCTGCACCAGGATGCCGTCGTCCTTCAGGGCCTTGAAGCAGCTCTCATAGAACGCCTTGTTGAACAGGCCTTCACCCGGGCCGACCGGATCGGTCGAATCGACGATCACCACGTCCACGCTGCCGGCCGGGCAGTTGGCCATGTAGGCCACGCCGTCGTCGAACATCAGCTCGGCGCGCGGGTCGTCGTTGGAATCGCACAGTTCCGGGAAGTGCTTGCGCGCCATCACCGTCACCTGCTCATCGATGTCGCACTGGGTCACGCTCTCCACGCCCTTGTGCTTGAGCACTTCGCGCAGGGTGCCGCAGTCGCCGCCGCCGATGATCACCACGCGCTTGGGTGCGGCATGGGTGAACAGCACCGGATGGCTGATCATCTCGTGGTAGAAGAAGTTGTCCTTGCTGGTCAGCATGATGGCCCCGTCGATGGTCATCAGGTTGCCCCAGTCAGTGGTCTGGAAGATCTCGATCTTCTGGAACGGCGACTGCACCTCGTCCAGCTTGCCGGTGATGCGGTAGCCGATGGCCGAGCCCGTGCGCTCGAAGTGTTCGATGTACCAGTTGTTGCTGTCAGTCATTGGAAAACAGTCCTGTTCGGAGGGGTGAAGCCGGGCTGGCGGGCGGGGCCGCGTGGCACAGATGCCACATCCGGACGGATCGGCCCGTTCAGGTTGGAACCTGCCACGGGCGCGGGCGCGCATGATAACGAACCTGTGGGCATATAGGCGTTATCATGCCCCCCCTTTTATTGCCAACAAGGCCGACTGCAATGACCGATTGGTCCCTCGACCAAGCCCGCAAGACCTACTCGATCCCGCATTGGGCGGACGGTTACTTCGACGTGGATCAGGCCGGGCACATGGTAGTGAGACCGACCGGGGCAGACGGCCCGGTGGTGTCGCTGCCCAAGGTGGTGGACGCGGCCCGTGCGGCCGGTGCCAAGCTGCCGCTGCTGGTGCGCTTCCCGGACATCCTGGGCCAGCGCCTGGGCAAGCTGCAGGCGGCCTTCACCCAGGCCCGCGCCGATTGGGATTACGCCGGTGGCTACACCGCCGTCTATCCGATCAAGGTGAACCAGCACCGCGGTGTGGCCGGCACCCTGGCCAGCCATCACGGTGAGGGCTTTGGCCTGGAAGCGGGCAGCAAGCCGGAACTGATGGCGGTGCTGGCGCTGTCGCGCCCGGGCGGCCTGATCGTCTGCAACGGCTACAAGGACCGCGAGTACATCCGTCTGGCCCTGATCGGCCGCAAGCTGGGCCTGCAGACCTTCATCGTTATCGAGAAGCCGTCCGAGCTGAAGCTGGTGCTGGAAGAATCCAAGGCGCTGGATGTGAAGCCGGGCCTGGGCGTGCGCATGCGCCTGGCCTCGCTGGGCGCTGGCAAGTGGCAGAACAGCGGTGGCGACAAGGCCAAGTTCGGCCTGTCGCCGCGCCAGCTGCTGGACCTGTGGAAGTCGCTGCGCGATACCGAGTACGCCGACTGCCTGAGCCTGCTGCACTTCCATATGGGCTCGCAGATCTCCAACGTGCGCGACATCGCCAACGGGATGCGCGAAGCCACCCGCTACTTCGTCGAACTGTCACAGCTGGGCGCGAAGATCACCCATGTGGACGTCGGCGGCGGCCTGGGCGTGGATTACGAAGGCACCCGTTCGCGCAGCTTCTGCTCGATCAACTACGGGCTGCATTCGTATGCCAGCAACATCGTGCAGCCGCTGGCCAATGCCTGCGAAGAACATGGCCTGACCCCGCCGCGCATCGTCACCGAGTGCGGCCGCGCGATGACCGCGCACCATGCGGTGCTGATCGCCAACGTGTCTGAAGTGGAACAGGCGCAGGAAGGCCGCGTGCCGGACCAGCACGACGACGAGCCGGCTTCGATCCGCCACCTGCGCGAGATCCACGAGGAACTGGACGTGCGCCCGGCGGTGGAACTGTTCCAGGAAGCGCAGCATTTCCATGCCGAGGGCCTGTCCAGCTACGCGCTGGGCCAGATCGACCTGCCGCAGCGTGCGCGCATCGACGATCTGTTCTACGCCATTGCCCACGGTGTGCGTGCGCGCCTGAGCTATGACGAAAAGAGCCATCGCCCGGCGCTGGACGAACTGAACGAGCGCCTGGTCGACAAGTACTTCGTCAACTTCAGCGTGTTCGAATCGATTCCCGATGCGTGGGCGATCGACCAGGTGTTTCCGATCGTGCCGATCGAGCGCCTGAACGAGACGCCGGACCGTCGCGGCATCATCGCCGACATGACCTGCGATTCCGATGGCATGGTCAAGACCTATGTCGAGAACGAAAGCCTGGACAGCTCGCTGCCGCTGCACGCAATGAAGCATGGCGAGAGCTACCGCATCGGCTTCTTCATGGTCGGCGCCTACCAGGAGATCCTGGGCGACATCCACAACCTGTTCGGGGATACCGACGCGGTGGAAGTGCTGGCCGATGCCGATGGCTACGCCATCACCCAGCAGCGCCGCGGCGATACCACCGACGTGATGCTGGACTACGTGGGCTACAAGCTGGATGACCTGCGTGCGGCCTATGCCGAACGCGTGGCTTCGGCCGACCTGTCGCCGGAGCGCGCGCAGGAGCTGTCCGAAGCGCTGGAAGCCGGCCTGACCGGCTACACCTACCTGTCCGACGAACCGCTGGTCTGAGGTAGACGGGAACGCCGGGCATGGCCCGGCGCTACCGGCCCTGATGAGCGCCCGCGCGATCTTCCACCTGTTCCTGCATGCCGCCGTGCCAGCGTTGCTGGCATGGCTGTTCTGGCGCAAGCGCTTCGCCTCGGCGTGGTTGCTGATGCTGCTGGGCTGGATCATCGATCTGGACCACCTGCTGGCCGACCCGATCTATGCACCGAACCGCTGCAGCATCGGTTTCCACCCGCTGCATACCGCACCGGCGATCGCGGTCTATGCCGGGCTGTGCGTGCCGAAGAAAACGCGATTGTTCGGCATCGGATTGATGATCCACATCGTGCTGGACGCGATTGACTGCTGGTGGATGCATCACCGTTGATGCATGGGTGGATGCCGACCTTGGTCGGCGCTTTTGATGCGTGTCGACCAAGGTCGACACCTACCGGGTGCACGGCGACCAGTCGAATTGACGCTTGGTAGAGCCGGCCGTCAGGTTGGCCGCTTCACCCCACCGGCAACCACAACGTTGCACACAGGCCGGGCTGCGCGTTCTCCAGCGCCAAGCGCCCGCCATAACTGGCGGCGATATCCCCCACAATCGCCAGGCCCAGCCCACTGCTGCCCTCGCGCTCATCCAGCCGCACGCCACGCTGCGTGACCTGTGACAGTGACTCCGCGGCCAGGCCCGGGCCGTCATCACGTACTTCGATGCGTAGCTGCCCGTCACTGCTGTCTGCGGTGACGTCCACCTGCTGTTGCGCCCACCGCCCGGCGTTATCCAGCAGGTTGCCCAGCATTTCTTCCAGATCGGCACTGGCACCGGCGAACTGCAGCGCCGGATCGATGCCTTCCGCCGTGAACGCAATGCCGCGTTCGCCATGCACGCGTGCCATCAGCCTGCACAGTGCTTGCGCGACAGCGGCCACGTCGGTGCGCTGGCGATGGTCGGCGGCCAGCCCGGCAGCCAGGTAACGGTCAACACTGGCCTGCATGCGTGCGCTTTGCTCGCGCACGGTGGCGCGCCAGTCCGCGCCGTCGCCATCGGCCTCGGTGGCCAGCACGCTCAGCGGGGTTTTCAGCGCATGCGCCAGATCCTGTGCGCTGGTACGCGCGCGCGCCACCATGCGCTGCTGGTGCTCCAACAGCGCGTTGAGTTCTTCGCCCAGCGGTGCGACCTCCGCACCCAGCCCCTGTGTATCGATGCGCTGCGCGTCGCCGCGACGCACCCGTTCCAGCTGCGCACCGAGGCGATGCAGCGGGCGCAATCCAAAGTGCACCTGGCTGGCCAGCACCGCCAGCCACGCGGCTACCAGCACGGCCAGGGCGATGGCCGTGCGCTGACGGAATGCGGCCACATCCGCATCCAGCGCACTGCGGTCGGTGGCGACCACGACCACGAACGGCTCGCTGGCGCGCGGCAACCGCACCTGCTGCACACGTGCGCGCAGGGATTGCTGCAGCGGCCCGCTCAGATTGCGCGTGGCCGGCCCGCTGGTCGTGGCCGGCAGGGTTTCATCCCACAGCGAGCGCGACTGCAGCAGCACACGGCCATCGGCACCGGCGATCTGCCAGTACGCACCGGAAAACACCCGCTGGAAGCGCGCGTCGTTCGGTTCCTGGCGCAGGCGCAGCTGTCCTTCCGGATCCACTTCGGCCTGTGCCAGCAGGGTCAGCATGTCCTGCTGCAGTTCGTGGTCGAGCCGGTCACGCGCGCTGCGCTTGAACAGTTCGCCCAGCAGTGAACTGGCCAGCAGCGAGACCAGCAGCAGGCCGACGCCGCCGGCCAGCAGCAGGCGCCGTCGCAGCGATGGCTGCCGCGTCATGGCGCGGCCAGCCGCCAGCCCTGGCCGCGCACGGTCTGGATCAGATCGATGCCGAGCTTGCGGCGGACCCGCCCGAGCAGGACGTCCAGCGCGTTGGAGTCGGGATCCAAGCCGCCCTCGAACACCTGTTCACCCAGGCGATCACGGCCGATCACCTGGCCGCTGTGGTGGATGAAGTAACTGAGCAGGCGGAACTCCTGCGGGCTCAGCGACAGCGCCTGCCCATCCAGTTCGAAGCGGCCTGCATTGACGTCCAGTTGCAGCGGGCCGCAGTGCAGGCGCGGGCTGGCATGGCCATGGCTGCGGCGGATCAGTGCGCGCAAGCGCAGCACCAGTTCGTCGGCCTGGAACGGTTTGGTCAGGTAGTCGTCGGCGCCGGCATCGAAGCCGGCCAGCTTGTCGTGCCAGCGCCCGCGCGCGGTCAGCACCAGCACCGGAAAGCTGCGGCCATTGCCGCGCCAGCGCTCGATCACGCTCAATCCGTCCAGCCCGGGCAGGCCGAGGTCGACGATGGCGGCCTGCAGGTCTTCGATCTGGCCGATTTCCTCGGCCTCGCGCCCGTCGGCAACCACGTGCACCACGTAGCCGGCCTGTTCCAGCAGGGGCAGCAGGCGCTGTGCCAGCGCAGCATCGTCTTCGGCCAACAGGATGCGCATCAGTCGTCCAGCTCCGTCTTCAGCAGCTTTCCGCTGCGCGCATCATAGTCCAGCTCCACCACCACGCCGTCGCCGCGCAGGATCTCCACTTCGTAGACGCCATCGTCCAGCTCCACTTCCAGCAGCTGGCCCGGGTAGCGCTTGAGGGCATCGCGCACCACGCTTTCCAATGGCACGTAACGGCCCTGCTGCACGGCGCGGCGCGCGACCTGCTGCGCCGGGTCCTGTGCAGGCGCGGCGGCGGTCGGGGCGCTGGCCAGGGCCAGCAGCAGGGGCAGGGTGGAGAGCATCGGGGTGCAGTGAGAGCTGTAGGAACAGGCGTGAGTGTGCCGGGGGTGACTAACCGTTGGCTAACAGGGGCGGCTAAGACGTTGTTAACCACGGGGTGCATCGTGGCGTTGCCGGGATGGTCCGGTCACGAACACGAACAGGAGAACCCCCATGTTGAAGTCGCTCACCCTCGCCACTGTTGCGCTGCTGGCCATCGCACCGGCTGTACAGGCCGCGCCGCTGGGCATGGCCCAGGTCGAACAGACCCTGCGCAAGGCCGGCTACACCCAGATCCACGAGATCGAACGCGATGACGGCCTGTGGGAAGCCGACGTGAGCCGCGCCGACGGTCGCTTCAGCGAGGTCTACGTTGACCCCAAGACCGGCGAGATCTTCGATGAGCACAGCAGCCGCGCACTGTTGACCACCGAGCAGGTGCTGGCACGGGCACAGGCGCATGGCCTGCGCGAGATCCATTCGCTGGAACGCGATGGTGCGACGTGGTCGCTGGAAGCGCGCAATGCCCGCAACCAGAAGGTGGAAGTGCGCCTGAGCGGTTATGACGGCCGCATCCTGCACAGCGAGCGCGATGGCTGGCTGGATTGATTCGCGTGCCGGTAGGTGCCGACCTTGGTCGGCACGGAAAGCAGAGCGTGTCGACCAAGGTGGACACCCACCGGCACATGCAAGGTCGACACCTACCGGACACGTGCACCGGTAGTGGCCGACCTTGGTCGGCCCAGGCCCGAAGCGGGGCTTACCAGCCAAACGGCGGCGGGTAATCCCAATAGCCCGGGCCGCGGCCGTAGTAGCCGCCGTACGGGCCGTAGAAGCCTGGGCCCTTGCCTTCGCTCACGTGGATGTTGACGTTGACCCCATGGGTCTTGCCTTCATCGGTGGTGTAGTTCTTGCTGAGGTTCAGGGTGGCGGCGTTGTAGTGGCTGTTGCCGCCGTTCTTGGAATAACCGATGCCGGTGGTGAAACTGCCCGACACCTTGACCTTGTCGTCGGTCACGTCGGCGATCTTCGCGTCGTCGTGCACGCGCGGGCCGCTCTTGTCGCCGTAGAACGTGCCCGGCGGGTCCTGCTTCAGGCTCGCATCGTTCAGATAACGCATCGGTGCCTGCGGCAGCGACAGATCCAGCCCGGTCGCCTGCGGCGCGGTCGCGCCAGCAGCGGACTGGGCCAGCACGGTTCCCGGCAGGGCCAGGCACAGCAGCAGGGTCAGGGGGCGGATCATGACGGCGCTCCAGCGGACAGGTGGCCACGCAACACGCGGCGGTACAGGCCGACGCTAGCAGGGGCTGCTTGAATGATGCCTGTCGGCGCCGGATTGGGGTAGAGCCAGGCCATGCCTGGTTGCGCGCTACAACCGCCCGAACCCGAACAGCCCCTGCAGCGGGTGCTTGCGCCGCTCGATCCGGGCCCGCAGCAGCTGCGCGCCGATCATCGAATAGGTGATGCCGTTGCCGCCGTAGGCCATGGCGAAGTGCACCCGTGGCCCCCATTGATCGTGCGGGCCGAAGAACGGCAGGCCGTCCGCCGTTTCGGCGAAGGTGCCGGCCCAGGAAAACGCCGGCACCGGGTCCAGCCGTGGGAACCAATGCAGCAGCTGTTTCATCAGCTTGTCGGCCTTGCGCTCTACGCGCCGATCACGGCGGGCGGGAATGTCGATGGCGTCGTCCAGGCCGCCCACCAGCAGGCGGCGATCGCCGGTGGCGCGCAGGTACAGGTAGGGACGTGCACTCTCCCACACCATCGTGTTCCGCAGCCGGCCCAGCACGTCTGCATCGATCGGATCGGTGATGAAGGCGTAGCTGCTGCGGTTGCGTGCGACGCGCTGCTGCAGCCACGTCTGGTTGGCGTAGCCCATCGCCAGCACGACATGGCGGGCGTGGATCGTGGCGCCGCCCTCGATGAGTGCGGTCACTCCCCGCGCGCTGGTCGTGAGCGTGTGCAGCACCGTACGGTCATGCACATTGCCGCCGCGCCGGCGCACGCGTTGCAGCAGCGCATAGGTCAGCCGATACGGATCGACCCGTGCCGCCTGGCGTGTGAGCAGGGCACCACCGGCGTCCACGTCGAAGCGTTCCTGCAGTGCCTCCGGGCCGAGCCAGCGGGCATCCAGGCCAATGCTGCGCCGGGCCTCACCCTCGGCCATCAGGGTGGGGACGTCACGGTGGCGGCTGGCCAGGTACAGGCTGTCCATGCGCTGGAAATCAACGTCTTTCAGACCGCGAGCGACCTCGCCAAGCGCCGGAATCGCCTCGGCACAGGCCCGGTAGGCCAGCGCGGCGGCGTCCTGGCCATAGCTTTGGGCCAGTTCCAGCAGATGGGTATCTATCTCGTACTGCAGCAGCGCTGTGCTGGCGGCGGTACTGCCCCAGCCGATGTCGCGCTGCTCGATCACCGCCACGTCGTGGCCATGCCGGGACAGTTCGTCGGCAATCAGCGCGCCGGTGATGCCGCCGCCGACCACCAGCACGTCGCAGCGCAGGTCCTGCTGCAGCGGGGGAAAGGCGTGGATCAGGCCGTTGCGTACCGCCCACCACGGGTAGCCACTCTTGAGATCCATGGTCGTGCGTTGCTCAGGCGGTGGGGCGGCCGGTGTGCGGGGTCTGGATCAGTTCGGACAGATCGAAGCCCTGCAGGCGGGCCGCCGCCAGATAATGGTCCTGCACGGTCGCGTCCAGGCGTGGCTCGCGCGCCAGCAGCCACAGGTATTTGCGGTCCGGGCTGCCGACCAGCGCCACGCTGTAGTCCGGAGCAACCTGGATCACCCAGTAGTCGCCCTTGGCGAACGGCAACCAGCGCAGGCCCTTGGGCAGGAAGCTCACCTCCAGCCGCGCGCTGTCGTTGTCGACGGCACAGGCCTCGCCGGTGGCTTCCTCGACCTCGCCGTCCATACGGCAGCGGTTGGTGACGCCGACGTTGCCGTTGTCGAGCAGCGTGTAGTGCGCCGACACGTCGGTGCAGCCCTCCGGTTCATGGCGCATAGGCAGGCGCGCGATCTCGTACCAGGTGCCCAGGTAGCGCGGCAGCTTGAGGTCGGCAACGGTCTTCAGCGGCGGGTGATCGGTCATTGGCGGTCGTTGCAGGGGTGGGCCTCCACGATGCCGATGGCCTTGCCATGGGCGGGTGAAGCCGGGGCGATGGCCGTGTCCAGAACGTTCCGTCGCCCCGACGGAGCGCCCGTTGTCACCGGCGCGGCGGTATCCTGCAGCCAGCGCCGTGTTTTCCTGATCCAGACGAGGTGGAGGTGCCGATGTACCAGGTGATCCTGTTGAAGAGTGAATCCGCGTTCGCACGCGAACAGTGGCCGCAGGTCGATGACCTGGTGGACTACGAAGGCGTGGCCTACAGCCTGCGTGCCGGCCCGCGCCAGCCGCTGCCGACCGACCACGACTGGCACCCGGTGGCGGTGTATGCGCCCGATGAGATCACCGAGGAAGAGTTCCAGGACTGGTACGCGCTGCAGCAGCCCACGGTGGAAGAGCTGCGCCTGAAGTACTGATGCTCGACGCTGCCGGGGCCGCCCATCCGCCCTTTACCGGCTCTGCCGTATAGTCGCGCGCAGGCGCGGTGGTCCGCGCGAACCGGTGTGGCTGGCTTGTCTTCTTTCCTGCGATCGATCCGTGCACGAGGGCCCTGGTGGGTCCTGATGCTGTGCTCCGCCCTCCTGCTGTCCGCGCCGGTGCTGGCACAGGATGAGGACCTCACGCCAAAGCAGCAGTTGGCGCAGATCGAATCCAGCCTGAAGGAGATCGACCGCAAGCGCGGTGATGCTTCGGCCATCGAGACACTGGCCATGTTGTCCGAGAGTGCCTCGCAGGCACGGCGAGACGCTGAGGCGCTGGAAAAGGAGCTGCAGCCACAGTTGGTTCGCCTCGACGAACAACTGGCGCAGTTGGGTACGCCTGCCGAGGGCACTACCGAGCCGCCGGAACTGGCGGCGCAACGGCGCAGCATCACCAAGCAGCGGGACGGACTGGCCGCGTCGGTAGCGCAGGCCAAGACCAGTGCCGTGCGTGCCCAGCAGCTGGCGACCGACATCGACCAGCAACGCGTCGCGCAGCGCACCGAAGAACTAGGGCAGAAGGTTGCCTCGCCGTTGTCTCCCGCGCTGTGGAGCAAAGTTGCCGAGCGCCTGCCGATCGATATCGCACGCGTTGCGCCGTTGGCCGAGCAGGGCCGCGATACCTTCGTCGCCGGCATCCGGGCCAATGGCTGGGGCACGCCGCTGCTGGGCCTGGTGGCTGCACTGGTCATGATGTTCCCGCTGCGGTTGTGGCTGCGCCGGCTGGGTCGTCGCTTTGGTGCGTCCGAGCGTGCACCCGATGGCCGCCTGCGGCGTTCTGGCCTGGCCATGTGGCTGCTGCTGGTGGGGACACTGCTGCCCGGCTATGCCGTGGTGGTACTGATGGCGGCGCTGGACGCCATCGATGCCATCGCGCCGCGCCTGCAGGTGGTGGCCGACGGCCTGGAGACGGCTACCTTCCGCGCCGCCTTCATCGCCGCGCTCAGCGCCTGCATGCTGGTTCCCAAGCGTCCGTCGTGGCGGCTGCTGAATCTGGATGACACCGCCGCACTGAAGCTGCGCAAATACGCCTGGGGTGCGGCGGCGCTGGCCTGGCTGAGCACGGTGCTGGTCGCCCTCGATCAGGCCACGCGTACCAGCGACGTCACCACGGTGGCGCTGGATGGCCTGATTGCGCTGACCTACCTCGGCCTGATCATGGCCATGCTGGTGACCCTGGCGCGCCTGCATCGCCGGCAGACCGCCGAGGCCGAGGCCAAGCTGGAGGCGCAGGCCGATGGCGTGGGTGCGGCCACGCCGGTGCGCCGCAGCAGTTGGCTGGTATTGGCACGCGTGGCGGGCAACATCGCTGTGGCAGCGGCCATCATCGCCACCCTGCTGGGCTATCTGAACTTCGCCAAGTTCGTGAACCAGCAGTTGATCGGCGGCAGCATCGTGGTGCTGGCGGCGACGCTGCTGTTCAAATTCGTCGATGACCTGAGCACGTGGATGCTCAATGCCGACAGCAAGGTCGGCCAGACCATTCTGCTCAGCACCGGCCTGAGCGTATCGCGGCTGGAGCAGGCCGGCGTGCTGCTGTCGGCGGTTCTGCGCACCTTCGTGGTGCTGATCGCGCTGCTGGCACTGGCAGCGCCGTTCGGCAACATCGGCTCGGTCGTTGAACGCGTGGCCTCGCTGGCCAACGGCATCCCGATCACCAAGGACCTGACGCTGCAACCCGGCCGCATCGCCATTGCTCTGCTGGTGATGCTGGTCGGCCTGGCGGTGACCCGGCTGCTGCAACGCTGGCTGACCGACACCTATCTGCCCAAGACCGAGCTGGACCTGGGGGCGCGCAACTCGATCAGCACCATTGCCGGTTACGTCGGCATCATCCTGGTGGGGCTGTGGGCGTTGACCGCCATGGGCCTGAACCTGAAGAACCTGGCGCTGCTGGTCAGCGCGCTGTCGGTGGGTATTGGTTTCGGCCTGCAGGCGATCATCCAGAACTTTGTCTCGGGCCTGATCCTGCTGGCCGAGCGCCCGGTGAAGATCGGCGACTGGGTGAAGCTGGGTGACCAGGAGGGTGACATCCGCCGCATCAACGTGCGTTCGACCGAGATCCAGGTGAGCGACAAGTCGACGCTGATCGTGCCGAACTCGGAACTGATCACCAAGACCATCCGCAACATGACGATGGGCAACAACCAGGGCCGCATCCAGATCCAGTTCGCGGTGCCCACCAGCACCGATGTCGGCAACCTGCGCCAAGCGTTGCTGGATGCGTACACCGCGCACACCAACGTGCTGAAACAGCCGGCGCCGACGGTCTACATCGACAGCATTGCCGGTGGCCAGATCACCATCAACAGCTTCGCGTACGTGGCCAGCCCGCGGCAGGTGTATGCGACCCGCAGCGATCTGTACTTCAGCCTGCTGCAGATCCTGGCCGAGCGGAACATTCCGCTGTCGACCCCGACCGACATCCACATCACCCGCGATCCGCAGGAGTAGGGGTTGTTCTGCAGGGCTGCGCCCTGCACCCGCTACGAGCCGGAGCAACAGCAACGGCAACAGCGTGCATTCCGTGGTCTGGCGGGGCGGTGTCGGAGTGCGGGGACGCCGTAAATCCGTCCATGCGGCTGACACCCCGCACTCCGACACCGCCCCACCTCTGACAGATTCCTGCGGCTGTCGGTAGGTGTCGACCTTGGTCGACACGTCTGTCAGATATCGAAATCAATCTGGGGTCAGATCCGTTTTCCTCCGGAAAACGGATCTGACCCCAAGAGTATTTCCGACAGATTGCGGAAAACTGTCGAAGGCGGGGTGGGTCCGGTTGCAGGAGTGTCCGCGGCATGGATGCCGCGGCCAAGCCCCCATGGATGGGTTTACGGCGTCTCCCGCAACCGGACCCACCCCGCCATCCCACGGAATGCCCGCTGTTGCCGTTGCTGTTGCTGTTGCTTCCGGCTGTTGCTTCGGCGGGCGCAGGGCGCAGCCCTGCAAAGAAACCCCTACCCTCGTGGCCGGCTGCGCGAGGGCACCAGTGCGAACGTGTCCACCGCCAGCTTCTCCGCATGGTTCAACCACGCGCGGATCTCCAGATCATCTACTTCGTGGTCCAGCCCGAATGACACGTTGATCTTGCCGTTGGCATCGGGCTGCACCCACTGCTGCGCCAGCACCACCTTGCGCTGCGAGGACACCGCCTCGATCCAGAAGCCGCGATCCGGGCGCGTGCTCGCCACCAGCTGCAGCATGTACTGGCCGGCACGGGTGCGGCGGCCCTTCTGGGTGATCATGTGCGCCTGGCGCACGCTCGGGCGCGGTCCCTGGAACGCATCCAGCGGTGCATCCACCGCGATGCCGCCACGCAGATCGTTGTCGCGGTACAGCTTGATGCCGTTGTCGCGGTTGACCAGCAGGGCGCACCAGTCACCGTCGGCTGAGCCATCCTCGAATGCGGTGCAACGGTCGACGTAGGCCAGGGTGTTGTCCGGGTTGGCATCATCGAACTGGCGCGAGGTGTTTTCCAGATACACGGACTTCAAACCCCAGTCCTTGTCGTACTCCAGCAACACCGGTGGCTGCACGTGCTGCAGGCCCACCACCACCTGGTCATCGCCATCAATCTTCAGCTCGCGGGTCGGTTCGCCCAGCCACAGTGAGCGGGCGAAGGCCAGGTACTGCGGATAGTCACGGCCGCCATCGCGCTGGGTGGCTACGCTGGCGCTGGGCGCGCGCTGGGTATCGATCAGTGAACGGCCGAAGCCCATCGTCTTCAGGTTCGGGTCAAGCAGGCTGAGCAGGGTCGCACCCGAATCCAGGGTGGTGCCGGCATCGGCGCTGAGCTGCTGCGGGGCAATGCCATCGCCAAGGAACAGCAGCAGGTTCTCGCGCTTCTGCCGGGTCAGGATATGGGTCAGATCGTTGGGCATCGCCAGGTGGTCGGAAGCGATGACGATCAGTGTGTCCTTGCCGTACGGGCTGGCCTGGATGCGTTCGACCAGCTGCGAGATCAAGCGGTCGCTGCACTTGAGCGCGTTGAGCATGTTGATGTTGCCGTACTGGCTCTGGTAGCGCTCGCCCTTGCACGACACCGGCAGATGACCTGCCGGGTGGTGGGTATCCATGGTCAGCGTGGTCAGCATGAACGGTGAACCGGCGCGCGAGAGCTGCTCGAAGCGCTGATAGGCGGTATCCAGCAGCACGTCATCGTGCACGCCCCACGCCGAGTAGTGGATGCGGCCGATCTTCTTCTGCTGCTTGAACCACGCCAGGTCATGGACTTCATCGAAGCCGTGGCTGGCCAGGAACTGGCCCTTGCCAGCGAACTGGCCGTTGGCACCACCCAGGTAATGGTTGGTGTAGCCCTGCTGCTTGAGGTAATCGCCCAGGCACACGGCCTTGGGCAGGAAGCTGCCCATGCGGTCCATGCTGTTCTCATCACCCTGCGAGGTGGTCAGCGGCACGCCGCACATCGATGACACCAGGCCGGCGATGGTCCAACCGCTGCCCTCAGCGGAGGCAAGGCCGCGCACGTCCAGCGACTCAGATGCCAAGCGGTTGAGGTTGGGCATCAGGCCCGGGAAAGCGCTCTCGTCCAGATAGGTACGTTCCAGGCTTTCGCCGTAGATCCAGACGATGTTGCGCGGACGCTGCAGCGGCTGCGTCGGCACCTGGTACTCGGGGGCGATGCGGGCGAAGTCGACCGGACGCAGCTGCTGGTAAAGGCGCTGGCCGTCGCGGGCCAGCGGGCTGATCATGATCGCGGCCACCCACACGGCCGCGAAACCGGCGAACAACGCGCCACCGTGGCCGGGCCGGCGCCAGCGCTTCACCCGCGTCGCGAACAGCGGCAGCAGCGAGACCAGCGCCAGCACGATGAAGCCGGCGATATAGCCCTTGAAATCGGAGACACCGGCGCCTTCCATATCGGCGCCGAGGTGGTACAGGGTGGCGGCATTGAGCCCATCACCGGAGAGTTTGTCGATCAGCCACCATGCGCTGAGCATGAGCAGCAGCAGCGAGAGTGAACCGGCCTTCCACCACACCCATTTGCCGGACGCGAGGAACAGCCAGCACAGCAGCAGCAACGACAACAACAGTATCCAGAGCATAGGCAGCTTCGGCAGTGACGGGATGTTGATGGACGTCGTACCGACGCGTGTCCATCCGACCGGCGCTGTCGCAAGCACATACACATGACAGGCCGATGACCCGATAGTGCATGCACGAACCTGACTGAAATGTTTGTTGAAATGACGCGCGCGCAATCGCGTTCAGAAGGTAAAACGAGCGTGAAAGGGTTCGTTGGATTGCATTAAAAACCGCATGAATACGGATGTTTTCATTGATGCGCTAGCGATGCCCGCGTTCTTCGCGCGCCCGCGCACGACGATCGAACAACAACGCGCTGGTAACGATGCCCAGCCCGAGCACCACGCCGATGAACAACAGAATCAGGGCGATGAGCGGGTAGCCGAACAGATGCCAGCCGGTGTCGATCTTCATCATCATTGCCGCAGCCATGATCAATGCCGCGCTGATGATGCCGGCCGCCACGCGGTTGGCGATCTTCTGCAGGTTTTCCATCAACCGCGATTCTTCCAGGCCGGTCACCTTCATCTGCAGGCGGTTCTCGGCCAGCAGCGCCATGATGTCCGACAGCTTGCGCGGCCCATCGCGCAGCAGCTGCTGCAGCTCCATCGCCTCGCTGGCGAGGTTGGCGGCAGACAGCGATTTCTTCAGGCGTGCGCGCATCACGTGCTGCAGCTGGCGCTCGACGATGCGGCGGGTATCCAGGTCCGGTGCCAACAACCGGCACACGGTTTCCAGATTGAGCAGGGCCTTGCCCAGCAGGCTCAGCTCCGGCGGCGTGCGCAGGCCGCAGGCGGTGGCGATGCGCACCAGGTCCAGGACCACGCGGCCTTCCGAGAAGCTGCCACTGGCGGCGTAGCGCGCAATCAGCTGGCCGGTCTCGCGCAGGTAGCGCTCTTCGTCGAATGCCTCCAACCGCGTGCTGATGCTGATCAGGTCGTCGGCCACTTCTTCGCCACGGCCATCGACAGCGGCGAACAGGATCTTCAGCAGCCGCTCGCGCAGGCGCGGCGGCATGTGCGCGACCATGCCCAGGTCGAAGATCGCCAGCCGTCCATCGGGCATCACCCGCAGGTTGCCGGGATGCGGGTCGGCATGGATCTCGCCATGCACGAAGATCTGGTCCAGGTAGCCGCGGATCAGCGCCGCCGCCAGCGGGTCCATTGATTGTTCGGTGCGGCGGACATCGGGAATCGCATCCACGCGCACGCCGGTGGCCAGTTCCATCGTCAGCACGCGCTGACTGCTGTAATCCCACAGCGGCTGCGGTATCCACAGGCGGCGGAACGGCTTGAGATGGCGGCCGAAACGGGCCAGGTTCTCGGCCTCTGCGTGGTAGTCCAGCTCCTGCATCAGGGTCTTGGCGAACTCGTTGAGCCAGTCGCGCAGGCGCACCCGACGGCCGACCTGGGTCAGATGGTCGGCGGCCAGCGCGAAGCTGCGCAGTGCCTCCAGGTCCGAGCGCAGCTGAGCAGCGACCTCGGGTTTCTGAACCTTCACCGCCACCTGGCGGCCATCGTGCAGCACCGCGCGATGCACCTGCGCGATCGAGGCACAGCCCAGTGGCTCGGGATCGAACGCGGCGAACAGCTTGTTCACCGGCGCGCCCAGCTCCTGTTCGACGATGGCATGGATGCGAGCGACCGGAATCTCGGCCACCTTTTCCTGCATGCGCTCCAGCGCCGTAGCGAACTCCACCGGCACCATGTCCGGTCGCGTGGACAGCATCTGGCCCAGCTTGACGAAAGTCGGCCCCAGGGCTTCCAGGTCGCTGACGAACTGTTCCGGGTTTCCGTCGGCGGGCACGTCGGCCTGATTGCTGGCGGCGTCCAGGTTCATGCCCGAGAACACGCCCGAATGGCGATAGCGCATCAGCAGGCGCAGGATCTGGCTGCGCCGGTTCATGCCCTTGACCAGCGGAGGGTTGCCATTGGTGGTGGGCGGATTGCTCAAGCGGAACTCCCATGCGACGGATACAGGTAGTGCCGGCCGCTGGCCGGCAATGTCCGGAACTGCGCGGTTGCCGGCCAGCGGCCGTCACTACCGGATTCCGCAGTGTCGCCGGGGGGCGGTAGGCATGCAGTGAATCCGACCGCTTCCGCAGTCGCCCCGGTATCGGTCAGAATCCGCTCATTCCCTCTCTTGGATCCCCCATGGCCGGTGCCAGCCTGTTCGCCCTGCTCGACGATATCGCCTCCCTGCTCGACGACGTCTCGGTCCTGACCAAGGTCGCGGCGAAGAAAACCGCCGGCGTGCTGGGCGACGACCTTGCACTGAACGCGCAGCAGGTGACCGGCGTCAACGCCAACCGCGAACTGCCGGTGGTGTGGGCGGTGGCCAAGGGCTCGCTGGTCAACAAGGTGATCCTGGTGCCAGCGGCGCTGGCGATCAGCGCGCTGGAAGCCTGGCTGCACAGCCGCGGCTGGAACGTGCCGCTGATCGTGCCGCTGATGATGATCGGCGGCGCCTTCCTGTGCTTCGAGGGCGTGGAGAAGTTGGCGCACCGGTTCCTGCATTCCGCCGATGAGGACGCCGAACACCAGGCCGAGCGGCGCAAGGCGCTGGCCGATGCGCAGGTGGACATGGTCGCGTGGGAAAAGGACAAGGTGAAGGGCGCCATCCGCACCGACTTCATCCTCTCGGCCGAAATCATCGTGCTGTCGCTGGGCGTGGTTGCCACGGCGTCGTTCATCAACCAGGTCAGCACCCTGGTGGTGATCGCGCTGGCGATGACCGTGTTCGTCTACGGGCTGGTCGCCGGCATCGTCAAGCTGGACGACCTGGGCCTGTATCTGTCGCGCAAGGGCGCGGCGCTGGCGGCAGTTGGCCGCGGCCTGCTGGTGTCGGCCCCGTGGCTGATGAAGTTCCTGTCGGTGGCCGGTACCGCGGCGATGTTCCTGGTCGGTGGCGGCATCCTGGTGCACAACGTGCCGGCGCTGCACCACGCGGTGCAGGCGCTGGGCGGTGAAGGCCAGTGGGGCTGGCTGATCAGTGCCGTGGCCAACATGGTGGTCGGCATCATTGCCGGTGCGATCGTGCTGGCGGCGGTGACCGGGTTCCAGAAGCTGCGCGGGAAGTAAGCAACGGCCCTTTGTCCGGTAGAGGCCGACCTTGGTCGGTGCTTTGTTTCCCGCGTGTGCCAACCAAGGTTGGCACCTACCGAAGCAGTTTCCGGTGTGCCGGGAAACTACCCTGCCTGCACCCGGTTCTTGCCCTGCCGCTTGGCCGCATACAGCGCGTCATCGGCGCGCCGCAGCAGGGTTTCTATATCGTCGCCGGGCTGCCATTGCGCCAGTCCGGCACTGAAATGCACTGGTACGCGCCGATCCTGTACGGTCAACACGCGGTGCGCCAGCGAGCGCTGCAGGCGCTGCACGGTGGCCATGCTGTCGGCACCCTGGGTTTCCGGCAGCACCAGCACGAACTCGTCGCCACCCAGCCGCGCGATGCCGTCGGTGGCGCGCAGCAGCAGCTTGCACACAGACACCAGGTGCTGCAGCAGCGCATCGCCACCGGCATGGCCGTGCGCATCGTTGGTCTGGTGGAAATCATCCAGGTCGATCACCGCCACGCCCAGCGGTGAGTTGTTGCGCGTGGCGCGGGCCAGCTCGCGCTGCAGCAGTTCGTCCAGGCCGCGGCGGTTCAGTGCCTGGGTCAGTGGATCGATGCGGGCGAGGTCGCCGGCCGCGCGCAGTTCCTGCTCAAGCTCGGCGATGCGCTGCTCGGCACGTTCCACTTCCTGGCGCGCGCTGGCCAGATGATCGCGCGCCTGCGCGGCCTGCTGCTGGACCTTGCCGGTATCGCGCATCACTTCCTGCAGCAGCTGGTTGAGGTCGGCGATGCTGCGTGCCTCGCGCAGCTGCAGTGCATAGCTGCCGATGCGATCGTGGTACTCACCGGTGCTGGTGGCCATGCCATCCATGCGCTCGATGAATTCACCCATCAGCCCGCGCATCGCCGCCTTCGAATCGTCGATGCCCTGGCGCAGCAGGCCCTGCTTGTAGATCACTTCGCGCAGTTCGGCGCGGGTGCGCTCCACCGCTTCGGCTTCCAGCGGTCCGTCCAGCAGGTGGCGCACTGCGGCGATCTGGCCCTGCAGCCAGCTGCGGTCGTCCAGCAGTTCGCTGACGTTCTCCAGCAGCAGCGCGAACAGCTCAAGCAGCAGCGCCTGCTGTTCCTGCCAGCTCTCGGCACGCACGCCGACCTGGTGGCCGAGCTCGCGCACGCCCTGTTCGATCGGTTCCAGCGCCGTGCCCGGTTGCCACTGGCGCAGCTGCATGGCGAGCGTCTGCGCCTGCTCGCGCAGGTCCGGATCGTGCTGCAGCAGGGCCACCACCGCGCCGCCCAGCAGCAACCGCAGCTGCTCGGACAGGCGCAGGCTTTCGGGCTGGCCATCCGGCGAATGCTGTTCGATGGTTCGGATGTACTTGTCGATCAGCTGCCGCATCGCGCGCCCGTAGCGCGGCCAGTCGGCACTGGCCTGCGCCGACTGCAGGCGGTCGCCCATGTCGCCCAGTTCGCCGGGCAGGGTGGCCATGCCGTTGGCGAACGCGGCCAGCAGTGGTTCCGGTGCATCGGCGCCGGCGAACAGCTGCTGCAGGGCCACGCCGCCACCGCCCTGCAGCACCACGCGGTCTCCCAGCCCGTCATCCACCACCGCGCGCACGCGTGCCGGCGGCCCAAGGGCGGTACCGGGGGCAGGGCGGTGGTCGGGCTGGTCCGTCATGGAGCAAATCCTGGGGGCTGGCAGGGACTGGTTCCAGCATATCGGCGCGGCCGCCGACGGCTTGAACGGCTAGGATGGGCGACAGGATGCCGCAGTGGAGGTGGTGATGCGCGTGATGTTGCTGGGGGCGACCGGGCTGGTGGGCGGGCTGACCCTGCGCAAGCTGCTGGACGACCCGCGCTGCAGTGTCGTGGTCGCTCCCACCCGCCGCCCGCTGGGCATGACCCACGGGACGCTTGAGAACCCGGTCCTGGCCTTCGATGCACTGCCCGCCGCAGCCGAATGGGCCCGCGTGGACGCGGTCATCTGCGCGCTCGGCAGTACCATTGCCCAGGCCGGCAGCCGCGAGGCCTTCCATCGCATCGACCATGACTACCCGCTGGCGTTCGCCCGGCTGGCGCGGGCGCAGGGAGCACAGACCTATGTGCTGAACTCCGCAGCCGGTGCCAACCCGCAGTCGTCGATCTTCTACAGCCGGGTGAAGGGTGAGCTGGAGCATGACCTGCGCGCGCTCGACTTCGCTTCGCTGACGCTGGTACGTCCAGGGTTGATTGGTGGCGAGCGTAACGAGGTGCGCCTCGGCGAGCGTTTCGCATTGACGGTACTCGGCGCACTGGGGCCAGTACTGCCACGGGCGTGGCGGATCAATCCGGCCAGCGAGGTTGCCAAGGAACTGGTCGAGGCCGCACTCGCCCCGCACCCGGGTGAACACGTAGTGGCATCGAGCGCACTGGCCGGCTGATGTCGCGTGCGCTGCGCCTGACCCAGCTTCAACAGTTGCTCCGCCGCCATCGGCGGCCGGTGGCCGGACAGGTGCTGGCCGAAGCCCTGGGCATCAGCCTGCGCACGCTGTACCGCGATATCGAGACCCTGCGCGAGCAGGGTGCCGACCTGCGCGGCGAGGCCGGCGTCGGCTACCAGCTGGCACCGAGCGATACCCTGCCGCCGATGACCCTGCCGCCCGCCGAGATCGATGCGCTGGTGCTGGGCCTGCGCTGGGTTGCGGCCCGCACCGAACCCGCGCTGGCCGAGGCCGCACGCGATGCCCTGGCGCGCATCGCGCATGTGTTGCCTGCCGCGCGTCGCGAAGCGCTGCGTGACAGCGGCCTGCGCGTGGGTCCCTCGCGTGCGGCAGCCAAGGTACCCGCTGCGCGCCTGCAGGCTGTGCGCGAAGCGGTGAGCGCGCAACAACGACTGCAGTTCGGCTACCAGGATGCGCAGGGCCAACGTACCGAGCGCATCGTCTGGCCGTTCGCGCTGGGCTACTTCGATGAAGTGCCAATGTTGGCGGCGTGGTGCGAAAGCCGCGAGGACTTCCGTCATTTCCGCTTGGACCGCATCCGCCAGGTGCGCGTGCTGGAGGATCGCTACCTCGTGCCACGCGCCACCCTGCTGCGGCGCTGGCAGAAGGCGCAGGGCATCGCACCGGATTGGTTGGACCGCTCGTAACCCCAACGAGGAATGGCGCTGTGCATCAACGCGGTGGGCTTACACAGCTGGTGGGCTATGTGCCGGGGGAGGCCGGGGTGGTACAGGTAATCGTCGACTCTATGGCCTGGGTTACGAGGCCCGACGCATCTTCCAAGAATGTCCTGACTCTCGAAACTTGAGGTTCACCAGGTTTACTGGGTGTACAACCCCAAGTGAAGGTGATGGGGGATGGGATGTTCTTATCGACTTTAGCGCGGCCCCCGTAGCAGATCCATCTGGCGGGACACGTCACGATCTCGAGGTTGATGTATACCGGAAACCTCGGATACCCACTGAAGTTCATCGTGGCAGTAACACTGGCGCCTGTTCCAGACACGTTCGGAACGCTGTCCAGCTGAAATGGCTTCGTCAGGGTAGCGACGCCCAGGGTGGACATTCTCTCTATGGGCATGAAGAAAAGGTCATTCTCCCAAGGAGAGCCATCGTTTCCCCTGCCATGAACAAGGCCGTAGGCCGAGTTGCCGGCATAGACGGGCCCACCACTATCGCCGCCTTTGTTCATCACGGTTCCATCAAGGCTGACGACTTGGACGTAGGTGCCAGCTTCCCCATTCCAGTTGGCTGCGAACTCTGCGTCTTTGATGGATCCGCATGTGCGACCGGTCGTTACGCCGAACTTGCAGACCGTTGTGCCTGGTGTCATGTCGGCCAGTGATGCCTCATCGGTTATCGCCAGTTTTTCCCCATCGACAATGATTTCGTTCGACTGGGAGAAGATGACGCCGCCACGCTGCTGTGCACCCCACTGAACGTCGTAAGATCCTTTGTTGCGTTCACTCTTGAACAGAATGCGAGCGGTTGGATTGCGCTGATAGTTGTCATTGTCACAGTGACCCGCAGTGGCCAAGCCTAGTTCGCGAGTTGCAGTTTCGACCACGTTGAAGCCGGCTGTGCAGAGCTGCTGCTGGTAGCCTTCCAGTCGCCGCCCGCCCGCTACAGTGTTTGTTGGCTCTATGAAACCTGTGGTCTCTTTTATGCGGATGAAGTCGGCGGCAGAGAGAAGTTTGGAAAGTCTGGCGCGTACGGCATCGGGATCGCGTACATATACCTCGACGATAGAGCTCTTTATGTCTACCGTGGCTGCAAACTCAATGCCCGCCTTGACGAGCTGATCGGACACCTCCTCTTGGGTGGCGCGGAGAAGCTCGAGAGAACGTGGCGCGGCTTCTGCGACGTAGAGGCGGTCCTTGGTGTAAGCAGAAAGTTGGCGTGAGGCATCGCCGGTGAACCTCACCACGATCCTGAATTCAGGGGAGTGCTCGATGTAAAGGCCGGCGAACGTCTCCGGCTTCTCCCTCTGAAGCCGTGCGCTGAGTTTACCGGCGGCCCGTTCCGCATCCATTCGTTGCGCGGCTTCGAACGTGCCTACGTGCATGGTTTCCGCGTAGTGCTGTATTGCTACATCCTTGGGGGCGTCGTCCGCAAGGGCGGGAGAGGCGGTGAGGATGGCTGCCAACAACGGGAGATATCTGCGTATTGTGGTCATGAACTTTCCTTTTCATGTGTATTACGTGAAGCGGCGTTCCATCTGCATTTGACTCTAAATCACTTCTGTCTGTTGCAACTGGTAACTGCGTCTCCCTTTGATTGGTCCGGGGGGCTCCAAAAGAGCGAAGGTTCATCGCCGACGACAGCTCCCATCATGACTTGGCTTTGCGATGTATCGCGAGATCACAGTGGGTCGCCTGCCTTTCCATCCGGTGGCGGAAGTGCCCGCAATACGCGAGATGTTCGAACGACGATCGACTCTACCTGGCCGATTTCATCTGCTTGATCTACTGACAGAATCTGTCAGCAGGCCCGTACCACCATGATCGCTCCCAACAACGGAGCTTTCCCATGTTCACGCCCAGCACCCTGCTGCAGTACGTGCGCGACGTTGCCACCAGCGCCACCTTCTACAGCGGCATCCTCGGCACGGCACCGGTCGAACAGTCACCCGGCTTTGCCCTGTTCCTGCTCGGCGATGGCGCCGCACTCGGCCTGTGGCAGCGCGATGACGTGCAGCCACCTGTGTCTGCGCAGGCCGGTGCCGCCGAACTGGCGATGGTGGTGGCCAATCCTGATGAAGTGCGGCAGTTGCACGATGCCTGGCGCGCACTCGGTGTGCAGATCGCGCAGGCGCCGGTGACGCTGGAATTCGGCCACACCTTCGTCGGGGTCGACCCCGATGGTCACCGGCTGCGTGTCTACAGCCGCGCCGAGGGCATGGTCGCGCGCGATTGATCCTCCCCTGACGCAGAACAACGGCGAGCCCTCCGCAGCGACAGGTCGTTCAGTAGATCCACGCCATGCGTGGATGGCGCGCGATCCAGCAGGCACAAAAAAACGCCGGGCAATGCCCGGCGTTTTTTCAATTCATGTGCCAACCAAGGTTGGCACCTACCGATCAGCTGGCCAGCGCCAGATCGTCCATCATCGCGCGCAGGAAGCGGGCCGCTTCACCGCCGGTGGCGGCGCGGTGGTCGAAGGTCACCGACAGCGGAATGACCTTGTGCGCTTCCACGCCGCCCATCACCGGGGTCATCTGGTGGCGGGCACGGCCGGCACCGACGATGGCCACGCACGGCGGCACCACGACCGGGGTGGCGTAGCGGCCGGCGAACATGCCGAAGTTGGACAGCGAGATGGTGTAGCCGCTCAGTTCCGAGGCGGCGATCGAACGCGATTCGACCTGCTCGCGCAGGCGGTTGACGCCTTCACGGATGCCGCGTGCATCGAGCATGTCGGCATTGCGCAGCGCCGGCACGAACAGGCCGTCGTCGGTGTCCACGGCAATGCCGATGTCCACCTGGGCGTGCAGGGTGCGGGTCAGCGCTTCACCGTCGAACCAGGCGTTCATCGCCGGCACCTTCTGTGCGGCGACCACGATCGAGCGCACCAGGCGCGCGGTGACGTCGTTGCCCGGCAGCCAGGCGTGGATGTCGGCGTCGTCGTTCAGCGTGGTCGGCACGACCTTGCTGTGCGCATCGGCCATCACGCGCGCCATGTTGCGGCGCACGCCCTTCAGCGGTTCCGGCTGGCCCTTGGCGACCACGCCCGGCGGCTGGGTACGCATCGGCTTGCCGGCAGCAGACAGCGGGGTGCGCGCTTCGCTCTGCACCGGGGCAGACACCTGCGCCGGGGCCGGCGTGGCATAGGCGGCAGCAGCGGCTGGAGCCGGAGCGGCACCGATCTTTGCGCTGCCATCCGCAGCTGCCTGCTTGACGTCGGCCATGGTCACCGCGCCATCGGCGCCGGTGGCACGTACGCGGCTCAGGTCCACGCCCAGCTTGCGCGCGGTGGCACGCACGGCCGGCACGGCCTTGACGCCGCCCACGGCCAGCGCCTGTTCGGCATGCACAGCGTTGGAGCTCTGCATCGCGCCGACCACGGTGCCGGCGTCATCACGCTCGGCGGCGGCGGGCTTGGCGGCTTCGGCGGCCACCGGTGCGGCAGCGGCCGGCAGCGGTGGCGGGGTCGGTGCTGCGGCAGGTGCGGCATGACCGTGGCTGTGGCCGGTGTCCTGGCCATCGGCGCGCTGCGGCAGGTTGGGGTCCAGCTCGAAGCTGGCCAGCACCGAGCCGGTCGGGATGATATCGCCGGCGGCGCCGGACAGCTTCAGCACCTTGCCGGAGAACGGCGACGGTACTTCGACGACGGCCTTGGCGGTCTCCATCGAGACCAGCGGCTCGTCCAGCTTGATCACATCGCCTTCCTTGACGAACCACTCGACGATGGTCGCGTCCGGCAGGCCTTCGCCCAGGTCGGGCAGGTTGAAGTTCTTGGTCTGGCTCATTTGCAGTTCTCTTCCAGCAGTTCCAGTTCGCGGGCCGGCAGCCAACCCGTCGCGCCATTGGCGCGCTCGGACCACCACCACCCGCCGTGTTCGTGATGAAGCTTCACCATCTCGCCGCTTTCCACATCCAGCTCGCGGGCGTCGTAGTCGCACAGCGCTTCGGCGCGACCCTCGTCCAGCAGCTGCAACCAGGCGATGGGCGCCCATCCAGCGCGCCCATCGTTGGTGCGTACCCAGGCAAACGCCGGCCATTCCTCGTCACGGACACCTACTTCGACGATCTGGCCGGTGCGGAACCGGAGCGGGTTGGGATACTGGCTGCGGTAAGCCCCCAGGAGGCGGGCCCGCATGTCAGCCGGCCGCCACCGCGCGCTTGGCCGCAGCCACGATCCGCTCAACGCTCGGCAGGTACTTCATTTCCAGGCGGAACAGCGGAATGTGGGTGTCGTAGCCAGTGACGCGCTCGACCGGGGCCAGCAGGTCGTAGATCGATTCCTCGGCCAGGCGCGCGGCGATCTCGGCGCCGAAGCCCGCGGTCTTCGGGGCCTCCTGCACGATCACGCAGCGGCCGGTCTTGGCCACCGATTCGGCGATGGTGGCGAAGTCCAGCGGACGCAGCGTGGCCACGTCGATGACTTCGGCACTGATACCTTCGCCGGCCAGCTTGTCGGCCGCTTCCAGCGCTTCCTTCACCTGCGCGCCCCAGGTCACCAGGGTCACGTCGGTGCCATCGCGCAGCACGAAGCAGACGTCCAGCGGCAAGGCTTCGCCGTCGTTGACGACCACTTCCTTGTACTGGCGGTAGATGCGCTTGGGCTCCATGTAGATCACCGGATCCGGCTCGCGGATCGCGGCCAGCAACAGGCCATAGGCACGCTGCGGCGACGACGGCAGCACCACGCGCAGGCCCGGCACGTTGGTGAAGATCGCCTCGTTGGCTTCGCTGTGATGTTCCGGTGCGCGGATACCACCGCCCCACGGCACGCGCAGCACCATCGGGCAGTGCAGGCGGCCACGCGTGCGGTAACGCAGGCGTGCGGCGTGGCAGACGATATGGTCGACCATCGGGTACATGAAACCGTCGAACTGCGCTTCGGCCACCGGCTTCATGCCCTGTGCCGCCAGACCGATGGTCAGGCCGGCGATGGTGGTTTCATCCAGCGGGGTGTCGAGGATGCGCTCGGAGCCGAAGCGCTGCTGCAGGCCGGCGGTGGCGCGGAACACGCCGCCGTTGACGCCCACGTCCTCGCCCAGCACCAGCACCGACGGGTCGTGCTCCAGCTCCCAGGCCAGTGCCTGGGTGATGGCTTCGATCAGGGTGATGGGGGTGGTGGTCATGCTCTGTTCTCCGCGCGCGACGGCGGCGCTGTCGGCGGCGTTGGTGTGCGCGCCGGGCGCGCCGTTCTTGATCTCATCCATGGCGCTTCTCCAGGGCGATCGCCTGGGCACGCTGGGCCAGCAGGTCCTGCGGCGGATCGGCGTAGAGGAAATCGAACATCGCCTCGACCGGCTGCACCGGCGTGTTGAGGTACAGGTTCACTTCCTCGTCCACGCGCGTGCCGCACTCGGCGACCCAAGCGGTTTCCTCTTCCTCGCTCCAGACGCCGGCGTTGATCAGGTACTTGCGCAGGCGCAGCATCGGTTCGCGCTGCCAGGCATCCTTCACTTCGGCGTCGTCGCGGTAGCGGCGCGCGTCATCGGCGGTGGTGTGGTCGGACAGGCGGTAGGTCATCAGTTCCAGCACAGTGCCACCGTCGCCGGCCAGCGCACGTTCGCGCGCCTGCTCCATTGCCGCCAGCACCGCGATCAGGTCGTTGCCGTCCACCTGCAGGCAATGCAGGCCGCCGGCCAGGCCCTTCTGCGCCAGCGTTTCGGCACCGGTCTGGGCCGAACGCGGGACCGAGATGGCCCAGCCGTTGTTGACGATGCACAGGATCAGCGGCAGCTTGTAAGCGCCCGCCGAATTCAGTGCCGCGTAGAAGTCGGTCTTGGAGCTGCCGCCGTCGCCACACACGGCCACCGCGATCTGCGGTTCCTTGTTGAGCTTGAACTTCAGCGCGGCGCCTGCGGCATGCAGGCACTGGGTGGAAATCGGCACGCAGAACGGGAAGTCCTTGGCCGCGTTGCCGCCGTAGTCGTTGCCGCGTTCGTCGCCGCCCCAGTACATCAGCACATCGTGCGGGCGCACGCCACGCATGAACATCGCGCCATACTCGCGGTACGAAGGCGCGAACACGTCGTCCTTCTGCATCGCAGCGCCGATACCCACATGCGCGGCTTCATGGCCCAGGCAGGCGGCATAGGTGCCGAGCTTGCCGGTGCGCTGCAGCGCGATGGATTTGCTGTCGAACGTACGTACGAACAGCATCTGCTTGAACAGCGGCACCAGGACCTTGGGGTCGCGCAGCGACGCGGGCAGGTCATTGCGGACGAGCGTGCCGTCCGTGTCCAGGTACTGCAGGTATTCGATCTTGAATTCAGCGGCAACCGTCATTGCGTACTGCACCTTCGACAGAGAAGTTACAAATGATATGAATCGCCATGTTAAGGAACGCGTACGGAATAGCCTTCCTGCGCCGCAACACGGCGATGCCCTGTTTTACCCCTGCCGGCGGGTGGGGGGCCAATAACAACAACGTATTCAGTCGTTGCTGCAAAGCATCAGAATACGCCTCTGGCTGACTGCCCGTGCAACGGCCCGAACGGTTCCACGCGCAGCCCCCATATCGGGGGATGCTCCACGGGCGCCCGGACGCCCCGGTATGGACGCGGCGGCTGCCAGCATGGCGGCAACGCGCTACCCTTGCCGCCCCCGATCTGGTCCCGCCCATGTCCGTCGACAACAACCAACGCGATCTCGAAGCTGGCATCCACACCGATCTGCAGGGGCGGCTGACCTATGGCGGCTACCTGCGGCTGGACCAGCTGCTCAGCGCGCAGCAGCCGTTGTCCAACCCGCCGCACCACGACGAGATGCTCTTCATCATCCAGCACCAGACCTCGGAGCTGTGGCTGAAGCTGCTCGGCCACGAACTGCGTGCCGCGATCGGCTTCCTGCAGCGTGATGAAGTCTGGCAGTGCCGCAAGGTGCTGGCGCGCAGCAAGCAGGTGCTGCGCCAGCTGACCGAGCAGTGGTCGGTACTGGAAACGCTGACCCCGTCCGAGTACATGGGCTTCCGCGACGTTCTGGGCCCGTCGTCGGGCTTCCAGTCGCTGCAGTACCGCTACATCGAGTTCCTGCTGGGCAACAAGAACACGCAGATGCTGCAGGTGTTCGAGCACGACCCGGCCGGCCAAGCGCAGCTGCGCACCGCGCTGGAAGCGCCGAGCCTGTACGAGGAATTCCTCAAGTACCTGACCCGTTTCGGCCACGCCGTCCCGGCGGTGTACGAGGCCCACGACTGGACCCAGCCGCATGTGGCCGATGACGCACTGCAGCCGGTCTTCGAACGCATCTACCAGGACACCGATCGCTACTGGCGCGAGTATTCGCTGTGCGAGGACCTGGTGGACCTGGAGACCGCCTTCCAGCTCTGGCGCTTCCGCCACATGCGTACGGTGATGCGGGTGATCGGCTTCAAGCGCGGCACGGGCGGCTCGTCCGGTGTCGGTTTCCTGGCCAAGGCGCTGGAACTGACCTTTTTCCCCGAACTGTTCCAGGTGCGCACCAGCCTGCAGGCCGCACCCCCGGCCGATCTGGCCTGACTCCCATTCAGCTTGGTTCCCGGCCGGCGGCTGGATCGTTTCAGATGCAAGTTCAGCGAGCAGGCTGGCACCTGCCTCAAACGGCGTGTATTTGACGTGAACGCCAGAAGTCGGTGATCCTCGCGCGTTGCTCCACTGCACATCGGACGTGCTCGTCATCCACCGAACCAGGAAATCCGCATGAGCTTGAACGCCACTGCGAACACCCCAGAGCCGGCCGTGCCGGACTTCAAGACCATGATGGGCCACCCGCGCCCGTTGTGGATGCTGTTCATGACCGAGTTCTGGGAACGCTTTGCGTTCTACGGCATCCGCTGGGCCTTGGTGCTGTACATCGTCGCCCAGTTCCGTGATGGCAGTGCCGCCGGTGAAGCCGACGCCAGCCGCATCTACGGTGCCTACCTGGCGCTGGTGTACGCCGCAGCGATCTTCGGTGGCTACGTGGCCGACCGGGTGCTGGGGTACCAGCGCTCGATCCTGACCGGTGCGGTGATCATGGCCGCCGGCCTGTTCATGATCTCGTTGCCGGAAGAGCATCTGTTCAAGCTCGGCCTGGCCACCATCATCGTCGGCAACGGCATGTTCAAGCCGAACATCTCGACCATGGTCGGCAAGCTGTACGGCCTGAAGGATGAGCGTCGCGATTCGGGCTTCACCATCTTCTACATGGGCATCAACATCGGCGCGATGATCGCCCCGGTGCTGACCGAGTACCTGGCCCGCAAGGTCTTCGGCACCTCGGAAATGCCGTCCTACAAGGTCGTGTTCATCGCCTCGGGCGTGGGCATGCTGATCTCGCTGGTGTGGTTCTACATCGGGCGCGCCGGCCTGAAGGGCATCGGTGCTCCGCCGGCTGGCGCTGAAGGCTTCGGCCGTGTCGTCATGGTGCTGGTGGGCTCGCTGTTCGCCATTCCGGTGGCCTACTTCCTGCTGGCCACCGGCGCCACCGCGCTGGCCTGGATCCTGGGCGTGATGTTCGCCGCACTGGCCGTGCTGCTGCTGGTCGAGGGCATCCGCGAGGGCAAGGTGCAGCGCGACCGCGTGATCGCCATGCTGATCATCTTCGCCTTCAACGTGATGTTCTGGATGTTCTTCGAACAGGCCGGCAGCTCGTTCACCTTCCTGGCCGAGAACATCGTCAACCGCCAGATGGGCGACTGGACCTTCCCGACCGCCTGGTTCCAGTCGGTCAACTCGGTGGCCATCATCACCCTGGCGCCGATCATCGCCTGGATCTGGGTGGCCCTGGGCCGCGCCAATCCGTCGATTCCGCGCAAGTTCGGCCTGGGCCTGCTGTTCAACGGCGCCGCCTTCGCCCTGCTGATGTACGCCCTGTCGCAGATGGTGGTGGACGGCAAGATCCCGTTCTGGACCCTGTTCATGGTCTACGTCATCCAGTCCGTCGGTGAGCTGTGCCTGTCGCCGATCGGCCTGTCGATGGTGACCAAGCTGGCTCCGGTGCGCCTGGTCGGCTTCGGCATGGGTGGCTGGTTCCTGTCCACCGGCATCGGCAACAACCTGTCGGGCATCTTCGCCGGCGTTGTCAGTGGTGAAGGCGGCATGACGGTCGAGTCGGCACTGAAGGGGTATACCTTCGGGTTCTGGGCTCTGATCGGCTCTGGCGTGGTGCTGTTCCTGGTCGCCCCGCTGATCAACAAGCTGATGCACGGCGTCAAGTAATGATGAGAGGGTAGAAGGCATGCGTAGCAAGCTCGATACTGCGGTAGTGGTGGTCTGTGCGGCGCTGATCGGCGCCTGTTCCCAACCGCAACCGCCTGCAGCCGCCGAGCCTACGCAGCCCCTGGATACCCGACCCACCGAGCCACCGGTCGCTGACCCCAGCGAACCGGTGGCCTCGGGCAACACCCCGGTGGCGGCGGACATCGCCGCCATCGCCGGGCTCGGTGCACAGTTCGACCCGGCCCGCGACCCGGCCAATGACCTGGCCACCGCCAAGGTGGAAGCCCAGCGCGGCAAGAAGCGCATCCTGCTCGAGGTCGGCAACGCCGCCTGCGAGCGCTGCCATGCGCTGGACGAACTGGTGGAAGGCAACGGCGACCTGCGCCGCTTCCGCGACGCCCACTACGTGTGGGTGAAGATCAACGCCAGTGATGAACAGCCCAACACCGCCTTTTTTGCCCAGTTCCCGATGATGGAACGCGACTACCCGTACCTGCTGGTGCTCGATGCTGATGGTGGACTGCTGGTATCGCAGGCGACTGGTGAGCTGCGCAGGGGCGAAGCTTTCCAGCCTGCCCGAGTGAGCGCCTTCCTCAAGCAGTGGGCACCTGACCGGTAGTGCCGGCCGCTGGCCGGCAACCTGGCTGGGTGCCGCCTGCTGGTCAGCAGGCTCTGGTGGGTGCCAACCGCTGGCCAGCAACCTCGGTGGGTGCCGACCATTGGTCGGCACAGAAGTGCATCCACGCATGGCGTGGATCTATTGCGCGCGCCGTCACACTCTCCGAATCGGTGTCTCAATTTCACTGCGTGCACGCCGTTACCGGCAAGGACTTCAGTCGACGCCCCGTCGATGCAACCTACCGGAACGCCCATGCACAGCGACCACGCCGAACGATTGCCCGAACCTGCCAGCGCATTGGCCGAGAGCGGAGCAGATGAGGGCGTGAGCCTGCCGGCGCAGGAAGTGCTGCTCGATGACGATGGTACCGGCGAGAACACCGTTGAACTGACACCACCGCGCCACCGCCTGCCGCAGATCGCGCTGCCCGACAACGTGGTGCTGAAGGGGGCGGTGCAAAGGCTGGTCGAGCAGAAAGCGCGGCTGGATGCGCTGGCTGCCGAAGGCCAGCTGGCTGGGTTGCTGCCGCCGGAATGGCAGGGCCATGGCGCGCGGGCCATCGAACTGTCCACCTTCATCCAGGGCGTACTGCCGTTCCTGCAGCCGGGCGAACGTGGCGAAACCGCGCCGGCGCGCCTGCCGGTGCGCCACGTGCTGGGCGATGACAGCCGCTGGGGCCTGGACGATGTCTCCGAACCGAAATCGCTGGCCTGGTACCTGGCCAGTGATGAGCGCGCCACTGCCGGCAGCAAGGACGTGGCCGAGGCGTATCTGGTGGGTGCACTCGGCCTGGCGTGGATGCAGGAGGGACGCAGCCGTCCTGGATTCCTGCGCGCGATGGGCCAGGACAGCCTGGCGGCGCGGGTGACCATGCTTGGCTACCCGCCAGCGGGTGAGCTGGCGCTGTACAGCGTCACCGCCCACGGCCAGCCACAGATCTGGTGCGTGCATGGCCGACGCCGCATGCGCCCGTTGGTGGCGCCGTGGCTGAGCGTGCCGCTGATGACCGCCTACGGCGTGCCGGCGCCGGTGGCGTGGCCGTCCAGCTTTCCGCCGGTGGAGGCCGTGGCCGAGCTGCTGGCGACCGCACGGCAGGGGCGCGCGCTGCCGGAAGTAGACCTGGGCAAGGCGGTGGCGAAGATCGCCGAGGACGCCGCATCCGACGCCTGGCAACCGGTCAGCCTGCTGCAGCTCAATACCTGGTCGCCGCGTTGGCACTTCTTCCTCGGCACCTTCGTCGGCCTGCCGTCGTTGCTGCTGGTGGCCGCGGCACTGGCGCTGCCAGGGGCGGTCGAAGCGGCCACGGTTGCTGCATCACTCGGTTTCGCCGGTGGCGCCATCGCCGCGCTGGCAGTGCCGTGGATCCATGCGCGGCGCAAGCATCTGAGCTGAGGCGTGGAAAAAAGGGACAGAGGGGATAAAGCCGCAATCAGCACAGTTGTGCCCAAAACGACTTGATCCCCTCCGTCCCCTTTTTCTTTCAGACCCCTTCGCCCATCCGCTCCAGGCCGTCGCCGGCCAGGCGCAGGATCAGCTTCTCCAGCACCTGCTCCTCCTCCTCGCTCAGCACCGACATCAGCTTGCGGGTGATCTCGATCACCATTGGCGCGATGGTCTCGTACACCTCGAAGCCGGCTGCCGACAGCGCCAGCACCGAGCGACGGCGGTCGTCGCCATGGGTCTCGCGCTTGATGAAGCCACGCTCCAGCAGGCGGGCCACGGCGCGGCTGACCGCCACCTTGTCCATCGCCGTGCGGTCGGAGACCTCGCTGGCCGAGGAACCCGGGTACAGCGCCAGGATGGTGATCACCCGCCATTCGGGGATCGCCAGACCGTAACGATCGCCGTATAGCTTGGCGATGTTGCCGCTGACCCGGTTGGACAGCACGCTCAGCCGGTACGGCAGGAACTGTTCCAGGTCGAGCAGGACGTGCGAGGAACGCAGGCGGGTCGAAACGGGATCGGCGGGGCTCATGTTGCGGTGCACCTTGCTGGTGGTTTCAAGTGTAACTATAAGGGGTAGGTCCAGACCCTGCATTCTCGCCGGGTCCCTACCTGCCCGCACCTGGTTTGTACCGATGCGGTACCGATTCGGAGCCACGCCATGAATACCGCAGTCCCGACCGCCTCGCATCCCAACCCCGGCATGCAGGTCACCACCTTCGAGAACCCGATGGGCATCGACGGCTTCGAGTTCGTCGAATTCGCCGCCCCGGCCGGCCGTGGCCAGGAGCTGCACGAGTACTTCCGGAAGATGGGCTTCAGCGCGGTGCTCAAGCACAAGCAGCGTCCGATTACCGTCTATCGCCAGGGCGACGTCAACTTCCTGGTCAATGAAGACCCTGATTCGTTCGCCGCCGACTTCGCCGAAAAGCACGGTCCGTGTGCCTGCGGCTTCGCCATCCGCTTCAAGAAGCCGGGCCAGGAGGTCTACCAGACCGCGCTGGGCAACGGCGCCGAAGCCATCGCCTTCAAGCCGGACAGCAAGGCGGTCAATGCCCCGGTCATCAAGGGCATCGGCGACTGCATGCTGTACCTGGTCGACCGCTATGGCAGCGCCGGCAGCATCTTCGACGGCGACTATGAGTTGATCGCCGGCGCCGACCTGCACCCGGTGGGCTTCGGCCTGACCTTCATCGACCACCTGACCCACAACCTGTACTTCGGCAACATGCAGCAGTGGTCGGACTACTACGAGCGTCTGTTCAATTTCCGCGAGATCCGCTACTTCGACATCAAGGGCTTGAAGACCGGCCTGGTGTCCAAGGCGATGACCGCGCCGGACGGCATCGTGCGCATCCCGCTGAACGAATCGTCCGACCCGAAGAGCCAGATCAACGAGTACCTGGACGCGTACAAGGGAGAGGGCATCCAGCACATCGCCTGCTTCACCGAGAACATCTACGAGACCGTCGAAGCGATGCGCGCGCAGGGCGTGGACTTCCTCGATACGCCGGAGACCTACTTCGACGTGATCGACCAGCGCGTGCCGAACCACGGTGAAGACGTGGCGCGCCTGGCGAAGAACAAGATCCTGATCGATGCCGATCCGGAAACCCACCAGCGCAAGCTGCTGCAGATCTTCACCCAGAACTGCATCGGCCCGATCTTCTTCGAGATCATCCAGCGCAAGGGCAACGAAGGCTTTGGCGAAGGCAACTTCACCGCGCTGTTCGAAAGCATCGAGCGCGACCAGATCCGCCGCGGCGTGCTGTAACGTTCATCGGTAGCGCCGGGCCACGCCCGGCGGCTGCTCATCTGTAGAGCCGAGCCATGCTCGGCTGCTATCCGTTCCGGCATCGCCGTTCCAGGAGCCACCATGTCCCCCGCCATCACCGCCCGCGGCTACCAGTCCGGCTTCGGCAACGAATTCGCCACCGAGGCCGTCGCCGGCGCGCTGCCGGTCGGGCAGAACTCGCCGCAGAAGGTGGCCCACGGCCTGTACGCCGAACAGTTGACCGGCACCGCCTTCACCGCGCCGCGCGGCAGCAACCGCCGCAGCTGGCTGTACCGGATCCGCCCGGCGGTCACCCATGGTGAGTTCACCCCGTTCGCGCAGTCCCAGCTGCAGTGCGATTTCGCTGCGCAGCCGGCGTCGCCGAACCAGCTGCGCTGGAGCCCGCTGCCGCTGCCGGAACTGCCGACCGACTTTGTGGAAGGCCTGTACACGATGGGTGGCAACGGCTCGCCCGACGCGCATGCCGGTGTGGGCATCCACCTCTACGCCGCCAACCGCGACATGGTTGGCCGCTACTTCTACGATGCCGATGGCGAACTGCTGATCGTGCCGCAGCTGGGAGCGCTGCGCCTGCTGACCGAACTGGGCGTGATCGAGATCGAACCGCAGCAGATCGCGGTGATTCCGCGTGGCGTGCGGTTCCGCGTCGAACTGCCCGATGGCCCGAGCCGCGGCTACATCTGCGAGAACTACGGTGCGCTGCTGAAGCTGCCTGACCTCGGCCCGATCGGCTCCAACGGCCTGGCCAACCCGCGCGACTTCGAGACCCCGCACGCGGCGTTCGAGGATATCGATGGTGATTTCGAACTGATCGCCAAGTTCGAAGGCCGCCTGTGGCGCGCGCCGATCGACCATTCGCCGCTGGACGTGGTGGCCTGGCACGGCAATTACGCGCCGTACCGCTACGACCTGCGCCGCTTCAACACCATCGGCTCGATCAGCCATGACCATCCGGACCCGTCGATCTTCCTGGTGCTGCATTCGCCCAGCGACACACCGGGGACCAGCAACATGGACTTCGCGATCTTCCCGCCGCGCTGGCTGGTGGCGCAGAACACGTTCCGCCCGCCGTGGTTCCACCGCAACATCGCCAGCGAGTTCATGGGCCTGGTGCATGGCGCCTACGACGCCAAGGCCGAAGGCTTCGTGCCCGGCGGCGCGTCGCTGCACAACTGCATGAGCGGCCATGGCCCGGATGCGCCGACCTTCGACAAGGCCTCCAACGCAGACCTGTCCAAGCCGGACGTGATCAAGGACACCATGGCCTTCATGTTCGAGACCCGCGCGGTGATCCGCCCGACCGCGCAGGCCTTGGCTGCCGGCCATCGGCAGGGTGATTACCAGCAGTGCTGGAACGGCCTGCGCAACAACTTCCGGTCGTCCCGCTAGCTTGGTGGGTGCCGACCTTGGTCGGCACGGATCCTGATCGCATCCACGCCATGCGTGGATGATTGCCGTCGGAACCTGCGGTTACGCCATCTCGGCGAACGCGTCGCAATGCTCCAGCGGCAGCGCTTCCAGCAGGCGCTGGCGTACGCGCTGGCAGTAGCCGTCCGAGGTCAGCGCGGGCAGCACCTGCAGCGCTGACTGCAGCCGCTGCAGCACTTCGACTTCCGCACGCGCCTGCTGCAGGTCGCGGAACACCGCAGCGGCCTGCGGGTGGCGCTGCATCTCCAGGATGCCCAGCACGTAGATGCGCGCGGCCACCAGCGAGCGGCGGCGTTCGACCGGTGTCGCAGGCACCGCAGCCTGCGCTGGCAAGATGGCAGCGGCTTCGGGGGAGGGGGCGGGCGTCGCTGCGGCCGGCCCTGTGCTCAGATAGCCCGCCTGCACCAGCTGGATGACCATCGCCGGAGCCTCCGGGCCAAGCAGGCCGGTCAAGTCGGTGATGCTGCGCTGGCCGTCGCACAGGATCAGCAGCCGCCTCTGGCGCATGTCCAGCGGCGCGCGGTGGGCCTGCAGCGCGGTTCGGGCGAGATCGGTCTTACGCGGTTGCATGGAGGGGACGGCCAAGTCGGTGCACGCCGAGCCTGAACGAAGGCCATGAAACGGCGATGACAATGCAGCACCTGCACATGTGCTGCGCTAGCGTGCAGCCACCTTCGTGCCAGGGAACCGCACCGATGAAGCATCTCCCGATTGCTGGTCTGTTGCTGCTTTCGCTCACCGCCTGCGGCGGCCAGGACAAACAGGGGGCGGCCGGCAGTGGCAGCGACACCCCAGCCGAAACCGCGTCGGCGACCGGGCCCGCACAGTCCGCCGATCCCGATCTGGCCGCGCGCCCGGCCAATGATCTCCGCAGCGACAGCCCAGCACACCTGGACGGCTACGCCGGCGCGAAGCTCGGTGCAGCCATCGCCGAGGTCCGCAGCGGCTTCGGCACGCCGCTGCGGGGCGTGGGCAGCGATGCTGCCGGCAAACCGCTGCCGGTCGACGACAACAACGATGGCTGCTATTTCCTGCGTCCGCAGAATGCCGAAGATCCGCGCCTGATGATCGAAGGCCGCAAGCTGGTGCGCTATGACGTGCACAATGCTGCGGTCATCGCACCGGGCGGCGGCAAGGTCGGCATGACCCTGGGCGAGTTGCAGGTGCTGTATCCCGAGCGCGGTGACGTCGTCCCCGACAAGTACGACGAGAAGGCCCAGCACCTGCGCGTGCGGCCGGCGCAGGAGGGCGGTGCGGTGGTCGACTTCGCACTCGGTGCGGACGGCCGGGTCGGCGCGTGGCGGGTGGGCCAGACCCCGCAGGTCGATTATGTGGAAGGCTGTGGCTGATCCTTGATCCACGGCCCAGCCTTGCGCGCGGGCCAAGCGTAGAATCGCGCCACGACCGCTGGGGGAGTGCTCGATGATCGCCATTGCAATTGCCTGGTTCCTGCTCGGCCTGCTGCTGCTGGCGCTGGGCGGGGACTCCATCGTCAAGGCCGTGTCCGGCCTGGCGCAACGCTTCGGCGCCAGTCCGTTCACGGCTGGCCTGTTGCTGCTCGGGGTGACCACTTCGCTGCCGGAACTGGCGGTCAACGCACGCGCGCTGGCGGTCGGCCAGCCGGAGCTGGCGCTGGGCAACGCGGTGGGCAGCAGCATCGTCAACCTGGGCCTGACCCTGGCCGTCGCTGCGATGGCTGCGCCGCTGCTGCTGCGCGCGCGATTGCAGACGGTACTGTGGTGGTCGCTGCTGGCGGCGGGCGTGGTGCTGATCCTGTTCGGTCTTGATGGTGGCCTGGCGCGCTGGGAAGGCGGCGTGCTGGTGGCCGGTTTCATCATCGTGCAGGTGGTGCTGCTGCGTCGTGGCCGCAGCGAGAGCGCCGAGGTGCAGGCGGTGATCGCCGAGTCCGCGTTGAGCCGTACCAGCCTGCCGTTGAACGTGCTGCGCGTGGTGATCGCGGCGCTGGCGCTGTACTGGGGCGCCCGCCTGGTGGTCGGTGCGGCGGCGGACTTCGGTGTTGCACTGGGGTGGACGCCGCTGCTGGTCGGTCTGCTGCCGGTCGCGATCGGTACCGCGCTGCCGGAGGTGGCAACCGCGATCGCTGCGGCACGCCGTGGCCATGGCGACATGGTGATGGGCCACGTGCTGGGCTCCAGCGTGGTCAACCTGCTGCTGGTGATCGGTGCGATGGCGGTCCTGCAGCCGCTGGCGCTGCCGGCCTCGTTCGTGCGCCTGGAGCTGCCGGCGCTGCTGGCCTTCGCGCTGGTGCTGTACCCGATGCTGCGTGGCGACCTGAAGATCAGCCGTGGCGAAGGCGTGATCCTGCTGGTCGCGTTTGTTGGCTGGTTCGTGCTGGAGCTGCTGCTGGTGGGTGCACCCGGGTTGTAGAGCCACACCATGCGTGGATGCGGTTGGTTCCGTGCCGACCAAGGTCGGCACCTACCGGTCACCCCGCCAATGATGCGGTAGCTGCCAACCTTGGTTGGCACTCGCAGCAACAAAGCGCCGACCAAGGTCGGCATCTACCGGGGTTACCGGTTCTGCGCGTGCTCTTCTTCCCGCACCGGCTCCGGCGGCGGCAGCTGCTCTTCGGCAGCCCGTTCGTTGCCGGGCAGGCTGGGGCGGGTTTCCATCAGCAGCGACAGCGCGGCCTTGGCCATCATGTGCGCGCTGATCGGTGCGGTGATGAACAGGAACACGGTGATCAGCAGCTCGCGCGGCTGCGGGTCCTGGCCGAGGAAGATGTGGTAGCACACCGAGCACACCAGCACGCAGCCCACGCCCAGCGTGCTGGCCTTGGTCGGCGCGTGCAGGCGCTTGAAGAACGTGGACAGCTTCACCAGGCCCAGCGCACCGACCAGGATGAAGAAGCAGCCGAACAGCAGCAGGATCGACAGGCCGATCTGGATCGCGGTGATCATTCGACGATGTCCCGGCGCAGCACGAACTTGCTCAGCACCACGGTGCTGCCGAAGCCGAGCATGGCGATGACCAGGGCAGCCTCGAAGTAGATCGCGGAGTTCAGGTACATGCCGAACAGCATCAGCTCGGCGATGGCGGTCACCGACAGCGTATCCAGCGCAAGGATGCGGTCGGGCACGGTCGGTCCGCGCAGCAGGCGCCAGGTGGCCAGCAGCATGGCCAGGCCGACCACGTGCATGCACACCACCAGCGTGGTCTGGATGATCTGGAATCCAGTCATGGGAAAATCTCCATCAACGGGGCTTCGTAACGTCGTTTGATCGTATCGATCAGCGCCTGCGGATCCTCCAGGTGCAGCACATGCACCAGCAGGAACCTGCGGTCTTCGCTGAGCGCGGCCGAGACCGTGCCCGGGGTCAGCGTGATCATGCTGGTCAGCGCGGCGATGCCGTGGATGTTGGCGATGTCCAACGGCAGCCAGATGAAGCCCGGATGGATGTTCTTCTCCGGGCCCAGCACCTGCAGGGCGACGCGGATGTTGGACATCAGGATGTCCCACAGGGTCACGCACAGCAGCTTGGGCAGCGGGCGCAGGGTACCGATGCGGGCGAACTCGCGGTCCAGGCGCGCGGCGAACAGTGGCACCACCACGCCCAGCACCAGGCCGAGCACGGTCTGGCCGACGGTGAAGCTGTCGGACATCAGCAACCAGAACGCCACCACCATGATGCTGAGCATCGGTGAGGGAATGATGCGGCGGAACAGTGAGCGCTGGGCGGTCATGGCTGGCGGATCTCCGGTGCGGTCGCGCGCAGCTGCTGCACGTACTCGCCGGGCTGCAGCAGCTGTGCGGCGGTGGCGTCGGTGTAGCGCATCAGCGGCGCGGCGGCCAGGGTCATGCCGATGCCATAGGCCAGCAGGATGCAGGCGGCGTACAGCTCGACCCGGCGCAGCCGTGCCTTGCGCGGCGGCGGCGCTTCCGGATCGACCGGCGGCACGCGCCAGAACAGGCGGATGCCACCGCGGGTCAGGCCCATGATCACCAGCAGGCTGCTGACAAGAACGGCGGTCCAGACCGGGCCGGTGTACTGCGCCGGCATGCCGGCCAGCAGCGCGGCCTTGGCCAGGAAGCCGGACAGCGGCGGCAGGCCAGCCACCGACACCGCGGCGATCAGGAACAGCACCGCCGGCGTCTCCTTGCCCGGCATCGGCGCCACCACTTCCTTGCGGTCGCTGGCGCCACCACGGCGGCGGCGGATCAGGTCGGCGATCAGGAACAGCGCGGCGGCGACGAAGCTGCTGTGCGGCAGGTAGTACAGGCCGGCCGAAAGTACTTGCGGCGTGCCCACCGAGAAGGCGATGAACAGCGTGGCGGCCGAGACGATCACCAGGTAGGAGATCAGCACGCGCAGGCGGGTCGCGGCCAGCGCACCGAGGCCACCGAGCACCAGTGTCGCCACGCCGGCCCACAGCAGCCAGTCGCGGCCATAGCCGGCCATCGCACCGGCATCGTCGCCGAACCACAGCATCTGGATGCGCAGCACCGCATACAGGCCGACCTTGGTCATGATCGCGAACAGTGCGGCCACTGCGGCCGGCGCGCGCGAATAGGCTTCAGGCAGCCACAGGTACAGCGGCATCAGTGCGGCCTTGGCGCAGAACACCAGCAGCAACAGGCCCATCGTCGCCTTCACCAGGGTCAGCTGTGCCGGCGGCACCTCGGCGATGCGCTGCGACAGCTCGGCCATGTTCAATGAGCCCAGCGAGGCGTACAGCAGGCCCAGCGCGATCAGGAACAACGTCGAGGCGGTGACGTTGAACACCACGTAGTGCAGGCCGATGCGCATGCGCAGGCCGCGGCCGCCACTGAGCAGCAGGCCGTAGGAGGCGATCAGCATCACCTCGAAGAACACGAACAGGTTGAAGATGTCGCCGGTCAGGAACGCACCGTTGAGGCCGACCAGCTGGAACTGGAACAGCGCATGGAAGTGCGGTGCGCGGCGGTCCCAGCCCGAGCAGGCATGCAGCAGGCAGGGAATGGCCAGCAGCAGGGTGGTCAGCAGCATCCACGCCGACAGCCGGTCGGCGACCAGCGCGATGCCCAGCCGCGACGGCCAGTCGCCGAGCAGGTAGACGCTGATATCGCCGCTGGCGGTGGTGGCGAACAACAGGCCCACCACCAGCGCCAGCGCCGACAGCGACGTCCAGGCCACCGCGCGCTGCACCTTCGGGCCATAACGGCGGTGCTCGACGAACAGCGACAGCGCGGCACCGAGCAGGGGAACCAGGATCGGCAGGATCACCAGGTGGTTCATGCGCGGTCCTCGCCCTGGCGCGGCGGCACACCCTCATCCTGCAGGTCGTCATCCGGCTCGTGAGCGTCCACGTGGTCGCTGTGGTTGTCGCTGCGGCTGCGCATGGCCAGCACGATGCTCACTGCGGTCATCGCGAAGGCAATGACGATGGCGGTCAGCACCAGCGCCTGTGGCAGTGGATCGGTGTAGTTGCCGAGGTTGCTGTCCACGCCTTCCTGCAGCACCGGCGCCTTGCCCAGCACCACACGGCCACCGGCGAAGATCAGCAGGTTGGTGGCGTAGGACAGGAAGGTCATGCCCAGGATCACATCGAAGCTGCGCGCGCGCAGCAGCAGGTAGATGCCGATGGCGGTCAGCACGCCGATCGCGGAGGCCAGGGCCAGTTCCATCAGTGCATCTCCCCGGTACGTGCCGAGCGGCGTTGCAGGTCGATCTCGCCCTTTCGCGCGGTGCGGGTACGAGAGGGTTTCACGGTGGCCATCATCGACAGCATCAGCATCGCGCCACCGAACACCACCAGGTACACGCCTATATCGAAGCCGATCGCGCTGGCCAGCGGTACCTCGCCGATCAGCGGCAGGTGCAGGTCGAGGTGGCCGCTGGTCAGGAACGGCACGCCGAACAGCATCGACGCACTGCCGCTGAGGATGGCGATCAGCAGGCCCATGCCGATGCAACGGATGTAGTCGAAGCCGAAGCGCGATTCCACCGATGCGGTGCCCTGGATCACGTACTGGATCAGCAGCGGCACGGCCAGCACCAGGCCGGCGATGAAGCCACCGCCCGGCGCATTGTGGCCGCGCAGGAACAGGAAGATCGACACGGTCAGGGTCAGCGGGAACATGATCTGGGCCAGGTCGGCCGGCACCGGCAGCTTGATCGGCGGGCCGGGCATGATCTGCTCCGGTGCCATCCGCGTGCGTCGCAGCAGTGCGTGTACCACCAGCGCGGCAATGCCGAACACGGTGATCTCGCCGAAGGTATCGAAGCCGCGGAAGTCGACCAGGATCACGTTGACCACGTTCTGGCCGTAGGCCTCGGGCAGGGCGCGGGCCAGCAGCTCGCCGGCCATGGTGTTCGGCGGCAGGGTCATCGCGGTGTAGGCGAGCGCACCCAGGCCGGCACCGGCGATGATCGCGATCACCGCATCGCGGCGCTTGCGCCAGCGCGGGCGCTCCGGCCCGGACTGCGCGGGCAGGTAGTTCATGCCCAGCAGCATCAGCACCAGGGTCACCATCTCCACCAGCAGCTGGGTCAGCGCCAGGTCCGGTGCGGACAGGAACACGAAGGTCAGCGCCACCATCAGGCCGACGCCGCCGACCAGCAGCACCGCCAGCAGGCGTTGCTTGTAGACGCGCAGGGTGGCGACCGCGCAGGCCATCATCACCAGCCACAGCGCCCAGCCCAGCAGCGGGATCGGCTGCGGCGCGGTCCAGTTCGGCGAGGCCGGATTGGCCACGAACGGCGCGGCGGCGACCACGATCGCCACCAGCACCAGGCCCAGCAGCATGCGCTGCAGGCTGCCGTTGGCGATGCCGTTGGTCAGTCGCTGTGCTGCGGCTGAGAGCAGGTCCAGCTGGTGGTGGAACACGTTGCGGCCGGGGCTGGTATTGGTCACCCCGTGCAGGTTGATCAGCCTGCGCAGGCCGAAGTACAGCGCCACGCCACCGACCACGCCGATCGCGCTCATCGCCAGCGGCAGGTTGAAGCCATGCCACACCGCCAGGCTGTATTCGGGCATGGCATTGCCGAGGATCGAGGCCGCAGCGGCGTGCAGCACCGGCGCGACGGTCAATGCCGGGGCCACGCCCACCGCCACGCAGATCACTACCAGGATCTCCACCGGCACCTTCATCCAGCGCGGCGGCTCGTGCGGCACGCGGTCCAGATCGTGCGGGCCGGGGCCGAAGAAGGTGTCATGCACGAAGCGCAGGCTGTAGGCCACGCCGAACACGCCGGCCAGCAGCGCGGCGATCGACACCGCGGTGCGCATGGCCTGGGGGCCGCCTGCGCTGATCGCCTCGGCGAACAGCATTTCCTTGGACAGGAAGCCGTTGAGCAGTGGAATGCCGGCCATTGCCAGCGAGGCGATGATCGCCAGCGCGCTGGTGAACGGCATCAGCCTGCGCAGCCCGCCCAGCTTGCGCATGTCACGGGTGCCGGTTTCGTGGTCGATGATGCCGGCGGCCATGAACAGCGAGGCCTTGAAGGTGGCGTGGTTGAGGATGTGGAACACGCCGGCCACCACCGCCATCGGCGTGGACAGGCCGAACAGCAGGGTGATCAGACCCAGATGGGAAATGGTGGAGTAGGCCAGCAGGCCCTTCAGGTCATGCTGGAAGATCGCGTTCCAGGCACCGACCAGCAGGGTCAGGGCGCCGATGCCGCTGACCGTATAGAAGAACAGATCGCTGCCGGCCAATGCCGGATGCAGGCGTGCCAGCAGGAACACGCCGGCCTTCACCATGGTGGCCGAGTGCAGGTAGGCCGAGACCGGGGTCGGCGCGGCCATTGCGTGCGGCAGCCAGAAGTGGAAAGGGAACTGCGCGCTCTTGGTGAAGATGCCGGCCAGCACCAGGAACAGCGCGTACGGGTACAGCGCGCTGGCGCGGATCTGCTCGCCGGCGGCCAGCACCACGTCCAGGTCGAAACTACCGACGATGCGGCCGATCAGCAGCACGCCGGCCAGCAGCGCCAGGCCGCCGCCGCCAGTGATCACCAGCGCCATGCGCGCGCCCTCGCGGGCGTCCTGGCGGTGCGACCAGAAGCCGATCAGCAGGAACGAGCTGATGCTGGTCATTTCCCAGAAAATCATCAGCAACAGCAGGTTGCCCGACACCACCATGCCCAGCATGGCGCCCATGAACAGCAGCAGGTAGATGTAGAAGCGGTGTGCGTTGTCCTGGCTGCTCAGGTAATAGCGCGCATACAGCACCACCAGCGCGCCGATGCCCAGCACCAACCCGGCGAACATCCAGGCCAGCCCATCCAGGCGCAGGGTGAAATCCAGGCCGATCTGCGGCAGCCAGGGGACCATCGTCCGCACCATCTGGCCGTCGAGCACCGATGGGGTCAGCCAGGCGAGGATGGCCAGCCCGCCCAACGGCGCCAGCGCCGCCAGCCAGGCAGCAGTCGAGCGCGAACTACGGGGGAAGGCCGCAACAGCCACTGCCATCAGGAACGGCAGGGCCAGCAGCAGGGGCAGGCTGGGGAGCATGCAGGGAATCCATGATTCACGAGCAGGTCAGGGAGGATAACAGGCTGCGAAATGTCGCCGAAACCCATCGAACAGCGATCAATTGCATGTAACGTTCGCTGATTCATTTTTTCTGCGGCGCAACATCACGTTCCTGCAGTCGCTCCCTGGCTGCCCTCGGGGATCACCCTACGCCCACGCAGGGAGACCGCAGGCCCTGTCGCACAGGGGCTGCCGTCGACGGGCGGGAGGTGGGGGGCGGGTCACCGGCGCAGGCTGGCAGGGCCGCCGTGGACTACGGGTGACGGAATCTGCCCGTTCAGGAAACAACAGCCTTTGTCGGTCGTGGTCGGGTCAGTAGCGCCAGTCGAGCTTCCGATAGGCCTTGGCCATCACCCAGGCCGGGCCGATCAGCAGGTAGGTCAGGTCGGTCAGGAAGCTGGGCTTGCGGCCCTCGAACTTGTGGCCGATGAACTGTGCGATCCAGGCCACCACGAACACGCCCACCGCCAGCCAGAACAGATTGTGCAGGCCGATTTCCGCCTCCAGCAGCCGGCACAGGCAGCCGAACACGAAGAACTGGATGAGCATGCCGATGCCCAGCGGGCGCGACAGCTTGTTGTAGAAGCACCAGGCGCTGAACATCGCGAAGGCCGACCAGATCCCGTACTGGAACCAGGTGATCAGCGGCGGCACGCACCACAGCAGGGCCACCACCGACCACAGGATCGCCGGCACCGCCACCACGTGGATGCGCTGGTTGATGACATTGCGGTGGTCGTCGGAATAGCTGGCGAAATAGCGGTCGATCGGCCGCGCAAGCTCGGTGGATGTCTGCATGCTGCGTCGCTTCCTCGGACAACGGTAGTGCCGGCCGCTGGCCGACAATCCAGAGCATAGCCGAGTTCGCGAGATTGCCGGCCAGCGGCCGGCACTACCCCATTCAGAACGCCCCCAGCCGGACCGGCCGGGGGCGCAGGGGGATCAGTCGACGCTGATCCCGGCCAGACGCTGCAGCGCCTCGGCGTACTTGGCGCGGGTGCGCTCGATGATCTCGGCCGGAATGGTCGGGCCCGGGGCGGTCTTGCCCCAGTCCAGCGTCTCCAGGTAATCACGTACGAACTGCTTGTCGTAGCTCGGCGGGCTGGTACCCACTTCGTACTCGTCGGCCGGCCAGTAACGCGAGGAATCCGGCGTCAGCATCTCGTCCATGATGTACAGGCGGCCATCGGCGTCGGTACCGAACTCGAACTTGGTATCGGCCAGGATGATGCCGCGCTCGCGGGCGTAATCAGCGGCGAACTTGTAGATGCGCAGGGTGGCATCGCGCACGCGCTCGGCCATTTCGGCGCCGACCTGCTTCACCATCGCATCGAAGTCGATGTTCTCGTCATGGTCGCCGACGGCGGCCTTGGTCGAGGGGGTGAAGATCGGCTCGGGCAGCTGTTCGGCCTGGCGCAGGCCGTCGGGCAGGTCGATGCCGCTGACCTTGCCGGTGCGCTGGTAATCCTTCCAGCCGCTGCCGATCAGGTAGCCACGGGCAATCGCTTCCACCGGTACCGGCTTCAGCTTGCGGGTGACTACCGCACGCTTGGCGTACAGGGCCGCGTCCACGCCCTCGGGCAGCACGCTGGCCACATCGATGCCGGTCAGGTGGTTGGGCATCAGGTGCGCGGTCTTGGCGAACCAGAAGTTGGAGACCTGGCAGAGCATCTCGCCCTTGCCCGGGATCGGGTCGGGCAGGACCACATCGAAGGCCGACAGGCGATCGGTGGCCACCATCAGCAGGTAGTCGCCTGGTGGGGTCCCGGCTGGCAGCCGCTCGCGCGGGATATCGAACACGTCACGCACCTTGCCGCGGTGGCGCAAGGGCAGGCCGGGGAGATCGGATTGCAACAGCGTGGTTGGCACGGGCACTCCTGGGGCTTCGTCGATACGGCTGCCCAACGGACCCGGCGGGCCCGCTGACCAGCGGGCGGCCTAGTGTAAAGCGGTCCGGGCCCGCTGTGACGTAAAATGAGCGTCCATTTCGCCGGTCGACCCTGGGGCGCCATGCGCTGGTACGGAAAACTGCTCGGATTCATCGCCGGCGCCCTGCTGTTCCGGCCCAATCCGCTGTTCGGTGCGGTCATCGGCCTGCTGATCGGCCATGCCTTCGATTCGGACTGGTTCCGCCTGAACAAGGAAAACCCGTACCGGGAGCTGGGGCTGACCTCCGAGGCCACCGATGCCGAGGTCGAGCGTGCCTACCGCAAGCTGATCTCCCAGTACCACCCCGACAAGCTCGGCGGCGCGGCCCCCGAGCTGCAGCAGCAGGCCGAGCAGAAGTCGCGGCGCATCAACGCCGCCTACGACCGCATCAAGACCCTGCGCAAGCGCTGACCCCATTGCCCCGCCTGCGGGCGGGAGACCCCTTTCCCCGTTCCGAAGGCCCCGGCCATGTCCAACTGCCTCATCGCTCCTTCCATCCTCTCGGCCAACTTCGCCCGCCTGGGCGAGGAAGTCGACAACGTCCTGGCCGCGGGTGCCGACTGGGTCCATTTCGATGTGATGGACAACCACTACGTGCCCAACCTGACCATCGGCCCGATGGTCTGCCAAGCCCTGCGCAAGCACGGCGTCACCGCGCCGATCGACGTGCACCTGATGGTCGAGCCGGTGGACCGCATCATCCCGGACTTCGCCGAGGCCGGTGCCACCTACATCAGCTTCCACCCGGAGGCCAGCCGCCACGTGCATCGCACCATCCAGCTGATCCGCTCGCTGGGCTGCAAGCCGGGCATCGTGCTCAACCCGGCCACCCCGGTGGACATCCTCGACTGGGTGCTGGATGACCTGGACCTGGTGCTGCTGATGTCGGTCAACCCGGGCTTCGGCGGCCAGGCCTTCATTCCGTCGGCCTTGGACAAGCTGCGCGTGGTGCGCCAGAAGATCGATGCCAGTGGCCGTGACATCCGCCTGGAGATCGACGGTGGCGTGAAGGCCGACAACATCGGCGAGATCGCCGCCGCTGGCGCCGACACGTTCGTCGCCGGCTCGGCCATCTTCAACGCCAAGACCAGCTACCAGGACGTGATCGCGCAGATGCGCGCCAACGTCGCTGCAGCGCGGGGCTGAGCCATGAGCACGGTGGCCGTGTTGAACATCCGTCCGGCCACCGTCGCCGATGCTGGCCTGATCCTTCGGTTCATCCGCGAACTGGCCATCTACGAGAAGGCCGAGCATTCGGTGCAGACCGATGAGATCGGCATCGCCGAAAGCCTGTTCGGCGCCGACGCCACGGCACGCGCGCTGATCTGCGAAGCCGACGGTGAAGCCATTGGTTATGCAGTGTATTTCTACAACTACTCCACCTGGCTGGGCCGCAAGGGCATCTATCTGGAAGACCTGTACGTGAGCCCGGAAAAACGTGGCTCCGGCGCGGGAAAAGCGCTGCTGAAGTACATCGCCCGTCAGGCGGTAGCTGAAGGTTGTGGTCGCTTCGAGTGGTCGGTGCTGGACTGGAACACCCCGGCCATCGAGTTCTACACCGCCGTTGGCGCGAAACCGCAGGACGAGTGGACCGTGTACCGGCTGCAGGGCCAGGCATTGCAAGATTTCGCCAACGGTTGAGATGACGTGCATCCGCGCCATGGGTGGATGCTTCTGGCAGACAAAAAAAAGCCACGCCAAACGTTGGCGTGGCCTTGCTGCATGCGTGGGAGGCTGATCCTGCCTCCATCCGTCGTCCCTGCTATGGCCTTCCATTCTCCGGCAGCTGAATGACATCTGCGTGACATTCACCACTGGCAAACGGCGTGTTGCTAGCCTGAGCGCCCTTTCACTGGATGTACTGCATGACCACCCCGCGCTGGCGCCTGATCCTCAACGGAAAATCCGCAGGCAACGACGAACTGCGCGACGCCGTCGGCCATTGGCGCGGGCAGGGCGTGCAGCTGGACGTGCGGGTGACCTGGGAGGACGGCGACGCCGAGCGCTACGTGGCCGAGGCCATCGACCATGGCGTGGACGTGATCGTTGCCGCCGGTGGCGATGGCACGCTCAGCGCGGTTGCAGAAACGCTGGCGCATCGCGAGGAACCGGCGGATGCGCTGCCATCGCTGGCACTGATCCCGATGGGGACCGCCAATGATTTCGCCACTGCTGCCGGCATCCCTGTCGCGCCGAAGGAGGCATTCGCGTTGATCGGGCAAGCGACGCCGCATGCCATCGACCTGTTGCGCGTGGATGCAGACGGTACGCCCTGGTGGTGCGCCAATCTTGCCAGCGGGGGCTTCGGCACGCAGGTGACGGTGGAGACCGATGCCGGCTTGAAGAAGATGCTGGGTGGGCTGGCCTACGTGATTACCGGCATTGCCAAGCTGGGGCGGATCGAGCCGATCAATGCGCGGCTGTCGGGCCCGGATTTCGCGTGGGAAGGCGACTTCATCGCACTCGGTATCGGCAACGGCCGCCAGGCCGGTGGTGGCCAGCAACTGTGCCCGCAGGCACTCATCGATGATGGGCAGCTGGACGTGACGGTGCTTCCGGAGCTGGAAGGTGAAGTCACTGCCACGCTTGGCCAGATGCTGAAGTCCGGCACCCAGGCCGCGCTGGAACAGCTGGCGACGCGCGCGCGCCTGCCGTGGCTGCAGGTCGAGTCGGAGCGTCCTTTGACGCTCAACCTGGACGGTGAGCCGGTGCAGGCCCGCCAGTTCCGCATCGAATGCGTGCCGGGCAGGGTGAGGATGCATCTGCCGGCCGACTGCCCGTTGCTGGCTGGCCAGGTGTTGCAGGGCCAGCAGGGGTAGAGTCGACTGGGTAGAGTCGACTCTACCGGTCCCCGCCATCGGTCCCCGTGGCCGGCCCCGGGCCTCTGGTGGTTCAGTTCCACAGGGTTCCCCTCCCGCCCAAGCTGCGATACAGTCAGGGGGTGTCCAGCCTGACGACCCCGCATACCCTTTCTTCCGCACGCCGTTGGTGGCGATGGTGGCCTGTTGCCGTCGTCCGTCCCCATAACGCTGTGTCCCGGAAGGAAAGTCGTCTTGAACTCGCACGCTCAGTTTCTGCAGCAGGCCGCTGAAGGCCACACCCATATTCCCGTTGTCCGCGAAGTGCTGTCCGACCTGGACACGCCGCTTTCGGTTTATCTGAAGCTCGCCGACGGCCCCAATACCTACCTGTTTGAATCCGTCGAAGGCGGCGAGCGCTTTGGTCGTTACTCGATCATCGGCCTGCCGGCACGTCGCGTGTACGCCTTCCATGGGCACACCCTGACTGTGCGCGAGGACGGCCAGGTCGTGGAAACCCGCGAAGTGGCCGATCCCTTCGCCGAAGTCGAGGCGCTGCGCAGCGCCCACTCGGTGCCGAAGCTGGACGGCCTGCCGGGCTTCACCGGTGGTCTGGTCGGCTGGTTCGGTTTCGAGTGCATCGGCTACATCGAGCCGCGCCTGGCCCCGTCGGCTGGCCGCGATGAGCTGGGCACGCCGGACATCCTGCTGCTGGACTCCAACGAACTGGCGGTGTTCGACAACCTGAAGGGCCGGCTGTACCTGATCGTGCATGCCGACCCGCGTACCGACGGTGCCTTCGAGCAGGCCCAGGCACGCCTGGATGCGTTGACCGCCAAGCTGCGCGCACCGGGTGCCGGCTATCCCGCACCGCTCAACAGCGACGTGCTGGACGAGTCCGATTTCGTTTCCGGTTTCACCCGCGAAGGCTTCGTCGATGCGGTCCAGCGCAGCAAGGAGTACATCCGTGCCGGCGACATCTTCCAGGTGGTGCTCAGCCAGCGCCTGAGCGTGCCGTTCAAGGCGCGCCCGGTGGATGTGTACCGCGCGCTGCGTGCACTGAATCCCTCGCCCTACATGTACTTCCTCGATGTCGGCGACCTGCAGGTGGTCGGCTCCTCGCCGGAAATCCTGGTGCGCCTGCAGGACGGAGAAGTGACCGTGCGCCCGATCGCCGGCACCCGCCCGCGTGGTGCCACGCCCGAGCTGGACCAGGCGCTGGAAGTCGAGCTGCTGGCCGATCCGAAGGAACGCGCCGAGCACCTGATGCTGATCGACCTGGGCCGCAACGACGCCGGCCGCGTGTCCAAAGCCGGTACCCTGGAAGTGGGCGAGCAGTTCGTGATCGAACGCTACAGCCACGTCATGCACATCGTCAGCGAAGTGACCGGGCAGCTGCAGCCGGGCTTGAGCTACGCCGACGTGCTGCGCGCCACCTTCCCGGCCGGTACGGTCAGCGGTGCGCCGAAGATCCGCGCGCTGGAAGTGATCCGCGAGCTGGAACCGATCAAGCGCAATGTCTACGCCGGCAGCATCGGCTACATCGGCTGGCACGGCGATGCCGATACCGCGATCGCGATCCGCACTGCGGTGATCAAGGACGGCCGCCTGTACGTGCAGGCCGGCGCCGGCATCGTCTACGACTCGGACCCGGACAAGGAATGGGACGAGACGATGAACAAGGGCCGTGCCCTGTTCCGCGCCGTCGCCCAGGCCGCCAAGGGTCTGTGAGTTCTACCGTGCCGTGGCCGACGCCGCGGCACCTTCCGCTGTTCCCATTCAAGACAAGGAGTACCGCATGAAGCTGCTGAGCGCATTGCTGTGGTCGTCACTGCTGGCCACGATGGCCCCGTCTGCGTGGGCGCAGGCCAATACCATTCCCTCGCAGCCGCACCTGCTGGTGAAGGGCGAGGCGCGTCGCGTGGTGATGCCGGATCGGTTCGGCCTGCAGTTGAACATCGAAGAGACCGACATGGACGCGGATGCGGCGCGCCGCCGCGTGCAGGACAACGTTGCCCGCGTGCTGGCGCTGTTCAAGCAGTACAAGGCGGTGGAAGGCAGCGTACGTGCGGACAACCTGCGGATTGGTCCGGCAACCCGCTATGAGCAGAGCCGGCAGGTCTTCATGGGTACCCAGGTGTCGCGCCAGTTGCGCGCCAGCTTCGCCAGCGTGAAGCAGATGCAGGACGTGCTGGGCGCGCTGAAGGCCAATGAGAACGTGCAGGTCAGCAGCGTTGCCCCGACCTACTCCGGTGAAGTCGCGCTGCGCCGCGAGCTCAAGGGCGAGGCCGCGGCCAAGACCCGCGAGTCCGCGCAGGGACTTGCCAAGGCCTATGGAACAAAAGTGCGCGGCCTGTACAGCATCTCCGATGTGGCGCCGAACTTTGCCTATGGCATCCAGGCCGGGCAATGGCCGCAGCCGGGCGAGGATGGTGAGTATCTCGACAGGATCTCGGTGACCGGCAGCTACGCACCGGCCTCGGCGCCGGCGCCCGCTGAACGCGAATCCATCGAAGCCGGCCCCATCACCTACACCGAAAACGTATACGCCATTTTCCTGATAAGCGACGGAACCTGACCATGTTGTGGATGATCGACAACTACGACAGCTTCACCTACAACCTCGTGCAGTACCTGCAGACGCTGGGCGCCGAGGTGAAGGTGGTGCGCAACGATGCGATGAGCGTGGACGAGATCGCCGCGCAGAAACCCGAGCGCATCGTCATCTCGCCCGGCCCGTGCACGCCCAACGAAGCGGGCGTGTCGCTGGCGCTGATCGAGCGCCTGGGCCCGACCACGCCGATCCTCGGTGTGTGCCTTGGCCACCAGGGCATCGGCCAGGTCTACGGCGGTACGGTGATCCGTGCCGGCAACATCATGCACGGCAAGACCTCGCCCATCCGCCATGAAGGCAAGGGCGTGTTCGCCGGCCTGCCGGACCGCTACCAGGCTACCCGCTACCACTCGCTGGTGGTGGACAAGCACAGCCTGCCCGACGCGCTGGAAGTGACCGCCTGGACCGAGAACGAGGATGGCTCGATCGAAGAGATCATGGGCCTGCGCCATCGCCAGTTCCCGGTGGAGGGCGTGCAGTTCCACCCCGAATCCATCCTCACCGAACACGGCCACGCCCTGCTGCGCAATTTCCTGCAGCGTCCGGCGGCCTGATCCAAGGAGCATTCCGATGAGCTTCTCCCCCCAGGAAGCCCTGCAACGCACCATCGAACACCGCGAGATCTTCTTCGACGAAATGGTCGACCTGATGCGGCAGATCATGCGCGGCGACGTCTCGCCGATGATGACCGCCGCCATCCTCACCGGCCTGCGGGTGAAGAAGGAAACCATCGACGAGATCGCCGCTGCGGCCACGGTCATGCGTGAATTCGCGCTGGCGGTGCCGGTGGCCGATACCACCCACCTGGTCGACATCGTCGGCACCGGTGGCGATGGCTCGCACACCTTCAACATCTCTACCTGCGCGATGTTCGTCGCCGCTGCGGCCGGTGCGCGCGTGGCCAAGCATGGCAACCGCAGCGTGTCGTCCAAGTCCGGCAGCGCCGACGCGGTCGAGGCGCTGGGCGCGGCCATCGAACTGCAGCCGGCCCAGGTGGCCGCGGCCATCGAACAGACCGGTATCGGCTTCATGTTTGCGCCGATCCATCATCCGTCGATGAAGGTGGTCGCGCCGGTGCGCCGCGAGATGGGCGTGCGCACCATCTTCAACATCCTCGGCCCGCTGACCAACCCGGCCAGCGCACCGTCGGTGCTGATGGGCGTGTTCCACCCCGATTTAGTGGGTATCCAGGCACGCGTGCTGCGCGAGCTGGGCACCGAGCGCGCCATGGTGGTCTGGGGCCGCGACAACATGGACGAGATCTCGCTGGGCGCCGGCACCCTGGTCGGCGAGCTGCGTGACGGCAAGGTGCGCGAGTACGAGATCCACCCGGAGGACTTCGGCATCGCCATGTCGGCCAGCCGCAACCTGCGCGTGGATGGCCCGGAGCAGTCCATTGCCATGCTGCGTGCGGTGCTGGACAACACCCCTGGCCCGGCGCTGGACATCGTGGCCCTGAACGCAGGCGCCGCGCTGTACGTGGCCGGCGTGGCCAGCGACATCGGCGATGGCCTGGCCCGCGCGCGTGCCGCCATCGCCAACGGCAGCGCCCGTCAGCGCCTGCAGCAGTACGTTGACACCACCCGCGCGCTGGTAGCCTGAGCGCGCGGTTCAGCCCGACCCCCTCGATGGCCGATAATGGCCGTCCTCACCGCCCCCGCATTGAACCGACGACGATGAGCGACATCCTGCAGACGATCCTGGCCCGCAAGGCCGAAGAAGTGGCCCAGCGCCGTGCCCAGCGTCCCCTCGAGGACCTGCAGGCCGCCGTGGCCAGCGCCCCGCCGGTACGTGGCTTCGTGCGCGCGCTGCAGGCGGCGGTGGCCAACGGCGACCCGGCGGTGATCGCCGAGGTGAAGAAGGCCAGCCCGTCCAAGGGCGTGATCCGCCCGGATTTCCGCCCGGCCGACATCGCCGTCAGCTACGAGTTCGGCGGCGCCAGTTGCCTGTCGGTGCTGACCGATGTGGACTTCTTCCAGGGTGCCGATGCCTACCTGCAGCAGGCCCGTGACGCCTGCACGCTGCCGGTGCTGCGCAAGGACTTCGTGATCGACGCCTACCAGGTGTACGAGGCGCGCGTGCTGGGCGCCGACTGCATCCTGCTGATCGTCGCCGCGCTGGACGACACGCAGTTGGCCACGCTGTCCGAACTGGCGATGTCGCTGGGCATGGATGTGCTGGTGGAAGTGCACGACATCGACGAGCTGGAGCGTGCGCTGCAGGTGCCGGCGCCGATGATCGGCATCAACAACCGCAACCTGCGCACCTTCGAGGTGTCGCTGCAGACCACGCTGGACATGCAGAAGGCGGTGCCGCGTGATCGCCTGCTGGTCACCGAGAGCGGCATCCTCGGCCCGCAGGACGTGGCGCTGATGCGCGACGCCGGCATCCACTCGTTCCTGGTGGGCGAGGCCTTCATGCGCGTGGAAGAGCCGGGCGAGGGCCTGCGTCAGCTATTCTTCGCGGCATGAAAACGCACTATCCAACGCCGCGCGAGGATGCGCCGCTGGTGGTCTTCGACTTCGACCACACCCTGTACGACGGCGATTCGGGCACCCACCTGTTCGCCTCGCTGATCAAGCGTAATCCGCTGCGGATGCTGGCGGCGCTGCTGGTCACCCCGATCGCCGGGCCGCTGGTGGCGATGCTGCCGACCCGTCGAACGGGTATTTCGGTCTATGTGTGGATCGGCAGTTTCGGCCTGCACCGTGCGCGCGATTTCAACAAGGTGATCGACGCCTACGTGCTGCGCAACGAGGCGCAGATGCGCGCCAAGCTGCTGCCGCAGGCGCTGGAGGTGTTCGCCGCGCACCGTGCCAAGGGGGACCGCGTGGTGGTGGCTACAGGCGCACCGCCGGAACTTGCGCGCGCGATCCTGGCCTTCGTCGCCCATCAGGACGTGCCGGTGATCGGTACCGAGGTCGGCCCGCGGCTGGGCGGCGTCGGCCCGACCCGCCACTGCCACAATGAAGAAAAGATGCGCATGCTGCGCGAGCGCGGCTACGGCGATATCGACATCGCCTACTCCGACAGCACCGCCGACCTGCCGCTGCTGCTGGCCGCCAAGGCGCCGGTGGTGGTGAACCCGAAGCCGGGCCGCGTGGAGTTCTTCCGCCGCGTGCTGCCGGCCGGTACCCGCATCCTCAACTGGGGTTGCGTCGACCGCGGCGGCGAGAAGGCGTAATCGATCCCGCCTGCCCGCCGGGCAGGGACCCGGTAGCGCCGGCCAGCGGCCGGCACTACCGAATCCCACGCGGGTAGCGCCGGGCCACGCTCGGCGAGCGGTCAGCGGTACAGGTGCCCGTATACCGCGTGGCCGATCTGGAACAGGCTGATGCCCAGCACCAGCACGCCGACGGCCACCAGCACCCAGCGCTCCTTCACCCGCTTGACCAGGATCGCCGCCACCGGCGCGGCCATCATGCCGCCGATCAGCAGGCCGGCGACGATCTGCAGATGCTGCACGCCCATCGACAGCAGGAAGGTGGCCGAGATGGTCAGGGTGACGATGAACTCGGCCGCGTTGACCGTACCGATGGTGGTACGCGCCTGGCCGCCGCGGGCGAGCAGGGTGGAGGTGGCCACCGGGCCCCAGCCGCCGCCGCCGCTGGCGTCGAGCAGGCCGGCGAAGAAGCCCAGCACCGGCACCCGACGGATCTCGCCCTGGGGCATCCAGCGCCCGGCCGCGCGGGCCAGGATGATGATGGCCAGCACCAGCAGGTAGAGGTAGATCAGTGGCCGGATGATGTCGCCGGGGATCTGGGTGAGCACGTAGGCGCCCACGGCGCCGCCCACTGCGCCGGGCAGGGCCAGACGCAGGAACAGGCGCTTATCGACATTGCCGGCTGCCAGGTGCGACACACCCGAGGCGCCGGTGGTGAACACTTCCGCAGTGTGGATGCTGGCGCTGACCTGCGCCGGCGGCAGGCCCATGCTCAGCATCACCGACGAGGACACCAGGCCGAACGCCATGCCCAGCGCGCCGTCCACCAGCTGCGCGCCGAGGCCGATGAGGATGAACCACCAGAATTCGCTGCTCAGTTCCATGCACCGAGCCTAGCGCGCGAAGGAGTGCGGACCAAGGTCCGCACCCACCGGTTGCTCAACGGGTGCCGTACAGCACCACGGTCTTGCCACGTGCATGCAGCAGGCCGTCGGTCTGCAGCTTCTTCAGCACGCGGCCAGCCATTTCGCGCGAGCAGCCCACCAGACGGGCCAGTTCCTGCCGCGAGACGCGCAGCTGGCTGCCCTGCGGGTGGCTCATCGCCTCCGGCTCCTGCGCCAGGTCGTGCAGGGTGCGCACGATCCGGTCAGTGACGTCCAGGAACGCCAGGCGACTGGCCTTGCGGCTGGTGTCGAGCAGGCGCTTGGAGATCTGCTGGCCCAGCGCGTAGAGCAGGCGCGGGGCATCGGCCGACAGCGGGCCGAGGAACAGCTGGTGCAGGCGCTCGTAGCTGATTTCGGCCAGCTCGCAGGCGGTACGGGTCCGCAGGATCACCTCGCGGCGGTCCGATTCAACGAACAGGCCCATCTCGCCGACAAACTCGCCGGCACCGAAGTAGCCCAGTACCAGCTCGCGATCGTCATCTTCCTCGGCCATGATCGAAACCGAGCCGCTGATGACGTAATACAGGGTTCCCGCCGGGTCACCGGGTCGGAAGACGTCGGTACGGGTGGGGTATCGCCGCCTGTGGCTGTGCGCCAGGAAACGATCGATTGTGGCGATATCCAGGGCCAGTGGACTGCTAGCTAGGCGCACGGTTGACACGATAGGAGCGCTCCCTCTGCGCATGAACGGATTCACGGGGTCGATAGCGGAGCTTAACCAGCGCAATTGTTAAGGGCAAACAGTGTGCCAGATGTGAGCGGTCTTCACGTTCCCCCCGGGGACAGTTTGCCCCATAATTCACCCTTTCCCTTCTTACACAGGAATCGACCGCCGTGGTCAAGCCGTTGCCTCGCCTGAGGCTGCAGGGTTTCAACAACCTCACCAAGGCGCTGAGCTTCAACATCTATGACGTGTGTTACGCGCGCACCGAAGAGGAGCGTCAGCGTTACATTGAATACATCGATGAAGAGTACAACGCCGACAGGCTGACTCAAATCTTGACCGATGTCGCTGAGATCATCGGCGCCAACATCCTCAACGTGGCCCGCCAGGATTACGATCCGCAGGGTGCCTCGGTGACGATCCTGATCTCCGAAGAACCGGTGATCGACAAGAAGCAGGCCGGCAAGGAGCTGATCTCCGATGCCGTGGTCGCGCACATGGACAAGTCGCACATCACCGTGCACACCTATCCGGAAACGCACCCGCAGGAAGGTATCGCGACCTTCCGCGCCGACATCGATGTGGCTACCTGTGGCGTCATTTCGCCGCTGAAGGCGCTGAACTACCTGATCGAGAGTCTGGAATCGGACATCGTGATCATGGACTACCGCGTGCGTGGCTTCACCCGCGATGTGAAGGGCAAGAAGCACTACATCGACCACAAGATCAACTCGATCCAGAACTTCCTGGCCAAGAACATCAAGTCGCGTTACGAGATGTTCGACGTCAACGTCTACCAGGAAAACATCTTCCACACGAAGATGCACCTGAAGGACTTCGACCTGGACCAGTACCTGTTCGAGGAGAAGGCCAAGAACCTGTCGTTCAAGGAACGCATGAAGATCGAAGCGCTGCTGCGTCGTGAGATCGAAGAGCTGTTCCACGGCCGGAACCTGTCCGAGTAAGCCCCATGCGCGATGCCGGCAGGCATCGCCACCCAGGCGGGACGACCCGCCCCGTGGAACCTGCGCTTTGCGCACTGTATAGTTCCACGGTGATGTACCGACCCACGGCCCGGTGTGAAAACACCGGGCCGTTTCGTTTTTTCAAAAAGGTAAGGAGCCCCCACCCATGCCCTGGATCTATCTGCTGCTGGCCGGCCTGTTCGAGATCGGTTTCGCCCTCGGAATGAAGTACTCCGAAGGCTTCAGCAAACCCCTGCCCACCGCCGCCACGGTGGTGTCCGCGCTGATCAGCCTGTACCTGATGAGCCAGGCGATGAAGAGCATCCCGGTCGGCACGGCCTATGCGATCTGGACCGGCATCGGCGCCATGGGCGTGGCGGTGCTGGGCATCTACCTGTTCAACGATAGTGCGTCGCCGGCACGCCTGGCCTGCGTGGGCCTGATCGTGGCTGGCGTGATCGGCCTGAAGCTGGTCTCGCCCAATTAACTGGTAGTGCCGGCCGCTGGCCGGCAACCTCAGGATCTTGCCGGCCAGCGGCCGGCACTACCCGGGGCTTACAGCCGGTAGGCGATGGTCTTCATCACCTTGGAGGCCAGCGCCATCGCGCCCGGAATCGGGAACGGCAGGCGGCGTGCGCCGGCCTGCTCGGCGTGCTCCGCGTGGCGGGCCTCGTCGTCCTTCATCACCTTGATGACCGCGCGGCTGCGCAGGTCGCCTGGGGGCAGATCGACCAGGTGTTCGTCCAGATGGGCCTCCACCTGGCGCTCGGTCTCGACCACGAAGCCCAGGTTCCAGCCGTCGCCGCGCAGCCCGGCCAGGGTGCCGATGGTGTAGCTGCCGGCATACCAAAGCGGGTTGAACAGGCTTGGGCGGCTGTCCAGCTCGCCCAGCCGGGTGGCGCACCACGCCAGGTGGTCGGTTTCTTCCTGCGCCGCTTCCAGCAGGTGTTCGCGCGTGGCCGGGTCGCGGGCCACGGCGGCCTGGCCGAAGTACAGGCCCTGTGCGCAGACTTCACCCACGTGGTTGATCCGCATCAGGCCGGCCGCGTGGCGGCGCTCGGCGCTGTCCATGCCCGGCTCGTCGGTATCCGCGGCCGGGTAGGGGCGGGCCGCCGGCGGATTGCCGAAGACCGTGTCCAGGGCGCGTTGCGCCTCGGTCAGCAGATGATCCAGCGGGGTGGTGTGGCGGAGCACGGTCATGGCGGTACGCGATGGGGCGAAAGACCCCGCGATTCTCGCCCGGCCCCGTGCCCCTGCCAACCCGCGGCTGGGGGTGGCTTGCACCGGGGGCTTGACCTGCGTACAATCCCGCCTCTTACGCTTCATCTTTCACAACGCGTGGCAGAGTTCCGGCGAGTCCTTCGCCGCAATGAGCCCGACCTAACTAGAGTTCTTCATGAGCACTTTCACTGCCAAGAACGAGACCGTCCAGCGCGACTGGTACCTCGTCGACGCCGAGGGCAAGACCCTGGGCCGTCTCTGCACCGAGCTGGCCCGCCGTCTGCGTGGCAAGCACAAGCCGGTCTACACCCCGCACGTTGATACCGGCGACTACCTGGTCGTCATCAATGCAGAAAAGATTGTCGTCACCGGCAAGAAGCTGCAGGACAAGATGTATCACCGTTTCACCGGCTACATCGGCAACCTGAAGACCGAGTCCCTGGCTCAGGCGCTGGAGCGCCACCCGGAGCGCGTGATCGAGACCGCCGTCAAGGGCATGCTGCCGAAGGGCCCGCTGGGTCGCCAGATGTACCGCAAGCTCAAGGTCTACGCCGGCACTGAGCATCCGCACGCCGCACAGCAGCCGCAGGTTCTGGATATCTAATCATGGCTATCACTCAAAACTACGGCACTGGCCGCCGCAAGTCCTCCACCGCTCGCGTGTTCCTGCGCAAGGGTTCGGGCAACATCACCGTCAATGGCCGTCCGCTGGACGAGTTCTTCGGTCGTGAGACCGCGCGCATGATCGTGCGCCAGCCGCTCGAGCTGACCAAGAACACCGAAAGCTTCGACATCCTGGTCACCGCCGCTGGCGGCGGCACCACCGGCCAGGCCGGTGCGATCCGTCTGGGCATCGCCCGTGCGCTGGTCGAGTACGACGAAACCCTGAAGTCCGAGCTGCGCAAGGCTGGCTTCATGACCCGTGACGCCCGTGAAGTCGAGCGTAAGAAGGTCGGTCTGCACAAGGCTCGTCGCGCCACCCAGTTCTCCAAGCGCTGATCTACTGCGCCTGGTTGGGCTCCTTCGGGGGCCCGCTGGATGGAAAAGCAAAAGCCCGGCTTCGGCCGGGCTTTTGTCGTTCTGGGGGTATGCATTTCGAGGTTGCTGGCCAGCGGCCGGCACTGCCCTTGGCTTCCTGTAGCGCCGAGCCGATGCTCGGCTGCTCTTCGCCAGGTTGCGGGACCAGATTAAAAAGCAAAAGGCCAGATCTTTCGATCTGGCCTTTTGCTTTTTAATCTGGCTGCCCCGGATGGATTCGAACCACCGAATGCCTGAGTCAGAGTCAGGTGCCTTACCGCTTGGCGACGGGGCAATGTAACGTGTAACTATTTTCTCACTTTTCACACTGAAAAACAACTTGGATTTCAGTGTGGTGGCTATGGGTGGACTCGAACCACCGACCCCAGCATTATGAGTGCTGTGCTCTAACCGGCTGAGCTACATAGCCTCGGTGAGCCCGCTATTCTGCTGATGTGTATCGACCCTGTCAACACTTTTGTGTCGTGCTTGTAGGCCGACAGACGGCATGGGATAGTCCCAACCAGTAGATTTTTTAGGAGTCCGCATCGTGATCGATCCGGACGGCTATCGACCGAACGTCGGCATTGTGCTGATGCGGCAGGACGGCCAGGTGTTCTGGGCACGACGTGTGCGCCGGGATGGCTGGCAGTTCCCGCAGGGTGGCATGAATACCGACGAGACGCCTGTCGAGGCCATGTATCGTGAACTGCAGGAAGAGACCGGCCTGCTGCCTGAGCACGTGGAAGTGCTCGGGGCAACGCCCGGCTGGCTGCGCTACAAGCTGCCGGCGCGGGCCATCCGCCGCAACGAGCGGCAGGTCTGCATCGGCCAGAAGCAGGTCTGGTTCCTGCTGCGCCTGACCGGTGACGAATCCCATGTGTGCCTGGACCATACCGATTCGCCGGAGTTCGACCACTGGCGCTGGGTGGATTTCTGGTACCCGGTGGAGCATGTGGTGATGTTCAAGCGCGGCGTCTATGCACGCGCTTTGCGACATTTGGCGCCGCTGGCACGCGGGGTGGCCGGGCAGGGCGTCACGGCCATGCCCAAGAGTGCTGCCGAGGCCTGGATGCCCGGCCACACGGCTGGCCACGATCGCCCGAGAAAGCGTCCGCGCAGCCGTGGCTACTGGCCGAAGAAGGCGCAGGGCGACGTGCCGCCGGCATAACCGGCTGAACGGTATCGAGAATGGTTCAGGTCTCTGATTGACAACCATTCTCGTTTCCATTGGAATAGCCAACAGGCCACCTCTGGCCTGTCAGCCCGGTTTACGCCTGTGTACGTCTGCATCTGCAACGGAGTCACCGACCACCAGATCCGCGAAGCCGCCAGCCATGGCGTCACGTCGGTGGCCGAGCTGACCATGCGTACCGGCTGTGGCGCCACCTGCGGTTCCTGCCTGGACATGGCCGGCGAACTGCTGGCCAAGGCGCGCGCCACCCACGACCTGCCGTTGCCGGTGCTCGGCCTGGCACAGGTCGCCTGAGCAACCTCTTTCGCGGCGCATTGACGCCGCTCACTCGTTCCCTTCACTGCGTGCCGCACAGGCCAATGCGCACGATTCGCGTTCCTTCACCGGCGCGCGCAAGGCGCTAAAGTGCCTGCGTTTTCAGCGCGCAGGAGCACCCCCATGAAGGGCGACACCAAGGTCATCGAATTCCTCAACAAGGTCCTCTACAACGAGCTGACCGCGATCAACCAGTACTTCCTGCACGCCAAGATGCTGAAGAACTGGGGCATCAAGGAACTGGCCGAACACGAGTACAAGGAATCGATCGACGAGATGAAGCATGCCGACATGCTCGCCGACCGCATCCTGTTCCTCGAAGGCCTGCCGAACTTCCAGGCGCTGGGCAAGCTTCGCATCGGCGAGAACCCGACCGAGATCCTGCAGTGTGACCTGTCGCTGGAACGCGACGGCGTGGTCACCCTGCGCGAGGCCGTGGCCTATTCCGATTCAGTCGGTGACTACGTCAGCCGCCAGCTGTTCGTGAAGATCCTCGATTCGGAGGAAGAACACATTGACTGGCTGGAAACCCAGCTCGACCTGATCGAGCGTATCGGTGAGCCGAAGTACCTGCTGAGCAAGCTGGAAGAGTGACTTAGCGTCGAGCTTGCTCGACTGTGTTCAGCATGGCGATGGGCGAGCAAGCTCGACGCTACCGATGCTGTGCCAGGTAGCCCGTCAGCGCCACGCGCGCCCGGGCGAATTCCGCAACCAGCAGCGCCACCGCCACGGCGGGGCGCTGTAGGCTGCCGGCACGGGCTTCATGCTCGATGCGCTGCGCGACCGCCGACAGCGACAACACGCCCACATTCGCACTGGATGATTTCAGGGTGTGCGCGAGTGCCTGCAGGCGCGGCTCGTCGCCGTTCTGCGCGGCCTGCTGCAGCTGCCGCACCATTGCGGGTGCATCTTCCAGGAACACCGCGACGATCTGGAGCGCGGCATCGCCGATCACCGCGTGCAGTTCGTCCAGAACACCGCGGTCAAGCACCGGCTGCGGAGCGGCGTGGCCTTTTGTGTTTTGTAGAGCCGAGCCATGCTCGGCTGGCGGGGCTCGACCGGCCGCGGGGGCGTTGCCGTCGAGCAAGCTCGACGCTGCGACATCGCTCGATCGTTGCCCCCAGCGCTTCAACAGCGCATGCAACGTGGCGCGCGCGATCGGCTTGGACAGGTAGTCATCCATTCCGGCCTGCAGGCAGCGTTCGCGGTCACCGGCCATGGCATTGGCGGTCATTGCGATGATCGGCAACCGCGGGCGACCGGATTCCGCTTCCTCGGCGCGCCACTGGCGGGTGGCGGCGTAGCCATCCAGCACCGGCATCTGGCAGTCCATCAGCACCACATCCACGCCGCCCTCGCGCAGCGCGAGCAATGCCTGTTCGCCATCGCTGGCGTTGCGCACCTCGCACTGGAACACCCGCAGCAGTTGTTCGGCCACCATGCGGTTGACCGTGTTGTCTTCCACCAGCAGCACGCGCAGGTGCAGCGGCGGCAATGCCGCTGCCGGCTGCCCATCTTCGGCGTTGGCCAGCAGCGCAGCCGGGCGCGCATGCGCCACCGGAACGGCCAGCAGCGCATGCAGGGCGGCATCATCGAAATGGGCGGGTAGCTGGTGCTGGCGCGGGTGCGGCGGGAGCGCCTCATCCTGCAGCCACAGCACCCGCAGTGCGTCGTCCTCGCCACGTTCGGCCAACGCCCGCTGCAGCGTCACCTCGCCGTTGCGGCGCGCACGTGCATCAACCAGCAGCCAGGCGGGCGCCTGCTGGCCCGGGCGCGGTACCGCGCGCAGGCGTTCGACCAGCGTATCCAGTTGCGGCAGCGGTTGAACCTGCAGGCCGTGGTGGGCCGCGACGCGCTCGACGCGTGCCTGTAGCGAGGCATCGGCGCTGAACAACAGCAGCGCTGCCGGTGCGCGCGCCATCGCGGGCAGGTCGCCGGGGACCTTCAGCAGCGGAATCTCGAACCAGAACGTGGCGCCCTGGCCAGGCGTGGACTGCACGCCGATGCGGCCCTGCATCAGGTCGATGATGCGCTTGCAGATGGCCAGGCCCAGGCCGGTGCCACCGTAGATGCGGGTGGTCGAGGCATCGGCCTGGCTGAAGGACTGGAACAGGCGCGCCTGCAGTGCCTGGTCGATGCCGATGCCGGTATCGGTGATCTCGAAGCGCAGCTGGTGCTGCGCGGCACCTTCGCCCAGCCGTTGCACGCGCAGCTGCACCTGGCCACGCGCGGTGAACTTGATCGCGTTCGCAAGCAGGTTGCTGAGCACCTGGCGCAGGCGCACCGGGTCACCACGCACCGGCAGCCGCACCGACGGGTCCAGCTGCAGGCCCAGTACCAGGCCCTTCGAATCGGCGGCGCGCTGCATTAGCTGCACCACGCCATCGAGCAGCTCGCGCAGGTTGAAGCTGGTGATCTCCAGTTCCAGCGCCTGCGCTTCCAGGCGCGAGTAATCGAGGATGTCGTCGACGATGCGCAGCAGCTGCTGCGAGCTGGCCGAGGCGGTGGCCAGCATCTGTCGCTGGTCCTCGCCCAGCGGTCCACGTGCGATCAGCTCCAGCATCGGCAGGATGCCGTTGAGCGGGGTGCGGATCTCATGGCTCATCGTGGCCAGGAACTCGCCCTTGGCCAGCACCGCTGCTTCGGCGGCCTGCTTGGCCTGCAGCAGCTGCTGTTCCAGCTGGCCCTGGCGTTCGGTGGTGCGGCGCAGCTGGTCGCGCTCGCTGGCCAGTACGCTGCGCTCGCGCTGCAGGCTGGCCAGCGCACGGTTGCGCGTACGCAGGCGCAGGCCCATCAGCAGCACGATGGCGGCCGCAGCAAGGGCAACCAGCAACGCGCCCCACAGCGGCACGTCAGAGCACCGCGTTGTGGAAGTCGAAGTTCAGGTCACTGCCGGCCGACTGCACCATGTTGCCCTGGATGTAGTCGACGCCACCGACCCACATCGCGGCGGCGGCTTGTGGGTCCTCGATCTGCTGCCCGATGATCTGCAGGCCGGCGGCATGCGCCTGCTCGATCGCCCGGCGCAGTTCTTCGCGGGTGGCCGGGTTGGCATGGCTGCTGGAGAAGCGCGCGGCCATGCGCACGAACGATAGCGGCAGCTGGGTCAGCAGTGCATCGGCGTCGGCACTGGGTTCGAACTGGCTCAGGCAGAAACGCACGCCGGCGCCGGCCATGCGCTGGCAGAACTGCTGCAGTGGCACGGTGTGGATCAACGCGTCGGGCAGGCGTACGTCGACCACCAGCGCGCTACCGGGCAGGTCGCGCCGCTGCAGCGATTCCAGCAGCCAGTCGGCGAAGGCATCGCGCTGCAGGGTGCGCAGCGACTGCGACACGAACAGGTTCAACGGTTGCGTGGCATGCCGGTACAGATCGAGCAGGCCCAGCGCGTGGTCCATCACCTGCTGGTCGAGATCAGCGATGCGGCCTGCCGCTTCCGCGGCCGGAATTACCTGGCCGGCCGCCAGCACCGTGCCATCGGCCTGGCGCAGGCGCAGCAGCAGCTGGTACTGCGCGGTGTTGCCGCCGGCGACGGCGACGATCGGCTGGTAGGCCAGTTCCAGCTGGCCCTCCAGCAGGGCCAGGTGTTCCTGTTCGGTGATCGCCTGGCGATGCACATGGCCGGCGACGCCGGCGCTGAGCAGGCGCGCCTGCAGGGTGGTGCGCTCGACCGCTTCCAGCGCGCTGTTGGCATCGTCGAAGCCCGGCGACATCGGCGCGTAACCGACCACGCCGCGCAGGTGCACCGATTCGTCGTCGCGGATCACGAAGGCCCGCGCCGACAACTGCTCGCGCAGGGTCGCGGCGATGCCTTCGAGGCTGTCTTCGTCAGCACTGCGGGCCAGCAGCAGGAAACTGTTGTCGTTCAAGCGCGCCAGCAGGTGCGGATGACCGGCTTCGGCCAGGCGCTGCCCGGCCTGCACCATCAGGCGCTCGAACGCGGCATAGCCGTAGCGCTCGCGCAGGCCAAGCGCGCTGGCCACTTCAATGAAGAACACGCCCCCGTGGTCGCGGTGGGCGAGCGCGGTGTTGAGCTGCTGCAGCACGTGGTGGCGGGTCGGCAGGCCGGTTTCCGGATTGCTGGTGGCCGGTGCGCCGGTGGCACCGGGCAAGGTTGCGGCCTGGGCACGTGCGCGGCGGATGCGGTTGGCCACCGCCGCGATCAGGTGGCGGGGGCGGATCGGCTTGCTCAGGTAGTCATCTGCACCGCTGTCGAGCACCTCGAACTGGCGCTCCGGATCCGGATCGCCGCTGAGGAACACGATCGGCAGCAACTGCAGGCCAGGCTGCTGGCGGATCAGCGCGGTCAGGCGCATGCCGTCCAGGCCGGGCAGGTGCAGGTCCATCAGGATCAGATCGGGGCGATGTTCCTTGATGGCCTGCAGCGCGCCATCGGCATCGCTGTGTACGATCGCCTGCATCCCGGCACCGTGCAGTACGCTCTGCGCGAACAGGGCCTGGGCGCGGTCATCCTCGACGATCAGCACGCGGTAGGGCGAATCGGAGGGCGGCGGTGCCTGGTCATTGTTGCCTGCTTCAGCCAGTGCGCCAGGGCCGGGCAGCGGCGGCGGTGCGCTGCCGATCGTCGCCGGCGTGTCAACCGCGGCCAGCGACGGGGTTGCCGCCGCGGCTGCTGCGACCGGACTTGCCGGGTCAGCGGCCCAGCGTTGCCAATGATCGGCCGGAGGGGTTTCAGCGCGTCCCGGGCGGGCGCCCGCGGGGGATTCGTTTGCGGCCATCGGTGCTCCTGGTGTTCGCGTCCATTATGCGACAAGCCCGGCGTTCAACCGGTGCCGGGCTGTCGCGGACCGTCTGCGGCGACACCACGCGCCAGCCAGCGCACACCTTTCCACAGGGTGCGCCAGACCAGCCACACCAGCAGGGCGCCGGCCAGGCTGCAGGCCAGCACCACCACCAGCGCGATCCACGGATGCGCCAGGGCCAGTGCCAGGCCGCCGATCACCACGGTGTCTTCGGCAGCGGACGCAACCCAGTTGCTGGCCGGTTCCGGCGAGGTGTTGAGCAACGCGCGGGTGCCGGCCTTCAGGCCATGGCTGGCCAACGCGACACCGGCACCGGCAGCAAGCGCGCCTGTGCCCAGCTGCCCATCGGGCGACAGCGTGGCGGCGGCGAGGAAGGCACCGGCAGGCACGCGCGCGAGCGTCTGCACAAGGTCCCAGGCCGAGTCCACGCCGGGAATCTTGTCGGCGAAGAATTCGGCCACGGCCAGCGCCGCCGAGGTGCCCAGCACCCACCATGACTCGGTGGCTTGCAGGGCGGGTGGCAGATCCACCCAGCCGAGCAGGCCGGCCAGGCCGACGCCGAACACGGTGAGGTAGACGCGGATACCGGCCAGCCAGGCCAGCAGGATGCCGATCACGAACAGGTGGGCTTCGGTCATGGCGATGCTCCGGCGACGGAACTGTGCAGGGGGCCACACTATCGGTGATGACGTGCCTGAACGCCACAGACCGCCGCCGGTCCCTGCGCAGGAAACCCACCTGTCCTGTCATACACTAGCCCGTCGTTTGCCACAGGGGCCGTATCGGTGTCGCCCTCGCGATGCCCCGGAAACCACCCATGAACAACCGCCCACCCATGCGCGTGCAGGTGCGCCTGCCCGGCGCGCCGCAACCGCCGATGGACCGTCGCCGCCTGCTGGTGATCGGTGGCATCTGGCTGCTCAGCCTGGTGTTGGCCGCGCTGGGTGGCTGCTGGATGGCCACGCCGCGCGATGCGCAGGGCCAGCGCCTGCAGGCCGCCGAGAAGCGTGCCGAGGGCCTGCAGACGCAGCTGACCGAGTTACGCCAGAAACAGGCCACGCTGGAAGCCTCCGACCGCATCAGCCGCGCCGCCAATACCGAGGTGCAGTCCTCGCTGGCCGAGCGTGACGAAGAAATCGCCGGCCTGCGCGCCGACGTCGCCTTCTATGAGCGACTGGTGGGTTCGACCAGCCAGCGCAAGGGCCTGAACACCCATTCCATCGAGTTCAGCCCGGAAGCGGCCGGCACCTGGCAGTACACCGCCGTGCTGACCCAGAACCTCAACCGCGGTGCCATCAGCCAGGGGCAGATGCGCTTCACCGTGGAAGGCGTGAAGAACGGCAAGCTGGCCACGATCAGCTGGGATGATCTGCACCAGCGCAGCAAGGTGCCGGGACAGGATTACTCGTTCCGGTACTTCCAGCAGATCAGCGGCAGCGTGATGCTGCCGGCTGACTTCACCCCGCAACGCGTGCGGGTGACATTGGGGAGTGGTGCGGGGGGCACCACCCAGGTATTCGACTGGAAACAGGCCGGTGCGCCGGCCGCCAAAGGGGAGTAGGCAGATGTTCGGAAGCAGCAAATCCAACCGTGAAGGCCAGCTGGTGGTGGATGCCCTGATCGGCAACCAGGTGGTGATCCGCGGTGATGTGGAATTCAGTGGAGGGCTGTACGTGGAAGGCCGCATCCATGGCAAGGTGATCGCCGCTGAAGGTGCCAGTGGCGCGACCCTGACGGTCGCCGAGCATGGTGTGATCGAGGGTGAGATCCGCGCCCAGGTGGTGGTCATCAGCGGTCGTCTCGACGGCGACGTGCACGCCACCGAGAAGGTCGAGCTGACCCCGAGCGCGCGGGTCAACGGCAATGTCCATTACCAGGTGGTGGAGATGAATGCGGGCGCCCAGCTGAACGGCCGCCTGATCCATGCCAGCGCCCCGATGGCGGCCCTGCCGGCGCCGGAAAGCGACGATGCCAACGGTGGCAAGGGCGATACCGCCGCGCGCCGCAAGCTGGCCGAGGCGATGGCTTGAAACCCAGCGTCGACGCCCCCATGCTGAGACCATGAGCACGCTAGTCTCCCTGCCCGGCGCCAGCCCGGTCGCCGCGCCCGATTACCAGTCGCTGGAGCGCCCGCTGAACTTCACCGAGTCGGCGGCCGCCAAGGTCAGATCTTTGATCCAGGAAGAGGGCAACCTCGACCTGGCCCTGCGCGTGTACATCGAGGGTGGCGGCTGTTCGGGCTTCCAGTATGGGTTCGAGTTCGACGAGAACCGTGCCGAGGATGATCTGGCGGTGCAGACCAGCGGGGTGACCCTGCTGGTCGATCCGCTGAGCCTGCAGTACCTGATGGGTGCCGAGGTGGACTACACCGAGAGCCTGACCGGTGCCCAGTTCGTGATCCGCAACCCGAACGCCAAGACTACCTGCGGCTGCGGCAGCAGCTTCAGCATGTAAACAGGCCGCGGGGCCTGCCCCCTGCGCGACAAGGTGTGTGGAGCAAGCTCCACCCCACAGCTGGTTTCCGCAAAGCCTGCGGCTTGCCACCCGCATCGATTGACGGCACGCTTGCCGGATGCCCAATACTCCTTCGCCGCTTTCCGGTTTCGCCTTCGTGGGCGAACCGCTGGAGCGCGCCGATGCCCTGCGCGACGATGCCGATGCACTGGCGCGCCTGTGGCCGGGCGCGCGCATTCTCGTGCTCGATCAGGACGGTACCGCCTTCACCGGCGACGACGACCAGCCCTTGGCGCTGACCGGCGCCGACATCGGTGGTGGCCCTGGTGCCGCAGTCTTCCTCGGCCTGCGTGGCGAGCAGGCCTGGTTCTCGGTCGAAGCCGCCAGCGTTTCGGTTACTGCGCCGCGCCGGCTCGACCTGCGCCAGGCCGCCCTGCTGTGGTCGATGGCCGATGCGACCGCCTTCAGCTATGCCCGCGGCATGTCCTACTGGCATTCGCGCACCCGCTTCTGTGGCGTGTGCGGCGGTGCCGTGGCATTTGCCCGTGGCGGCTTTGTCGGCCGTTGCACGCAGTGTTCCACCGAGCACTACCCTCGGGTCGATCCGGCGGTGATCGTGGCGGTGGAGAACCAGGGCCGGCTGCTGCTTGGCCGGCAGTCGAACTGGGCGCCGCGCCGTTACTCGGTGCTGGCCGGCTTTGTCGAACCGGGCGAGACCTTCGAACAGACCGTAGTGCGCGAAGTACACGAGGAGAGCAAGGTGCGGGTGACCGCCTGCCAATACCTCGGTTCGCAGCCGTGGCCGTTCCCTGGTGCGCTGATGATCGGCTTCCGTGCGCAGGCGCAGGATGACCTGCCGACCGTGGACGGAGAGCTGGAAGACGCGCGCTGGTTCAGCGCCGAAGACGTCGGCGCGGCGCTGGCACGTGATGTCGAGGACGATGGCCAGGGCATCCGCCTGTCGCCGCCGATCTCGATCTCGCGGGGCCTGATCGAGCATTGGTACCGCCAGCAGCAGGGGTGATGGCAAGGGGCTGCCAGGCGTGTTCTGGTGCCAGCATTGCCGCCACCTGAACACGCCTCGGGTTACAGTGCGATCCATCGCAGGAGGCGTCGCTGCGACAGGTAAGGTAGCGACGCCTAGCGTTCTGTTTCGTAGGGAGACCTGCCATGTTCACCACTCTGGCCGCCGTGCTGGTGGCACTGGCCTTGGGCCATGTGGCTCCGGCCGCTGCCGCTTCGCTGCGCCGTTTCGACGGCTTCCGGCGCTGGCTGGGCTGGCTGGACGTGCGGGGTGGCAAGGCCTGGCAGGGGCCGGCAGGCGTCGCCCTGGCGCTGCTGCCGCCGGTGCTGCTGATGGCGCTGCTGGCCTGGCTGCTGCGCGGCGCGCTGTTCGGCCTGCCATCGTTGCTGCTGGGCGTGGCGGTACTGGCGTGGTGCTGGGGCCCGCGCGACCTGGACCGCGATATCGAAGCGATCATCGATGCCGACGATGCCGCGACGCGTCAGGCGGCGGTGCGCAACCTGCAGTCGGCCGGCGGCAGCCTGCGCGAGGACATTCCGTCACTGGTCGAGGCGACCGTCCTCAACGCGCTGCGGCGCTGGTTCGCGGTGCTGTTCTGGTTCCTGCTGCTGGGCCCGGCCGGTGCGCTGGGGTACCGGCTGCTGGCACTGATGGCGGAAAGCCCGATGCGCGCGCGCGTGCCGGTGGAGCCGCTGGCACTGGCACAGCGCCTGCTGGGCTGGATCGAGTGGCCGGTGGCGCAGTTGATGGCGTTCTCGATGGCGCTGGTGGGTAACTTCGATACGGCGTGGAAGGCCTGGCGCCAGGCCCATGGCGAACGCCTGGCCGGTGACATCGGCTTTCTTGGCGCGGTGGCACGGGCCAGCGTCAACGCCGAGCTGCGCGAGGATGCGCACGATTACACCGAGGCGGGACTGTTGCCGGTATGGCAGCGGCTGCCGGACCTGCGCGATGCGATGAGCCTGGTGTGGCGGATGCTGCTGCTGTGGCTGGCGATCCTCGCCCTGCTGGTGATTGCAGGCTGGGTGACGTAGTGGCTTTGCAGGGCTTGCAGCCCTGCACCTGCAGAGGCAAAGGTCGGAGCAACAGCAACAGCAGCTCTGGATTGCTGATGGTTGGGCGGGACGGTGTGGGGCTGCAGGACACGCCGTAAACCCGTCCCTGGGGGCTCGATGGCGCCTCGCTCGTGTGCGCTGTCCTGCGCACACGTGCAAGCGGCGACCGAGCTGACATGGGTGAGGGCGCTTTGCTTGCGAAGCATTGCTTCGCAAGCGACCGAACGCCCAGCCGCCAGCGGCTGGGCCGGACCCCGGAGGGGGACTTGCAGCGCCCCCTGCGCAGGCCACCCACCCGGCCAACCCCAAGGCTTCTGCCTTCAAACGCCGCCCACCACGAGGGGCTGCGCCGTTGGCTGGAAACCTAGATCGGTGCCAGCGCAGTGAACGGTGCCCACGGCAGGTTGCGCAGCAGCGCATACCCGGGCAGCACCCAGAGCCAGAACACGGGATTGGCCAGTACCCGCATCAGCGGGTCGAGCACACGGGGGCGGATGCCGGCGATGTTCAGCAGCATCAGCAACAGGAACGGCAGGCTGATGACCAGCAGCGGGTTCATCGCCATCGCGCCGGGCAGGTCGAAATGGACCAGGGAATACAGGCAGCGCGTGCTGCCACAGCCGGGGCAGTACAGGCCGGTCAGCGCGTACAGCGGGCAGCTCGGCAGCGGATTGCCGGCGACATACGGATTGACGTTGCGCAACACCACCGTGGCACCCACGGCCAGGCCGGCGGAGACCAGCAGCGGTGCCCAGCGGGCGAGTCGGGAACGAGCGGGAAGCGCGGACATGCAACAACGGATCCGGCGCAGGCGCCGGATCCGTCCAGGCGTATCAGTAGCCGCTGTTGCTCATCGCGCCCATGCCGCCGAGCACAACGAAGAACAGCACGTACAGCACGACCAGCACGGCCCAGGCGATGGCCGACCAGATGGCCCACTTCTTGGCCTTGGCAGCGGAGTCCTGGGCACCGGCGATGTCGCCAGCCGCCAGCTTGCCGTTGACCTGTGCGGCGTAGACGATCGACACGATGCCGGCCGGCAGGCAGCAGAACAGGGTGGTCAGGATGGCCCAGACCAGGTTGTTCGGGACCTGCGGAGTAGCAGTATTCATGGGTTCAAGCTCCTTGATGGGTGGTGGTGGTGAATCATTGGTCGGAAAGAGCGCCCAGTACGGCCAAGCCGCCGAACAGCCCGAACCACAACAGCAACAGGACCGGCAGGGACACGGCCGAAGCCACTGCCCACCAGCCCGCCTTGCGCGACGCGCTGTAGGCCCCCGGCAGGTCGCCGGCCGCGCGGCGGCCATCGACCTGGGAGGCATAGACGATCGACACCACGCCCAACGGCAGGCAGCAGAACAGCGTCGTCAGGATTGCCCAGACCAGATGGTTGGGGATGTAGACCGGACGGCTGAGCGGTGGTGGTTGATTCAAAGCGAGACTCCATTCCTTGGTGGTCGACCGTTGTGAATCGGCCGGACCTCCCCCCTGTGGGTGCGTAATCTACCGCAACCGGCGTTGCATGTATGCGTTTACAGTCGCGGTATTCCGTGTTCGCCACTGCACGGTAGCGTATGCGGGAAGGTCGCCGGGTCCGCCTAGGCGAGCCGATTCCGTCAGGCGTGGTCACCACGCAGCGCCCGCACCTGGGCCTCCAGCACCGGGGCGCTGGTGGTGTGGCCATCCACGGCCGGCGCGGCGACCACTTCTACGGTGGCGCGGAAGCGGCGCGGTACACGCATGCGGCCCAGCCGGGTGTCGCGCCGGCTCCACATGCTCGACCACATGCTACGCAGCGCCATGGGTACCACCGGCACCGGCCGCCGTTCGAGGATCTTCTCCACCCCGGACTTGAACGGTGCCATCTGCCCGTCGCGGGTCAGCGCACCCTCGGGGAAGATGCAGACCAGTTCTCCTTCGGCCAGCGCCGCGTCGATCTCGTCGAACGCGCGCTGCATCAGCGCCGGGTCTTCGCGGGCACCAGCGATCGGGATCGCCTTGGCGGTACGGAAGATCCAGCGCATCACCGGAATGTTGAAGATCTTGTAGTACATGACGAAGCGCACCGGGCGCGGGATCGTCGCCGACAGGATCAGCGCGTCCATGTAGCTGACATGGTTGCAGACCAGCAGCGCGGCGCCTTCGTCGGGCACGTTGGCCTCGATGCCGTGCGGGCGCAGCCGGTACAGCGTGCGCACCATCACCCAGCTGAGGAAGCGCATCAGGAATTCGGGGACGATGGTGAAGATGTAGATCGCCACCAGTGCGTTGGCGATGGCCAGCGCCAGGAACTGCTGCGGAATGGTCCAGTGCAGCAGCTTGTGCGCGGCCAGCGACAGCAACGCGGCGCCGACGATGAAGCCGGAGTTCTGGATGTTCAGCGCGGCGAACACGCGTGACATCTGCGCCTTCGGCGTGCGGCTCTGGATCAGCGCGAACAGCGGCACCACGAAGATGCCGGTGAACAGGCCGATGCCGACCAGGTCGATGACGATACGGATGCTGCCAGGCTGCTGCAGGAACGGGCCGATGGACAGCCCGTGCACGGTCGCCTCGCCGCTGCGGGCGAAGTACAGGTCGAGCAGGAACGCGGTCATGCCAAACGCACCGAGCGGCACCAGGCCGATTTCCACCGTGCGTGCCGACAGCTTCTCGCACAGCAGCGAGCCGACGCCGGTGCCCACCGAGAACAGGGCCAGGGCGAAGATGTACAAGGTCGGTTCGCCGCCGAGGTTGGTCACCGCATAGGCCGGCAGCTGCGAGGTCAGCACGGTGCCGACGAACCAGAACCAGGACACGCCCAGGATCGCGTTGCGCACCGCTTTCTGCTGGCGTGCCATGCGCAGCACCGCCAGCGATTCCGGCAATGGGTTCCAGTTGATCTTCAGGTCCGGGTCGCCGGCATCGACCTTGGGGATCAGCCGCGCTGCGATGTTGCCGCATATGGCTAGGCCGATGATCGCGCAAGCCGCCACCACCGTGCCATGACTGCCGGCAACGGTGAATACCAGACCGCCGACGATCATGCCGGAGAGGATCGACATCGAGGTGCCCATCTCGACCAGGCCGTTGCCGCCGGTCAGCTCTTCTGGCTTGAGCACCGACGGCAGCACCGAGTACTTCACCGGGCCGAACAACGTCGACTGCATGCCGGTGCAGAACAGGGCGACCAGCAATACCGGAAGGCTCTGGGTGAGGAACCCGGTGGCCGCCAGCGACATGATCACGATCTCCATGCTGGTGGTGATCACGATCAGCCGCGATTTCTCAAGTTTGTCGGCGATCTGCCCGGCCAGTGCCGAGAACAGGAAGTACGGCAGGATGAAGATGGCCGGTGCCAGCGTGGCGTACAGCCCCAGTTCTTCCTCCGGCACGGCCATGAACAGCAACATGCTGATGATCGCCTGCCGGTATACGTTGTCGTTGAACGCACCGAGCGCCTGGACGACGAAGAACGGCAGGAAACGGCGCTGGCGCAGCAGGGCGAACTGGTTGTGACCGGACATGGAGCCTCCTTGACCGGCGCAGCCTAGCATTCCTGCCTATCCGCTGTGGGTGCGGACCTGTGGGTGCGGACCGTTGGTCCGCACACTTTGAAAGGTGTCAGACGATATCGTCGACCACGCCGCCATCCACGCGCAGCGCCGCGCCGGAGGTGGCCGAGGCCTGCGGCGAGGCCAGGTACACCACCATGTTGGCCACTTCCTCAACCGTGGCGGTGCGCTGGATCACCGAAGACGGACGGTGCGCCATCACGAACTCGCGGCCGATCTGCTCCAGTGGCTTGCCACTGCGCTGGCGTTCATCTTCGAACATCGCCGCGAAACCATCGGACAGGGTGGGGCCGGGCAGCACCGCGTTGACGGTGACACCGCTGCCGGCCACGCGCTTGGCCAGGCCGCGCGACAACGACAATTGCGCGGTCTTGCTGACCCCGTAATGGATCATGTCGGCGGGAATGTTGCGGGCCGACTCGGAAGAGATGAACAGCACGCGGCCCCAGCCAGCATCAACCATCGCCGGCAGCAGCGCCCGCGACAGGCGCACGCCGGACATCACGTTGGTCTGCCAGTAGCGCTCCCAGGTCGCATCGTCGGTCTCGAAGAAGTCCTCGGGGCCGAAGATGCCGGCGTTGTTGACCAGGATGTCGACCTTGGGCAAGCCGGCCAGCAGCGTATCGACACCGGCCGCATCGGACAGGTCGGCAGCCACGCCGAGCACGTCGGCATCTGGAACGGCGTCGAGCAGGCGCTGGCGGGCGCGCTCGACGCTGTCGGTGCTGCGGCCATTGAGGATGACCCGCGCACCGGCGACGGCCAGGCCCTGGGCAATCGCCAGGCCGATGCCGGCGGTGGAGGCGGTGACCAGCGCGGTACGGCCGCTGAGTTCGATCTTCATGGAGGAATCCGGGGCAGGGGGATCACGCAGTATCCGCGTGGCTGCGTGATCGGGATGCAGCGCTGGATGCAACGCGATGTTGCGTTGGCGGTAGCACCGGGCGATGCACGGCGGCAGGCTGTCAGGTGAGCGTGCGTACCGCCTCATTGGCCGCCGCGCGCACCTTCGGCAGCATCCGCAGCACCAGCGCCATCTGCGTGCGGATCAACTGCAGCTTCGGCGGCATCGCCTCGTCAATCTGCTCCAGCTCGGCGGCCACCGCGCGGTCGGCATCATTGTCCTCCTCTGCGACCGGCTGCCGTGCGGTCAGGGCCGTTGCCAGCTGCTGCAGCGCCTTGCGCACGCGCTCACCGGCAGCCAGTGCCAGCGGATCGCCGGCGTAGCTGTCCACCTGGTCGCGGTGCGCACCCAGGGCCGACAGGTGCCCGAGCAGCGTGTTGGACAGCGCCAGGAAGTGGAAGCCGGCGTCCAGGTTGCGGCGCACGTGGCCGGGTTCGCGCAGCATGTTCGACAGCGCGGTAGACAGCGCGGCGTCGGCGTTGTGCATGTCGCGGCGGGCGATGCGGTAGGCCAGATCGTCACGCATGCCGCTGCGGTACTGGCCCAGTACCGAATCCAGATAGCGCGCGGCGGTGTCCAGCACCCGCGCCAGTACAAGATGCAGTTGCCGGCCCTGCCAGTCGGGCAGGATCAGGAACGCGGCCGCAGCGGCGATCGCACAGCCCAGCAGCGTATCGACCATGCGCGGCACGATCAGCACGAAGCCGTCGCCGATCAGGTTGAAGCAGGTCAGTGCCATCACCGTGATCGCCGCCGACGCTACCAGGTAGCGGTCGGTGCGGGTGAAGAAGAACAGCAGCGCCGACAGCAGCGCGATCAGCAGCTGCACGTGCAGCTGCGGGAACAGCTGCAGCAGTGCCCAGGTCAGCACCAGGCCGAACAGCGTGCCGACGATGCGTTGTGCAAGGCGCTGGCGGGTTGCACCGAAGTTGGGACGGCACACGAACACGATGGTCAGCAGCACCCACGAGCCGTTCTGTGCATTGAACAAGCGGATCGCAGCGAAGCCGGCGATCAGTGCCAGCGCCATGCGCAGTCCATGGCGGAACAGCACCGAGCCCGGCGTGAGCTGCTGGCGGATACGCACGCCCATCTCGCGCAGGCTATGCGGGTTGCTGTCGCGCAGGCGGGTGTCAACGTTGTCGAGGCTGGCCTCGGAACGCTCCGCATCGAGCAGGCGGCGCTCGATGCTGCGCAGGTTGTGCACCAGCAGGTCCAGCGAGCCGAGCAGGCGCTGCCATTGCGGACGCTGCTGGTCGCGCAGGTAGGCCAGCGCATCGGCCAGGTCGCGCCCGGCCTGCTGGTTGCTTTCGCCATACACGAACGGACGGCGCAGGCGGATCGCCTCGCCCAGCCGCGCACAGGCCTGGCCCTGCAGGTCGAGCAGGCGCTGGCAGCGGTACAGCACGTCGCTGTGGAAGAACGCATCGACCAGCGCGCCGTACGGGTAATGCGAGGAACTGGCGCGCTCGTGGAAATCCTGCGCCATGTAGTACAGGCGCAGGTACAGGCCGGAATTGACGCCGGGCCGGCCGGAGCGACCGAAGCGGGCCAGGATCGCGGTCTTGGCTTCGTTGAGCGCACCGACCACGCGCCGGTTCTGTTCGGCCAGGTCCAGCTGGCGACGCTGCAGGTCGGCCTCGCGCACCGGTTCGAACAGCGCGGCCTTCAGCTGCAGGTAGCGGCCCAGTTCCACATACAGGCGCGCCACCCGTTCGCGCACCGGCCGGTTGGCGAACAGCGTGGTCCACAGGATCGACAGCAGGCCGTACCAGACCGCACCGGCCAGCAGGTGGCTGACCGCTTCCAGCGCGCTGTGCAGATCGCTGGCCCCGTGCTGTTCCAGCCCGATCATGGTGTAGATCGCCAGCGTCACCGTGGCCTGGGCGATGGACGCATAGCGCTCGCCGAGCGCACCGAGCAGGGTCAGGCCGAAGGTGGACAGCGCCAGCGCGGCGATGAAGATCCACGGCCATGGGAACAGCCAGATCACCGAAGCTGCGGCGATGCAGAAGCACAGCAGCGACAGCGCCACGGCCTTGGTCCGGCCCCACCAGTTGTCGTCGGTCTCGGCGATGGCGCTGGCGATGATGCCCAGGAACACGCCGGGTAGCGCGGTCAGTGCATCCAGCTGCCAGCACACGGCGACAGCTGCGGTCAGGGCGATGAACACCCGCAGGCCATAACTGGCCTTCTCGTGGGCCCACAGGCGACTGAGACTGGATTGGCGGGGGGACATGCAGGCTCGGGAGGCGGAATGCCCCCATTATTGCGGGCCTTGCGTGAAATCCGGTAGCGCCGGGCCGTGCCCGGCGAGGGCGCAGCGCGGCGCTACCGTTGGATCACATCTCCCAACGCACGCTCACCGCGAACGTGCGCGGCAGGCCGGCGCCGGCGTTGGACCAGTACCTGCGGTTGGCCAGGTTCTCGACGCTGGCACGCAGGGTCACCGGATGGCCGGACGCCAGCAGGCGATAGCCGATGCCTGCGTTCACCAGCGTGTAGTCGGGCAGCTTCAGGGTGTTGTCGGCGTCGTACCAGACATCGCCGTAGTAGCGCACGGCGGCATAGATCTCCAAACCGTCTACCCACGGCAGCTGGTAGGTGGCGTGCAGTACGCCGCTCCAGCGCGCAGCACCGGCGGTACGGTTGCCTTCCTGTGCGGCGCTACCCGGGGACAGCTTGTCGTAGGTCGGATCCAGCCAGGTGACGCCGCCGCCGACCTTCAGTGCATCGTTGAGGTGCAGGTCGGCACTGGCTTCGATGCCTTCGTACAGCGTGATGCCATCCTGCACCAAGCGCTTGCCGGCCGGCGTGAGCTCATCGATGTTGGCACCACGTTCCAGCCGGAACGCGGCCACGTTCGCATTCCAACGCGCCGCTTCGACCTTGGCACCGATCTCGTACTGCTTGCTGATGGTGGGATCGAGCACGTCACCGGCGTTGATGTAGCTGTTGCCTACGCGGCTGCCCGCTTCCAGCGACTCGATGTAGCTGGCGTAAAGGGTGACCACCTCGCTGGGCTTGAACATCACGGCGTAGGTCGGGGTGACCGGGTAGGTGTGGTATCGCCCCTTGGTTTCGAAGTCGTTGTAGCGCCAGCCCGCCAGCACCGACCAGCCGCTGCCGAGGTTCACCGTATCGCTTGCGAACACCGCCTGCTGCACCGTCTCGTCGCCGCGGGTCATCACCCGCGAACCGACGGCGTCGTGGCGGATGGCATGGCGCTGGTACAGGTTGGCGCGGCCGATCAGGTTCCACTCGTAGGGACGGTCCCAGCCCAGCCCGGTCTGGTGGCTGATGCCTGCCACCACCTGATGCTGCAGCGGACCGGTGCGGAAGCTGCCCTGCAACATCGCCTGGGCCAGCTTCCACTCGCTCTTGCCACCCAGTTCGTAGACATTGACGTCGTAGTCGCCGTTGAGATCATCGATGTAGGCGAAGATCTTGTTGACGTCATTCCATGAAGTGGTGACGCCATAACTCAGGCTGGCCTTCCAGTCACTGTTGATCTGCCAGTTCAAGCCGGTCGACAGCAGGCTGGAGCGTGTGTCGTAGTAGGTGCCGGGCACGCTGTTGTCGGTATCTCCAGAGATCGGCCGCGGCAACGAGGTCAGGCCACGGAAGTAGTACTGCGGCGATTCCTCGCGCAGGTCGCGCGACTGGAACACACCGTCGAAGGTCCAGGTGAGTGCATCACTCAGGCGCGCATCCAGCGACAGCGCGCCCACCTTGCGATCGACATGCCCGCCGTTGAAGGTCTCGCCCTTTTCCTGGAAGGCGTTGAAGCGGTAGCCGAACATCTGCTCGTTGCCGAAGCGGCCGCCAACGTCGATGCCGCCGCTGACGATGCCCTGTTCGCGCCAGCCCAGCTGGGCGGAGAACGTGGGCGTGTCGGTTGGCTTCTTGGTGATGTAGTTGACGATGCCGCCGGGGGTGCCGAAGCCATACAGGAATCCGCCCGGGCCTTTCAGCAGATCGACCTGTTCCATTACTTCCAGTGGCCATTCGGTGCCCCAGGACGAGACCTGCAGGCCATTGACCCGGTAGCTGTCGTAGTTCAGCTCCAGACCGCGGTTGCGGATCGGCGAGCTCCAGCCACTGGCATAGGCGCTGACCTGGGTGCTGACCGAGGGGTCGAGCAGGAAGGCTTCACCCAGCGAGACCACCTGGCGCTGCTCTATCTGCTCGCGGCCAACCGCGGTGATCGCGAACGGAGTGTCGCGCAGGGCGCGGTCGCCCAGTGCGCCGGCGTCGGTATGGGTGCGCTCGGCAGTGACTTTCACCGCATCCAGATCGGTGGCGCTACGGCTGCCGGCCGGCACTTCGGCGTGGGCGGCACAGGCGGCGGAAAGGGCAACGGCCAGCAGGGCCAGGCGGGGGGAACGGGAAGGTAGCATCGATGGTGGTCCTCGACGGACGGCCACGGGCCATCCGCCCACGGGTGGGGGAAGGGGCAGTGGCTGGGATCACACAGGCGTGCCGGAAGCCGGCAGCGGGGCGCCACAACGGGGCGCAGGACCATGGCTGGATGAGAATTGTTCTCTTTTCGTTACGGCGCGTCAAACCCGGAGGCGTGCGGACCAACGGTCCGCACCCACCATCCACACCCACCATCTGCATCCACGGTAGTGCCGGCCGCTGGCCGGCAGATTGGCTGTATGGAGAAAGCCGGCCAGCGGCCGGCTCTACCAGTAGTAGATCCACGCCATGCGTGGATGACCCTTCTACGCCCGCTGCGCGCGCTTGAGCAGCTTCGCTTCGCGCTTGCGTGTGCGGCGTGCCCGCCAGCGTTCGGCCAGGCACGAGAAGATCACGTACAGCGCTGGTGTGCTGAGCAGCGTCAGGCTCTGCGAGAACAGCAGGCCGCCGATCATCGCGATACCCAGCGGGCGCCGCAGCTCGGACCCTTCGCCGAGGCCGATCGCCAGCGGTACGGCGGCCAGGATCGCCACCATCGTGGTCATCATGATCGGGCGGAAGCGCACGATACTGGCCTCGCGTGCCGCTTCGCGCGGGGCCAGCCCATGCTCGCGCTGCGCCACCAGCGCGAAGTCGATCATCATGATCGCGTTCTTCTTGACGATGCCGATCAGCAGCACCAGTGCGATCATCGAGATCACCGACAGTTCGGTGTTGGTGCCGAACAGCGCCAGCAGCGCGCCCACTCCGGCCGCCGGCAGCGTGGACAGGATGGTGACCGGATGGATCAGGCTCTCGTACAGCATGCCCAGCACCAGGTACACGGTCAGGATCGCGGCAAACACCAGGATCAGCATGTCGCTGGGATCGGAGTTGAACCCGAAGCCCGCATCATCGGCCAGGCGGATGTCGCCGGGCATGCGCATGCCGGCCACGGTCGCGTCGATGATCGCCTTGGCCTCACCCATGCTCACGTTCGGCGCCAGGTTGTAGCTCAGGTCCATCGTCGTGTACTGGTTCTCGTGGGTGATCTGCGACGGCGCCAGCCCCGGCACCTGCTTGGCCATCGCCGTGATCGGCACCATCTCGCCGTTGCGCGCCCGCACGTACACCTCGTCCAGCGCTGCCGGCGTAGCGGTCTGCGAGGGCAGGGCGTTGACCACCACGCTGTACTGATTGATGTCCGAGTAGATCGTCGAGATCTGGCGCTGGCCGAACGCGCCGTACAGCGCCCCATCGATGGCGCCGACCGATACGCCCAGGCGCGCAGCCTTGGCGCGGTCGATCTCGATGTTCTGGCGCAGCCCGGCATTGTCGACATCGGTGCCGACATCGCGCAGCTTCGGGTTCTTCTTCAGTTCCGCCTGCAGCTTGGGCAGCCATTCCTGCAGGGACGCCAGGTCATTGCCCTGCAGCGAGATACGGTACTGCGCGCCCTGGCTGGAGCCGCCGCCATCGTTGCTGGGCAGATCCTGGATCGCACGCAGGCGCAGCTGCAGGTCGGGGTAACGGTCGGCCTTGGCGCTCAAGCGTGCCAGTGCATGTGCGGTGGTTTCGCGGCGGCCTTCCTTGCGCGATTTCAGCTCGACGTTGAACTGTGCGCTGGAGCCCTGGCGGCCGCTGCCCAGGCGTACGCCCACGGTCTTCACCGCCGGGTCGGCCATCAGCATGTCGGTGATGCGACGCTGGCGGGCGACCATGTCCTCGAAGGAGACGGTGGCACTGGAGTTGGCGCGGCCCCAGATCAGGCCGGTGTCCTGCGGAGGGAACGCGCCCTTCTTCACTGCGCCGAACAGGAAGATGGTGACGCCGATCAGGATCAGCGGCGTCAACGACAGCAGCAACGCGTGGCGCAGCGAGAAGTCGAGGAATACGGTGTAGATGCGCAGCATGCGCTCGTGGCCGGCATCCAGCCAACGGCCGAAGCGCGACGGCGCTGCCTTGTGATCATGGGCACTGAGGAAGCGGCTGCACAGCGCCGGGGTCAGCGTCAGCGAGACGACCATCGACACCACGATGGCCGCGACCAGGGTAACGGTGAACTCGCGGAAGAACGCACCCATCATGCCGCTGGCGAACAGCAGCGGGATGAACACCGCCACCAGCGAGGCGGTGATCGAGACGATGGTGAAGCCGATCTCGCGGGCACCGGTCAGCGCCGCCTGCATGCGCGGCATGCCCTCGTCGAGGTGGCGCATGATGTTCTCGATCACCACGATCGCATCATCGACCACGAAGCCGATCGCGATCACCAGCGCCAGCAGGCTCAGGTTGTTCAGGGTGAAGCCCATCACGTACATCACCAGCGCAGCACCGGCCAGCGACAGCGGCACGGTCACTGCGGCGATCAGCGTGGGTGCCAGCCGGCGCAGGAACAGCGCCATGGTCAGCACCACCATCGCCAGGCTGATCAGCAGGGTGATCTGCACTTCATGCAGCGACGAGCGGATGGTCGGCGTACGATCGAAGTACGGCGTCATCGTGGTGCCGGGCTGCAGGTAGTCGCGCAGGGTCGGGATCTGCGCCTTGACCCGGTCTACGGTCTCAACGATGTTGGCGCCGGCGCGGGTGAACACGTACATCACCACCGCCGGTTTGTGGTCGAACCACGCGGCCTGGTAGGCGTCCTGCTGGCCGTCGTAGACGTTGGCGATGTCCTTCAGGCGGATCACCCGGCCGTCGCCCTGGGTCTTCACCACCAGGTCGGCGAAGTCGGCAGCGCGTGCGACCGAATCGTTGGCGATGATCGCGGTGGTGGTGTTGCCATCGCTGAGGAAGCCGGTGGGTGAGGTCACGTTGGCCGCACGCACCGCGTTGCGCAGGTCATCGGCGGTCAGGCCCAACGCGTTCATCAGGCGCAGGTTGACGTCCACACGCACCGCCGGCGTCGAGGCACCGGCGATGTCGACCGAGGCCACGCCGCTGATCTGGCGGATGCGTTGGGCCAGCAGTGAGTCGGCGACGTTGTACAGCTCGTCGGCCGACTGCGTTTGCGAGGTCAGCGCGATGGCGATGACCGGATCGTCGTTCGGGTTCGCCTTCTGGTACATCGGCGAACCCATGCCCGAGGGCAGGTCGGCCTGTGCAGAATTGATCGCGGTCTGTACGTCCAGCGCGGCCGAATCGATGTTGTGGCCGCTCTGGAAGATCATGAACACCAGCGAGCTGCCTTCCGAACTCGACGAGCGCATGCGGTCGATGCCGGGCAGCTGGCCGAGGTGGCGCTCCAGCGGTGCGGTGACCGTCGAGGCCATGGTCGCCGCATCTGCGCCCGATTGGCTGGCGTGCACGAAGATCACCGGGATCTCGATGTTCGGCAGCGCCGATACGCCCAGCCGCAGGTAGCAGATCAGGCCGACCATGAACAGGCCGATGGCCAGCAGCGCGGTGCCGATCGGACGGCGGATGAAGGGGCCGGACAGGTTCATCGTGCGGGCCACCACGGCAGTGGGGCGTGGATCATGCCTGCGGCTCCTGCAGTGAACCATCGCGCAGTGCGCGCTGTTCACGGCGGCGTGCCAGCCACTCGGAGAAGCGCTCCATGTACAGGTAGATCACCGGAGTGGTGTACAGGGTCACCAGCTGCGACAGCAGCAGGCCGCCGACGATGGCGATGCCCAACGGGCGGCGCAGCTCCGAACCGATGCCGGTACCCAGCGCCAGCGGCAGGGCGCCGAGCATGGCCGCGGCGGTGGTCATCATGATCGGGCGGAAACGCAGCAGGCAGGCGCGGCGGATCGCTTCGTGCGCGTTGGCACCGGCGCGGCGTGCCTCGATCGCGAAGTCCACCATCATGATGCCGTTCTTCTTGACGATGCCGATCAGCAGCACGATGCCGACGATGCCATCCACCGACAGGCTCAGCCCGCACAGCATCAGCGCCAGCAGCGCGCCAACACCGGCCGGCGGCAGCGTGGAGATGATCGTGATCGGGTGGATGTAGCTCTCGTACAGCACGCCCAGCACGATGTAGATCACCACCAGCGACGCCAGCAGCAACCACACCACATCGGTCTGGCTGCCGGTGAATTCGGCAGCCTTGCCGATGAACTCGGCATGCAGGTGGGTGGGCATGTCCAGGTTGTCCTTGGTTTCCTGGATCGCCCGCACCGCTTCGGACAGCGAATAGCCCGGTGCCACGTTGAACGAGACCGTCACCGCCGGCAGCTGCTGCTGATGGCTGACCAGCAGTGGCGCGCTGCTGACCTTGCCCTCGGCCAGCGCCGACAGCGGGATGATGTTGCCGGCGCCGACGGTGATACCGGTGTTCTGCGCACCGATGCCCGTAGCGGTCGACGAGTTGGACGAGGTGACCTGGCCGAAGCTGGTGGCATTGGTGCCTGTCAGTGCACCGGCACCATTGGAGGCAACGGCCAGCTGTTCCATCAGCGCGGTGCTGGTGCGGAACTCCGGCGCCACTTCCAGCACAACGCGATACTGGTTGAGCTCGGTGAAGATGGTCGAGATCTGGCGCTGGCCGAACGCATCATAGAGGGTGTCGTCGATGGTCTGCATCGGCACGCCCAGCACGCTGGCCTTGTCGCGGTCGATGTTCAGCTCAAGCGCACGGCCCTGGTTGGACAGGTTGTTGTCGACGTCGGCCAGTTCCGGGCGCTTGCGCAGTGCTTCGGTCAGGCGCGTGGCCTGGGTGGCCACCGTGGCCGAATCCACGTCCGACAGCGAGTACTGGTACTCGGTGGCAGCCACGCGGGTATCCAGGGTCACGTCCTGTACCGGCTTCAGGTACAGCGCGACACCTGGAATGCCGGCGACGGCCTTCTGCAGGCGCGGCAGGATCTTGTCCAGGCCGTCACGCTCGCCGCGTTCCTTCAGCACGATCGACAGCTGGCCCTGGTTGAGCGTGGGGTTCATGCTGCCAGCACCGATGAACGCCGACACGCCGGTCACGTCCGGGTCCTGGCGCAGTGCTTCGGCCACCTGCTTGGTGCGCTGCTCCATCTGCGGGAAGGCGATGTTCTGGTCGGCCTGGACCACGCCGGTGATCAGGCCGGTGTCCTGCTCGGGCAGCAGGCCCTTGGGAATCAGCACGTACAGCAGCACGGTCAGCACCAGCGCGCCGCCGGCCACGGCCAGGGTCAGGCGCTGGTGGCCCAGCACCCAGTCCAGGCTCTGTTCGTACAGGCCCACCGTGCGCGTCCACAGGTTCTGCTTGCCGGCCGCCGCCGCACGCTCATGTGCGTCCTCGCCTTCGGGCAGGGCATCGGGCTTGAGCAGGTAGGCACACATCATCGGGGTCAGCGTCAGCGAGATCAGCATCGACAGCACGACGGCGATGCTCAGCACCCACGCGAACTCATGGAACAGGCGGCCGGTGACGCCGGGCATCAGCAGCAGCGGCAGGAACACCGCCACCAGCGAAACGGTCAACGACAGCACGGTGAAGCCGATCTGGCGCGCACCGATTTCGGCCGCTTCCTTGCCACTCTTGCCCTGCTCGATGTAACGCACGATGTTCTCGATCATCACGATCGCATCGTCGACCACGAAGCCGGTGGCCACCACCAGCGCCATCAGCGACAGGTTGTCCAGCGACATGCCGGCAAAGGCCATCACCGCGAAGGTGCCGGCCAGCGACAGCGGCACCGCCACCGAGGGAATGATCGTGGCCCACAGCCGGCGCAGGAACACGAAGATCACCGCTACCACCAGGCCGATGGTGAGGATCAGGGTGAACTGCACTTCATGCACCGAGGCGCGGATGGTCTCGGTACGGTCGTTGAAGATCTCCAGGTGCACGTCGGCTGGCAACACGCCCTGCAGCTGCGGCAGGATCGCGCGGATGCGCTCGACGGTCTGCACGATGTTGGCGCCGGGCTGGCGACGCACTTCCAGCAGCACCGCCGGTTTGCCATCGGCCCAGGCGGCCAGCTGATCGTTCTCAACGCCATCGATCACCTGGGCCACGTCCGACAGCCGCACCGGACGGCCGTTCTTGTAGCTGATGATGGTGTCGCGGTACTCGGCGGCGCTGGACAGCTGGTCGTTGGTGCCAATGCTGTAGGACTGGGTCTTGCCGTTCAACGAACCCTTCGGTGCGTTGACGTTGGCCTGGGTCAGCGCGCTGCGCAGCTGCTCCAGGGTCAGGCCCATGTTCGACAGCTGCGCCGGATTGACCTGGATGCGCACGGCCGGGCGCACGTTGCCGGCGATCGAGACCAGGCCCACGCCCTGCACCTGCGAAAGGCGCTGGGCGAGGATCGAGTCGGCGTAGTTGTTGACGTCGCGCAGCGGGCGCGTGTCCGAGGTCAGCTTCAGGGTGACGATGGCCGCGTCCGCCGGATTCACCCGGTTATAGACCGGCTGGTAGGGCAGCGACGAGGGCAGGGTGGCCTGGCGGATCGCCGCCTGCACGTCCTGCGCGGCGATGTCGATGTCGCGGTCCATCGAGAACTGCAGGATGATCGTGGACAACCCGGCCGACGAGTCGGAGGTCATCAGCTCCAGCCCGGAGATCTGCCCGAACTGGCGCTCCAGCGGGGTGGTGACCAGCGAGGCCATCGTGGTCGCGTTGGCACCGGGGTACTGGGTGGTGACCACCAGGCTGGGCGCATCGATTTCCGGCAGCGCCGACACCGGCAGCTTGCGGTAACCGAGGATGCCCAGCAGCAACAGGCCCGCCATCAACAGCGAGGTGGCGATGGGACGGCGGATGAAGATCGTCGAAAAGCCCACGGACTGATCCTTGCTGGCACTTCAATGTCGGCGCCGGCAGGCTTGCCGGCGCGAGGGAGGTCGGTAGCCTGCGCTCAGCGCGGGCCGCCGCCACGACGGCCACCGCCGCCAGCGTTCTTCTGCTCGGCCGCCTTCAGCTCGGCTTCGGTCGGCACCGCCGGGGTTTCGCCCGGCTTCAGCGCGGTGACCTTGCTGCCCGGCTTCAAGCGGAACTGGCCTTCACTGACCACCCGCTCGCCGCCCTTCAGGCCTTCGGCGATCTGCACCTGGCTGTCACCCACTTCCACGCCGCTGCGCACGGCCTGCATCTTCACCGAGTTGTCGCCCTGCACCACATAGACGTACTCGCCGTCCGGGCCACGCAGCACCGCCTGGGTCGGAATGACCACGCCACCGGCAATCGTGCGCAGCTGCATGCGTACGTTGACGAACTGGCCCGGCCACAGGCCGTTGTCGGTGTTGTCGAAGATCGCGCGCGCCTTGAACGTGCCGCTGTCGGCACTGATCAGGTTGTCGACCACGTCGAGCTTGCCGTCGCCGGACAGCACATGCGAATCGGCGCGGTCCAGTGCCGCGACAGGTACCGCACCGGCGGCCTGCGCCTGGCGCACATCGCCGAGCTGGCGCTCGGGCAGGTTGAACAGCACGTGGATCGGATGGATCTGGGTCAGCGTGACCAGCGCGGTGCCGGCGCTGACCACGTTGCCGGCGTCGACCGCACGGATGCCGGCGATACCGGTGATCGGCGCGGTGACCTTGGTGTACTGCAGCTGCACCTGCGCCGAGCGCATGCTGGCCTCGTTGGCCGCCACCGCGCTTTCATACTGTGCCACTTGGTTTCGTTGTGTATCCAGATCGGTCTTGGCGACGAACTGGCGATACTCCGGCGCGTTCGAGCGCTGGTAGTTGGAACGCGCAGTGGCCAGCAGCGCTTCGTTCTGGCGCTTGGAAGCCACCGCTTGGTCATAACTGGCCTGGGCGGTGCGCGGGTCGATCACCGCAAGCACATCGCCCTTCTTCACTTCCTGGCCTTCGCGGAAGTTCAGGCTCATCAGCTGGCCGCCAACCTGCGGGCTGACGGTGACGGTGTTCATCGCGGTCACCGTGCCCAGGGCACTGGCATAGACCGGCACGTCCTGGCGTGCCGCATCCACCACAGTCACCGGCACCGGGCCGGCATCCGGATCCTCGCCACCCTGGCGCGCAGCTGCCGCCGGGCCACCAGCCTTGTCCTTGCCCCCGCCGAGTACGCGCAGGCCGACCACAGCCAGCACCAGTACCGCCACGACCAGCAGCACGATCTTCCAAACACGTGACATTCAAGGACTCCAAGAGGGCTGGACGGGGCACGGCCCCGGTTGGCATTGCGCAAAGCATACCTGTGCCACATCACGTTTCCTGCATGACGGATGGGACGGGCGCTAAGACCGGATCCGGCCGCGGAGGTTCCCGTGGCGGCGGCGTTGCCCTACATTCAGCTGGAACCCCCTGCCGTGGAGATCGTGATGCGCCGTTCGTTGCTGCTGTCCGCCCTGCTGCTGGCCTTGCCGGCCCTCGCCCATGCCCAGGACGCGCAGCGCCCGGAAGTGACCGCCGCCGCCCAGCGACTGCAGGCCAAGGTGGTGGAGTGGCGGCGCGACTTCCACCAGCATCCGGAGCTGTCCAACCGGGAGGTACGCACCTCGGCCGAGGTCGCCAAGCGCCTGCGTGCGATGGGCCTGAAGCCGAAGACCGGCATCGCCCACCACGGCGTGGTGGCGATCATCGAAGGCGGCAAGCCCGGGCCGAAGATCGCCCTGCGCGCGGACATGGACGCGCTGCCGGTGACCGAACAGACCGGCCTGCCGTTCGCCTCCAAGGCCACCGACCAGTATCGCGGGCAGACCGTGGGCGTGATGCATGCCTGTGGTCATGACGCGCACACCGCCACCCTGCTGGGCGTGGCCGAAGCACTGGTGTCGATGAAGAAGGATCTGCCGGGCCAGGTGATGCTGATCTTCCAGCCGGCCGAAGAGGGCGCTCCGCCGCCGGAGGAGGGCGGTGCCGCACTGATGCTGAAGGAAGGCCTGTTCGCCGACTTCAAGCCGGAAGCGGTGTTCGGCCTGCACGTGTTCTCCAGCGTGCAGGCTGGGCAGATCGCCGTGCGTGGTGGTCCGTTGATGGCTGCCTCGGATCGTTTCGGAATCAAGGTGATCGGTCGGCAGACGCATGGCTCGGCGCCGTGGAATGGTGTTGATCCGATCGTGGCCACCGCCGACCTGGTCGGCACCGCGCAGACCATCGTCAGCCGCCGCGCCAACCTGTCCAAGCAGCCGGCGGTGCTGACCTTCGGCGCGATCAATGGTGGCATCCGCTACAACATCATTCCGGATGAAGTGGAGATGGTGGGCACCATCCGCACCTTCGACGAAGGCATGCGCCAGCAGATCTTCGCCGACCTGCGCAACGTGGCCGAGCACACCGCCGCCGCGCACGGTGCAAAGGCGGTGACCGACATCTACGAGTCGGAAGGCAACCCGGCCACGGTGAACGACCCGGCACTGACCGCGAAGATGCTGCCGAGCCTGCAGGCGGTGGTGGGCAAGGACAATGTGTACGAGCCGCCGCTGCAGATGGGCGCGGAGGATTTCTCGCTGTATGCGAAGGAAGTGCCGGGCATGTTCTTCTTCGTCGGTTCGACCAGCGTGGGCATCGATCCGGCGACGGCACCGGCGAATCATTCGCCGAAGTTCCTGCTGGATGAGAAGGCGCTGGATGTGGGACTGCGCGCGCTGCTGCAGGTGAGCCTGGATTACCTGCACGGTGCCGGCACCCCGGCGGGGTGAGGATTACCGGCAGGGCTTGCAGCCCTGCACCCGCAGAGGCAACGGCAACAGCCGGAGCAACAGCAAAGGCTGGCATTCCGTGGGATGGCGGGGTGGGTCCGGTGGCAGGGGACGGCGCAAGTACGTCCCTGTAGCCTCGGTCGCGCCATCCATGGCGCTCACGCCCCTGCCACAGGACCCACCCCGCCTTCGACAGCTTCCCGCGGCTGTTGGAGCGACCTCCTGCTTTGGTAGGTGTCGACCTTGGTCGACACGGCGGACGTCATGAACGTCTGAAGCATCGGCTTTTGATTTTGATTTTTCTGATCTTTCCCGTGGTGGATCGGCGGCAGAAATGTGTCTGGGGGCCGGGAGTCGGGGCTTCCCGCGACCAACCCACCCACCACGGAGGGGCTCCGCCGTTGGCCGACCCGGCCGAAGGTCCGCTCTGCGCGCGATACAATAAGCGCCATGAACACCCCCCAGGATTCCAGCCTCGGTCGCGAGGTCAGTTACCCGTCGCAGTACGATCCCGGCCTGCTGTTTCCCATCCCCCGCAGCGGCGCCCGCGCCGAGATCGGCCTCGATGACGCCGCGCTGCCATTCGTCGGCCACGACCGCTGGCATGCCTTCGAGCTGAGCTGGCTCGACCCGCGTGGCAAGCCGCAGGTCGCCGTCGCCACCGTGCAGGTGCCGTGCACCTCGCCGCGGCTGGTCGAATCGAAGTCGTTCAAGCTGTACCTCAACTCCCTCAACAGCACCCGTATCGACAGCGCCGAGGCACTGCGCGAACGCCTGGTGACCGATCTGTCGGCCTGCGCCGGTGCGCCGGTGCAGGTGCGGTTCGGCCTGCCGGAACTGCGCGAGGCGCCGCTGGGCGAGTCCATCGATGGGCTGGACGTGGAAATCGACTGCTACGGCCCGCCGCAGGCGGACTTCCTCGTGGCCGACGCGGGCGAGGTGGTGGAGGAGACCCTGGTCTCGGCACTGCTCAAGTCGAACTGCCCGGTGACAGGCCAGCCGGACTGGGCCACCGTCAGCCTGCGTTACCGTGGGCCGAAGATCGATCGCGCGGGCCTGCTGCGTTATCTGATCAGCTACCGCGAACACGCCGAGTTCCACGAGCAGTGCGTTGAGCGGATCTTCAGTGAGGTGTCCGCGCGTTGCCAGCCGCAGTGGCTGGAGGTGGAAGCCCGCTACACGCGCCGTGGTGGCCTGGACATCAACCCCTGGCGCGCCAGCCCTGGCATCGCCGCGCCGGCTGCGACCTACCGCGAACTGCGCCAGTAGCCGCCTCAGGCGGTTACGGGTAGCGCCGGCCGCTGGCCGGCAACCGCGTGGAACCCGCGTGCAGGCCAAGCCGGCCAGCGGCCGGCACTACCGGTTCAACGGCGAGCCCGGCGGGTGCCTTCCGCCCCGATTGTTCAGCCGCCCCGGGGGGCGGCTTCACATCTGCACCATCCCCATTTAACAACCGTCATGGCAACGTGCGAACCACGTAGTCATGCAAACGGGAGTTGTGGATGAGTACCGAGAAGAAAGCCGATTTCTCCGGCGTCAGTGGCAGCGTCGACAGTACCGCCGAGCAGGTGCCGAAGGCAGACTTCTCTGGCGTCAGCGCTTCGGTGGACAGCACCGCAGACGTCGTCAGCGGCGGCACCTACACCGTGCAGAAGGGTGACTCGTTGTCGAAGATCGCCAAGCAGCATCTGGGCGACGCCAATGCCTGGAAGAAGATCTTCGAAGCCAATCGCGATGTGCTTGACGACCCGGACAAGATCTTCCCGGGCCAGACCCTGAAACTGCCGCCGAAGTAAACGGCGATCGAACGCCGTCCGACAATCCCTGGGAGGAACCCCGAATGATCAAGACCACCCCGCTCCAGACCGCCCTGATCGCCGCCCTGCTGGGCAGCGTTGCCCTGGTAGGTTGCAAGAAGAAAGAAGAGTCGACCGACAACAACGCCGCGCCCGCCGCAACCGCTCCGGCCGAGACGGCACCGGCGCCGATGACCGGCGCGCCGCCGCCGATGGCAGAAGCCGCTGCTGTCAGCGTCTCGGCGGTCACCGTGGGCAAGACCGCTGCCGCCGACAAGTCGGTTGCAACGGCGGCGCTGTTTGCTCCGAAGGATGACATCGTCGTCTCGGTCAAGACCGATGGCGCTGCCAACAACGTCACCGTTGGCGCGAAGCTGACCTACCAGGACGGCCAGGTGGCCGGCGAACAGAACGCAACCCTGAACACCAGCGGTGCGGAAACCACCAACGTCACCTTCAAGAATGCAAAGGGCTGGCCGGCCGGCAAGTACCGCGCCGAGGTCACCGTCGATGGCAAGGCGGCCGGAACGCCGCAGGAGTTCGAGGTCAAGTAAGTCCTGCCGACTCTCTCCCGGCAGGGCTCACGATGGACGCAGCCGCGAGGCTGCGTCTTTTTTTATGGTGCGATGGCGGGGTCTCATCCACGCATCACCGCCGCACAAGCCCGGCCGAACGAATCACTGCGTTGCAGTACCGCCGCGTATGGCGCGGCTTTGCCCCGCGCGGCTGAAAACGCGACAATGCAGGGGTTTCCCCGCCGCGCGCCCACCCTGACGGCGGCGGGGGAAGTGACACGGTTGCACGTGGCCCGGCGCTGGCGCCGGCCTTCCCCTGAGCACTGCTACAGAGTCCAAGTCCCCCATGTCCAAGATCCTCTACACGCTGACCGACGAAGCACCGTTCCTGGCCACCCAGTCGTTGCTGCCGATCGTCGACGCCTATACCTCCACTGCCGGCATCGCGGTGGAAACCCGTGACATCTCGCTGTCCGGCCGCATCCTGTCGCTGTTCCCGGAACTGCTGAGCGATGCGCAGAAGGTCAACGACGACCTGGCCGAGCTGGGCCAGCTGGCGACCACCCCGGACGCCAACATCATCAAGCTGCCGAACATCTCCGCCTCGGTGCCGCAGCTGAAGGCGGCCATCAAGGAACTGCAGGACCAGGGCTACCCGCTGCCGGATTACCCTGAAGCTCCGGCCGACGACCAGCAGCGCGACTACAAGGCGCGCTATGACAAGGTCAAGGGCAGCGCGGTGAACCCGGTGCTGCGCGAAGGCAACTCCGACCGCCGCGCACCGCTGTCGGTGAAGAACTACGCACGCAAGCACCCGCACCGCATGGGCGCCTGGGCCTCGGATTCGAAGTCGCACGTCGCGCACATGGCCGCCGGTGATTTCTACGGCAGCGAGAAGTCGGCCACCCTGGCCAACGCCGGTGCGCTGAAGATCACCTTCCACGGCAAGGACGGCAGCACCGTCGTGCTGAAGGAAAAGACCGCGGTGAAAGCGGGCGAGATCGTCGATGCCGCGGTGATGAGCCGCAAGGCGCTGGCCGCGTTCATCAGTGAGCAGATCGCCGATGCCAAGGCCCAGGGCGTGCTGTTCTCACTGCACCTGAAGGCGACCATGATGAAGGTTTCCGACCCGATCATGTTCGGCGTGGCAGTCAACGAGTTCTACAAGGACGTGCTGGCCAAGCATGCCGACGTGCTCAAGCAGGCCGGGTTCGATGCCAACAACGGCATCGGTGACCTGGCCGCGCGCCTCCCGTCGCTGCCTGAAGCCACCCGCGCTGCGATCGAAGCCGATCTGGCTGCCGAGTACGCGCAGCGTCCGGGCGTGGCCATGGTCAACTCGGACAAGGGCATCACCAACCTGCACGTGCCGAGCGACGTGATCGTCGACGCCTCGATGCCGGCGATGATCCGCGACTCCGGCAAGATGTGGAACGCCGAAGGCAAGCTGCAGGACACCAAGGCCGTCATTCCGGACCGCTGCTACGCCGGCGTGTACCAGGCCGTCATCGACGACTGCAAGGCGCACGGTGCCTTCGACCCGGCCACCATGGGTTCGGTGCCGAACGTGGGCCTGATGGCGCAGAAGGCCGAGGAATACGGCTCGCACGACAAGACCTTCCAGATCGCCGCCGACGGCGTGGTCAAGGTTACCGATGATGCCGGCACCGTGGTGTTCGAGCACGCCGTGGAAGCCGGTGACATCTGGCGCATGTGCCAGACCAAGGACGCGCCGATCCAGGATTGGGTCAAGCTGGCCGTCGAACGCGCCCGCCTGAGCAGCACCCCGGCCGTGTTCTGGCTGGATGCTGCCCGCGCCCACGACGCGCAGGTCATCGCCAAGGTCGAGCAGTACCTGAAGAACCACGACACCGCCGGCCTGGACATCCGCATCCTGCCGCCGGTGGAAGCCACCGCGTTCTCGCTGGACCGCATCCGCAAGGGTGAGGACACCATCTCGGTGACCGGCAACGTGCTGCGCGACTACCTGACCGACCTGTTCCCGATCATGGAGCTGGGTACCAGCGCCAAGATGCTGTCGATCGTGCCGCTGATGGCCGGTGGCGGCCTGTTCGAGACCGGCGCCGGTGGTTCGGCCCCGAAGCACGTGCAGCAGTTCGTTGAAGAGGACTACCTGCGCTGGGATTCGCTGGGTGAGTTCCTGGCCCTGGCCGCGTCGCTGGAACACCTCGGCAACCGCTACGACAACGCCGCTGCCCGCGTGCTGGCCAAGGCGCTGGACGAAGCCAATGGCCAGTTCCTGGACAACGACAAGTCGCCGTCGCGCAAGCTGGGTGGCATCGACAACCGCGGCAGCCACTTCTACATCGCGCTGTACTGGGCGCAGGCCCTGGCCGCGCAGACCGAAGACGCTGCACTGCAGGCCCGCTTCGCACCGCTGGCCAAGGCGCTGACCGACAACGAGCAGAAGATCGTCGAAGAGCTGATCGCCGTGCAGGGCAAGGCCGTGGACATCGGCGGCTACTACCGTCCGGACGTGGCCAAGGCCAGCAAGGCGATGCGCCCGAGCGCGACCTTCAACGCCGCGCTGGAGCAGCTGCGCGGCTGATCCATCGCCGCTCGGTCGTGATACCGGAACCCGCGCTTCGGCGCGGGTTTCTTTTTTGCAGGCCGCGGGGGTCAGAGCCCTTCTGCATGGCAAAAGGGCTCTGACCCCTTCCTGCCCGGGGTCGGATCCCTCTGCACCGCAGAGGGCTCTGACCCCAGCCGAAAAGCGCGACATCCGTCGGCTGTCGGAATGCCGTCAAAGGGGCATGAAACTTGCCCGCGATGGCCGTCGCAGAACCGATAAGAGTGAATCTGCAACCGCCCTCGATCTGAGCAGTCGATCACGACGGCTGCCGCTGGCGATGGCCTAGCCTTGGCGACGCGAGGCCACCGGGGAGGTGGCCGCACGGGGAACACGGATGGCACGCGTGCTGGTGGTGGGAACCGACATCCAGGGCGAGCAGGCCCTGCTGCAGCGGCTGCGCGTGGCATCGGCCCTGCCGGACGACCAGATCCGCCGCAGCCAGGACCTGGATGATTGCGATCTGCTGGTCATCCGCGATACGCCGGCGCTGCGCAACGCGGCCCTGCGCATGCGTCAGCAGCGTCCGCGACTGCAGTGCTGGATCGAGGACCTGGGGGGCCAGCTGCGTGACGGTGATGGCCACCAGGACGTACTTGATGACAGTGCCATCGGCCGTGCATTGCGCGGCATGCAGTTGGCAGTGGAGCCCCTGGCCATGCACGCACTCGCACCGATCCGCCTGGCTGATGGTGCGCATGCCATCACCCGTCTGCTGCGCGAGCGGCTGCCGCTGCGGCAGGGCCAGGCACTGCTGAGTGATGCGGGCGAGCCGTTGCTGTTGATGGATCTGGAGCACGACCAGGCGGTGCTGCTGCAGGAGCCAGCGGCCGCCCTTGTGGAACGCCTGGCCGATGCCTTCGAACGCCTGCAGCTGGATGCGTTGACGCCGGCGCGCCTGCAGGCGCTGGCCGGTGAGCGGCCGCGCCAACCGCTGCGGCCGCTGTTGTGGCAATGGGCGCAGCGCAGCCGCCATTGGCAGGCGCTGGATGAACGCCTGCGCAGCGCGTCGGTGAAACTGCTGCGCTGGCCGGACTTCCGCGTGCTGGGGCACGACCACGATGGCTTCCGCCTGTGCTCGCTGTTGCTCAAGCGGGGCTGCACGGTGGACGAGTGCGCGATGCTGCTCGAGCTGCCGGCCGCAGCGGTGCGCGATTTCATCCATGCCGCCTACCTGTGCGGCTATGCACAGTTGCAGGTGGCGTCGGGCGCACCGATAGCGTCGTCGAGGCACGGCGCCGGTACCGACAACGGCCTGCTCGCCCGCTTGTGGCGGCACCTGCGCGGGAGCGAGCGCAATGCGTGAGCACAAGGTGGTGGTGCTGGGCGGGATGGGCAGCGGCAAGTCGACCCTGGTGCGCAGCATCGCCGCCGGCGCGGTGATCGACACTGACGTTGCCAACAGTGACCGTGCGGGTGCGGACAAGGCGTCGACCACCGTAGCGCTGGACTACGCCGATATCCACCTGCCCAACGGTGAGCGCCTGCGCCTGTACGGAACACCCGGCCAGCAGCGTTTCGATTTCCTGTGGCCGATCCTGTTGCAGGGCGCACGTGGCGCGGTGCTGCTGCTGGATGCGCGTCGCGCCGGCCTGGCCAGCGAGCTGGAAGACTATCTTCAGGTGCTGCGCCCGTTCGCATCATCCTTGGCACTGGCGGTGGCGGTCACCCACCTGGACCAGGCGCCACACGCCGCGCTGGATGACTGGGCCGCCCGTGCCTACCTCGATGACCAGCCGCTGCCGCTGCTGGCGGTGGATGCCCGTGACCGCGAACAGGGACTGCTGCTGATGGATGTATTGATGAGCGAAATGGAAGCGCACGCACTGGTGGCTGCGCATGGCTGACGGGCAGATGGCGGTACTGCCCGATGCCGGCCAGCGTGAGCGCCTGCAGCCTCTGCTGCAGGACCTGCAGCAGCGCGTGGAAGGCGTGCGCACGGTCGTGCTGGCCAGTGTCGATGGCTTCGCCCTGGTCAGCGCCGGGGCCGAGGGGCGCGGCGAACGGCTGGCGGCGATGACCAGCGCGATGCTGGCGCTGGCCGCGGCGGTCGGGCGCGAACTGGTGCTGGGTGATCTGCAGACGCTGATGCTGGAAGCGGCGGGCGGCAAGGTACTGATGCTGGCCATCCATGCCGAGGGGCGCGCGCCGTTGCTGCTGATGGCGGCCTGCGACCAGCGCAGCGTGATCGGCCAGGTGCTGTGGCAGAGCAGGGAATGTGGCCAGGCGATCCTGGCCGAACTCGGCGGATCGTGAGCCCGGCCGCAGGGGAACGAGGGGCTCGAACCAACATCGACAAGGGGTGCGACGTGGCTGGATTGAATGAATCGTTGAACGCACTGATGGGCATCGACGGCGCGCAGGCAGTAGCGTTGGTCGACTACGAGAGCGGCATGCTGCTGGGCGAGGCCGGTGCCGGCATGGACATGGAAGTGGCCGCCGCCGGCAACACCGAAGTGATCCGCGCCAAGATGAAGACCGCCGCATCGCTGAACCTAAACGACAGCATCGAGGACATTCTGATCTCGCTGGGCAAGGCGTACCACATCATGCGCCCGGTGGCGAAGAAGCAGGGCCTGTTCTTCTACATCGTGCTGGATCGTACCAAGTCCAACCTGGCACTGGCCCGGCGCAAGGTGCAGGACGTGGAGGCCGAACTGGCGATCTGAGCCGGTAGTGCCGGCCGCTGGCCGGCATCTGCATCGATCCATCGACGATCCAGGTGCTGCCGGCCAGCGGCCGGCACTACCTTCGCGCTCGACGGCATCGCACACGCCAGCGTATGGTGGAGACGGTCCTCCACGGGTACGTCGTGCATGTCCGAGCCTGTCATCGCAACCATACTGGCGCCGCGCATCGCCGGCGCCATCCGCGATGGTTTCGAGGATTACCATGCCCGTTTCGCGGCGATCACCGTTCGCGCCCGCCTGCGCTTCGAGCAGCGCGACTGGGCTGGTGCCCGCCAGGATGCGGTCGAGCGCATTGCGCTGTACGACCTGTGCATCGCCGAACAGATGGACGCGCTGCGTCGCCTGGCCGGAGAGGTGATCGGCGAGCGCGTGCTGTGGCTGCAGGTGCACGCGGAGTACAGCGCGCTGCTGCAGGGGCTGATCGACGCCGAGCTGTACAAGACCTTCTACAACACGTTGTCGCGGCGGCTGTTCGCCACTCGTGGCGTGGATCCGGCGCTGGAGTTCATTGCTTTTGATGTCGAACCGTCCGATGCGATCACCCATCCGGTTGCCCGGCATACCTATGCGGTCTCGCCGACGCGACCGGTGGAGGCGCTGCAGCGGGTGCTGGCCGATTACCGCTTCGATATTCCCTATGCCCACCAGCTGCGCTGTGCGGCGGCGATTGCCGTACGTCTGCAGGACGATCTCGCGCATTGGGGCGACACGCCGGTGCGCAGCATCGAGCTGCTGGATACCGTGTTCTACCGCGAGCGCCGTGCCTATCTGGTCGGCCGGGTGTTCGGCGAGCATCGCTTCTCGCCGTGCGTGATCGCGCTGGTCAATGACGAGCGTGGCCTGCGTGCCGATGCGGTACTGACCCGGCGCCGCGATGTCGCCCACCTGTTCGGCGTTTCGCGCAGCTATTTCCAAGCCGATCTGGCCACGGTGGGTGATGCCGTGGTGTTCCTGCGCAGCCTGCTGCCGGGCAAGCCGATCGACGAGATCTACACCGTGCTGGGTCGGGCCAAGCAGGGCAAGACCGAGCGCTACCGAACCTTCTTCCGCCACTTCAACGAGCATCCGCAGGAACGGCTGGTGCATGCCGAAGGCACGCCGGGCATGGTCATGGCGGTATTCACTCTGCCCAGCTATCCGCTGGTGTTCAAGCTGATCCGTGACCGTTTCTCCTGGCCCAAGGCAATGTCGCGGCAGCAGGTGGAAGAAAAATATGCGCTGGTGTTCAACCTGGATCGTGTCGGCCGCCTGCTTGATGCGCAGCCGTATCGCCACCTGCGGTTCCCACGTGACCGCTTCGCTCCGGCATTGCTGGAGGAACTGCTGCAACAGTGCGCGCAGAGCGTGCGACTGGATGGCGACGAGGTCGAGATCAACCTGTGCTACGTGCAGCGCCGCTTCCGACCGTTGAACCTCTACCTGCGTGAGCAGGGCGCGGAGGCGGTGCGCGCGGCGGTGCTCGACTACGCGCAGGCAATCACCGACATGGCGCGCAACAACATCTTCCCCGGCGACATGCTGCCGAAGAACTTCGGCGTCTCGCGGCATGGCCGTGCGGTGTTCTACGACTACGACGAGCTCTGCCTGGTCAGTGACTGCGTGTTCCGTGCCTGGCCGCAGCCGCGCACGCCGGAGGAGGCCATGGCCGACGAGCCCTGGTTCCATGTGGGGCCGCGCGATGTGTTTCCCGAGCGTTTCGGCCCGTTCATGGGCCTGCCGGGAGGAGAGCTGGCAGCGGTGCGCGAGCACTACCGGCACCTGTTCGACCCGGGCTGGTGGCAGGGCCTGCAGGAACGCTTCGCCCACGGTGACTATCCGGATACGCCGCCCTATGCGGGCGCCCACCGGCTGGCGTGACCCGGCAATCAGGTTTTCAGGCACGACAGGCTGTTGCGTGACTTGGGAAGGCACGGTAGGGCGCAGCCAAGGCACTGAGCATCCGGCGATTTTTTCAGTCCGCGTACGGGTACACCACCACCCGGTTGCGGCCCTGTTCCTTGGCCAGGTACAGCGCCTTGTCGGCCAGCCGCAGCGCCTGCTCGGCGTCGACATGGAAGCTCGGGAAATGCGCCACGCCCAGCGACACGGTGATGGTGCCGACCGGCTCGAACGGATGATCGGCAATATGCTGGCGCAGGCGCTCGCCGGCCTGCCGCGCCGATTCGGTGCCGATGCCCGGCAGCAACAGCAGGAACTCTTCGCCACCGGCGCGGCAGAGGATGTCGCTGTCGCGCGAGTAGCGGCGCATCTGGTCGGCGATGTGGACGATGGCGGCGTCGCCGACGTCATGGCCGTGGCTGTCGTTGATCGATTTGAAACGATCGATGTCCAGCGCCAGGATCGCGAACGGGATGCGCTGCACCTGCAGCGCATCCAACGCCTGCTGGAGGCCGCGGCGGTTGAGCAGGCCGGTCAGTGGATCGGTGCGGCTGGCGCGGTTGAGCGTGCCGATCCGGTCCTGCAGCGCGTTGAAGCTGTGCAGTACCGCCTGCTTGAGCTGGGCGACCTCGAAATACCAGGCACGAATGCCGCTGACGTGGTTGATCGCATTGCCGGTGTCTTCACCGCCCTGCACGTTGCGCGCCAACTGCCATAGCGGCAGCGAGATGCGGCGCGCAAACCACCAGGTGATCAGCAGCGACAGCAGGCCCAGCGGGATCGCGTTCCAGATCACTGCGGTCATCAACCGCGACAGCGGCTGCAGGGTGGATTCGGTGGGGCGCTGGGCGATGATGCCCCAGCCGGTGGCCGGCACCGGTGCATAGCCGGCCAGCATCGACACCCCGCGGTTGTTGCGCACCTGCTGTGCACCGCGTTCGCCGCGAATCACCGCCTTCACCGCCGGGTTGCCGACCACATAGTCACCCACCCGCTTGCCATCGGCGTGGTACAGCAGGCGGCCGTGGCGGTCGACCACGTACAGGTAGGAACCATCGCGGTAGTAGTGCTTGCCCAGCAGCGTATGCAGCGCGCTGCGCTGGCGCAGGTACAGGGTGCCACTGACATAACCGCGATAGTGGCCCTGGCGGTCGAAGATCGGGTGCGACAGCGAGACCAGCAGCTTGCCGGTGGCCGACTGGTACGGGTCGCTGATCATCGGCTGGCGCGCCGCCAATGCGGCGTTGTTGCCGACGCTGTGCAGGATTTCACCCTGCAGCTGCAGGGTCTGTGGAGAGGTGGCGATCACCAGGCCGTCGGCATCCACCACCAGCGATGAGTTGAAGCTGTTGGTCTGCAGCTGCAGGCGGCTGGCTTCGTCCTGCGCCTGTACCCGATCGAGGTCGCTCTGGCCGAGCCGGGTGGCGGCGTAGGCCAGCTCCTGCTGTGCGGCCAGCAGGAAGTTCTGGGTGGTCTCGGCCAGCTTGGTGGCATAGACACGGTTCGCTTCCAGGGTGTTGCCGACCAGCTGGTCGCGCTGCACCCGGTAGCTGGCCAGCAGGGTGTTGGCCAAGGCAATGATGGCACTGAGCAGGGCCAGGGCAAGGATCAGCTTGCCCAGGTTGAGGCGGGGCGAAATCAGGCGCATGCGGGGCAAACGGAGGCGGAGGGCGCTCAGCGCGGGCAGGTGCCGGCGGAGGCGGGGCTGCATTATCGCCACAAACGGGGCCGCCGCGGGTGAAGTGCGCGCCCCGCGCAGGGCTCACCGTTGCAGGCGTTGGCGCAGGATGTTCCTGATCTGCCCGGCACGCTCTTCGCTCAGTGGCCCAAGTACGCCGCGTGCCTGCGTAGGAATATGTGCGCTGGTCGACATATTGGCGTCGAACACATAGTGATCGAACATCACACGCCACTGCGCGCGCTGCGCTTCGGGCAGATCGCGCAACGCCAGGATCGCCAGCATCAGTGCGTTCATTGGTGAGTCCATCCATGACGGCACCGGGCGCCACCAGCTGTTGATCAGCACGTTGAAGGCATCCAGCCCTTCCATGTGGTGCCACCAGAGTGAAGGAATGAAGACGGCGTCGCCTGGCTCCAGTTCCGCCACCTGTGCCTGTGCCTGGCCGAAGCGTGGGAAGCGCTCGAAATCCGGTGCGTGGAAGTCAACCAGGCTGATGGCCTGGCCTGCCGGGGTGAGATCCAGAGGGCCGATGTAGAGATTGCGCACCTGGTCGGGAGCGAACAGGGTGACCCGGCGACGTCCTGCGGCCACGCAGGCCAGGTTGTCCGGCACATCCTGGTGGGCGGCGATGCGCGAGCGGTTGCCTATCCAGATGCTGGTCAGCGGGTCAGCCACGCCCAGCTGCAGCGGATTGGCCTCGGCCAGGCCAGGCAGGAAGCTGTCCAGGGTGGTCGATGCCACGTAGATCGACGGTGGAGACGGTTCGTGGGCGTACTTCAGCAGCGTGGCCAGCACCACTTTCAGCGGCACCTGCTCGCGGCGGAAGTTGAAGCCGCTCATGTCCTCGTTGTAGAACAGCCGCCCACCCGCTCCCGGCGCGGCCGTGGTGGCGGTCACCGGCATCTGCCCGTGATCGAACAGGGCAAGGTGGGCCACCGCCTCGGCGGCGGACCGGCGCGCGGCGGCCACCAGTGGCCAGTGTGCCACCAGCCCACGGATCACCTTGGGTGTGGTCCAGGTGGGCAGCTGCTCGTGCAGCTGCGCCGGGCCCAGGTCATGCACTTCATCGATGGGGCGGGGTTGGGCCAGCATGCGCGCAAATCCGGAGCGGTGTGTAGAGCCGAGCGTACGCTCGGCTCCGTCGGGATGCACGGCCCCGGCCCGGCAGGGCCGAGCCGGCGCCCGGCTCCACGGCCCTGCAACAGGTCAGAACTTGTAGCGCACGCCGAACATGTAGCGTGGGCCGGTCTGGGTGGCGTAGCGCAGCATGTTGGTATGGCGCGAGTACGTGCGCATGGTCTCGTCGGTGAGGTTGATCGCCTCCAGGCTCAGTGTCAGCTGGTCACTTACCGCGTAGCTGATGTTCAGATCGAGCTGGCCATAGGCGGCAGTGTAGTTGGGATTGGGCCCCTGGCCGCCGATGCCGTTGAGGAACTTGTCGCGCCAGTTGTATGCCGCGCGGATCTGCCAGGCATTCTTGTCATAGAAGGCGACAACGTTGGCCGAGTCGCTCAGGCCGATCATCGGGTACTGGTCACCCAGGCTCAGGTTGTTGAAGGTCAGCCCCGACTTCACCTTGGTGTAGTTGGCCGCTACGCCGAAACCGGACTGGCCGAACAGGTGCTGTACCGCCACTTCCCAGCCATCGAGATGGTCCGAGTGCTGGTTGGCGGGCACGGTGACGTCGAAGCCGGCGATCGGATCTCCCGGCAGGCCGGTGATGGTGCCGGTCTTCTGACCCGCCGAATTGGTGCCGGTGTAGGTCACGCCGGGATCGCCGGCATGGTTGGTGAAGATATAGTCGCGGATGCAGGGCATGTCGGTGGTGCCGCAGCCGGAGGCCAGTGCCTCGTTCCAGTACGCACCGCCCACCGGAGTGTGCAGCGTCCCGGTGTTCTCGCGCACGATCGTGTCGCTGATGAAGTTCTTGATGTTCTTGCGGAAGAATCCAACCGAGGCATAGCTGGCCTCGCCGTAGTACCACTCCAGCGACAGGTCGAAGTTGTCCGAGATCAGCGGTTCCAGGCCCGGGTTGCCACGACTGGCGGTACCGCCCTGGGTGCGCACGATGTCGGCCAGCGACTGGCCGCTCTGGATCTGGGTCCAGCTGGGACGGCCCAGCGTGCGGCTGTAGCTGCCGCGCAGTGCCAGCGATTCGCTGAGGTCCAGCTTCAGGTCGACGTTGGGCAACACGTAGTCGTACTTGCCACGGCCACCGATGAAGCTGCTGTCGGCCGCGTAGACGATGTTCAGCTCGTTGGCCGAGCCCCAGCTGATACCGGTGGGCACGCGAACCATCGCGTTCGATTCCACTTCGGTGCGCTCATAGCGCACGCCGGCGGCTACGTGCAGCGGCATCGACCAGTCAAAGCTGGTGCGGTACTGCAGGTAGGCACTGCGGGTCTTCTCGGTGGTGCGGATGTCCTCTGAATACTCGCTGGGCGCGTAGTAGCAACTGGGGCATGCCGGATCGGATGTGGTGCCGACCTGCGCGGCGCGATCGATCAGGCGGTCGAAGTCGAAGACCAGGAACTGGCCGGTCAGGCGCGGATCGCTGTGGCCGGAGAATGCCTTGAAGTACTTGGCCATGTTGTCCGCATACCAGATGTCATCGGCGTAGTCGGACGGCGTTCCCAGGCCACCCCAGGTATTGCGCTGCATGATCGCCGAGGCCGAGCGGTTCTCCACCTGGGCGTGGCCGATGCCGAAGTCCAGGGCCGAATAGTCTGCGAAGCGGAAGGTGCCGCGGCCCTGGTACTGCTGCACCTTGGACTTGTTGTAGCTGTTCTGGAATACCGACCCGGTCACCAGCGCATCGGATGCCTGCACGCCACCGGGCGGCAGGGCGATGTTGATGATCGGCAGGTCGCCGCTGTAGTCGACCGTGGTCTTGCCGCGCACGAAGGCGGCCACGCCCAGCACGCCGGCAGAACCATACGGGCTGTCCGGCTTCGATTCGGCGGTGGAGTTGTGTGCATCGAACGACAGGTCCAGCGCATCGTTCACTTCCCAGTCCACGTTGAAGCCCAGCGAATGCATGCCGGTCTTGGTGGCCAGCTTGGCGCCACCCATCGACACATCGGAGTTGGTCATGTCCTCGCTGTAGATGATCGGCGCGGCCACCGGGCCGCTGGTCCAGGTACTGTCGCCGGGGCCGTAGTTGAACCATACCGACAGTTCGCTACGCTGCTGCTGCACCTTGTTCTCGACATAGGTGTAGTCCAGCGTGGTCGTCACATTGTCGGCCGGCTTCCACTGGAACGTAGCCTGCGCGTTGGTGCGCTGGCGCTGCACGCCATTGACGTTGTAGGCGGTGTTCTGCGGGCGTGCGTACACATCGTCCGGCCCGGGCCGGTTGGTGATGCGATCGGCGTAGCCCTGGCCAGGCTGCGGCAGCGCACGCCAGTCCGTGGTGTTGTTGCCGTACAGGGTCGCCCAGCCCTCGGCCACCGTGGCCTGGTTGAAGCCCGAATCGCGCTCCTGATGGCTGGCACTGAGGGTCACGCCGAAGCGGTCATCGGCGTAGCGCTGGCTGAAGATGCCCGACAGCTCGCCGGTGATGTTCGAGCCCTGCAGCGTGCGCGGCAGGTTGTCGTTGGATGAATCATTGACCGCCTTCAGGCCCAGGCTGATCACCGGCTCCGATTCCAGCGGGCGCATCGTCTTGATATTGATGGTGGCGCCGATGCCGCCAGCCGGATTGTCGGCGCGGCTGGTCTTGTACACCTCAACCGCCGAAACCGATTCGGATGCGAGGTTGGCGAAGTCGAACGAGCGCGAGCCGTTGAGGCCGCCACCGCCGTTGCCAAGGTTGGATGCAGGCATCTGTCGGCCATTCAACAACACCAGGTTGTAGTCCGGGCCGATGCCGCGCACGGTCACCTTGGAGCCTTCGCCGCTGGAGGTGCGGTCGATCGACACGCCACTGATGCGCTGCAGCGACTCGGCCAGGTTGGTGTCCGGGAACTTGCCGATGTCCTCGGCGACGATGCCATCGACCACGCCCTGGCTGTCGCGCTTGAGGTTCATCGACGACTGCAGGCTGCCGCGGATACCGGTGACCTGCACGGTATCGAGCGTGGCTGGATCGGCAGGGGCGGCGGCGGGCGCGTCCTGTGCCCAGGCCGGAGCGGCCAGTGCTGCAAGCAGCGCGGAAGTGAGCATCGTCTTGCGAGGTACTGCCGTGTACGTCTTCATGGAAGCTCCCTCCCCAGGGAATTCGGTTGTGTCGGTGCGGCGCTGTCGTGATCGCGGTTACTGCACGTGGCCGGATTGGAGCGACGGTTGACAGCGTTGTCAACAAACTGCCATCAAGTGCGCCTGACCAGCGGTCGTGCCGGCCGTGATGTAACCGTTGCCATGGGCCCGCTCGCACCGATGAATTGCCTTAAAGGAAGGCATCTGCAGCGGTTTTCAAGGTATGACAGCGCTGCCAATCCGATTGCGGAAAAGCGTTGTGCGGTGCAGAACGAAACTGCGCGGATGGCGGTGCGGAACCTTGCCAGTACGGGGTGCAGCGAGCTGACAGCGCTGGACAACCCGGAGCGGCGTCGCATGTCGCACATGACCGATGGATGGCTTTAATCACTGACCGGGAGGACAGGCTTTGGACACAGCAACGACCGTCAGCGGACAGCACGTGCAGGGCAATACCCGCGCGCTGGCTGTGGTGACCGCGATCTTCTTCATGTGGGGCTTCCTCACCTGCCTCAACGACATCCTCATTCCGCACCTGAAGGCCGCCTTCGCACTGACCTGGGTGCAGGCGATGCTGATCCAGTTCACCTTCTTTGGCGCGTATTTCCTGATGTCACTGCCGGCCGGCCGGCTGGTGGCGGCGGTCGGCTACAAGCGCGGCATCGTCGCCGGCCTCGCGATCGCCTGCGTGGGTGCGCTGATGTTCTGGCCGGCGGCGGCCGCACACGTGTACAGCCTGTTCCTGGCGGCGCTGTTCGTGCTGGCCACCGGCATCACCGTGCTCCAGGTGGCCGCCAATCCATACGTTGCGCTGCTCGGTGACGAGCGCACCAGCTCCAGCCGGCTGACCCTGGCGCAGGCGATGAACGCGCTGGGCACGACGCTGGCGCCACTGTTCGGCGGCCTGCTGATCCTCTCGGCGCAGCCACGCAGCGAGGATGAGCTGGCCCTGCTGCCGCAGGCCGAAGCACTGGCCTATCGTGCGGCCGAAGCACAGTCGGTGCAGCTGCCGTACTTCGGCCTGGCGGTGGCGCTGTTCCTGCTGGCTGCAGCGATCTGGATGTTCCGCCTGCCCACCATTGCGGGCGTGGAGGGGCGCATCAGCGGCGAAGGCCGCGTGTGGGATGTGCTGCGCCATCGCCACGTGCGCCTGGGGGTGCTGGCCATCTTCTGTTACGTCGGTGCCGAGGTATCCGTCGGCAGCGTGCTGGTTAACTTCCTGTCCTCGCCGGGCATCGGCCAGGGCCTGTCCGAACAGGAGGCCACCGGCTATGTCTCGCTGTATTGGGGCGGTGCGCTGGCCGGCCGCCTGGTGGGTGCCGCACTACTGGCACGCTTGGACGCACGCCAGTTGCTTGGCCTGTTCGCACTGATGGTGATGGTCTTGCTGGGCATCACGGTCACCGCCAGTGGCGGTATGGCCAAGTGGGCCGTGGTCAGCATCGGTCTGTTCAACTCCATCATGTTCCCGACCATTTTCGCCCTGGCCATCGCGCGCCTCGGCGCACTCACAGGAAAGGCCTCCAGCTTGCTGGTGATGGCCATCGTTGGTGGCGCGGTCATTCCGCTGGCGATGGGCTGGCTGGCCGACAGCTACGGCCTGCAGGTGTCTTTCCTGCTGCCGATGCTGTGCTACGTCTACATCGCCTTCTATGCATGGAACGGCTCACGGCTACCGGCGCCGTGAGCCACGTGTTGCCGTTGTCAGCGCCGGCGTGGCGCGGCAGTCGATTCGCGATCCAGCACCGCATGTTCAACCGTGATCATGCGACCAGCGGCCTCGGCACGGATGTGCTCGATCAACTGCTCGGTTGCCAGCCGGCCCATGTAAGCGGTCGGCTGGCGCACCGTGGTCAGCGCCGGGTAGATGTGCCCGGCGATCGGCGTATCGTCGAAGCCGCACACCGACAGATCGCGTGGTACGCGCAGGCCACGCTCGCCAGCCACGCGGTACACCGCCGCGGCCATGTCATCGTTGGCCGCGAAGATCGCCGTTGGCGGGTCGACCAGGTCAAGCAGGGCATTGGCGGCGTCCACGCCCGATTCGAACGAAAACTGGCCTTTGACCACCAGCTCCGGGTCGTAAGCGATGCCGGCCTCGCGCAGCGCCTGGCGGTAGCCGGCGTGGCGCCACTGGCAGGCCCCATGTGCGCGTGGGCCCTTGATGTGGCCGATGCGCCGATGGCCCTGCGCGACCAGGTGGCCAATCAGTTCGATCACCGCTGTGGTCTCATCCATGCGTACGCCGATGCGGCCTTCCGGGTGGCGCGGCGCGATGCAGGCGAAGGGAATTTCATGCTCCTCCAGATAGGACAGCACCACCTCGTCATCGGTCAGCGGCGGGATCAGCACGACGCCGTCGGGGCGCGAATTCTCGAACAGCGCGGCCAGGTCGGGCAGGGTGCGGCGGCCGGTGCCGACCGGGCCCAGGATCAGGTTGTAGTGCTGCGCATGGCAGGCTTCCAGCATGCCGCTCTGGATTTCCATCAGGTAGTTGCGCGAGGGATTGTTGTAGACCAGCGCCAGCGCATACGAGCGCTGGCCGGCCAGGCTGCGTGCCGACGGGTTGGGCTTGTAGCCCAGCCGTGCCACGGCCGACAGCACCCGTTCGCGGGTCTGCTCGCGCACGTTCGGCTCGTGGTTGAGCACGCGGGACACGGTCTTGATCGAAACCCCGGCAACGGCGGCGACATCCTCGATTCGACTGCGCATGGTGCGATGGATCCTCCTGGAAGGCGGCGGGCACGCGGCGATGGTAGAGCGTGGTGGCCCGGTCGGTGTTGCCGAAGCAGGCGGATGTTGCCACGACAGGAGGTGCGCTGGCACGTCCCGATTCCTTGTCGCGATGCAACACACGGGCACCACTGTAGCGCGCTTGTGATGTGCCGGGGCCCGTGGTTGAGGGGCGGCCACCACAGCGCGCACGAGCAACGATTGACAGTACGGGAGCGGGCTTATATGACAGCGCTGTCAGGAACGGCACGCAGGTGCCCGCGCTGTCGTGCTGCTGCAGCCCCGCACGCCAGGAACTTCATCCACGGAGGTAGAACCCAGTGAATCGCCCCACCCAGACCCTTCTTGCCAGCTGCCTGCTGGCGGCCCTTGCCGCGCCCGCCGGTGCCGCACCGGCCAGCGGCGAACGCCTGCAGGACTGGCCGCACGTGCAGAGCGCGATCACCGCCGACGCGGACATCGAAAGCCGCGTGCAGAAGATCCTTTCGCAGATGACGCTGGCGCAGAAGATCGGGCAGATGACCCAGGCGGAAATCAAGACGATCACGCCCGAGCAGGTGCGCCGCTACTACATCGGTTCGGTGCTCAACGGCGGCGGCTCCTGGCCGGGCATGGACAAGCACGCCAGCGCGCAGGACTGGCTGAAACTGGCTGATGCGTACCACGCCGCCTCGCTGTCAACAGACGCGAAGACGCCGGTGCCGGTCATCTGGGGCACGGACGCAGTGCACGGCCACAACAACGTGCTGGGCGCGACCCTGTTCCCGCACAACATCGGCCTGGGCGCGGCCGGTGATCCGGAACTGATCGAGCGCATCGGTGAGGCGACGGCGCGTTCGGTGCGCGCCACCGGCATCGGCTGGGTGTTCGCGCCCACCCTGGCCGTGGCCCACGACCCGCGCTGGGGGCGCACCTACGAAAGCTATTCGTCCGATCCGGCGGTGATCCGCAGCTTCGCCCATGCCTACGTCAAGGGCGCGCAGGGTCGCTTCCACGACGACGGCAACGTGATCACCACCGCCAAGCACTACCTGGGCGACGGCGCCACCGACAACGGTCGCGACCAGGGCGAGGCGTTGGTCGACAAGGCGACGATGATCAACGTGCATGCACAGGGGTATTACGGCGCGCTGGCCGAAGGCGCGCAGACAGTGATGGCGTCCTTCAACAGCTGGAACGACCGCGCCGCCGGTATCGACTACGGCAAGATGCACGGCAGCAAGGCACTGCTGACCGATGCACTGAAGGACAGGATGGGCTTCGACGGCTTCGTTGTCTCCGACTGGAACGGCATCGCCCAGGTGCCCGGCTGCCGCAACGACAGCTGCGCGCAGGCCATCAACGCCGGCATCGACATGGTGATGGTGCCCGACGACTGGAAGGCGTTCATCGACAACACCATCGCGCAGGTCAAGAGCGGCGAGATCCCGGTGGCACGCATCGACGATGCAGTCACCCGCATTCTGCGGGTGAAGCTGCGCGCCGGGCTGTTCGAGCGCAAGCCGTCCGACAGCCGCTATGCCGGTGATGCCAGCGCAGTGCAGCACCGCGACCTGGCGCGCCGCGCGGTGCGCGAATCGCTGGTGCTGCTGAAGAACGAAGGCAAGCTGCTGCCGTTGCGCCGCGATGCGCGCGTGCTGGTGGTCGGCAAGGGCGCCGACAGCATCGGTGACCAGTCCGGTGGCTGGTCGCTGACCTGGCAGGGCACCGGGAACAACAACGCCGATTTCCCCAATGCCGATTCGGTGCTCGGTGCGCTGCGCGCGGAACTGGGCGCAGACAAGGTCAGCTTCAGCGTCGACGGCCAGGGCGTCGATCCGAAGGCCTTCGATGTGGTGCTGGCGGTGATCGGTGAGACGCCGTATGCGGAAACCAACGGTGACATCCTCGCCTCGGACACCGTGAGCCACAGCCGCGCCTACCCGCAGGATCTGGCCGCGCTGAAGGCCGCGGCGGCGACTGGCAAGCCGGTGGTGACGGTCTACATGTCCGGTCGGCCGATGTACACCAACGACCTGCTCAACCTGTCCAGCGCCTTCGTTGCGGCCTGGCTGCCGGGCACCGAAGGCAAGGGCGTCACCGATGTACTGGTGGCGGGCAAGGGCGGAACGCCCGCGCATGACTTCCGCGGTCGCCTCAGCTTCCCGTGGCCGAGCGTGCCTTGCCCGGCGCCGATCGACCAGCCCGATGCGAAGAAGCCGCCGCTGTTCCCGCTGGGCTATGGCCTGAGCTACGCCAGGAGCGGCAAGGTTGCTACGCTGGGCGAGGCCAATCCGGACAGCTGCGGTGAAGTGACCCTGCTGCCCATCTTCAACCGCGCCGACACCCCGCCGTTCGCTCTGCACGTGGCCGCGGCCGGTGCCACCCAGCCGCTGGGCAACGATCTGAATTCCACGCTGCGCTGGCCGACCGCCACGCCGGTGGTGCAGGTGCGCACCGTGCAGGTGAACACCCAGCAGGACGCCAGGGAAGTGACGTGGCTGGCCCCGGCGCAGCTGATCGCGCGCAGTACCTCACGCCGCAACCTGGGCGCGCTTGCGCGCAGCAATGGCGCACTGCAGTTCGACGTGCAGCTGGTGAAGCGCCCGGCATCGCCGGTGAAGGTGACCATGCAATGTGGCACCGGCTGCGAAGGGGGAGTGGACATCGCCCCGCTGCTGGGCAAACTTTCGCCCGGGCAGAAGCAGACGGTGACCGTGCCGCTGGCGTGTTTTGCAAAGCAGGGTGTGGATCTGGGCGCGGTCGAAGCACCGTTCGTGGTGAGCGCGGACACGCCGTTCGCCGCGGCGTTCACCCAGGTCAAGCTGACCGCCAACACGGCCAATTCGGAGGGCGCGGTGGCCTGCCCGTGATCTGGATGGATGCGCCGGGCCATGCCCGGCGTGTCTGTGACCGCGCGCGGTGATGCATTCCGCCGGGCATGGCCCGGCGCTACCGGTAGATCCACGCCACGCGTGGATGGGCCGTCCCGAAAACAAAAAAAGCCCCGCAGTGCGGGGCTTTTCTCTTATCGCTTCATCGAACCGAAGAACTCGTCGTTGGACTTGGTGTTCTTCATCTTGTCCAGCAGGAACTCCATCGCGGCCATTTCATCCATCGGATGCAGCAGCTTGCGCAGGATCCAGATCTTCTGCAGCAGTTCCGGCTCGATCAGCAGGTCTTCGCGGCGGGTGCCGGAACGATTGATGTCGATGGCCGGGAACACGCGCTTTTCAGCGATGCGGCGGCTCAGGTGCACTTCGCTGTTGCCGGTGCCCTTGAACTCTTCGTAGATCACCTCGTCCATCTTCGAGCCGGTGTCGACCAGCGCGGTGGCGATGATGGTCAGGCTGCCGCCTTCTTCCACGTTGCGCGCGGCACCGAAGAAACGCTTCGGGCGGTGCAGGGCGTTGGCATCGACACCACCGGTCAGCACCTTGCCCGAGCTCGGCACCACGTTGTTGTAGGCGCGGGCCAGGCGGGTAATCGAGTCCAGCAGGATCACCACGTCCTTCTTGTGCTCGACCAGGCGCTTGGCACGCTCGATGACCATTTCGGCCACCTGCACGTGGCGCGCGGCCGGTTCGTCGAAGGTCGAGCTGATGACCTCGCCGCGCACGGTGCGCTGCATTTCGGTCACTTCTTCCGGGCGCTCGTCGATCAGCAGCACGATCAGGTGCACGTCAGGATGGTTGGTGGTGATGGCCGTGGCCACCTGCTGCATCATCATCGTCTTGCCGGCCTTCGGCTGGGAAACGATGAGCGAGCGCTGGCCCTTGCCCTGCGGCGCCATCAGGTCGAGGATGCGGCCGGTGATGTCTTCCGACGAACCGTTGCCACGCTCCAGGGTGAAGCGGCGGCGCGGGAACAGCGCGGTCAGGTTCTCGAACAGCACCTTGTTCTTCGATGCTTCCAGCGGCTCACCGTTGATGGTGTCCACGATCGACAGCGCGAAGTAGCGCTCGCCGTCCTTGGGGAAGCGGATGCGGCCGGACAGGTGGTCGCCGGTGCGCAGGTTGAAGCGACGGATCTGGCTGGGCGAGATGTAGGTGTCGTCCGGGCCGGCCAGGTAGCTGGCTTCGGCCGCGCGCAGGAAGCCGAAGCCGTCCGGCAGGATTTCCAGCACGCCGTCGGCGGCAACGCCGTCACCATGGCGGGTCAGCACCTTCAGCAGGGCGAAGATCACGTCCTGCTTGCGCGCGCGCGCCACGCCTTCGGAGATCTGCAGCTGCTCGGCGATCTCCAGCAGCTTCTGTGCCGGCATGCGCTTGAGGTCGCTCAGCGAGTAGACCGGGAAACCTTCCGGCACGCTGGCATGCGGACGCGGCACGAAGGGCTGCTGCTCGCCGTTGTCGTTGGGCATGCCGTCATCGCGGAAGCGACCACCGCCACCGCCGCCGTTGCGATCACGATCGCGGCGGTTGCGGAAACGGTCGCGGCGATTGCCCTGGCCCTGACCCTGCTGGTTCTGGTTGTACGGGTTCTGGTTCTGGCCACCACCCTGGTGGTTCTGCTGCCGCGGCTGGCCGGATTCGCGGCCCTCACCACTGTCACCGCCGCCACTGCTGGCAGGCGCCTCGGCGGCGGGCGCGCTCGGCGCGGGAGGCGCTGCAGCCGGTGCCGGCGCTTCGGGCGCGGCTGCCAGCGGCAGGGTGGGCTGCGCCGGGGCGGCGCTGGTTTCGGCGGCGGCCGGAGTGGCAGCCTTGGCTACGCGGGGCTTGCGCACGCGCTTTTCGGCGGGCGCTTCGGCGCTGCCGGTTTCGGGAGTGTTATCGGACAAGAGCGTTATTCCTCGCTTGAAGGTGCGAGCGCCCGGCTGGGGCGGCGAACGTTGGGAATGGGTCTGGAAGAAACTGCGTCCAGAGGGTGCGGCACGCGAACGCGGCCGGATATGCCGACACTATCATCGGCCCGCGGCGCCGTGCAAGGGTCACCGGGAACTGCATTCATGCTGGCGCGGTATGCGCCCACCGGCAGCCGCGGGTGGCGGCCGCCGGTGTTGTCACGCAGGATCAGGCCAGAGCCTTGTCCAGCAGGCCGGCCAGCTGGGCCTTGCCCACCGCGCCGATCTGCTCGCCGACCTTCTCGCCGTCCTTGAATACGACCAGGTACGGAATCGAGCGCACGTGGTACTTGGCGGCCAGCGCACGGTTGTGGTCGACGTTGACCTTGGCGATCTTGGCGCGGCCCTGGTAGGCGTCGGCCAGTTCGTCCAGCGCCGGGGCGATCATCTTGCACGGGCCACACCACTCGGCCCAGAAATCGACCAGCACCGGCTCCTTGGAATTCAGCACTGCGCTATCAAAGTCGGCGTCGCCGACATGTACAACCTTGTCGCTCATCTTGGTTTCTCGTCTTGGATTGCACCCGGCGATGCCGGAGGTGGGTGAACTGGGCCATGCCCGGTGGCGCGACCCTCGTCGTTGCCTCGCGGCGCACTGCCGCGGTGCGTTCGGCGGGATGCCTGGACGCTCACGGCCGGCAGTGTACCCCTATCGCAGGGCAGGGACAGGCGCCGGCTGGAACCCAGCGTATCGTGATCGCTTCGATGCCTGATATGTGTCGGATTTCACTGTCCTCCTGTACATGGGGTTGGCAGCGGGCGACACCAGCGCCTCTGGCAGGGCTGTTCAAGTCCGGTGTTGCTGGGTGAAGGGTCAGCGTCTCCCTGCGTGGTGAGACGCGTCATTCCGGTTTGTCGGCCCGAGTGCGTTAAACTGGAACATTGAGCGGCGCGCGGACCCGGTGGTCCCGGCCCGCCGACCCGCCGCAGGGGCCGCAGTTTGCGACGGTGCCCCCAGACGATGCAGTGCCGCCCGCCCGCTGGCCGGTGGCCATACCAAGACGGACTCATGAGCGACAAACCGCTGACCGATTTGACCTTTTCCTCCTTCGAGCTGCATCCGGCCCTGCAGGCTGGCCTTGAAGGAGCCGGATTCACCCGCTGCACCCCGATCCAGGCGCTGACCCTGCCGGTCGCGCTGCCCGGTGGTGATGTTGCCGGCCAGGCCCAGACCGGCACCGGCAAGACGCTGGCATTCCTGGTCGCTGTCGTGAACCGCCTGCTGACCCGTCCGGCCCTGGCCGATCGCAAGCCGGAAGACCCGCGCGCGCTGATCCTTGCGCCGACCCGTGAACTGGCCATCCAGATCCACAAGGACGCGGTGAAGTTCGGTTCCGACCTGGGCCTGCGCTTCGCGCTGGTCTACGGCGGCGTCGACTACGACAAGCAACGCGAGCTGCTGCAGCAGGGCGTGGACGTGATCATCGCCACGCCGGGTCGCCTGATCGACTACGTCAAGCAGCACAAGGTGGTTTCGCTGCACGCCTGCGAGATCTGCGTGCTGGACGAAGCCGATCGCATGTTCGATCTCGGCTTCATCAAGGACATCCGCTTCCTGCTGCGCCGCATGCCTGAGCGCACCACCCGGCAGACCCTGTTGTTCAGCGCCACCCTCAGCCACCGCGTGCTGGAGCTGGCCTATGAGCACATGAACGAGCCGCAGAAGCTGGTGGTCGAGGCCGAGACCATCACCGCCGCCCGCGTGCGCCAGCGCATCTACTTCCCGGCCGACGACGAGAAGATCCCGCTGCTGCTGGGCCTGCTGTCGCGCAGCGAAGGCGCCCGCACCATGGTCTTCGTCAACACCAAGGTGTTCGTCGAGCGCGTGGCCCGTTCGCTGGAAAAGGCCGGCTACCGTGTCGGCGTGCTGTCCGGTGATGTGCCGCAGAAGAAGCGCGAGAGCCTGCTCAACCGCTTCCAGAAGGGCCAGCTGGAAATCCTGGTGGCCACCGACGTGGCTGCGCGCGGCCTGCACATCGACGGCATCAAGTATGTCTACAACTACGACCTGCCGTTCGATGCCGAAGACTACGTGCACCGCATCGGTCGTACCGCGCGCCTGGGTGAAGAAGGCGATGCGATCAGCTTCGCCTGCGAGCGCTACGCGATGGGCCTGCCGGACATCGAAGCCTATATCGAGCAGAAGATTCCGTCCGAGCCGGTCACCAAGGAACTGCTGACGCCGCTGCCGCGCCCGGAACGCCCGGCCCCGGCGGCAGGCGAGGAAGGCGATGACAACGAAAGCGTCGGCCAGATCTTCCGCGAAGCGCGCGAAGCCCGCGCCGCCGAGGAAGAGCGTCGGGGCGGTGGCCGTAGTGGCGGCCGTTCAGGCAGTGGCGGTGGCCGCGGTGGTCGTGACGGCGAGCGCAGCGGCGAACGTCGCCCGCGTGGCCCGCGCAAGCCGCGTGTGGAAGGCGAGCAGGCTGCCGCCACCCCGGTTGCTGGCGCCGAGGCTGCCGTGACCCAGGCCCCGCGTCCGCCGCGCCCGCCGCGTGCCGAAGGTGCACCGGACGTGGCAGTGGATGGCGAGCACAAGCCGCGCAAGCGCCGTCGTCGTCGCCACGGCCGTCCGGTCGAAGGCGCCGAAGGCGTGCAGGCCACGGCCGGCAATGGCGCCAGCCCGGTCACCCCGGTGCAGGTGGTGGCCAAGCCGGTGCGCACCGCCGCCGATACCGGTGATTCGTTCCTGACCCGCATCGGCCGCAAGATCCGCCGGATGCTGTCGGGCAGCTGATCGGCGCCGCCGATCAGCGGGTAGCGCCCGACCGTTGGTCGGGCGACCTTGAAGGGTGTGCCGACCAACGGTCGGCACCCACCGAGCCGAGCATTGGCTCGGCTCTACAGCCTTCATGCCGCAGGTAGCGCCGGGTCATGCCCGGCGAGCGCAGCGGCAGATCGAAAAATCCGCGGGGCATGGCCCGGCGCTACCGATCCGCGGCGCCGCTCCTGCATAATCGGGGTATGAGTGTCCTGCGCTTCGACAATGTCAGCAAACAGTACGCCGGTGGCCACGAGGCGCTGACCGATGTCAGCTTCGAGGTCGCGCCGGGCGAGATGCTGTTCGTCACCGGCCATTCCGGTGCGGGCAAGAGCACCCTGCTCAAGTTGATCCACCTGGACGAGCGGCCCAGCCGCGGCGCGGTGGTGTTCGACGAGCGCAACCTGCTGAAGGTGCGCGGCGGCGATGTGCCCCGCCACCGTCGCGCGGTCGGTGCGGTCTACCAGGACCACCGTTTGCTGATGGACCGCTCGATTGCCGAGAACGTGGCACTGCCGCTGATCCTGCGCGGTACCCGCCGTGGCGACATCAACAAGCGGGTGCGCTCGGTGCTGGAGCGGATGGGCCTGGGCCATCGCGAGAAGGCGCTGCCCTCGCAGTTGTCCGCCGGTGAGCAGCAGCGCGTCGGCATCGCCCGCGCCATCGTCGGCGAACCCAAGCTGCTGGTGGCCGACGAGCCGACGGGCAACCTCGACCCGACCCTGGCGGCGGAGATCATGGCGTTGTTCGCCGAGCTGCCTTCGCGCGGCACCAGCGTGCTGGTGGTCAGCCACGACCTGCCGCTGCTGCGCCGCATGCGCAAGCGCGTGCTGATCCTCGATCACGGCCGGCTGGTGGATGACATCTCGCCGCAGGACCTGGCGGAGTAACCATGGCGAAGAACGAAAACAGCGAAGCCGCCGCCCCGTCGCGCGTGGGTGTCTGGTTCCAGCACCACGTACACAGCGTGGTGTTCAGCCTGGGCCGCGCCTGCCGCAAGCCGTGGGCGACCCTGCTGACGGTGATGGTGATGGCGCTGGCGCTGGCCCTGCCGCTGGGCCTGTCGATCGCGCTGGACAACCTCAAGCAGTTCGCCGGCAGCGTGCAGCAGTCGCGCGACATCAACGTGTTCCTGAAGGGCAATGTCGATGGCCCCGGCGCGCTGCGCCTGGCCGGGCAGCTGCGCGACCGCGACGACGTTGCCGAAGTGAACGTGCGTACGCCCGAGCAGGGCCTGCAGGAACTGCGCGATGCCGGCCTCGGCGAGGCGATCGACGCGCTCAACGACAATCCGCTGCCCTCGCTGCTGGTGATCACTCCCGGCCAGGGCAAGGACGATGCGCGCCTGGCGCGCGCGCTGGAAAGCCTGCCCGAGGCCGACCTGGTGCAACACGATGCGCTGTGGCGCCAGCGCCTCGATGCCTGGCTCGCCTTTGGCGCGCGGCTGGTGCAGGTGCTGTCGGTGCTGCTTGGTGTCGGTGCCGCATTGGTGGTCGGCAACACCGTGCGCCTGGACATCCAGGCCCGCCGTGAAGAGATCGGCGTGCTGCAGCTGCTGGGCGCCAGCGATGGCTTCATCCGACGTCCGTTCCTGTACCTGGGCGCCTGGTATGGCCTGGGCGCTGGCGCAGTGGCGCTGGCCCTGATCGCTGCCGCCGGTGCCGCGCTGCGCATGCCGCTGGCCGAACTTTCGCGCAGCTACGGCAGCCCGTTCGTGCTGCACGGCCTGGACCTGCTGCATGGCGGCCTGGTGCTGCTCGGCACGCTGCTGCTGGGCTGGCTGGGGGCGTGGCTGGTGACCGGCCATTTCCTGCGCCAGACCCGACCGACCGACACCTGAGACCGGCATGCAACCGCAAGCGTTGAAGCACCTTGAGGGGCCCGCGACGCGGGTGATGGTGGTCGATGGCTCGAAGCTGGTACGCAAGCTGATCGCCGACGTGCTGAGGCGTGACCTGCCGGGCGTGGAGGTGATCGGCTGCGACAGCATCGAGGAAGCGCAGCAGGCGCTGGCACAGGGTCCGGTGGACCTGGTGACCACCTCGCTGACCCTGCGTGATGGCGACGGCCTGGCATTGGCGCGGATGATCCGCGAAGCCGCTGGCCAGGCCTATGTGCCGGTGATCGTGGTCTCCGGCGATGCCCAGCAGCATCTGGAGCAGCGCCGCTTCACCGAGTACGTCACCGATTATTTCGACAAGGCGCTGGGCCATGAGGCACTGGCGACCTTCATCCGCGGCTATGTGCAGCCGCAGACCATTCCCGGCGCCACCATCCTCTATATCGAGGACAGCCGCGTGGTGGCCGAGGCCACCAAGCGCATGCTCGAACGCCAGCAGCTGAACGTGCTGCACGTGGTCAGCGCCGAAGAGGCGTTCACCCTGCTCACCGCCGAGTCGCTGGGCCGCAGCCGCCACCGCATCGACCTGGTGCTGACCGACGTCACCCTGAAGGGTGAACTGAGCGGCCGCGACGTGGTGCAGCGCGTGCGCGTGGACTTCGGCTACGGCAAGCGCCGCCTGCCGGTGCTGGTGATGACCGGCGATGGCAATCCGCACAACCAGACCGGGCTGCTGCAGTCCGGCGCCAACGACCTGGTGCTGAAGCCGATCGAAGAACGGCTGCTGGTCACCAAGGTGCTGTTCCAGCTGCGGCTGGCCCGATTGAATGATGGACCCCTGATTCGATGATGGATGAAGTAGCCGACACCCCGACGATCCAACTGGAACCGAGCTGGAAGCAGCATGTCGGCGATTACCTGCTGCAGCCGCAGATGCGCGAGCTGTCCAGCTTCCTGCGCCAGCGCAAGGCCAGTGGCGCGGCGGTGTTCCCGCCCGGCCCGCAGATCTTCGCCGCGTTCGATGCCACGCCGTTCGAGCAGGTGAAGGTGGTCATCCTCGGCCAGGACCCGTACCACGGCCGTGGCCAGGCCCATGGGCTGAGCTTCTCGGTGCCGCCGGGCGTGCCGGTGCCGCCGTCGCTGCTGAACATCTACAAAGAGATCGAGAGCGATCTCGGTATCCCGCGCCCGGACCATGGCTGCCTGATTCCGTGGGCCCAGCGTGGCGTACTGCTGCTCAATGCCGTACTGACGGTGGAAGAGGGCAAGGCCGGCGCCCATCAGGGGCGCGGCTGGGAAGGCTTCACCGACCACGTGGTGGACGTGCTCAACCGCGAGCGCGAAGGGCTGGTGTTCATGCTGTGGGGCGCCTACGCGCAGCAGAAGGGCAAGGTCATCGACACCCGCCGCCATCGCGTGCTGAAGTCGCCGCATCCGTCGCCGCTGTCGGCCCATCGCGGCTTCCTCGGCTGCCGCCATTTCTCGATGGCCAACGAGTACCTGCAGCGTCGCGGGCAGGCCCCGATCGACTGGTCGCTGCCGCCGCGTTCTGCGCTCTGAGCGGGCCGGGCGGTAGCCCGGCGCCGCCAGCGATGGATCAGTGGCCCGCTGCTGGCGCGATATCCGCGCGCCGATAGTAGGCGCGCGCGCCTTCGGCGATCACGCTCAATGCCTGCACGGTGCCATCGCCGCCGCGATGGAACAGCAGTTCCGCGCCCGCACTGCCTGCCAGGAAGCGGACGGGCGTCAGCGCCTGCAGTGCGACCGGTGCATCACGCCCGGGCAGGTGCAACTGCAGTCCAGCATCGACCGCCTGCACGTCCAGGGTGGCGGCGTCGAACCAATCGGCCAGGCCACTGCGCAGATCCATGGGCAGGGCTTCATCGAGTACGAAGCGGCCGCTGAAGCGCGCATAGCCATCCACCAGCAATGCGGGATCCAGCGTGCGGATGACCGGCTTGGCGTTGTGGCCGAGTGCATCGGACAGGGCATTGCGGATCTCCCCACGCAGCGCAGGGCCGTTGTCCCCATTGGTCAGGATGACGAATCCATCGCCGCTCTCGGGGTAGCCTTCGATGCCTGCGTGATAGCTGTCGTTGCTGCCGTTGTGGAAGAAGCGGCGACTGGCGCCAGCGCCGGCCAGCTCCGGGCCCAGGCCACGGCCGGCCGGTGCCACTTCGCTGACCATCTGCAGGGCCAACGACTGCGGCAGCCATCCATCCTTGGTGCGGATGCTGCGCAGCAGGGCCGCGACGAACAGGCCCATGTCATTGGCGCTGGTCCACAGCCCCGACGCCGCCTGTTCTGGAAAGCTCTGCCAGCCGCGTGGCAGGGCCTCTGGCTGGCCCTTGTTGTCGTGCGCATGGGCAACGTTGCCGTAGCCGGCAGGCAAGGGATTCCGATACGTGCTGCGCGACATGCCCAGTGGCGAGAACACCTCGCGTTGTGCGACCTCAGCGAATGCTCTGCCGGTCAGATCTTCGATCGCCAGCTGCACCACCGTGTAGCCGCCACCGGAATAGTCGACCTGCTGGCCGGGTGCGTGGATCAGGCGTACCGGTTCATTCTTTGCAGGCGCCATTCCATCCAGTGTCTGCAGCAAGGTCGGAAGGCGTTCGGCGGGCTGGTAGTCCTGGAAGCCATGCACGTTGAAGCCGGCAGTGTGCGAGAGCAGCATGCGCAGGTTGATCGGCGGGTGCTGTCCCTGCGAATCGGCAGGCAGGTGCCAGCGGCGCAGGCGATGGTCGATGTTCTCCTCCAGCGAGACCTTGCCGGCAGCAACCAGCCTCAGGGTGGTTGCCGCAGTGCCCATTTTGCTGACCGAGCCGACCGAGAACACGGTATCGGCATCCACCGCGTCGCGCGTGCCGGCCTGGCGCAGGCCGTATCCGGCGGCGTAGACCACCTTCCCATCGCGGATCACCGCAACGGCGGCACCCGGTACCTTGTAGTGGGCGAGGCGTTCTTCGATCGACCACTGCGGCAGCGCGGCGCCCAGCTGCGCGGTGCTGGGGCGCAAGCCATGGGCCATAGCCTGCGCAAAGCGCGCAGCGTCTTCAGCGCTGGCGTCAGTGGCCATCACGTGGAACGGGGCAAGGGAGACCAGCAGCGAACACAGCAACAGGCGGTTCATCATCGACATCCTTGCAGGAGTGGAAGAAGGGCGGGATCGGCGCACGCGGTGCCACGCACGCCTGTCGCGTCCAGTCGTTGCGGGTGGAACGGGTTACCGCCGCAGCGCAGGAGGCGATGCGGCGGAGGCGTCAGCGTCGTTCGCGGCGGGCGCCCTGCGCCAGCAGGTAATCGCGCACGGCCGCGTTGCCAGCCTGGTTCAGCGGTGTCCGCCAGCGCCCCAGCCAGCCGTCGGCTTCCACGCCCAGGTTGATGTCGGCGCCGTGAGCAAGCAGGTACTGCACGGTGACCAGGTGCCCTTCGCGCGAGGCATTTATCAGCGGTGTCTCGTCATAGGTCACGACCCGGTTGACGTCGGCACCAGCCTGCACAAGCTGCTCGACGATGGGTTGCAGGCCCAACGCGGAGGCGACGATCAACGGATTGCCTTCGCCCAGCGCGGCACGATCGGGGTCGGCGCCCAGTTGCAGCAGCGTGTCGACCATCGCCGGATCGCGTGCACGGATGGCCTGGATCAGCGCCGTGCCATCACCGAGCACGCGCGCATCAAGATCGACGCCGGCCGCCGCCAACAGACGGACCTGCGCGACGTCATGCGTGCTGGCGGCTTGGAACAGCTTGATGACGCGCGTATCGGAGGCGCTGGCAGCCGGTGATGGGGCGAGCCGTGGTGAGATGGCCACGGCGGTGCCGGTGCAGGCCAGCAGAAGCAGCAGGCCCAGCCCCAACAGGCTGCGGTGCCGGGGTGTGGGTGACCCGGCGTCCACCAGCTGATCAATGCGCTGCGCCAGCTGGCTGCGCGCACTGAACATACCCAGTGCAAGCGTCGGCGCCTCCTCGCGCAGGGCCTGCAGCTGTTCGACGCTGGCCAGCAGCGAACCTGCATAGTCCAGCGGTTCGCGTGCCTGCATCGCAGCGCGTGCATCACAGGCCATCTCGCGCAGTACCGCCAGGCGTGCCTGGGCAAGGTGCAGGAGCGGATTCCACCAGAACAGTGCTGTTCCCGCCCGCAGCAGCGTGCTTGTCCACAGGTCGCGCCGTTGCAGGTGTGCAACCTCGTGGCGGACGATGTCGCGCAGCACATTGTTGTCCAGGCGTGCCAGCAAGGGGCGGGGCAGGAGGATCTGCGGGTGCCACAGGCCGACGACCATCGGCCCGTCGACGGCGCAGGTGGCGATCGTCACGTGGGCGGGCACGATGTCGGCCAGGACCGCGCGCAGTCCGGCGGTCGCCGGTTGCGCCAGCCGCCGCAGCCGGCGTGCGTGCAGCGTCGCGTCCAGCAGGCGCATGCCCAGCCACAGGGTGCCCAGCAGCCACAGCAGTGCAAGCAGTGTCGGCAGGGTCTTCGGCAGTTCGACGTAGTAGATGTCGGGCTGTCGTCCGGCTTCGAAGATGGCTTCTTCCGCCGTTGCCCCCTCGCCGGGCATGGGGTGGAACGCGGCCGCGGGCGGTGCCGGTGCGGGCAGGGTGGTCGACCAGCCCGGCAGGAAGGCGCTGAGTGGCAGCAGCAGGGCCGCTGCCATCGCTGCGGTCAGCAGCCAGGAACGTTGTTCGGCACTGAGGGCCCGCCGCCGTGCCAGCCACAGCGCGGGCAGCAGCACGATTGCGGACAACAGCAACTGTCGTACGCCCAATGCCATCGCCAGGTCGATGAGGTTCATTCCTTCCTCCCGGCCCTGGCATCGCTGACGCGCTGCTGCAGTGCCTGCAGTTCGGTGCGGTCGATTTCGCGTTCGTCCACCAGGTGCTGTGCCAACACGTTCGGTGAGCCGTCGAAGAACTGATGCAGAAGATGGTCAAGCGCTTGCCGGCGGGCCTGCTCGCGGCTGAGCGTGGCGTGATAGATGTAGGCGCGACCTTCCTGGCGATGACTGACAAAGCCTTTCTTCGCCAGCACGTTGAACATGGTCAGCACCGTGGTGTACGCGACCGGCTTGTGTTGGCCGAGCACATCCGCCACATCGCGCACGGACGCTTCGCCCTTGTCCCAGAGGATGTCCAGGATGGCCTGCTCGGCGGGAGTGGGATTCTGCGAGACAGGGCGGGCCATGCGCTTCTACGTATGAATTAGTTGATGCATCGGAGCATGTCGCCGGGTGGCTGTCAACGGGTTTCTTAGTAGTAAAGGGTCACCCCTCAGCCCTCGGGCCTGAACACCGGGCAACGTCTCCTGGCCTGAATGGACCTCCAGGACGGCCCGTTCAGCTCCGCTTGACCGGAAATCGCCGGTTTCCGGTGGGTAATTGATTGAATTCCAAGGGATTGTGAATCCCGAAAAGCGTGCTCGCCACTGTCATCAAATCGCGCTACGGTAGGGCTCTGTTTGGGACCAGTGTTGCATCAATAGGATGCTGGAACTTTTTCCTCCTTTAGCAGTCCAAATCCCGGACTGCTAAGATGGGTGCCTATGAGCCAGAACACCTCTACTGCCCTTGTGGCAAACAATCTCCCGATTCCCAGTGCGCTCGGTTCGCTGGACGCCTACATCGGTGCCGTGCACCAGATCCCGGTGCTGTCGGTCGATGACGAACAGGACCTGGCCCGTCGCTTCCGCGACGGCAACGATCTGGACGCCGCCCGCGAGCTGGTGCATTCGCACCTGCGCTTCGTAGTGCACGTGGCCCGCGGTTACAACGGCTACGGCCTTGCGCTGGGCGACCTGATCCAGGAAGGCAACATCGGCCTGATGAAGGCGGTCAAGCGCTTCGACCCGGAGATGGGCGTGCGCCTGGTCTCCTTCGCGGTGCACTGGATCCGTGCCGAGATGCACGAGTTCATCCTGAAGAACTGGCGCATCGTCAAGGTCGCCACCACCAAGGCGCAGCGCAAGCTGTTCTTCAACCTGCGCAAGTCGAAGACGCGCCTGGGCTGGATGAACGCGGCTGAAGTGAGCGCAGTGGCCAAGGACCTGAACGTGTCCGAGCGCGAGGTCATGGAAATGGAGTCGCGCCTGTCCGGTCGCGATATCGGTTTCGATGCGCCGACCGACGAGGACAACGAGCACGCGCCGCCGTCGCCGGCCGCGTACCTGGTGGCCAACGACGAAGACCCGTCGATGGCCTACGAACGTGCGGACAGCGAAGACAACCAGATGCAGCTGCTGCGCGAAGGCCTGGCCGAACTGGATGCGCGTTCGCGCGACATCATCCGCCGCCGCTGGCTGGATGCCGACAGCAAGGTGACGCTGCAGGAACTGGCGGACGAGTACGGCGTATCGGCCGAGCGTATCCGCCAGGTCGAAGCGAACGCGCTGAAGAAGATGAAGGCGCTGTTCACCGCGTAAGCGGGAGGGCGTTGGAACGAAGAAAGGCCCGGCATCGCCGGGCCTTTCTCGTTTGTGGGGCTCATCCACGCATGGCGTGGATCTACCCCGGCGGTGTGGCGCCCGTACGGCCACGCCATGCGTGGCAGCGGCGCCGGCCTCACCCCTCGCGTGCGATCGCGCGCCAGCCAATGTCGTTGCGGTGGAACTCGTTGGCCCAGGTCACCTTCGCCACACCCGCATACGCGTTCGCCTGCGCGTCGCGCACGCTGTCGCCCAACGCCGCCACGCACAGCACGCGGCCACCGGCGCTGAGCACCTGGCCCTGCGCATCCAGCGTCGTTCCTGCATGGAACACCTTGGCCGTTGCCGGCACATCATCCAGGCCGGAGATCACCTCGCCGGTGATCGGCGTTTCCGGGTACGGCTTGGCTGCCAGCACCACGCCGAGCGACGGGCGCGGATCCCACTGCGCATCCACCTGGTCCAGGCGGCCATCGATCGCCGCTTCCACCAGGTCCACCAGGTCCGACTGCAGGCGCAGCATCACCGGCTGGGTTTCCGGGTCGCCGAAGCGCACGTTGAATTCGATCACCTTCGGCGCACCGCTGGCATCGATCATCAGGCCGGCGTAGAGGAAACCGGTGAACGGGATGCCGTCGGCAATCATGCCCTGCACGGTCGGGTTCACCACCTCGCGCATCACGCGGGCGTGCACCTCCGGCGTGACCACCGGAGCGGGCGAGTAAGCGCCCATGCCGCCGGTGTTGGGGCCGGTGTCGCCGTCGCCGACGCGCTTGTGGTCCTGCGAGGTGGCCATCGGCAGTGCATGCACGCCGTCCACCATCGAAATGAAGCTGGCTTCCTCGCCGTCGAGGAATTCCTCGATCACCACGCGGGCACCGGCATCGCCGAATGCGTTGCCCGAGAGCATGTCACGCACGGCGTCTTCGGCTTCGACCTGGGTCATCGCCACGATCACGCCTTTGCCGGCGGCCAGGCCATCGGCCTTGACCACGATCGGTGCGCCCTTCTCGCGGATGTAGGCCAGCGCGGCGTCCACCTCGGTGTGCACGGCGTAGAACGCGGTCGGAATGTTGTGGCGGGCCAGGAAGTCCTTGGCGTAGGCCTTGCTGCCTTCCAGCTGCGCGGCAGCGGCGGTCGGCCCGAAGATGCGCAGGCCGGCGGCGCGGAAGCGGTCGACCACGCCGGCCACCAGCGGCACTTCCGGGCCGACCACGGTCAGCGCCACGCCTTCGGCCTGGGCCAACGCCAGCAGGCCGTCGATATCGGTCACCTTCACCGCGACGTTGCGGCACTTGTCTTCGTTGGCGGTGCCGGCATTGCCGGGCGCCACGAGCACTTCAGTGACACGGGAGGACTGGGCCAGCTTCCATGCCAGGGCGTGTTCGCGGCCGCCAGAGCCGATGACAAGTACGTTCATCACGAGATTCCAGATTGCGTGGGAAGGGAAGTTCCAGGTCCCCGGCGGCGCGTGTGCGTCATTCGCAGCCTTCGCGTCGCAGCGATTCGGGGAAGGAGTAGGTCCAGGACTTCGGGTCCAGGGTGAAGCGGTGCTCCTGACGCACCCGCTTGCCGCCGCAGGTGTTGCCGGATTCCTCGATCAGCAGTGGCCAGATGCGCGCACTGCGGTCGCTGTCGTCGAAACGCAGGGCGAAATCGATGCTGAAGCGGCGGGTGCGGCAGTCTTCGGCGGTATCGGGGTCGGCGGCCGCGTCGACGTTCTCGCATTCGTACTGGGCGTCGTTGTCGATGTGGCTGCGCACGTTGCCGGTGCTGGTCAGGCCTTTCGGGCCCGGCAGGACCAGGGTCTGCGAGAGCAGCGAGAAGCCCTGGCCGAACCAGCCATCCTCGACTCGGAAGCCGTAGAAATCGCTGCCGGCGCGGATGATGCTGGCGGTGCCCGGCTGGCCACCACTGCCGAAGCGCTCGCCGGTCAGCTCGCTGGCTATCCCGAAGCCATCGCCCTTGGGCTGCAGCACGAAGAACTCGATCGTTCCCGGGTCGATATGCGCACCATCGACCAGCGCACCGCACACCGCCAGTAGTTGTTGCCAGCTGTCACCGCTCACCACCGGTTGCTCGGCGCAGACCTGCCAGTCGATCGCGCGCGTTTCATCGTCCTGGGTCCAGCTGCCGCGCCATTGGCCGGAAAGCTTGGCGTCCTTGCCGTAACGCCCGGTCAGGAACGCCTGCAGACGCGCGGTGCGACTGACATGCGCCGCCGGTTCGCTGGCGGCGGGCTTTGCCGCATCTGCCTGGGGGGCAGATGCGGGTTCGGCAGCCGGCTTGCAGCCGGCCAGCAGGGCGGTGCCAGCGAAGGCGAGCACGGCAAGCGGTTTCAAAGAGACTGCAGACATCCGTGTCGCTCCAGCAATCAGTGGCGGAAGTGGCGCACGCCGGTGAACACCATGGCCAGGCCATGTTCGTCGGCGGCAGCGATGACTTCAGCATCGCGCATCGAACCGCCCGGCTGGATCACCGCCTTGATGCCGGCGGCAGCCGCGGCATCGATGCCATCGCGGAACGGGAAGAACGCATCGGAGGCCATCACCGAACCCTCGACCACCAGGTTCGCATCGGCGGCCTTGATGCCGGCGATGCGTGCCGAGTACACGCGGCTCATCTGGCCGGCGCCGACACCGATGGTGCGGTTGTCCTTGGCATAGACGATCGCGTTGGACTTCACGAACTTGGCCACCTTCCAGGCAAACAGCAGGTCGGTGAACTGCTTGTCGGTCGGCGCCAGCTTGCTCACCACCTTCAGCTCGTCGCGGGTCATGCCGCGGTTGTCGGAGGACTGCAGTAGCAGGCCTGAGCCGACGCGCTTGTTGTCGAAATTGTTCAGGCCGTCGCCGTGCGGGATGCGCAGCACGCGCACATTGGCCTTCTTCTGCGCGTATTCCAGCGCGGCCGGCTCGTAGTCCGGAGCGATCAGCACTTCCACGAACTGGCGGTCCAGGATCACCTTGGCGGTGGCCGCGTCCAGCGGCTTGTTGAAGGCGATGATGCCGCCGAAGGCACTGGTGGGGTCGGTGGCGTAGGCCAACTCGTAGGCATCGCCGTTGCCGGCACCGACCGCCACGCCGCACGGGTTGGCATGCTTGACGATGACGCAGGCCGGCGCGTCGAACTGGCGCACGCATTCCCACGCCGCATCGGCATCGGCCAGGTTGTTGTAGCTCAGCTCCTTGCCCTGCAGCTGCTGGAACGTGGCCAGCGTGCCCGGCACCGGGTACAGGTCGCGGTAGAACGCGCCGCTCTGGTGCGGGTTTTCGCCGTAGCGCAGGTCCATCACTTTCACGAAGGTGGAATTCATCTGCACCGGGTACTCGGCACGCACCGGCACCGCCGTGTCAGTAGCGGTGACCGCCGACAGGTAGTTGCTGATCGCGGCGTCGTACTGGGCGACGCGGTTGAACGCGGCCACCGAGAACGCGAAGCGGGTGGTGGCCGACAGCTGGCCGTCGTTGGCCTCCAGCGAGGCCAGCAGCTCAGCGTACTGCGACGGGTCGGTGGCCACCGCCACGCGGGCAAAGTTCTTGGCCGCCGAACGCAGCATGGCCGGGCCGCCGATGTCGATGTTCTCGACCGCGTCGGCCAGGGTGCAGTCGGCCTTGGCAGTGACCGATTCGAACGGGTACAGGTTCAGCACCAGCAGGTCGATGGCGCCGATGCCGTGCTCGGCCATCACCGCGTCATCCAGGCCGGAACGGCCCAGCAGGCCGCCATGTACCATCGGGTGCAGGGTCTTGACCCGGCCGTCCATCATTTCCGGGAAACCGGTGACGTCGGCCACGTCCTTCACGGCCAGGCCTGCATCGCGGATCGCCTTGGCGGTGCCGCCGGTGGACAGCAGCTCCACGCCGCGTGCCGCCAGCGCGGTGGCCAGCTCGACCAGACCGGTCTTGTCGGAAACGGAGAGGAGGGCCCGACGGACGGGCAACAGATCAGCAGTCATGGGGACAGGGCAATCGGCAGCGGAGCGGGGCCGATATTGTAGTTCTTGGGGCCCGGTGGCGGGTGCTGCCGGGGCAGATTCGCTGCGTCCAAAGCCGGTTTGACCGTAATGGGCACGGCCCGCGGGCTTGTCAGCCACCGCTGGGCACGGCACGGTGCCGCCTGTTCCCCGTGTGCAGGATGCCGTCCCGTGACCGTTGCCAACCGCCTGCAGGCCACCCTCGATGCCGAAGGGGCGCTGCTGTTCCTGGCCCGTTATGTGCGCCATGCGCGTTGTGGCCAAGGCGCGGCCTGGTGCGCCCAGGCCGATGTGCCGACGCTGCAGGCCGAAGCCGCAGAGCGCTGGGGCGAGCAGGCCGAGATCCTGTCCTGGGACGTGCAGCGCCGCGAACGCCGGCGCTGGCGGCGGCTGGAGTTCAAGGTCTACCTGGATGACGACAAGCGCTGGTATGGCGATGCCATCGCGCTGCATCGGCGCGCGCCTGGGTTGGCCGAGCTGCTGTGGGTGATGCAAGCACAGCACTGGCTGGAGCCTTTCGAGCTGTATCTGTACGCCGATGGGCTGGATGAGGGGGCGATCGTGCTGCCTGCCGGCGGCATCATCCACTTCCAGCGCTCGCGCGGGGGCGTCTACCGGCTGCTGTCGCTGCAGGCGGGGTTCGCGGATGCAGGAGCACGCGAGCGGGCCGTGCAGGCGGTGCGCAATGCCCTGCAGCGCAGCCATGACGTGGTCTGGCTGTGCCGGCATATCGATCCTGGGCTGCCATGGCATGACTGGCTGGGCCAGCCCGAACTTGCCGGTAACCGCATTTGATGGGGTAGGCTGTGCCCGCACTGCCAAGGATCAGCAGGTACGGATCATGTCGATCTATGCATTGAAAGGACGTTTCCAGGACCTGTTGCGTCCGGCCGTACGCGGTCTGTACCGCATGGGGATCACCGCCAATACGGTGACCGTGGCCGCTGCCGTGGTCTCGCTGCTGGTGGCTGCCGCCGTGTGGTGCTGTGCGCCGGCCCAGCCCCTGCTGTACCTGCTGCTGCCACTGTGGATGCTGCTGCGCATGGCGCTCAACGCCGTGGACGGCATGCTGGCCCGCGAGTTCGGCCAGCAGTCGCGGCTGGGCGCCTACCTGAACGAGCTGTGCGATGTGATCGCCGACGCGGCGCTGTACCTGAGCCTGCTCAGTGTGCCGGGCGTGCGCCCGGAAGCGCTGTGGCTGCTGGCCTGGACCGCGGCCCTGAGCGAGTACGCCGGGGTGCTGGGGCTGATGGTCGGTGCCAGCCGTCGCTATGACGGTCCGATGGGCAAGAGCGACCGCGCCTTCGTCATCGGTGCGCTGGGCCTGCTGCTGGCGCTCGGCTGGGGCGGTGCAATGACGGTCACTGGCGTGGCCGCCGCGATGGCGGTGCTGTGCGCGGTGACGATGATCAACCGCGTGCGGCGCGGACTGCAGGAAGCGGCGGTTTCGCCGAACTAATCAAGCAGATACAAAAAGACAATCAGGAGATTGCATGCGTCAGGCGCAGGAACGGGAATTCCACAGCTTCGACCAGGTACCGCTGTTCTACAGGTACTGGCCGGGCGCCACGACAACCACGCCAGCGAAGGCCATCGTGCTGCTGCATCGCGGCCATGAGCATTCCGGCCGCGTGACCCATCTGGTTGACGAACTCGACCTGCCCGACACCGCCTTCTTCGCCTGGGATGCACGTGGCAACGGCCGTTCGCCGGGCGCACGCGGCGATGCGCCGGGCTTCCCGGCGCTGGTGCGCGACCTCGACAGCTTCATCGCCCACATCGGCGCCGAGCATGGCATCGCGGTGGAGGACATCGTGGTGATCGCGCAGAGCGTGGGCGCCGTGGTCGCCGCGACCTGGGTGCACGACTACGCACCACGCCTGCGCGCGCTGGTGATGGCTTCGCCGGCGTTCAAGGTGAAGCTGTACGTGCCATTCGCACGTGCGGGCCTGGCCCTGATGCAGAAGCTGCGCGGCAACTTCTTCGTCAACAGCTACGTCAAGCCGCAGTGGCTGACGCATGACCCGGCACGGGTGGAAAGTTATCGCACCGACCCGCTGATCACCCGGCCGATTTCGGTGCGCGTGCTGTTGGGCCTGTACGAGGCCGCCGACCGTGTCGTGGCCGATGCGCAGGCGATCAGTGTGCCGGTGCAGTTGCTGGTGTCCGGTTCGGACTTCGTTGTGCACCGCACGCCGCAGGACCGCTTCTACGAGCGCCTGTCCAGCCCGATCAAGGAGCGCGTGCATCTGCCGGGCTTCTTCCACGACACGCTGGGCGAGCGCGATCGTGCACCGGCACTGGTGCGTATCCGCAGCTTCATCCGGGCGCGTTTCGCCGAACCGCTGCGCGAGCTGTCACGGCGTGATGCGCACCGCCACGGGCCAACCTTCGAGGAATCGGAAATCCTGGCCTGGCCACCGGAGCGCAACAGCTTGGCCGACCTGCGCTGGCGCGTGGTACGCGGTGGCCTGCGTTTCGGCGGCACGCTGTCCGAAGGCATCGCGCTGGGCCTGCAGACCGGTTTCGATTCGGGCAGTACGCTCGACTACATCTATCGCGACGAAGCACGAGGCAAAGGTCCATTGGGGCGGATGGTTGACCGCAACTATCTGGACGCGATCGGCTGGCGTGGCATCCGCGTGCGCGGCCAGCACCTGCAGGAACTGCTGCGCGATGCTGCCCAGCGCCTCCGTGGGCAGGGCACGCCGGTGCGCGTGATGGACGTGGCCGCCGGCCACGGCCGCTACGTGCTGGAAGCGCTGGGAACGGGCGAACAGCGCGCCGAGCGCATCGTGCTGCGTGATTTCAGCGATCTGAACGTGACCCAGGGTCAGGCTTTGATCGAGCGCCTTGGTGCGGCCGACATCGCCCGCTTCGAGCAAGGCGATGCGTTCGATCCCGCGCAGCTGGCAGCGGTGGACCCTGCACCGACGCTGGCGGTGGTGTCGGGCCTGTACGAACTGTTCCCCGACAACGACGCCGTGCTGCGCTCGCTGCAGGGCATTGCCGCGACGGTGCCGGCGGGCGGCTACCTGGCCTACACCGGCCAGCCGTGGCATCCGCAGCTGGAGTTCATCGCGCGTGCGCTGACCAGCCACCGCGGTGGCGCAGCGTGGGTGATGCGCCGCCGGACCCAGCACGAAATGGATGAACTGGTGCGCCTGGCTGGATTCGAAAAGGTGGCGCAGCGCATCGACGACTTCGGCATCTTCACGGTGTCGCTGGCGCGCCGGACCGCGTGATGGCGACGCTCGCTGCAACCCCGCTGGCCGCGGAAGGGCGCCCCTGGCGGCGCGCCCTGTTGTGGCTGGCGCTGCTGGGTCCGTTCTTCTTCGCCAGCTATGGCTTTGCCAACTGGATGGCCGGCCGCCATGCCGAACTGCCGGTGATGGCGTTCGGTTGGGAAACGCAGATTCCGTTCGTGCCGTGGACAATCGTGCCGTACTGGTCGATCGACCTGTTCTATGCGATCTCGTTCTTCCTGTGCAGGCGCCGGCTGGAACTGGACCGGCATGCACTGCGCCTGCTCAGCGCGCAGGTGATCGCAGTGGCGTGCTTCCTGCTGTGGCCGCTGCGCTTCAGCTTCGAGCGGCCGGAGATCGGCGGCGTGTTTGGTTGGCTGTTCGATGTGCTGCTGGGCTTCGACAAGCCGTTCAACCAGGCGCCGTCGCTGCACATCGTGCTGCTCATCGTGCTGTGGGTGAAGTTCGCACAGTATCTGCACGGGGTGTGGCGTTGGGTACTGCATCTGTGGGCGCTATTGATCGGCGTCTCGGTGCTGACCACGTTCCAGCATCATTTCATCGATATCCCGACCGGCCTGCTGGCCGGCTGGCTGTGCGTCTGGCTGTGGCCGGAGCAGGGCGCGCCACCGTTGCGTGCCTGGCGCACCGCGCGTGACGCCAAACGTTGGCGCCTGGCAGCGCTGTACCTGCTGGGGGCCGCTGTATTGCTGATGCCGGTGGTGCTTCTGCGTGGCGCGGCGTTGTGGCTGCTGTGGCCGGTGGTATCGCTGCTGCTGGTGGCGTTGGCGTATGCGGGGCTCGGTATGGCGGTGTTCCAGAAGCGCGCCGACGGTCGCCTGACGATGGCGGCGCGCTGGCTGCTGGCGCCCTACCTGGGTGCGGCCTGGATCAATTCGCGGCTGTGGACGCGCCGTGCGCCGCAGCCGGTGCCGGTGATGGATGGTGTGTGGCTGGGGCGTATTCCCTGCGCTGCATTGCCGGCACCCTTGGTCGGCGTGGTCGATGCCTGTGCCGAACTGTCCTGCCGCGCGCCGGGCGCCGCGTATGCCAGCGTGCCGGTGCTGGATCTGATGGTTCCTGCACCGGAGCAGCTGCGCGAGGCGGCCGAGGCCATCGAGCGGCTGCGTGCGCAGGGACCGTTGCTGGTGTGCTGCGCACTGGGCTATTCGCGCAGCGCCGCCAGCGTCGCGACCTGGCTGCTGCGCAGTGGCCGTGCGGGCGATGCCGAAGCAGCGGTGGCGATCGTGCGCGCTGCACGCCCCGGCATCGTGCTGGGCACGGCGCATCTGTATGCCATCGCTGCTGCAGCGGGAGTGCGCGCATGAGTACGGTTCCCGATCTGGCGACCATGCAGTTGCTGCTGAGGCAGGGGCGTTGGCCGGCGCTGCTGTCGCTGGGCCTGTTGCTGGTGGCGTTGCTGCTGCTCGGTATCGAGCCGGGGCTGGCGATGATCGCTGCCGGCCTGTTGCTGCTCAGTGTCGTTGTCGGGCTTGCACAGGCGTACCACGCATGGCGGGTTGGGTTGGACGCGAGCCTGCTGAAGCTGCTGCGTAATGAAGGGCTGGAAGGCGACGCCGCCGCGCGCCGTATCGATCAGGTGCTGCATGACAACGGCTTGCGCCGCGTATCGTCCGACGCACCGCTGCGCGGCTGGGACCTGCGCTGGGCAGGCATGCGTCGCCTGTTGCTGCGGCAGTACCTGCTGACAGGCGTGCAGGGTGTGCTGCTGGTGCTGGCCGTGTTGTGGCCGCAGACGTGAACGGGAGGACCCGATGTTCGCCGAACTGATTGCCCGCGCCTGCAGTGGTGCGATTCATGTGGTGACCGGTGCGCGTGCGCTGTGGATCGGCTGTGCGCCGTCCAGCGAGCGCCGCGTGTACTACGGCAACCATGCCAGCCATGGTGACTTCGTGCTGATCTGGTCGTCGATGCCGCCGGCGTTGCGGCGCCAGGTGCGCCCGGTGGCCGCGGCCGAATACTGGCAGCGCGATGGCCTGCGACGCTACCTGATCGATGCGGTGTTCAACGGTGTGCTGGTCGAGCGCGAGGCCGGTCATCGCCAGCAGGATCCGCTGCAGGTGCTGCGTGATGCGGTGGACGAGGGGTGTTCGTTGATCCTGTTTCCAGAAGGTACGCGCAACGTGGGCGACGAGCCGTTGCTGCCGTTCAAGAGCGGCATCTTTCACCTGGCACGGCAACGGCCGGAGCTGGAGTTCGTACCGGTGTGGATCGACAACCTGAAGCGGGTGATGCCCAAGGGTCGTTTCCTGCCGCTGCCATTGCTGTGTACGGCCACCTTCGGTACACCGCTACGGCTGCAGGCCGATGAGGACAAGGCCGCCTTCCTGGCACGCAGCAGGCAGGCGCTGCTGGACCTGGCGCCGAACGGGGGCAAGGCATGAGCTTCCTGATCGATGTGTCTGGTGACCTGGCTACGCAGAGCGTCGGCCAGCAGACCGGTCTGCTGTTCGCTGGCGTGGGTGCGGTCCTGGTGTTGGCCACGCTGGTGGCCGAAACGCTGCGCTGGCGCCGGCGTGGGCAGCCGAGCGCAGTGATCGCCAACCTGGTCTCGCGCATCCGCGCCTGGTGGGTGATGGCGATCGTGGTCGGGTTGGCGCTGTTCTTCGGCCGTGCCGGGGTGATCGTGCTGTTCGCGATCATCTCGCTGTTCGCGCTGCGCGAGTTCATTACCTTGGCGCCGACTCGCTCAGGCGACTACTACGCGCTGCTGGCCGCGTTCTACATCGTGCTGCCGTGGCAGTACTACCTGGTGTGGATCGACTGGTACGGCATGTACACACTGCTGATCCCGGTCTATGCGTTCCTGTTCCTGCCGATCCTGTCGACCATCGGCGGCGACACCACCCACTACCTGGAGCGCACGGCGAAGGTGCAGTGGGGGCTGATGATCTGCGTGTTCTGCATCTCGCATGTGCCGCTGCTGCTGAACCTGCACGTGCCCGGCCATGACCCCTCGCGCAACGTGTTGCTGTTTGCCTTCCTGGTGATCGTGGTGCAGTCCTCGGACGTGCTGCAGTACATCTGGGGCAAGCTGCTGGGCAGGCGCCTGATTGCACCGAAGCTGTCGCCGTCGAAGACGGTGGAGGGCTTCGTGGGTGGTGTGCTCAGTGCCAGCGCGCTGGGGGCGGCGCTATGGTGGATCACCCCGTTCACGCCGCTGCAGGCCTTCGGCCTGTCGCTGTTGATCAACCTGATGGGGTTCTGGGGTGGCCTGGTGATGTCGGCAATCAAGCGCGACCGTGGCATCAAGGACTGGGGCCACATGATCGAGGGCCATGGCGGCATGCTCGACCGGCTGGATTCGGTGTGTTTCGCCGCGCCGGTGTTCTTCCACGTGGTGCGGTACTACTGGAAGGCAGGCGGCGGCGGTTGATGCCGCTGGGCCGTCATCCACGCATGGCGTGGATCTACCGGTAGTGCCGGCCGCTGGCCGGCAACTGCAACATCCTGCCATCGTTCATGGGGTTGCCGGCCAGCGGCCGGCACTACCCTCGTGCGCGCTTACGCGCTGATGCCGTATTCCTTCAGCTTCTTGCGCAGGGTGGCGCGGTGGATGCCCAGCATCGCTGCAGCCCGGCTCTGGTTGCCTTCGCAGTGGTTGAGCACTTCCACGAACAACGGGATCTCCATCTCGCGCAGCACGATCTCGTAGACATCGTCCGCGTCGCAGCCATCAAGGTCACGCAGGTAACGGCGCACGGACTGGGCGACATGTTCACGCAGCGGTGGCCGGGCAGCGCCACGACTGTTGTCAGGACGAGAAAGGACAGCGTTCAAGGGGGTTCCCGATTCGGTTGCCCGTGCGCGCGGAGCGCGCGGCCGGACGAGGTGGTGGCGGCCAGTCTAGCGCGAGCGTGCCCGGCCTGCCACGGCCAGTCGTGTCCATCCTGGTCACAGGAAGTCGAAGGTGAATGCGACGGTGGACGCAGCCGGCTCCTGTACACGGAAGGCAATACGCGCGCTCTGTCCCGGCTCCAGCAGGGCCGCACCGGGGTCTTCACCCAGATACTGCGCCGGCGTGAACACTGCGCTGCCGATCACCCGGCCATCCGCATCGGACAGCGACAGGCGCAGCGCCGGCCAGGCCTGCGCCCAGCGTGCATCGTTGCGGATGCTGGCCTGTACCTGCAGAACGCCTGCCTGGTTGGGCAGCGGCCGGATCTCGCGGCTGGTCATGGTGAATGCGGTCGGCTCATGCCAGGCGGGCAGGGTGCAGCGCAGGACGCCACACAGCGCCCCGAGCCACGCACGATTGCCGGCGTCGGCGGCCAGTCGCGCACGATCGGCAAGCACGCTTTGCAGAACCAGCAGCAGGGCCAGTCCGGCGACCAGCAGCCAGTGCCAGCGCGGCGTCGGCAGCCTGCGCGCGCGCGCGGCACCGAGGAAGCTGGGCGCGTCGCTGGCAACGGCGGTTGCCTGTATCGCGGCCGATACGGGCTCGATGCGCACTGCTTCATCGGCAATGACAGTGTCATCGTGGTGGTGCTTCATCGCTTCCTGTTGCGGTACAGGGTCGATAGGTTCAGCCGGTGCTGCAGCAATGGGCACCGGCGCGGCTGCGTCCGGCGTGTGCGCTTCGGTCGCAGGCGCGGCATCACCTTCCGACGTGGGACGCAGGAAGGTGGCCAGTGGACGGCGCGGTGGGTTCGGCTCGGACATGCTCAGGGCGCGGGCTCGGATCCAGCGGTCATTCAACCACGATCAGGCGCGGCGCACGCCGGTGATGCGCATCCAGTCGCCGTCCTGGGTGGCCTGCAGGTCGTCGAACCACGGCGCATAGCGCTGCAGCAGTTCGCCTTCCTGGCCGTGCAGGATGCCCGACAGGGCGATGCGACCGCCGGCAGCGACGCGCGCGGCCAGCAGTTCGGCCAGCGCATCCAGCGCCGAGGCAAGAATGTTGGCGACCACGACCGGATAGGTCGCGACGGGTTCGTCCTGCGGCAGGTACACGTGCATGCGTGCCTGTTCGCCGTTGCGCTCGGCGTTGTCGGCGGTGGCCACCAGTGCCTGCGGATCGTTGTCGACGCCGATTGCCTCAGCCGCGCCCAGCTTCAGTGCGGCCAGCGCGAGGATGCCCGAGCCACAACCGAAGTCGAGCACGCGCTGGCCCTGCAGCAGGCCATCCACGGCCAACTGGTCCAGCCAGCGCAGGCACAGCGCGGTGGTCGGGTGGGTGCCCGAACCGAACGCCAGGCCCGGATCCAGTCGCACCACGGCGGCATCGGCGGACTGCGCGGCCTCTGGCAGTTCATGGTTCCACGGCACGATCCAGGTCCGGCTGCCGAAATCCATCGGCTGGAACTGGTCCAGCCAGGCGCGTTCCCAGTCCTCGTCCTCGACCGCGCGGAAGCTGCCGCCGCTCCAGTCCAGTTCCGGATCGAATGCTTCCAGTGCGGCCAGCAGCAACAGCGCATTGCTGTCGGCGGGGAACAACGCGCTCAGCACCAGGGTGTCCCACAGCGGCGTTTCGCCCACACCCGGCTCGAGGATGGCCTGTTCGTTGCTGGTATCGGCCTCGGCATCAAGCAGGGTCACGGCCAGTGCGCCGACGTCCTCCAGCGCGTTTTCATAGCGGGGCTGGGTCGCTTCGGTGCAGCGCAGGGTCAGTTCCAGGAACGGCATGGCAGTGGGGGCAATCGCGGGAAAGGGGGCCATGCTAGACCATCGGGGCGTCTCCGTATTGCCTGAGATGCCGCTCTGGGATGAACGACGCCGATTCAGACAGGCCTGCCGGGCCTTGCTAAACTCCGTGCTTTCCTGTGCGCCCTGATGCTCCACCGCCGCCAATGGCCTTTGCTCCGACCCTGAAAACCTGGTTGCTCGTGCTGCCGGCGGTGGCCGTGCTGGGCGTGGCCGGCTATCGGGCCAGCGGCCACGTGGCGCCGTCCACGGTGCAGGCAGACCTGCCGGGCGTCGCGGTCGCCGATGACAGCGCAGCAGCATTGCAGGTAATGCCGGAAGCACTGGCGCGCCGGCTGGCGGCCTTCGAGCGCGGCAACGCCCTGCCTTCAGGCCTGCCACTGGATCTCCGTGCCGATATCGAAGATGCCACCGATCTGTATGCCTACGCGCAGCGCCTGCGCGTGCAGGCCGATGAGGGCAACCACGAGGCGCGCTGGATGCTCAGCCGTGTCTATGACTACTGCGCACAGTATGCGGTCGACCCGGGCGGCTACCGCCTGGACAACAACGTGCTGGCCGGATCAGGGCTGACCGCCGCGCCGGCGATGGTGCAGGCACGCGAACGTGTCGCGCAGCGCTGCGGTGGCTTTGTGCCTGGCGACAAGCTGGGGCCGCCGCTGGTGCTTGCCGAACGGCGCAAGGCGGCGGAGCAGGGCAACCTGGCAGCCGAGGCAGCGTTGTTCGCCGAAGGCGAGCCGCTGCAGGACAGCCCCGAGTACCGCCGCGACCTGGTCGAGCGGGTGCGCACGTCGCGCGATCCGGAGGCATTCATGGCCATCGCGCCGGGCATGGGGGTGCGCGCCTCGGGCGATCGTGCGCTGAACGGCCTGGTGGCCGGCGAACAGCTCAGTGAACTGGCATGGCGGCTTGCGGCCTGCGAACTCGGTCTACCGTGTGGAGCAGACAGCGTGCTGGTCAACAGTTTTTGTGCGAACGGAGGGATCTGTTCGCAGGATGGAACGCAGGATTTCCGGGATTTCGTGTATGACGCTGCGGTTTCGCGGCAAGGTGCGGGGAAGATGAGGCAATGGATCAAGCGATTGGTTGGAAAGAGGGACGGGCAATGAATTACCGTCGATTCCTGCATGGGGCCAAATTCTGGTTCTGGGTGGCGCTGTTCGTGGCCTATTCGGCCGGTGCGGTTGGCCTGTTGATGATCGACACCTATGAAGATCGCTACCGGCATCTGTCGAAGGTGGAGCTGACCACGGTGAAGGCGCAGGAAGACGTGCGCCGCGCGGGCGCCAGCCAGGTCGCAGCGGTGTATCGCGCGCAGAGCGGCATGCCGTTCGCCTCGCTGCCGGCCGGCAGCACCTTCCAGGTGGTGTGGCCCGACGGCTCGACCGAGACCATGGTGATCGTCGACCCGACTTCGCCCAATGGCGTCCGCCCGTTGGCAAAGTCGCAGATTCCGGCGACGGCGGCCGACGCGCGCTGAAGGTAGCGCCGGGCCATGCCCGGCGGCCTCGCGCTTCGTTGCCATTTCGCCGGGCATGGTCCGGCGGTAGCGGAAGAGAAACAGAAAAGGGCGGGGATATCCCCGCCCTTTTCATGTCCAGCACCTGGCGCCGATCAGGTCAGCGCGATCGGCTTGTTCTTGCGTTCGGCAAGGCGCTTTTCCAGGTAGTGGATGTTCTGGCCACCGGCCTGGAAGCCCTTGTCGCGCATGATCCGCTGCTGCAGCGCGATGTTGGTCTTGATGCCGTCCACCACCATTTCGCTCAGTGCCACCCGCATGCGGGCGATGGCGGTCTCGCGGTCCGGACCGTGCACGATCAGCTTGCCGATCATCGAGTCGTAGTTCGACGGCACGCGGTAGCCACTGTAGATGTGGGTGTCCACGCGCACGCCGGGGCCGCCCGGCGGATGGAAGCCGGTGATGGTGCCCGGGCTCGGCACGAAGGTTTCAGCATCTTCGGCGTTGATGCGGCACTCGATCGCATGACCGGTCAGTACCACGTCGCTCTGCTTGATCGACAGCTTCTGGCCGGCGGCGATCTTCAGCTGCTCGGCCACCAGGTCGATGCCGGTGACCATTTCGGTGACCGGATGCTCCACCTGGATGCGGGTGTTCATTTCGATGAAGTAGAAGCGGCCATCTTCGTACAGGAACTCGAACGTGCCGGCACCGCGGTAGCCGATGCGCACGCAGGCTTCGGTGCACACTTTGCCGATCTGTTCGCGCTGCTCGGCGCTGATGCCCGGTGCCGGTGCTTCTTCCACCACCTTCTGGTGGCGGCGCTGCATCGAGCAGTCGCGCTCACCCAGGTGGATGGCGTTGCCCTGGCCGTCGGCAAGCACCTGGATCTCCACGTGGCGCGGATTTTCCAGGAACTTTTCCATGTAGACCTCACCATTGCCGAACGCGGCCTTGGCCTCGCTCTTGGTGGTTTCGATGGAGGTCTTCAGCGAGGCTTCGGCGTGCACCACGCGCATGCCGCGGCCACCACCGCCACCGGCTGCCTTGATGATGACCGGGTAGCCGATCTCACGGGCGATCTTGGTGTTGGCGACGATGTCATCGCCCAGCGGGCCGCCCGAGCCAGGCACGCACGGCACGCCGGCGGACTTCATCGCGCGGATGGCTTCGACCTTGTCGCCCATCATGCGGATGGTGTCCGCCTTGGGGCCGATGAAGATGAAGCCGGACTCCTCCACGCGCTCGGCGAAGTCGGCGTTCTCCGACAGGAAGCCGTAGCCCGGGTGGATGGCCTGGGCGTCGGTGACTTCAGCGGCAGCAATCAGCGCCGGGATGTTGAGGTAGCTCTGCGGCGACGGCGCGGGTCCGATGCAGACCGACTCGTCGGCCATGGCCACGTGCTTGAGGTTGCGGTCGACCGTGGAATGCACGGCCACCGTGCGGATGCCCAGGGTATGGCACGCGCGCAGGATGCGCAGCGCGATTTCCCCTCGGTTGGCAATGACGACTTTGTCGAGCATGGCGTGCCCCTCAGCCGATCACGAACAGCGGCTGGTCGAACTCCACCGGCTGGCCGTTCTCGCCGAGGATGGCGACGATGGTGCCGGACTTGTCGGCCTCGATCGGGTTGAACATCTTCATCGCTTCGATGATGGCCAGGGTTTCGCCTTCCTTGACCTGCTGGCCAACGCTGACGAAGGCCGGCTTGTCCGGGGCGGCCGAGGCATAGAAGGTGCCGACCATCGGCGAGCGCAGCACGTGGCCTTCCGGCAGCGCCGGGCCCGGCTTGGCGGTGCCGCCGGTGGAGGCTTCGGTCGGCGACTGCATCGGCATCGCCTGCGGTGCGGGGGCGGCCGGGGCGGCATACACCGGTGCCGGCATAGGTGCGGCATAGCCGGCCACCGGGGCACGCGACAGGCGCACCGACTCTTCGCCTTCCTTGATTTCGATTTCGGCCAGGTTCGACTCTTCCAGCAGGTCGATCAGCTTCTTGATTTTGCGGAGATCCATGGTGGCCTCTTTGCTCTTGATGTCAGTGTGGTGGGAAGCGCGTCGCGCTCGGGTCAAAGCAGTTCGTAGAACTCGCGCAGCTGCCGCGTACGGTCGCGCGCGAGGGTGGTCAGGCAGCGCATCTGTGCGCCGTTGCGCGCCGTGCCATCGGAATTGAGGGCATAGACGGCGTTGCAGTCGTGGTCGCGCAGCTGCATCCAGGCACGCTGGGCCAGCACCAGCTGCTGTTCGGCCTCGCCGCAGTAGCTGCAGCTGCCACCGTGGTCCGGCGTGCGCAGCTGCTGGCGCGCCTGGGCGTACACGGTATTGAGTTCAGCGTCTGCAGCCGCCGCTACGTCCGAGGCGCACAGGTCGCTCTCCATCGTGGTGGTCGGGTGCGCACAGTCGATGCCTTCGTCCTTGCGGTCGAACGCTGTGGCCGCGCCGCAGATGCCGGCCCACAGCACGACGCTGGCAAGCACGCGCGGCAGCATCATCACGCGCCGGCCACCCGCACGCGTGCCAGCGCTGCATCCATCGCATAGCGATAGCTGTCGGCACCGAAGCCACAGACCACGCCCACGGCCTTGTCACTGAAGTAGCTGTGCTGGCGGAACGGTTCGCGGGTATGCGGGTTGGACAGGTGGATCTCGATGAACGGCACCGCCACCGCTGCCAGCGCATCGCGCAGGGCCACCGAGGTGTGGGTGAAGGCGGCCGGATTGATCAGGATGAAAGCGGTTCCGTCATTGCGCGCGGCCTGCACGCGGTCCACCAGGACGTGCTCGGCGTTGGACTGCAGGCTCTCCACGGCGTGCCCGGCAGCGGACGCCTGGGCTGCCAGGGCCTGGTCGATGTCGGCCAGCGTGGTGTGGCCGTAGACCTCCGGCTCGCGGGTGCCGAGCAGGTTGAGGTTGGGGCCGTGCAGGACCAGCAGCTTCGCCATGGGATCCGGAAGACGGGAAAGGGCGGCAGTCTGGCGGAACCGGTGGATGCTGTCCAGTTCGGCGAAGTTTGCAGCGTTTCAATTGATCGTTTGAAATCTGCCGGAGCGCTTGTGGCCGTATGGCGGGCGCTGGATCAAGGCGCGCTGAACGCCTTGCAGGCCGGGGATGCATGCACGTAGGCCGACGATGGCGGCAGGCCGGGCGATGGCTGCTGCCGCAATGGGCCGTGATGCCGTAGATCCACGCCATGCGTGGATGGCGGAGTTCGGTGCGCAGCAAGCGACGCACCCACCACTGAGCCATCTGGCCCCCTCACGTCTCCAACGGCACCGTTGGCACCACATTCGGAAACACTTCTTCCAGCGGCTCCTGCTCGCCCGGCTTCGGCGCCGGCCAGTTGTAGGCGTTCACCGGCTGCGCGCGGTTCACCCACAACGCGTAATACAGATGGTCGGCGCGGCCATCACCGGTATTGGGGTGGATCAGGATGGTCAGGCCCAGGCTGTTGAGCTGCAGCCAGGGCACCAGCACCGGCAGCAGGTCGTTGGTGAAGCCGAAATAGAACGAGGGCGTGACGTGCGGGCCGCGCGGCTCCAGGTTCCAGTTGCCCAGCTCCACCGGGAAGCGCTCGGCCGCCCAGCGCCGCAACAGGGCCGCCTTCTCGAAGCTGTCCTCGTCGAAGTAGATATGCGCGTGATAGCTCCTGATATCGGTGTAGGCACGCGGGGTGGCCGGCAGGGTGGCCTCGCCGGGGCGCACACTGGTTGGACGCGGAGTCGACTCGCTGACCGTGGCCTCGCCCCAAGGGCTGCGACCTTGGGGCGCGGGCGGAACAATGGCTCGGAAACCGGGGCGGCCCGGCTCGGTGGTGTTCGCCGCCGCTTCGGCGCGCGCGGCTGCCGGGGCGGCCGCCGCGCTGGCACTGGCCAGGCCACCGGCGGCCAGCCCGGCCGAGGCGATCAGCCGGCGGCGCGTGGGCGAGAGCAGGTCGGCCCACTGGGCATCGTCGTCGGCAGCAAACAGGGCGTTGGTGGCGGAGGTCTGTGGGTCCGGGTGCATGAAGGGCTCCATGGCAGCGTGCAGCGGGGGCAGGCAAGCACGCTCAGGCACCTGCCTCGGCAGCGTCCAATAAGCAGGCGGTATCACCTCATGCCCGTTCACCCCTTGTCATTGAGCGCGGCCGATCGACGGGCTAGGGTGCAGGTCTGCCGCCCTGGAGCCCGCCATGACCTCGCCCGATGCCGACACCCGGCGCAAGCGCGCGACCTTCCGCCAACTGCACGCACAGGGTTGTTTCGTGCTGCCCAATCCGTGGGATGTGGGCAGCGCCCGCTACCTGCAGCGGCAGGGCTTCCAGGCGCTGGCCACGACCAGCGCCGGGTGCGCTTGGAGCGAGGGGCGGCCAGACGGCGCGGTTTCGCTGCAGGCCACGCTGGAACATCTGCGGCTGATGGTGGCGGCGACGCCATTGCCGTTGAACGCCGATTTCGGTGATGGCTTTGGCGCCACACCGCGCGCGGTGGAGGAGGCCGTGGCGGCGGCAATCGATACTGGCGTAGCCGCGTTGTCGATCGAGGACGCCAGTGGCGTGGCCGATGCGCCGTTGAGGCCGATCGACGAGGCGGTCCAGCGCCTGCGTGCAGCGCGCTCGGCCATCGACCGTGCCGGCGGCGAGGTGCTGCTGGTCGGCCGGGCGGAGAACTTCTTCGTCGGAGTGCCCGATCTGCAGGACGCACTGCAGCGGCTGCGCGCCTATGCCGAAGCGGGTGCCGATGTGCTGTATGCACCGGGCATCAGTACACGCGAACAGATCAGTGCGGTAGTCGCCGCTGCGGGCTCGAAGCCGGTGAACCTGCTGGTCGGTGGGCCGACGCCGCTGAGCCTGCAGGACATCGCCGCACTCGGCGTGCGCCGGGTCAGTCTCGGCGGTGCGCTGGCGCGTGCGGCGTGGGGTGGCTTGATGCAGGCCACCCAGCCTATCGTGCAGGACGGCCGCTTCGATGGCCTGCAGCACGCGGCCTCGGGCGCGGCGTTGAATACGCTGTTCCGCTGACGGAAACCTGGGTGCCGGCCCAGGTGAGCAGATTGGCAGCAGGTCCACGCCATGCGTGGACGGATGAGCCCGCGACTACAGCGCCTCGATCCCGCCCTTGGGCATGGACACTTCCGGCTCCAGCGCCGGCAGCAGTTGCCGCAGCAGCCCGGGGTTGTCCAGCAGCGCAGTGCCATCGAGATAACGCCAGTCCGCAGTTCCCACGCGGCGTACAGCGACCATGAACGAGGTGCTGCGTATCGGCGATTCGCGCACGCGCAACAGTGACTGGCGTGGCACGAAGCTGACCTCTTCGCCGCCAGCGGCGTAGGTGCGGCCGGGCATGCCGGCTTCGTCGCTGATGACGGTGACCGACTTGCGCAGTTCCTTCACGGTATCGCGGGTCATCCGTGCATAGGCATCATCGCCGCCGGCCAGCTGCTTCAGGCTGGGGTGGGTGCGCGCGATGATCATCTCCGCATCGCCGCGACCGAACGCATCCAGCATCGCCTGCACGTCCTGACGCAATGCCTTTGAATCGCTGGGGCTGAGTTCGCCTGCGAAGGCCGATGGCAGCACTACCGACAGCAGCAGGGCCAGCAATGGGAGAAGCGGGCGTCGATCCATTCTCGGCTATCTCTGGGGGGGAACCGCCGCACTATACGGCGGATGCGGAAACAGCGTCCCACGCATGGCGCTGGTATCCCGACAATCACTACTTACTATTGGTAGTTAGTGAATTCCGGACATCCCCCATGCACAGCCTCATCGTTACCGCCCATCCTGAATCCGGCTCGTTGACCCATGCCATCGCCAAGCGCATCGGCGAAGCCATCACCGCGGCGGATGCCGCCAACACCGTGACCCACGCCGACCTGATGGCCGAAGGTTTCGATCCACGCTTCAACCCACAGGACCAGGCCCTGTTCCGTGGCACCGGCGCAGTTCCGGCCGACGTCGCCGCCGAGCAGGCGCGGCTGGACGCCACCGACACACTGGTACTGGTCTACCCGCTGTACTGGTGGTCATTCCCCGCGCTGCTGAAGGGATGGATCGATCGTGTATTCGCCCAAGGCTGGGCCTACCAGGACGGTGCCGATGGCAAGGTGCAGAAGAAGCTGCGACGGTTGCGCGTGCACTTGGTCGGGATCGGCGGCGCGGGCGCGGACATGATCGAACGACGCGGCTACGGCGCGGCGATGAAGACCCAGATCGACATGGGCATCTTCGACTATTGCGGCGCGCGCGTGCTGTCGTCTGACCTGTTGCTGGACGCTGATTCCGGTGCGGCCGAAGCGCATCTGCAGTCGGCAGGGGAGATCGGCCGTAAAATCGGAACTCCAATGCACTGATCGCCGTGTCCCGCCGATGCCTGCCAACGCCGCTCCCACGCGCCGCCGATTGACCCGCGAGCAACGCGCCCGCCAGTTGCTGGATGTGGCCTGGGCGCTGGTTGGCGACGAAGGTACCGACGCGCTGACGTTGGGGCGGCTGGCCGAGGCCGCGGGCGTGACCAAGCCGGTGGCCTACGATCACTTCGTAACCCGCAACGGATTGCTGGCCGCGCTCTACGATGACTACGACGGCCGGCAGACGATGGTGTTCCACGAGCGCATCGGCCGCGCCCGGGCGCAGCTGGCCGACCGCGCGGCAGCCATCGCCTCCGGCTACATCGATTGCATCCTCAGCCAGGGCAGTGAAGTGCAGGGCATCCTCGCAGCGCTGGTGGGCGCGCCGGAACTGCACGAAGTGCGGCGGCGTTACCAGCAGGACTTCATCAACAACTGCGACGCCTGGCTGGGCCCGTTCGCCGCCGATGGCACCGTGCCGTTGGCGGGACGCTGGGCGATTCTCGGTGCTGCCGAAACCCTGTCAGAAGGGGTAGCCGCCGGTGCCCTGGACAAGATGGAGGCCGAACATGAGTTGCAACGCCTGATCGTGGCCACCGTCAAACGGCGCTGAGCCGCTCAGGCGTCGGCGCTGCTGCCGGCCAGCGCAGCGAATCCGGCGGCCAGCCGTTCGCGTACCAGAGCATCGCGTGCGTCGCGGCTGTCCGAGCCAAGCACCACTGTGATCAGCCGTACCGGATGCGCGCGCCGTGGCACAGGTTGGCAGGCGGTGGCGGCCAGGCAGAAGCCCGCGGCCTGGGTGTAGCCGGTCTTCAAGCCATCCACGCCGTCATCGCCAAGCAGGGCATTCTGGTTGTTGCGGCTGAAGCTGCCGTGCGCGAACGCGCGCTGTGCGGTGACGGCCAGAATCTGCGGATGATCGTTCAGCAGGCAGGCCGCCAGCACTGCCATGTCGCGCGCGCTGGACGCATGGTGTGGCGTGGTTATGCCGGAGACGCTGGCGAACCAGGTGCTGCGCAGGCCGAGCTGGCGTGCGTGCCGGTTCATGCGGTCCAGGAATGCAGACTGTGATCCGTCCAGATGACGCGCGATGGCCAGCGCCGCATCATTACCGGAGACGATCATCAACCCTTCCAGCAAGCGTGCCAGGCTGACCCTTTCGCCGGGCACCAGGCCCATCCGCGTTTCATCATCGGCCACCGCGTGCACGTCTTCGGCGGCAATGGTGACCGCCTCGTCCCATGTGCGACCCCCTTCTTCGATGCACGCATACGCTGCGTAGGCGGTCATCAGTTTGGTCAGCGACGCCGGCTGCCGCGCGACCCCGGCGTTGTCCTGATGGATCACCTCGAAGGTGGCGGCATCGAGGGTGATGAAGGAGAGAGGCGCGCGTGCAGGGGAAGAAGACGGCATGGATGCTGCGGTGGCGAGGGGAAGCTCGCAGGATAGTGCGCATCGGCTGCATGAAGCTGCAATATTGAAATGATATAACGTTCGAAATGATGGGCCGCCACTGGCCTGACGGGACCTCCGATGACTGCACACATGCCACGCCGTTGGCTCCCTTCCTCTCTGCTGCTCGCGCTGCTCGCGCTCGGTGGCTTTCAGCCGAACCTGCGCGCCGATACCGCCGCGGCCAGCACCACGCGCCCGCACAACGTGATCGTGATGATCAACGACGGTGCCGGTTGGGGCACCTGGGACGCGGCTGCCTACTGGCAGTACGGCAGCCGCGAAGGCGCCCCCTATGCGGACTTCCCGCAGCGCCTCGCCGTGACCACCTATCCGTTGAACGCCAGCAGCCAGCCGACCCGCGACAACGCGCAGACCCTCGGCTACGACGCGGCCAAAGCCTGGGATGACTCCCCGGTTCCCGCGCAGGACCTGCCGTTCGCCGGCTACCAGTACCTGTCCGCGGTCGCCACCGACAGTGCAGCGGCGGGCACGGCGTTGTCCTCGGGCATCAAGACCTACAACAACGCCATCAACTACAGCAACGATGGCAACGCGGTGGAATTCAATACGCTGCATGCCAAGCGCCTGGGCATGGCCACCGGCGTGGTCACCTCGGTGCCGTTCGCACATGCCACGCCGGCCGCGTTCGCTGCGCAGAACGAATCGCGCAACAACTATCACGCCATTGCGCACCAGATGCTGGCGCAGGGCCACATGGACCTGGTGATGGGTACTGGTGGTCCCGGCTACAGCGTTGATGGCCATGCCTGTGACGAAGGCGCGGGCGCGGTGAAGGCCGAGGGCTGTGCGAACCCGTGGGAGTGGGTGTCGCAGCAGGATTGGCAGCAGCTGGAAGCGGGCAGCACCATCGCCGGTAATCCGTCCGGGCCGTGGCGCCTGATCCGCAGCAAGGAGGCGTTCGCTGCGCTGGCGCAGGGACGGCTGCCGACCGACCGGCCGCTGATCGGCGTGCCGCGCGTGGCCAACACGCTGCAGCAGGCGCGCCAGCTGCAGGTGCTGGGCAAGGATGCGGCCACGCCTTCTGGTGTGAGGAAGATCGACAGCGTGCCGGATCTTGCAACCATGACCCGCGGTGCGCTGCAGTTCCTGCAGCAGCGTTCGGCCGAGGGCCTGTTCCTGATGGTGGAAGGTGGCGCTACCGACTGGGCCGCGCATACCAGCGCCTGCGGCACCGAATGGCACTACGGCCAGTGCGGCGACCAGCCGCAGTACGGCCGGCTGATCGAGGAAACCGTGGAGTTCAACGACGCGGTGACAGCAGTGATCGAGTGGATCGAACGCAACGGTGGCTGGGAACGCACCCTGCTGATCGTCACCACCGACCACGACAACAGCATGCCGATGGGCCCGGATGCACAGAGCGTGGCCTTCCAGCCGGTGCGCAACAACGGCCGTGGACGAATGCCGGGGATGAGCTTCCGTCCCACCGGCAACCATTCCAATGCACTGGTGCCGTTGTGGGCCAAGGGGGCGGGGTCGGAGCTGCTGGGCCAGCGCGTGCGGGGCGTCGACGCGGGCTACCGCCGCCATGTGCGCTGGAACGACGGCAGTTACATCGACAACACCGACGTGGCTGCGGCGGTGCAGGAAGCACTGCAGCGCTAGGGTAGTGCCGGCCGCTGGCCGGCAACCTCGGTGACCGGGCATCTTGCCGCTGCCGGCCAGCGGCCGGCACTACCGGGAGTGCTGCTGGGCGGTGGGGACGGCGACGGGGAAGGGCTGGCCAGTTGCCGCGCCAGCTCGGCGTTGGTCACATGGCCATGCAGGAACAACAGGCCGCTGAAGATGTTCATGTGCGTACCTCCACTTGAGTGGATTGCACGATACGGGCAGCATGGAAGGCGAAAAAGCGACATTTCCGCAAGCTTGCCTTGAGAGGAATTCAAGCCTGATGTCCCGCCCACCCCTCCATGCCCTGCAGGGTTTCGTGGCTGCCGCCCGGCTTGGCAACCTGTCGCGCGCGGCGGCGTCGATGAACCTGACCGTCAGTGCACTCAGCCATCAGATGCGCCAGCTGGAAGAGCGGCTCGGGCAGCCGCTGCTGGTCCGCCAGCCACGTGGTGTCACCCTCACCCTTGAGGGGCAGCGCCTGCTCGACCAGGTGGGTCCGCACCTGGATGCGATCAACGAAGCCTTCCAGCCCTATGCCGCGCGTGCCGAGCACGTGCTGACGATCAGCGCGGTGCCATCGATGGCGTCGGCCTGGCTGGTGCCGCGCCTGGGCCACTTCGTGGCTGAGCACCCACAGATCGAGATCAACCTGCAGTCGAGTGAGCGCCTGGTGGATTTCGAGCGTCAGCGGCAGTTCGACGCGGCGCTGCGGCTGGGCAGCGGGCACTGGCCCGGGCTGGTGGTGGAGCCATTGTTTGACGAGTGGCTGCTGCCGATGGCCAGCCCGGCGCTGATTGAACGCATGGGCGGTATCGACCGCGTACCGCTGACCCAGTGGCCACTGCTGGGTGATCCTGACGGCGCGTGGGGCGCGTGGTTCGCCTTGAGCGGGCAGAGCCCGCCGCCGCGCTTCGTGGCGGTGCTGGATGATTCGGAAGCGCACCATCGCGCGGCGCTGGATGGCGTGGGCGTGGCGCTCGGACGGGTGACCCGGGCACGCCTGCTGCTGGAATCCGGCCAGCTGGTTGCACTGTCCAGCCAGCGCCTGAAGACGGCGTGGCCGCATTGGCTGGTGTACCCGCAGCGCTCGGCCAGCCATCGTGGCTTCCTTGCTTTCCGCGACTGGCTGCATGCGCAGGCCGCCGAGCACGTGCGGCACATGGCAGGGCAAGGGCCGCCCGGCTAGACAGGTGCACCGGCCTGTCCGGCCGCTGTCATCAGGGCGTGGCCGGCCGCGGCGAAGCTGGGCACCTCCACCCAACACCGCCTGCCGCCATGCGCTACCGCCTCGCCGTTCTTGATATCGCCGGAACCACCGTTGCCGACCCGGGACTGGTCGCCCGCGCCTTCGTTGAAGCGATGGCCGCCGCCGGCCACGCCATCGACGTAGAGCACGTGCGCCCGTTGATGGGCTACCCCAAGCCACAGGCGATCGCCCGCCTGTTGGGGACTGCGGTGGACGACCCGCACGTGGCGCCGATCCATGCCGACTTCGTGGCGCGCATGCTCGAGTGCTACCGCCATGCACCGGGCATCGCGCCGCTGCCGGGTGCCGAGGTACTGTTCGAAACGCTGCGCGCGCACGGCATCCGCATCGGCCTGGATACCGGCTTCTCGCGTGACATTGCCGAGGTGATCATCGAGCGGCTCGGTTGGCAGGATCGCATCGATGCGTTGGTGGCCAGCGATGAGGTCCCGATGGGTCGCCCCGCGCCGTACATGATCCATGCGCTGATGCAGCGCACCGGTGTGGATGACGCCGCCGCTGTAGTGAAGGTGGGCGACACCGAGGTCGACATCAACGAAGGCCGCAATGCCGGCGTCGGCCTGAACATCGCGGTCACAACAGGTGCGTTCACCCGTTCCGAACTGCTGCCGCATGGTCCGGACCACATCATCGACCACCTCGACCGCCTGCCGGCGCTGCTCGGCCTGGCACGTTCCGGCACGGTCGCCGCTGCATGAGCCGGCCCTCGCTGCGGGCTCGGCTGCAGGGGCATCGGTTGGCGCTGACGGTGTTCGCCGGCAGTGCCGCGCTGTCCACCTATGCGTGCATGTATGCCTTTCGCAAGCCATTCGCCGCCGCATCGTTCGATGACCAGCATCTGTTCGGCGCCGACTACAAGGTGTGGCTGGTGGTGGCGCAGGTGCTGGGCTACATGTGCAGCAAGTTCATCGGCGTGCGGGTGATCGGCGAACTGCGCGCCGAGCGCCGCGCCAGCCTGCTGCTGGGCCTGATCGGCATTTCCTGGTTGGCACTGCTCGGCTTCGCGCTGGTGCCGGCGCCGTGGAACATCCCGTTCCTGTTCCTCAACGGCCTGCCGCTGGGCATGGTGTGGGGCCTGGTGTTCAGCTACCTGGAAGGGCGACGGACCACCGAAGCGATGGGCGCGATCCTCGCCTCCAGTTTCATCATGGCCTCCGGCGTGGTGAAGTCGGTCGGAAAATGGCTGCTGCTGCAGGGCGTTAGCGAGTTCTGGATGCCGTTCCTGTGCGGCCTGCTGTTCCTGCCGCTGCTGCTGGTGTCGGTACGCATGCTGGAACGCATTCCCGCCCCGGATGCCGCCGACCTGCGCGAGCGCTCGCCGCGGCTACCGATGGACCGAGCACAGCGTCGCGCCTTCGTGCGCCGCTTCCTGCCGGGGCTGGCGCTGATGATCCTGTGCTACGTGTGCCTGACCGTGGTCCGCGATTTCCGCGACAGCTTTGAAGCCGAGCTGTTCCGCGAGCTGGGCTACGGTGGCAGTGCCGGTGTTTTTGCTGCCATCGAAACGCCGGTGGCGTTCGCGGTGCTGGCGCTGACCGCTGGCCTGACCTGGTTCCGCAACAACCTCAACGGACTGATGGCGCTGCATGCGCTGATGTTCATCGGCCTGGCAACAGCCGGCCTGAGCACGCTGGCGTTCCGCGAAGGCATGCTGCATCCGCTGGCGTGGCTGGGCCTGGTGGGCTTCGGCCTGTACCTGGCCTACGTGCCCTTCAACTGCGTGTTCTTCGAACGCCTGATCGCCACCTTCAAGGTCGCTGGCAACGTCGGCTTCGTGATGTACCTGGCCGATGCGTTCGGCTACCTGGGCAGTGTGCTGGTCCTGCTTGGCCACGAATTCTCCGGCCTGCAGCTGTCGTGGGTGCGCTTCTTCTCCAGTGCGGTCATCCATCTGTCGCTGCTGGGCGGTGCCTGCCTGCTGCTGTCCCTGCTGTACTTCCACCACAAGGCGCTGCGCCTGGCCCGCATGCCAGCACTCGCCTCCGTCTGAGTCCATCCCCCATGAAGAACACAACCGCCCTCGTGGTCGGTGCCGGCATCGTCGGCCTGGCCGTGGCCCGCGCGCTGGCCGTGCGTGGCTGCAAGGTCACCGTGCTGGAGCGCCATGAACGCGCTGTCGGCGCCTCCATCCGCAACTTCGGCATGGTCTGGCCGATCGGCGTGCCCAATGGACCGCTGTATGAGCGCGCGCTGCGCTCGCGGCAGATCTGGCAGGAGCTGATCGACGTGGCCGGCCTCTGGCACGATCCCAGTGGCTCGTTGCATGTGGCCCATGCCGACGACGAATGGGCCGTGCTGCAGCAGTATGCGACGGCCAATGCGCAGCTGCGCCCATGCCGCCTGCTGGATCGGGATGCGGCGCTGGCGAAGTCGCCGGCATTGGTGGCGCGCGAGCTGCGCGGCGCGCTGTTCAATGCCGATGAGCTGGTGGTCGATCCGCGCCAGGCGATCCGCGCGCTGCCGGACGTGCTGCATGAACAGCACGGTGTGCAGTTCCATTGGCGCACGCCGGTAACGGCGGTGGAGAGCGGTCGGGTGTGGTCCGGCAGCCGCCTGTTCGAGGCGGATCAGGTGTTCGTCTGCAGCGGTCCGGAGTTCGAGCAGTTGTATCCGGAGCGGTACGCGGCAGCACCATTGACCCGCTGCAAGCTGCAGATGCTGCGGTTGGCCGCACAGCCGTCCGGGTTCCGCCTGGGTGCGGCCCTCTGTGGCGGCCTGTCGCTGGTGCACTACGCCGGATTCCGCGAGGCCGCCGATGTCGCGCCGTTGCAGGCGCGTTACCAGGCCGAGCATGCCGACCTGATCGAGCTCGGCATCCACGTGATGGCCGCGCAGAACGGCCAGGGTGAAATCACCATTGGTGATTCGCATGCCTACGCACATACGCACGATCCGTTCGATGAGCACGCCATCAACCAGAAGGTGCTCGATTACCTGTCCCGTTTCATGCAGGTACCCGACGCGCGCATTGCGCAGACCTGGCACGGCATCTATCCCAAGCTGCTGGATGGCAGCAGCGAATTCGTCGCCGAGCCGGCACCGGGCGTGACCATCGTCAACGCCATCGGTGGCGGTGGTCTGGGCATGACGCTCAGCTTCGGTCTGGCCGAAGAGCTGGTGGACGGCCGCTACACGGCGCTGCGGCGCGCAGCCTGAGGCGCTGCACGCGGCGGGTGCAATGCCCGCCGCGCTTTCGCTAGAGGTCGCTGCTGACCATCAGCTGCACCCAGTCACCGGCGAAGCAGGTGATGCCGAACTGCACCGCTTGCCCCTGTGGATCGACATTCAGCGAATGCACGCACAGCACCGGCCGTCGCGTCGATTGCCCGAGCACGCGCGCGACCTCGGCATCGGGCAGGCGCGCCATCACCGTGGTGTGCCGGCGCAGGTAGTCGGTCACCCCGAATGCGGCCAGCGTGCGGGTCACCGACGGCGTGCGTGCGAACACCTCGCCCAGCCCCGGGAAGCGGGTGGCCGGGAAATAGGCTTCGCTGTGGTCCACAGTACGGTCTTCCACCTGGCTGGAGTACACCACCCGATGCACGCGCTCGCCAGCGATCAGGCCGAGCGCGCGCGCTACCTGGCGGCTGGGCACCTGCACCCGGGTGTCGATCAGGGTGTAGTGGCTTTCTACGTTCAGGTCATGCATGGCCCGGCCGAAACGCGTGCGTCGGCTGATCGGGTAGTGGTACGGATGCTCCTGCACGAAGCTGCCGCGGCCGGTTTCGGTGCGAATGTAGCCGCGCTCCTCCAACGCCTCGATCGCGCGCCGCACGGTATGGCGGTTGACTGCGAAGCGCGTGGCCAGGTCCTGCGCCGAGGGCAGCTGGTCGCCTTCCACCAGCTGGCGTTCGCGGATCTGCCGCAGCAGCGCCTGTTCGATCTGCTGCCACAGCGGCAGCGCCGAATCGCGCGGCGTCAAGGCCGGGTCGGTCATGGTCATCAAACCTCCATCTGCGGCTGCTGGACTAGACAGGTGCACTGCACGTGCGGGCATATCAACGCGTTGCGGTTGCAACGGCATGACACAGACGGCGAAATCCATGGGCGAGCGCATTCTCGACAACCTGAAGCTGGTGCTGGCCGACGAGGTCGTGCACGGCCACGTGGTGCTGGACGGGCCGTGTATCCGCGCGGTGGGGCGGGGGCGGGTGGGGCTGCCGGGCGCAGAAGACTGTGGCGGCGACTGGCTGATGCCGGGGTTTGTGGAGCTGCATACCGACAATCTGGAGAAACACCTGGTGCCGCGCCCGGGCGTGGCGTTTCCCGCCGCGGCGGCCGTGCAGGCGCACGATGCGCAGTTGCTGGCTGCTGGCATCACCACGGCCTGCGATGCCTTGGCGGTGGGCGACGTGGAAGCCGACAGCGTGCGCGTGCGCAGCCTGCAGGCCGCCCATGCGGCGCTGGTTGAGGCGCGCCGCGCCGGCGGCCTGCGCAGCGACCACTACCTGCACCTGCGTGCGGAGCTGCCGTATTCCGGGTTGCTGCCATTGCTGGGGCCACTGCTGGATGATCCGGCGGTGCGCCTTCTGTCGCTGACCGATCACACGCCGGGGCAGCGCCAGTTCCGGAATCTGCAGCGCTATGCGGCCTACTACGGTTTGCCGACCGACACGAAGACCGGTTACCTGGATGATCTGCTGCAGGCACGCCGTGCGCAACAGGCGCGCTATCGTCAAGCACACCTGCAGCAGGTGCTGCAGTGGGGGCGCAGCCGCGGCCTGTGCCTGGCCAGCCACGACGACACGGTGGCTGCGGATGTAGATGAAGCCGTGGCCTGTGGTGCACGCATCTGCGAGTTCCCGACCACGCTGGAGGCCGCTGCCGCCGCACGTGCAGCCGGTCTGACAATCGTCGCCGGCGCACCCAACCTGGTGCTGGGCGGCTCGCATTCCGGCAACGTGGCGGCGCTGGAACTGGCACGTGCCGGCTGCCTCGATGTGCTGTCCTCCGACTATGTGCCCGCCAGCCTGCTGCCGGCGCTGGGCGTGCTGTGCGCGCAGCTGGGCTGGAGCCTGCCACGTGCGGTGGCCACGGTCAGCCATGCGCCGGCGCAGGCGCTGGGCCTGCAGGATCGCGGTCGCATCGGCGAAGGCCTGCGCGCCGACCTGCTGCGGGTGCGTGGGTCCACGCCGGACTACGTGGCCGAGGTCTGGGTGGCCGGCCGTCGCCTGCTGGCCCAGTAGCCGCCGCGGTGCGAACACCTAGACAGCTGCCCCGACCTGCCTAGTGGATGCCGCCTGCGCTTCACCGCACTGATCGAAAGTGGCCGCCATCGCCGCTCCCGCCGGAGTGGCCCACTTTCCCTTGCCGCCGCCATCGCCATGTCCACACTGCCTTCGCGCCATCCGCTTACCCTGGGTCTGCTCGCCCTGCTGCATGCCCCGCTGGCCGTCCAGGCCGCCACGCCAGCCGCGACCGATACCGTGCCCGCCACCTCCGCCGTCGACCTGGACACCGTCACCGTGGTCGGCAGCATCGTCAGTGGCGAGAAACAGGCGCTGGATGCACAGCGCGAAGCCAGCCATCTGATGAACGTGATCAGTGCCGACGGCATCGGCAAGCTGCCCGACCACAACGCTGCCGAAGCCGTGCAGCGGGTTCCCGGTGTGTCGATCGAACGCGACCAGGGCGAAGGCCGCTTCGTTGCCGTGCGTGGCCTGCCGGCACAGTGGAACTCAACCACCCTCAACGGTGACCGTCTGCCGACCGCCGAAGAGGAAACCACCAGCCGTGCCACGGCATTCGATTTCTTCCCGACCGAGCTGATCGAGCGCATCGAAGTGAGCAAGACGCTCACGCCCGACCGCGAAGGCGACGCCATCGGTGGCCAGGTCAACTTCGTCACCCGCACCGCACCGACACGGCGCACGTTTGCCGCCAGCGTGGCCGGCAACTACAACGACAAGGCAGTCGACACCGGCACCAGCGCGAACGTGCTGTACGGCGACCGCAGCGCCGATGGACGCTTCGGGTTCCTGATCAACGGTACCTACTGGAAGCGCCCGTGGGCGACCGACAACTTCGAGCCGCGCCGCAGTGCCGACGGCCTGGGCGTCTACCGGCTGGAGCTGCGCGACTACACCGGCGAGCGCACCACGCGCGGCGTCAACGGTGGCATGGAATTCCTTCCGGCCGATGGCCATCGCCTGTACGTGCGTGGCCAGTATGGCGAGTTGAGCGACGATGAGACCCACTACAAGCACCGCTACCGGTTCGACAAGGACCGCGTGGAGCTGCAGAACATCCACAACGAGCTGATCACCGAATTCAAGACGTTCGAATTCGGCGGCCAGCACACCTTCGGCCGGGTCCAGGTGGACTGGAAGCTGGCCAGTGCCGAGAACGATTTCCGCTATGGCTGCATTCCCACCTGCGCCGACAACGCGTACTTCGTGGTCCAGTTCAACCAGGGCAAGGTCGGCTACCAGGGCCTGCAGGACCGTGGTGTGGGCCGCAACTCGTACAACACCCTCGATGGCGGCAACGTTGCCGCCGACACCCCCGAAACCCATCTGCCGCCGAGCTTCGCAATGGATCCGCGGAAGATGTCGCTGAGCGCGGTGGAGCTGTATCGGGTGGCGATCAATGAGAAGGACAAGGCGGTCGCGCAGCTGGACTTCAGTTTCGACGCGAGCGACACGCTGACCTGGAAGATGGGGGCCAAGTACCGCGACAAGCAGCGCCGCGCGCGCTTCTCCGACGAGTTCTATGCCTGGAACTCCGCCACCGGCGGGCCGGTACCGACCCTGGCTGACTTCCCGTTGATGGACCAGCCGGACCGCAGTGGCTACGACGTCGGCAATGGACGTGACTACGCCCGCGATTTCTCGCAGGTGGTACCGGTGCAGGCATTGGCCGAATGGTACCGGCAGAACAAGCAGCACCTGGTGCTGGTGCCGGGCGATTCGGCACTGGTGGCCAACGGCGCGGCGCTGGGTCGCAACTTCGACGTGGCCGAGAAGCAGTACGCGACCTATGCGATGGCCACCTGGAAGCCGGACGAGCGCTGGGACGTGGTTGGCGGCGTGCGCCTGGAACGCACCGCCACCGACGTGCGCGGTCTGGTGCTGGAGCGTGACGCTGATGGCAGCAGCGCGCTGGTGCCCAACCTGGGCCGCAAGCGCTACACCTCGGCGCTGCCGCAGCTCAACGTGCGTTTCTCACCGCGCAGCGATCTCAACCTGCGGCTGGGCCTGACCCGCAGCTTCGCCCGCCCGAACTTTGGTGACATCAACCCGGGTGGCTCGTTCATGGAAGCCGACAGCACCTTCACCTCCGGCAACGCCAACCTGGACCCGACCTATTCGGACAACCTGGACCTGATGGCCGAGTGGTATGCCGGTCCGCTGGGTCTGCTGTCCGGCGGGGTGTTCTACAAGAACATCAGTAATCCGGTGTTCCAGAGCAGCAGCACCGGCAGCTTCAACGGCAACCCCAACGTCACCTTCTACCGGCCCGAGAATGGTGACGATGCCAAGCTGTGGGGCGCAGAGTTCGTCTTCGTGCGCCGCTTCGATTTCCTGCCAGGCCTGTGGAGCAACTTGGGCATCAATGCCAACCTGACCCTGATGGACTCGCGCATGCGCATTCCGGCTCGTAACGGCAACGTGCCGATAACCGGCCAGGCCGACCGCCTGTACAACGTCACCGTGTACTACGACGACGGCGCCTTCGCTGCCCGTCTGGCCACCAATCACAAGGGTGCCTACATCGAAGCGCACGGCGACAGCAGCGTCACCGACGCCTGGTACGGCGCCAACACCTCGGTCGACTTCAGCGCTTCCTATACCTTCGATCGCTGGACGGTGTTCGCCGAGCTGAGCAACCTCACCAACGAGCCGTTGAAGTACTACCAAGGCAGCCCGCAGCGCCCGCTGCAGGTGGAGTACTACGGCCGTCGTGCGCAGATCGGCCTGAAGTATCTGTTCCAGTGAGCCGTACCGGCGTTCTGTAGAGTCGAGCCAAGCTCGACTGCTTCTGCTCTTCAATCATCGCACCAGCGTGACCGCCTGCCCGGCACGGGCGAAGGCTTCAGCCAGCAACGGGCCGGCCTTGATCGCCTCCACTTCCTCGAACAACGCCCTCAGCGCGTCGGCCGGGCGGGAGGCCGGCGCTGCCACCGCCTGCTGGATCGCGGTGAAGCGGTCAGCCAGCACGCGGTGGCCAGGATGGATCTGTGCCCAGGCTTCCAGCGGCTGGCGCACGCCGGCGGCGGCATCCAGGCGCCGCTGCTCGAACAGGGTGATCGCCGCCGCCGACGTCTCTGCCCGCTCGATCATGGCGTGGCGCAGTTCGCGGCTGAGAAACAGGTCGTAGGCCGCACCGCGGCCGACCGCGATGCGCAGTCCGTCGCGGTCCAGGTCGGCCACCTGTTGCGAGGGGCTGTCCTCGCGCACCAGGTAGGTGCCTTCGATCTCCACGTATGGGGCACTGAAGGCGATGCGGTCGGCCCGCGCCGGATCGATGGCCAGGAAGGCCAGGTCCCATGCATCTTCGGCCGCTGCGGCGACCACCGACGCCGCAGCGTCGTGGCAGGTGAAACGGGCCTGCACGCCCATCCGCTGCGCCATCGCTGTGGCCAGCTCCAGTGAAGGGCCACGCGGTGAACGGGCATCACCCTGCGCCAGCACTGGGTTGCCCAGGTTGATCGCTACGCGCAGAAAGCCTCGCGGTGCCAGTGTGCTTCGATGATCGGCCAGGGACATGCAGGGCTCCGCGGAACAGGGGGGCGTCCAGCATGCCAGTGCTGCTGCGCAGGCAGCGTCAGCGTCCGGTTATCCTGCGCGGATGAATCCGATCCTGCATGTCGAGATCCCAGCCAGTGACCTGGCCCGTGCCATCACCTTCTACCAGCAGTGGTTGCAGGTGCAGGTGGACGAACCGATCCTGCTGCACGATTGCCGGATGGCCTACCTGCCGTTCGGCGATGAAGCGGCAGGGGCCAGCATGGCGCTGGTGCAGGGGGCGGACTACCGGCCGTCAGAACAGGGCGCGCGCATCTACATCGGGGTCGATGACCTTGATGCCAGCCTCGAGCGAGCCTTGCAGGTTGGAGCCGAACTGTGTTTCGGCCCCGCTGATGCCGGTGACTGGCGCGTGGCCGAGATCCGCGACAGCGAAGGCAACCGCATTGCGTTGCAGGCGCGCGCGATTCTGTAGAGTCGAGCCATGCTCGGCTGCTGCTGGTCGCGCCGTCAATGCACCAGTCGAGCATGGCTCGCCGCTACAAGTGGGGCGCGGCCCGCGAGCGCTGCAACCATTCGTTGATCGCCGGGTCCAGCCGCGGGTCGTTCGGCAGCAGCATGCCGAAGCGCTGCTGCAGCACCTCGCGCACATCGCCGACATCGTGCAACGGGCGCTTGTCCGGTGCCTGCCCGGGCCGGTACTCGGTGTAGTTGCCGCTACCAATGGTGCGGCGCCAGTCCGGTCCGGTCAGCGACGCACGCAGCTGGCCGGGGAAGCTCGAATCCGGATGGGTGCACACGTACCAATTGCCCACCACGTTGTCGATCGGGGCCGGTGACTGCAGGTCGAAGCGATACATCGCCCGCCAACCATCGTTGGACTCGGCGGAGAGCACGAAGTCTCCGTCGCCGGGCAGCCGCTGCAGCAGATAGCGTTCGTGCGGCGTTGCCTGCGGCTGCGCACCCTGCAGGCGCAGAGGTACGGTCGGGGTCAGGCTGCCGAAGCCGGCGTCCACCAGCCATTCGTCACCGTCCACGTGCACGCGCAGCAGCAGGTGGGTGCGCGCCGTGAGCTCGCCGTCCCGTGCCGCCAGTAGAACGCGCGCGCTCAGCGGCTGCGCATCGAAGCCCAGCGCCTGCAGCAGCGCCAGCAGGCCGCCGTTGAGTTCGAAGCAGTAGCCGCCACGACGTTCATCGAGCAGTTTGCGCTGCACGCTGTCCAGGTCGATCGGCACTGCATCGCGCAGCAGGCAGCTGAGGGTTTCGAATGGCAGCAGCGCGTTGTGGCGCTGCTGCAGCAGGGTCAGGCCAGCCAGCGTTGGCGGTGGCGGTGCATCCAACTGCAGGCGCTGCAGGTAGCGGGGGACATCGAGCGTCGTCATGCGGCCACCGGTCGGGGGAGGGAGGTCCACTGTGTTCCCCCAACCGGGGTTGAGGTCAAGCACTGCGCGGGTGTCATCCCCCCGTCGCCTATGCCGGGTACAAAGGCCGCGTCCGCCAGCAATCGGTGGGACTGAACCAAAAAAAACCTAAAGTTGCCCCATATCCAGCCGATACAGGTGCGTCCTTTCGCCTGGAGTCTGTCATGTCGGCCGTCGTCCCCCACCTCCGGTCCCTGCGCATGCGGCTTGCCGCGTTGCGCTCGGCGTCCCCCGGCCTGCTGCTGTGGCTGCAGCCGCACCGGCTCAGCGTGGCCGACAAGCTCAAGGCGACCCTGTGGGTCTGTGGCCTGGGCCTGGTGGCGATCGCCGCCGTCTACGCGTGGACCGGCCATGCCAACTCCCTGGCCGCGCGCAGCCAGGCCAGCTACCAGCGTGGCAGCGATCTGGCTGCCAGCCTGTCCACACGGGTGGCCGAAGCGCGTCGTCTGCAGACCCAGTATGCACGCAGTTTCGATGATGCCGACCGCGCGCAGCTGCTGGCGACGCAGAAGGCGCTGCAGGCCGATCTTCAGGCGCTGCGCGCGATGCCGATGGATGCCGGACGGCGCAAGGCGCTGCAGGCGCTGACCGAAGCCGCCGGCGCGTTCTCGCAGGGTGTGGCCGCCCTGTTCGAACGCGTCGATGAGATGGGTCGTGGCGATGCCGGCCTTGCCGCGCAGCTGCAGCAGGCCGCTGACACCCTGCAGGCGCAGGTGGATGCGCTGCAGCGGCCGTCGTTGGCGCTGTCCCTGCAGAAGATGCGCTGGCAGGAAGCACTGCTGCTGCTCGATGGCGACTCCACCCATGCCGACCGTGCGAGCGAAGAGAAACTGCCATTCGATCTCGGGCTGGTGGGCCTGCCGACCGATGCGCAGGATGCCCTTCGCAACGGCATGGAGGCCTATCAGGTCGCGTTGCTGGGCTATACCGCCGCCCGCGTTGGCCTGGATGTGGAAGCACAGTCGCTGCTGGACACCGCGGCCAGCGTCGCACCGGCGCTGAGCGCCTTCCAGCAGGCCCAGGTCGCCGCGCTGGGCAAGGCACAGGCGCGCCAGCAGGCCGGTGCACGCACCATGAGCGTGCTGTTCGCAGTGACCCTGCTGCTGGTCGCCGGTGTGCTGATCACCAGCCTGATACTGGTGCTGCGCGCGGTACGCCAGCCGATCCAGGACACCCTGCGCTTCGCCAGCGACATTGCCGAAGACCGCCTGGACACCATGCTGCGTGTGTACAACGCCAACGACGAGATCGGCCAGCTGGCCCAGCGCCTGGTCCACATGCAGCAGCGCCTGCGCGCGCGTATCGAAACCGAGCGGGCGGTAGCGCGCGGCAATACCCGCGTGCGACAGGCCTTGGACAGCGCACAGACCGGCTTGATGGTGGTCGATGCCGAAGGCCAGGTGGCGTATGCCAACCCTGCGCTGCTGCAGCTGCTGGATCTGCAGGCCGAAGACCTGGTGGGCGGTGACGCGGTGCGCCTGCACCCGGCGCTGGCCAGCCTGGCCGGCGTGCGCCAGCGCGAGGAGCGCGAGATCGGCCACGCCGGCGTGCGCTACCAGTTGATCGCCAACGCCATCATCGACGAGGGCCATTTCCTTGGTGTCGCGGTGGAATGGCGCAGCCGCGCGCTGGAAACCCTGCTGGAAACCGAGGTGGCAGCCCTGGTCGATGCCGCCGCACACGGTGACCTGCACGGACGTATTGCACTGGACGGCAAGCAAGGCTTCGTGCGTACGCTGTCGACCAGCATCAACCGGCTTCTGGTGACCTTCGAGACCAACCTCGGCGATCTACAGGCATTGCTGGCGGCACTGGCACGCGGCGATCTCAGCGTGCGCATGGAAGGTGAGCTGCAGGGCGTGTTCGCGCGCATGCGTGACGATGCCAATACCACCGTCGCGCAGCTGGGCCGCATCGTCACCCGCATCCAGCAGGCTACGTCCAGCCTCGATACGGGTGTTGGCGAAATCGTCGCCGGTCACCACGACCTGTCACAGCGCACCGAGCAGCAGGCGGCCAACCTGGAAGAGACTGCAGCATCGATGCATGAACTGACCGATACGGTCGGCCGCAACGCCGATGCCGCAGGCCGCGCTGATGCACTTGTCCAGGGCGCGGCGGCAGTGGCCCAGCGCGGCGGTGAGGCGGTCGGCCAAGTGGTGGCAACCATGCATGGCATCAGCGAGGCGTCTCGACGCATCGGTGACATCACTCAGTTGATCGATGGCATCGCCTTCCAGACCAACATCCTCGCGCTCAACGCGGCGGTGGAAGCGGCGCGCGCCGGAGAGCAGGGTCGCAGCTTCGCCGTGGTGGCCGCCGAAGTGCGCCTGCTGGCACAGCGCAGCGCCGAGGCGGCCAAGCAGATCAAGGGGTTGATCGAGGATTCGGTGGCGCGTGTCGGGCAGGGCAACCAGCAGGCCGAACAGGCCGGCACCACGATGGGCGAGATCGTCGGCAGCGTGCAGCAGCTGGCCGAGCTGTTGGCCGGCATTCGCAGCGCGTCCCAGGACCAGCATGCCGGCATCGCGCAGGTGAACCAGACCATCGTGCAGATGGAAGCCAGTATCCAGCGCAACGCCAGCCTGGTGGAAGAGGCCGGCGCCTCGACTGCGCAGATGCAGGCGCAGGTGCATGCCTTGGCAGAAGCGGTGGGGGCGTTCCAGCTGCAGCCGGCGCTGCAGGCCGCACGCGCGGCATGACCGCGGTCGCCGAGTACGGCCCGGCGCTAGCCGAGGCAGATTGAAACGGTAGCGCCGGGCCATGCCCGGCGGGATGGCTCAATACACGTCGCGCCGGTAGCGCCCGCTTTCCAACAGCGTCTCCACTGCGTCATCGCCCAGCGCAGCGCGCAGCACCTGGTCCACGCCTTCGGCCATGCCCTGCAGCGAACCGCAGACATGGATCACCGCGCCACGCTGCATCCACTCGTGCAGCGCATCGGCTGCGGCGTGCAGTCGATCCTGCACGTAGCCACCGTCGCCATCGCGCGAGAACGCCAGGTCCACCCGCGACAGATGGCCATCGGCCTGCCAGGCCTCGATTTCTTCGGCAAACAGGAAGTCGTGCGCGCACTGGCGTTCGCCAAACAGCAGCCAATGCCCGTGCTCGCCAGCATGGGCGGCTTCGCGCAACAGGCTGCGCAGGCCAGCGATGCCAGTACCGTTGCCGACCAGCACCATCGGTGCACCCGGCACGCGGTGGAAGCCGGGATTGCGATGTACGCGGGCGACGATGCTGGCACCGATCGGTGCATGCAGTGACAGCCACCCCGAACCCAGTCCAGCCCGACCGGAGGCGTCATGTACCAGGCGCACCACCAGTTCCACTGCGCCGTCATCCGTGCACGAGGCGATCGAGTACTCGCGGCCGGGCAGCAACGGCAGTCCGCGCAGCCACAGGCAGGCATCCTGCACCGCCAGCGCGGCGTCTGCATCGGGTAGCTCGCGCTCGCTGGCCAGGGCCAACAGCGTGCGCGGGTTGCCTTCCACCAGCAGTGGTTGCAGTGGGTCCAGCCCATGCGCCTTCAGCACTGCACTGGCGTGCCCTGCATTGTGGCGGGGTGCGATATGCAGGATGTCACCGGCCTGCCACCGCACCTTGGCGGGCGCGGCAAGACGGATACGCCAGATCGCGCCACCGATGCTGCCAGGATTGAGGCGGTCGCGGCCGAGCAGGCGCCAGTCATGCATCTGCGTGGCAGCCGGCAGCACGCTGTCATCGGTGGTGATGCCGGTCAACGCGCCCAGCTGCTGCTGCCACTGGCGCAGGGACGGTACCGAGGCAGCATCGACATCGATGCGCTCGAACAGCGGGCGCGCGCCGTTGCCGATCAGCCAGGCATCGACCTGGCGGCCGAAACCGCAGTAGTGCGGGTACTGGCGATCACCCAGCGCGAGCAGGGCGAACTGCAGGCCCGACAGGTCCACGCGCTGCGCGAGCAGCAGTCGCGAAGCGCGTCGCGCCGCATCCGGTGGTTCGCCGTCGCCAAAGGTGCTGAGCACGAACAGGGCCTGCACGGTTTGCTGTAGCTGTGAGCCGTCGACGCGGGCCAATGGCAGCACCTGCACCGCATGTCCGGCGGCCTGCAACAGCGCCGCCGCGCGCCAGGCCAGCTGCTCGCCCAGCCCGCTCTGGCTGGCATGCACCACAAGCCAGGGTAGGTTGCTGCCATCGTCAGTGGCTACCGGCAGCGACTGGCGAAGCCCGCGCGCGGCGCGCTGGCTGCGGCGGCGGTCCAGGTACAGCATCCAGCCGGTGATGAAGAACAGGCTCATGCCCAGACTGCTGAGCATCACCACCACGCGCCCGGGTGCACCGAAGTAACTTCCCGAATGCAGCGCGAACACGCTGGTGGCCAGCTGTCCGCCGGCGCCCTGGCGTGCATACGGACGGGCATCGAGGATCGCACCGCTGGCCGGATCGAGCTGCAGCAGGTCATGTGCACGATCGTGGTGGCCACCGCGCCGCGCCGGATCACCGGCCATCACGCGTACATTGAGTGGCTGCCCGGGCTTCTCCGGCAGGCGCAGGTCGATGTACCCGGTGCGCACGCCCGGCAACGCATACAGCGTGGCCTCGATGCGATCCAGGTCCAGTGCCGCGTCGGCGGCGACCTTGTGCTTCGCTGCCGGCGCCACGCCCAGCAGCGTGTTGGCGGCGCTGCGGTACCAGTCGAACGACCACCACAGGCCGGTCAACGCACTCATCAGGTAGATCAGCAGCACCCAGGTGCCGACCACCGAGTGCAGGCTCCACAGGAAGCCACGGCCGCTGCGCTTCCACTCCACCGCCAACCAGCTGCGCCAGTGCCACCAGCGCCGGGGCCAGCGCAGGTACAGACCGGAGAGGGTGAAGAACAGCAGCGCGATCGCACAGCTGCCGGTGATCCATTTGCCCCGCTCGCCGGCAGCGAGGTGCCGATGCAGGTCTTCGATGAAGTCGAAGAAGGCCTGCCCGCGCAGGGCACTGAAGCGCTCGCCGCTGTACGGATCGAAGTACACCCAGTGTTCCTTGCCTCCGGCAAACCGCGCCACCGAGGGCCGCTGGCCGGTGGCGTCGATCCGCAGGCGCTGCAGGGGGCGCTCGCTTCCTGCCTGGAGCAAAGGCATCAGCTCGCTCAACGCCAGCGGTGGCTGGCCGTCGGCATGGTGCTCGGCGATCGCGGCGAATCCGGGATTGGCGGCACGCAGCAGTTCGTCCTCGAAGGACAGCACGGCGCCGCTGAGGCCCATAACGGCCAGTACGGCACCAGCGGTGATGCCCAGCAGCCAGTGCAGTTGGAACAGGACGTTCTTGAACATCGAAGGAGGAGGGCCTGGAAGGCTGCCGCCCGCATCCTGCGCAACAGCAAATGAGAATTAGTCGCGGAATTCTCCGTGGCGCCCTGCCTGTGGTCAAGCAGGGGGTATCGGCCGGGCGGCGCCCGGCACCCCTCGGAAAGCCCGCTGTTGCTGTTGCCTTGGCTGTTGTTTCTGAGGTTGCCGGCCAGCGGCCGGCACTACCGCGGGTGCAGGGTGCAACCCTGCCAAGACCCTCACTTCACCCAGCTGTCGATCTCGCCGTGGGTGAACGGTCCCAGCTTCGCCTTCTGCAATCGCCCCTGTGCGTCGAACAGCACGCTGTAGGGCAGCAGTCCCTGCGTATTGCCCAGCTGCACGCTGGCATCGCGCGGGCCCGGGGTCTCGATCACGATCGGGTAGTCCACCGGTACCTGCTGCAGGAAGCGGCGCACGTCTTCCGGCGTATCCAATGCCAGGCCCAGCACCTGCACGCCTTCGCTGCCCTGGGTATGGGCAAAGCGTGCCAGCTCCGGCATCTCTTCCACGCAGGGGGCGCACCAGCTGGCCCAGACATTGATCAGCAGCGGGCGACCGGCGAAGCGCTGGCGCAGGTCGAGCGGTCGGCCCTCGAGATCCGGCAGCGTCAGTGCAGGCAGTGGGTCACCCACCTGCAGCGCAGGCGTCGCGGGGGCTGCAGGGGAAGCGGCCGGCGCTGCGGCAGGTGCAGCCGGCGTTGGTGCCAGCCGGTACCCGGCCCACAGGCCGAGGCCGGCGGCCAGCACCGCTGTCCACAGCAGCGCTGGCCGTTGCCATTTCATCGTGCGGTGCGCAGCAGCGCTTCCTCGACCACCGCCTGGGTCAGCAGGGTCGGCAGCACGGTCGGCGGCGCGCCGGGGCCGTACACCACGTACAGCGGCACGCCCACGGCCTTGTGCTCTTCCAGGAACGTGGTGATCTGCGGGTCCACATTGGTGTAGTCACCGCGCATGTACACCGCATTGGTGCGCTTGAGCAGTTCCTTGAACTCCGGCCGCGACAGCACAGCGCGCTCGTTGGCCTTGCAGCTCACGCACCAGTCGGCGGTCATGTTGACGAACACCACGCGCTTGTCGGCGCGCAGGCGGTCCAGCAGCTGCGGCGAGTATTCGACCACGTTGTCGCTGGCCGCCTGTGCGGCGCGCGCTGGCGGTGCCAGCTGGGTGACGCCCCAGGCCGGCACCAGTGCGGCGATGGCCAGCAGCACGCCCAGCAGGGCAACGGCACGCGGGCCGGTCCAGCGGTTGCGTTCGAACAGCCACAGACCGAAAGCGAACAGCAGCAGGCCACCCAGCACCAGCGACATGCCGTCCACGCCGCGCTGCTTGCCCAGCACCCACAGCAGCCATAGCGCGGTGGCATACATCGGGAAAGCCAGCACGTGCTTGAGCGTTTCCATCCACGGGCCCGGCTTGGGCAGGCGGCGTGCCAGCGCCGGCACGAAGCCGATCAGCAGGAACGGCAGGGCCAGGCCGAGGCCGAGGAACAGGAACACGGTCATCGCCTGCAGTGGCGTCGCGATGAACGCATAGGCCACCGCACCGCCCATGAACGGGCCGACGCAGGCACTGCCGACCACGCAGGCCAGCGCACCGGTGAAGAAGTCCCCGGCCGGGCCGCTGCGGCTGGCCAGCGACTGGCCGAGGTTGCCGAGGCCACCGCCGAGGGTGAACACCCCGGACAGGCTCAGGCCCACTGCGAACATGACGTAGGCCAGTGCGGCCACCACGCCCGGGTGCTGCAGCTGGAAGCCGATGCCGACCGCGTTGCCGATCGCGCGCAGGCCGACCATCAACGCACCGATCACCGCGAACGCAACCAGCACGCCCAGCGTGTACCAGAGCGCATGGCTGCGCGCGCGCTGCGGGCTTTCACCGCTCTGTGCCAGGCCGAGTACCTTCAGCGACAGGATCGGCAGCACGCACGGCATCAGGTTCAGCACCAGGCCGCCGGCCAGGGCGAGCAGCAGGACCCACAGGAACGAACGGTCCGGGTTCGGCGTGGCCGCTGGCGGGCGCGTGCGCATGGCGTTGTCGCCGCGCGCGTCGGCGGCGAACGCGTTGTCAGCGGCGGCACTGCCAGCGCCGGCCGGCGTGCCGGCATCGGCGTTGGGCACGGTCGGCAGCAGGCGCAGCGGCGCGCCATTGGCAGCCTCGCGCGGAGCACCGGTGGCGGTCGGCAGCGGGCTGATCACCTCGCTGCGCGGCGGCGCCTGGTTGGCGCTGGCGTTGATCCTGCCGGCCGGGATCGACAGCTTCACCCGTCGCGTCATCGGCGGGTAGCAGATGCCGTCGGTCTGGCAGCCCTGGAAGGTCACCACCAGGGTGCTGTCGACCGCGTCGGCGACAGAGCGGCGCAGCGGCAGCGGCACCTCCACCTGGTTGAAATACACCGAGACATCGCCGAAGTGCTCGTCGCGATGCGACTGAGCGGCCGGCCATCGCAGCTTGTCGGCCAGCACGCCGGCGCTGCCTTCGAGCTTCAGCGAGGTGCGGTCGCGATACAGGTAGTAGCCCGGCGCCGGGCTGAAGCGCAGCAGCAGGGTGTTGCCATCGCTGGCAATGGCATCGAAGCCGAATGCCTGCTCCGACGGCAGTGGCAGCGCCTGGCTGTTGCTGGCCGCACCCGGCAGGCGCAGGCCGCCGCTGTTGCCGGCACCGGCCAGCGGGTTGTTGAACGGGCTGGCCGCACCGGGGCGTGCGGCCGGGGCCGCCGCCTGTGCACCGCCGCCGGGCAGGGTGACCTGCACCACGCGCTTCTGCGGCGGATAGCAGACACCGGCGTCGGCGCAGCCCTGGTAACGCACTTCCAGGCTGATGGTGCCGGCTGCATCGGTCGGTGCGCCGGGCAGGGTGGCCTGCAGCCGCTCGCGATAGGTTTCAACCTCGCCGAAGAAATCGTCGTGGTGCTTGTCGCCCTTGGGCATCTGCAGCGCGCCTGCGTTGAAGGCCGGGTCGGCCTTGACGCTGGTGCGGTGGCGATACAGGTAATAGCCCGGTGCGATCTTGAACTGCAGCTGCACCTGGCCGCGTTCGGGGGCGGTCGCGGTCAGCGCGAACGCCTGGTCCACCGGCAGCAGGTCCTTCTCATCCAGCGCGAAGGCCGGCAGCGAGAGCCACAACAGGGCGCACAGGGCGGCGCCACGCGCAAACAAAGTCTTCAATCAGTGTCCTCCCGGGTCTGTGCCCGGATCCAGTCCAGATACGCCGGCAGGCCGGCCCGGGTTTCGACCGCGATGCACTCCGGGAGTTCATACGGATGCAGTTCGACGACCCGGGCGATTGCGTCATCGACGCGGCTCGCGGTGGTCTTCACCAGCAACTGCAGTTCGGTGTCGGTGGTGACCTCGCCCTGCCAGCGGTAGGTCGACTGCGCGCCCTCCAGTCGTGTGACGCACGCGGCCAGGCGCTCGCCAACCAGCGCGTGCGCGATGCGCTCGGCACTGGCCCGGTCCGGGCAGGTGGTCAACAGCAACAGGACGGGATCGACGGTCGACATGACCGTCGAGTATAGGGCCGCCGCCGGGTCAGGGCCCGGCGGCGGCAATGGACCGCTGCGTTGCGCGGTCAGTTGGCCAGCTGGCAGGTGGCCGGCTTGGCCGAGGTGAACAGGGCGGGGGTGGCCCATTCGGGATGGTCGATGAACGGGTTGCGGTTGCCCTGGAAGCTGTAGATCACGTCATTGCGGGCGCGTTCCGCAGCGCTCGGCGGGTCGGCCAGGTGCCAGTCGATCAACGTCGACAACAGGCCCATGTAGGCCGGCGAACTGCTGGTCTTGACGATCTTGCTGCGGTCGTCGGTCAGCTCCAGGTCCGGCTCGGACTGGCCGGTGGCCGCATCCTTGCCGCCCTCGTAGCGGATGGCCATGTACAGCACCGCACGCGCCATGTCGCCCTTGCGTGCACCCCACACTTCAAAGGTGCCGCCGTTGCCGTCCGGGGTGCGTACCCAGTTCGAATTGCCCGGATAGCCACCGCTGCCGCCGCCCTGGCCGTTGTTGGCCTCGGTGGCACGCTCGCCGCAGTTGGCGTCGCACTTGCCGAACGGCTTGTTGCCGCGGTCGGCGTTCCACTGCGCGTCGGTGAGGTACAGCATGTGGGTGTCGGTGTACGGCGCGTACGGCAGGCCCTTGTCGCCGGTGGTGCTGGCAAAGCCCAGCGAGTTCGGCCAGGTGTGCTCGCGGTTGTACTTCAGGCCGCCGCCGCTGCCGGCGCGATCGGTCCCCTTGGCGTAGCTGCGGTTGCGGTACGCATCCAGGATCCTGCCGCTGTTGTTCGGATCCTCGTCGGCGATCTCCAGAATGGTCCAGGTGCTGGTGCCCGAGCCGCTGTACGAGTAGGCGGTGTGGCCCTTGATGGTGGCGTGCAGCGAACAGCGCAGCTGGCTGGGGCTGCTGGTGTTGACCTTGGAGTAGTAACCGGCCGGCACGCCCGGGTTGCCCGGGTCCGGATTGCCACCGGTGCTGGCCACGGCGAAGGCGATGCGGCTGTCGGCGGCCGGGTGTGCGCCCTGCAGGTCGGTGATGCGCGCGGCGCGGATGTCGAAGCGGCAGGCTTCACCGGCCACCAGCGCAGTGTTGGTGGACAGCTTCACGCTGCGGCCGCTGGACGGGAAAGTCAGCGGTACGCTGCCGGAAGTGCCGCAGCTCAGGGCGAACGCGCCGCTGGCCAGGTTCACCGTCTCGCTGAACACCACTTCCAGGTCGGCGGCGGCGGGGAAGGTGCTGCTGCCCTGGGCCGGGGTGGTGGTGGACACCGACGGCGGCGTGTTCGGGCCCGGGGTGCCGCCACCACTGAAGGTCTGGCCGTTGTTGCAGCTGCCGAAGGTCTGCCTGGCCGACTCGGCCCAGGTGAAGTGGGCGTACTGGCTGCCACTGCCGGTCAGCTGCAGCGAGGTGCCCGGGGCCGTGCTGTTGGTCTCGGCCACCGGAATGTTCTGGCTGGTCATGCCGGCCGCGGGCCCGCCGGACGCTGTGATGGCACCCTCGTAGCTGAGGAACTGGACCACCTTGCCGCTGGCGTCGACCAGGGCAATGCCATCGTTCGGGCCGTTCTGCAGGCCGTTGGTGGGGTAGGTGACCACGGCGATGCTGGCGCTGCCGCAGCCTGCAGCGGTACCGGCGGGAACCGGATTGTTGGCGTAGACCGTGGCGGCCGACGGATTGCTGCCGTTGTAGAGGTACAGGCGGTAGCCGGACAGATCCTCACCGGCGGTGGCCACGACCTCGATCGCTTCGCCGACGTCGCCGGCGGCGGTGCTGTCGTCGTAGTGCAGTTCGTTGATGAAGACCTCGGCCTGGGCCGGCGCGGCGGCCAGTGCCAGCAGGCAGGCAGCGGCAAGCGGGGACAGCAATCGCATCGACTACTCCTTGTGATTGGGAATGCGCGGCCGAGCCTAAGGCCGATCCAGTGACACTTTGTCGTAAATGAACGTCAGATATCTGACAGTGCGACGCGTATCACCAAATGTCGAGGGTTGCGGGCATCCGCTTGTCGCGTTGCACGCGGAACCCCGCCTTCACGCAGCACCTGGGTGCGGCTTTGCCGGGCGGTGAATTTTTTTGCGGGATCGGCCTTGAAAGGCCCGGGGCCAGCTCCATCTCTGTCCTGCTCCCGATTCGTCGGGCTTTTTCGCGAGCAATGCTGGCAGTCACCTTGGGTGAGTGCTAACATCGCCAGACTTTTTCAGACCAATCAATAACTTAAGAGGTCTCTCATGAGCATCAAGCCGCTGCACGACCGCGTTGTGGTCAAGCCGATCGAAGCCGACGAAATCTCCGCCGGTGGCATCGTGATCCCGGATTCGGCCAAGGAAAAGTCCACCAAGGGTGAAGTCGTGGCCGTGGGCCCGGGCAAGCCGCTGGACAACGGCAGCGTGCGCGCTCCGTCGCTGAAGGTCGGTGACAAGGTCATCTACGGCCAGTACGCCGGCAGCTCGTACAAGAGCGAAGGCGTCGAGTACAAGGTCCTGCGCGAAGACGACGTGCTCGCCGTCATCGGCTGAGCTTCGGCGCGACCTGCTTCATCCCCTGATCTCCAATTCCCAGCCGCCGGGCATCGCCCGGCGCTACCAAAGAGGTAACTGCAATGGCTGCCAAGGATATTCGTTTCGGTGAAGACGCCCGTTCGCGCATGGTGCGCGGCGTCAACGTTCTCGCCAATGCCGTCAAGGCCACCCTGGGCCCGAAGGGCCGCAACGTCGTGCTGGAAAAGAGCTTCGGCGCTCCGACCATCACCAAGGACGGCGTCTCCGTCGCCAAGGAAATCGAACTGGCTGACAAGTTCGAGAACATGGGCGCGCAGATGGTGAAGGAAGTTGCTTCCCGCACCAACGACGACGCTGGCGACGGCACCACCACCGCCACCGTGCTGGCCCAGGCCCTGATTCGCGAAGGTGCCAAGGCTGTTGCCGCCGGCATGAACCCGATGGACCTCAAGCGCGGTATCGACAAGGCCGTCGTGGCCGCCGTCAACGAGCTGAAGAGCATCTCCAAGCCGACCGCTGACGACAAGGCGATCGCCCAGGTCGGCACCATCTCGGCCAACTCGGACGAGTCGATCGGCCAGATCATCGCTGACGCGATGAAGGAAGTCGGCAAGGAAGGCGTGATCACCGTTGAAGAGGGCTCGGGCCTGGACAACGAGCTGGACGTGGTCAAGGGCATGCAGTTCGACCGCGGCTACCTGTCCCCGTACTTCATCAACAACCAGCAGTCGCAGACCGCTGATCTGGATGACCCGTTCATCCTGCTGCACGACAAGAAGATCTCCAACGTCCGTGACCTGCTGCCGGTGCTGGAAGGCGTCGCCAAGGCCGGCAAGCCGCTGCTGATCGTCGCTGAAGAAGTCGAAGGCGAAGCGCTGGCGACCCTGGTGGTCAACACCATCCGTGGCATCGTCAAGGTCGTGGCCGTCAAGGCTCCGGGCTTCGGCGACCGTCGCAAGGCGATGCTGGAAGACATGGCCGTGCTGACCGGCGGCACCGTGATCTCCGAAGAAGTGGGCCTGTCGCTGGAAAAGGCCACCATCAAGGACCTGGGCCGCGCCAAGAAGGTGCAGGTTTCCAAGGAAAACACCACCATCATCGATGGCGTGGGTGACAAGGCTGCGGTCGATTCGCGCGTTGCGCAGATCAAGACCCAGATCCAGGACACCTCCTCGGATTACGACCGCGAGAAGCTGCAGGAACGCGTGGCCAAGCTGGCCGGTGGCGTTGCCGTGATCAAGGTCGGTGCCTCGACCGAAATCGAAATGAAGGAAAAGAAGGATCGCGTCGACGACGCCCTGCACGCCACCCGTGCAGCCGTTGAAGAAGGCGTGGTCCCGGGCGGCGGCGTTGCCCTGGTCCGTGCGGTCTCCGCGCTGGCTGGCCTGAAGGGTGCCAACGAAGACCAGAACCACGGCATCCAGATCGCCCTGCGCGCGATGGAAGCCCCGCTGCGCGAGATCGTTGCCAACGCCGGCGAAGAGCCGTCGGTCATCGTCAACAAGGTCAAGGAAGGCACCGGCAGCTTCGGCTACAACGCCGCCACCGGCGAGTTCGGTGACATGCTGCAGTTCGGCATCCTGGACCCGACCAAGGTGACCCGTTCGGCGCTGCAGAACGCAGCCTCGATCGCTGGCCTGATGATCACCACCGAAGCCATGGTTGCCGAAGCTCCGAAGAAGGACGAGCCGGCCATGGGTGGCGCCGGTGGCATGGGCGGCATGGGTGGCATGGGCGGCATGGACTTCTAAGGTCCTGTGCTGCACCGGAAGCGGCCGGCCTTGGGCCGGCACGCTTCTCTGCTGCTGTGAAAGACCCCGCCGCAAGGCGGGGTTTTTCGTTGCCCGGTTGCCGCCGCGTCAACGCATCGCTACGCTCGGCGTCCATGCCTACCTCGTTCATCGTCGTTGACGACTTCCTTTCTCCCGCCGATGCGCACGGCCTGCGCCAGGCGGCGCTGGGCCTGACCTATCCGGCACAGGAAGGCGCATTCCCCGGCCGCAACTCCCTGGAGCGGCTGGAGCTGGACGGCCTGTCCGGAGCTGCGTCGCGGCTGGTCAATGAACCATTGCGACCGGTCAACCCACTGCAGTCGCACGGCAAGTTCCGTCTGACCCTGGCCGGGGATGTCGGCCGCGCGAAAGTGCACACAGACCACTCTCACTGGTCCGGCATCCTCTACCTGAGCGCGCCGGAGCACTGCGAGGGCGGCACCGAGTTCTTCCGTCACCGCCGCACCAACACCGAACGGATGGCCCTGGATGCCAGCGAGCTGGCCGCATTGGGCTATGCCAATGGCGGCGACATGCATCGCGACATCATCGAGCGCGACAGCATCGACGACAGCCAGTGGGAGATGACGATGCGCATTCCGATGCGCTTCAACCGGCTGGTGCTGCTGCGGCCCTGGTTCTGGCACACCGCCGGGCCGGCGTTCGGCGACCGGCCGGAGAACGGCCGGCTGGTGTACCTGATGTTCTTCGAGCAGGCGCGGTAAGCGGGGGAATCATCCACGCATGGCGTGGATCTACTGGCCCTGCAGCGCTGCGCGCAACCACGCCAGGAAGGCAGGCAGCGCCGGATTGCCATCTGCATCGGCGCGCGTCACTGCGTAGTAGGCGAAGGCCTGCGGCCATGGCTGGTCGATCACCACCTGCAGGCGCCCGTTGGCCAGTTCTTCGGCCGCATGGATGTCGCGTACCAGCGCGATGCCCTGCCCGGCCACCGCCGCACGGATCAGCAACAGGTCGTCATCGAAAGCAGGGCCGCGCTCCAGCCGCTCATCGGCCGCCAGGCCCTGTGCCTGGAACCACAGCCGCCAGTCGCTGCGATCGGCATCCTGCAGCAGCGGCAGCTGCAGGCAATCCTGCACGGTGCCCACGGCGGGCGCGCTGGCCAGCAGCGCAGGGCTGGCCACTGGCAGCAGCACCGGCGCCAGCAGATGCTCGGCATGCAGTCCGGGGTAGCGCCCCAGCCCGTGGCGGATCGCGATGTCCACACCATCGCGGCGCAGGTCGGCCAGCGCCGGGCTGGCATCGAGCTGCACGTCCACCTGCGGTTGCAGTGCGCTGAATTCACCCAGGCGTGGCGCCAGCCATTGCGCGGCGAAACTGGGTGCGGCGCTGATACGCAGCGTGCGCCGCGTTTCCCAGCGTTCGAGTGCCTGCAGGCTCTGTGCGATCTGCTCGAAAGCCAGCAGCAGTTCCGGGTACACGCGCGCGCCCGCCGCGCTGAGCACCACGCCATGACGGGTGCGATCGAACAGGTTCACGCCCAGGCGTTCCTGCAGCTGCCGCAGCTGCTGGCTGATCGCGCCGGGCGTGACACCCATCGCTTCGGCGGCAGCGGTCAGGCTGCCGTGGCGGCCGGTTTCAACAAAGGCCCGCAGGCCCAGCAGCGGCAAAACTGCCCCATTCCGTTCTCCCGTTGCTTCGCCGGCATCCACCGCGCGGCGACAGCATATCGACCGCGGCGCAGGCTGTCGCGCACCCGTCGCGCAAGTTGAGCCAGGCTCAACTCCCCGTGCAGAAGACATCGTTTCCCCGCCACGGCGGCCTTTCCTAGACTGCCTGCACGGCTGCTGCAGCGCCTGTTTCCGCATCGTCGGCCCTCGTGCATCGAAGGCTGGCGCGTGCCGTCGCTCCCTGCCGTCCAGGAACCCCATGAACGAACCTTCGCTGCACCTGTACACCGACAGCTCGCCCAATGGCTTCAAGGCCACCACCGCGCTGGAAGAACTGGGCCTGCCGTATCGCCTGCATCACGTCCGCATCGACGCGGGCGAGCACCGACATCCCGATTTCCTGCAGCTCAATCCGCATGGCCGCATACCGGTGCTGGAGGATCGCGCGCGTGGCATCGTCATTTTCGAATCCGCGGCGATCCTGATGTACCTGGCCGAGCAGGGCAACGCGTTGTTGCCTTCCGAGCCGTCTGCACGCTGGCAGACACTGACCTGGCTGATGTTCCATGCCGCCAGCGTCGGCCCGATCCTCGGCCAGCGCGTGCACTTCGAGCACTTCGCACAACAGCCCGACATGGCCGCAATCGAACGCTATCGCAGGTTGAGCGACGATCTGTTCGCCGTGCTCGACCAGCGCCTGCACGGGCGCGAGTGGCTGGCCGGTGATCAGTACTCGATCGCCGACATCGCCCACTTCGGTTGGCTGCATATCGCCCACATCATCGATATCGATTTCTCGCAGCATCGCCATCTGAGCGCGTGGTACGCGCGCGTTGCCGCACGCCCTGCGGTACAGCGCGGCGTGCAGTTGCCCGAACCGGCCACTGGCCCGTAAGGAGGCAACGCTCATGAACGACTCCATCGTGATGCCGGGCGCGTCAGCCCCGGCCTTTGCCACGCACCCAGGCTACCAGCGCATGTTCCGCCCCGATGCACTGACCCTGGGCATCTACCTGCCATTGCGCTTCTATCAGGGCGACATGGCCGTGCTGCAGGGCCAGGCGCGGCTGGTGGAGGACATCGACCGCCACGGCTTTGCCGCGGTGTGGGTGCGTGATGTGCCGCTGTACGACCCGAAGTTCGGCGATGCGGGCCAATTGTTCGATCCATTCACCTACCTTGCGTGGCTGGCGGCGCGCACGCAGCGCGTAGCTCTGGCCACCGGCAGCGTGGTGTTGCCACTGCGCCATCCGATCGATCTGGCGAAGGCGGCGGCGTCTGTCGATCAGCTGTCCGGTGGGCGCCTGGTGATGGGCGTTGCCTCCGGTGATCGTCCGCTGGAGTTTCCCGCCTACGGGCTGGAGCACGCGGCGCGCGGTGAGCGCTTCGCCAGCGCGATGGGTGAGATGCGGCGTTGGCTGCAGCCGGGCGCGGACGGGCGGATGACGCATGCCTGGGCCGAACAGGGCCTGCAGTTGCTGCCGCCCACGGTCAACGGCCGCGTTCCGCTGGTTGTCACCGGTGGCGCACGCCAGCCGCTGGAGTGGATTGGCCAGCATGCCGATGGCTGGCTGACCTACCCAGAGGCCACTCATGACAACGCTGGTCCGCAGCGGCTGGCCACGAAGATCGGCGCCTGGCGCGCGCTGATCCCGGATGGTGGCTTCCGCCCGCACATGACCAACGAATGGATCGACCTGGTGGACGACCCGGATCATCCACGCACGCCGCTGCAAGGGGGCTATACCCTGCGCACCGGCCGCAAGGGCCTGATAGAGCTGCTGCAGGCCTGGCAGCAGGCAGGCGTCAATCATGCCGCGCTGGGCATCCAGTTCGCCGAGCGGCCCGCAGATGAGGTGCTGCAGGAACTGGCCGAAGAGGTGCTGCCATTGTTCCCGTCGCACCCGGGGCCGACGCCGCGGGTGATGGACTGGTAGCGCAGTAGGAATGGCGTCGGCCGGCGCTCAGCTGGCCGGCCGGCGCAGGCAGATGCGTGACGCCCCGGTGCTGATGTCCACCTGCCCACCCTGCATGGCGTCGGCGCCGAGAATCAGCGCGGGTCGCGTCTCGAGGCCGATCGCCTTGAACACGGGCAGTTCGCTGATCCGGACTTCCATCGGTGGATGCCGCCAGCCAGCGCTGGTCATGCTCGGCAGGGTGTACAGCCAGGTGGCCTGCTTCCCGCCGCCCAGGCCCTCGGTGCCCTTCTCACGTACCCGCACGCGGATGTCGCTGCCATCGGTGCGCACGCCCAGCGCACGGGCGGCTTCGGCATTGAGCACGGTCTGCGCCGCGCCGGTATCGACCACGGCGATGGCCTCCACACCGGTCTCGCCCAGTGCCAGCGTGATGAAGCCGAACTGGCGCAGCCCGGCACTGCGATCGGGCAGGGCATTGGCCTGGCAGCCGTTTCCATCCAGCGCGAGACGCCCCGGCGCCCACAAGGCAAGCTCGCCACGGCCGAAGTCCCAGCGCGTGTCCCAGCGCCCGGTCAGGTCGTTGCCGACCAGGCCATCAATGGCCGCTTCATCGTCCTTCGCCAACGAGGACAGGTCGGCCTGCGTGCCGCTCGCCTGCAGCTGCCAGCTGCCCAGCCGCCAAGAGGTGGTGCGCATCCTCCGCAGCGCGGCTGCCTTTGCGCTGGCACCTTGGGCATGTGAAACCGCCGCATCGGTGTCTTCCAGGCGATAGCGCCGGGCCACACGGTCATCCACCAGGGTTGCACCGGCCGCACTGTCGACCACGAAACGCAGTGGTTCGGCGCGCCCGTCCAGCGAGACAGCCACGGCTGGATGACCCCCCTGCATCCACATCGGCAGTACGTGTTCGGGAGCATCGGCCGCCAGCGCAGGCAGCGAGGCAGCAAGCAGGGGAAGCAAGGTGAGGCGCACGGGATGTCTCAGCAGTGAGGGTGGAGAGACCATTGGCGGGCACGGGCGTATCGCGGGAATATCGGCGTTGATACCGTCCTGATACACAGCTGGCTGATACTGAGCACATGAACGCTCCCGCCCGGGTCATCGTCGTCGATGACGACGCCAGCATCCGAGATGCCATCGCCGACTGCCTGCTGCTGCATGGCTACCAGGTGCGCGTGGCGGCCGGTGCCATGGCGTTGGATATGCTGCTGCAGGCCGAACGACCGGATGTGATCATCCTCGACTGGATGATGCCCGGCGAGGATGGCCTGTCGGTCTGCCGCCGGCTGCAGGCACGGGCCATCCCGATCCTGATGCTGTCGGCGATGGGCAGTGCCCCGGACCGGGTGATCGGTCTGGAAATGGGCGCGGATGATTACCTGGCCAAGCCGTTCGACCCGCGTGAGCTGCTGGCAAGGGTGCGTGCGCTGCTGCGCCGGCAGGACAAGCTGCGCACCCAGGTGGCGAGTGAGCTGCGCTTCGCCGGCTGGCGGCTGCTGCCCGAACAACGCCGCCTGATCGCGCCGGATGGAGCGGAGCTGGTACTGAGCCGCGGTGAGTTCTCTCTGCTGCTGGTGCTGGCCGAACGTCCCGGGCGGGTGCTGGCGCGCGAGCAGCTGCTGCAGCTGAGCCGCGGCGAGCCGAGCGACAGCGTGGATCGTGCCATCGACCTGGCAATCAGCCGCCTGCGTCGGAAGCTGGGGCAGGCCGCGCCCGGCGCTGAAGCCCTGGTACAGACATTGCGCGGCGAAGGCTATCGCTTCAATGCCGAGGTCCAGGTGCTGTGAGTGCCCGTTGGTCCACTGCGCGCTGGATCGCAATGCTGGCTCTCACCAGCCTGCTGCTGGCCACCCTGGTCAGCGTGGCGGTGGTGGGCTGGATGCCACGACCGGCGCCGCCGCCGATGCGCCTGGATCAGGCTCTGCAGGTGCTGCGGGGGGAACGTGCGGCGCCGCCGCTGGGGCTGCATCTATCGGTCGTCAGTTCGGCACCGGAAGGCCGCAGCAGCGACTGGCTGACCGAGCTGGCCGCCTTGCAGCTGGGTGTACCGGTGGATCACGTGCGCCTGGTCTGGGCCGGGCAGGGCAAGGCCCCCGATGTGCAGGTCATCGAGGGCGGGACGGTGCTGGATGCTTCAGGGCGTGCCGGAGTGCTGACGTCACAGGCGGCCCTGCTGACCGCCATGCAGTGGCCGCCGTTCGAGCTGGGTGTGCGCCGGGCCGATGATCGCTGGCAGGTGGTCGGCAGCGATCACAGTGATCTGGCGGCCTGGCGCGGTCAGGTTCTGCTTGCACTGTTGGCCGGCACGCTGCTGCTGGCGCCGCTGGCGGCCTGGGCGTCGCTCCGCATCGGGCGGCCCCTGCGCCGCTTGGCCGAAGCCAGCGCGCGGGTTGATCTGCAGGACGGGACGCCGCTGCCGGACGATGGCCCACGCGAGGTGCAGGTGCTGGCCGCAGCGATCAGCAGCGGTCGTGAGCGCCTGCGCGACCAGGCGCAGGACATGACCCGCATGCTGGCGGCCGTGGCGCACGACCTGCGCACGCCGCTGACCGGCCTGCGCCTGCGTGCGGAGTTTGCACCGCCGCCACAGGCAGCGCGGATGGTGGCCGACATCGAGCGCATGGACACGATGATCGAGCAGGTGCTCGATTACGCACGCGGGGAGCTGCAACCGCTGGAGTTGCGAGCACTGGACGTGGCCGCGTTGCTGGAGGAATGCGTGCAGAGCGCCTTGCTGCGCGGTGTCGATATTTCTGCAGAGGGACCGGACGTGCTGCCGTGGCAGGGGGATGCGCTCCTGCTGCGGCGGGCCATCGACAACCTCATCGACAACGCCGCTCGTTATGCCGGCGCCGTGCACCTGCGGGTTGCCATGGCAGGCAATCGCGTGCAGCTGGACGTGATGGATCGCGGACCGGGCATCGCCGAGGCCGATCGCGTGCGCCTGCTGCAACCCTTCCAGCGCAGCGAAAGCTCGCGCAGTCGTGCCACCGGTGGGACCGGCCTCGGTCTGGCCGTCGCCGCCAACGTGGCACGGCGGCATGCGGGTGAACTGCAGCTGCTGCAACGTGACGGAGGGGGATTGATCGCACGCCTGGTGCTGGGATCGGCCTCCTGACATCGCATGTCGATTGACTGGACGTCATCTTTCTGGTTTATGATTAGGTGCCTAATCATGTGGGTATCGATGATGCTCGAAGCCAAGCACCATGCCCTGCTGGACGAGGCACAGCGACGAGGCCATGCCAACGTCGCGCAGCTGCGCCTGTGCTTCCAGCTGCTGTCGCTGTCATCGTCGATCGATCGCGACTGCGCCACACGTCTGGCGCCACAGGGTCTCAGCGAGGGGCGCTTCATCGTGCTGTTCCTGCTGCACGGTGCAGGTGGCACGCTGCCGCCGCATGAACTTGCCGAGCGCGCAGGCGTCACCCGCGCCACCATCAGCGGCCTGCTCGATGGCCTGCAGCGCGAAGGCCTGCTGCAGCGTCGCAGCGATGCCGAGGATGGCCGCCGCCTGCAGATCGTGCTGACCGCAAAGGGCGCGCGTCTGGCCGAGTCATTGTTCGACCAGCACACGCAGTGGATCGGTGGCCTGTTCAATGGGCTCGAAGCTGGCGAACAGCAGCAGCTTTCGCAGCTGCTGCACAAGGTCTGGCAGCACACCGACGCCGGGCGTGAGACTGCGGCATGAGCGGTGCCATCGCCGCAGAGCGCCTGCGTGCGCTCAACCGTGGCAGCGTCGCGACGACCCATCTGGCCGAGTGCCTTGCAGTGGACTTCGCTGCGCTGCTGCAGGTGGTAGCCCCCGCACTTGGACCGGATGCGCTGCAACGCATGCGCGACGCTGCGGGAAAGGGCATCACCCGACGCATGGGTTTGGCCGCACAGCTGCTGCGCGGGGCGGGGCAGGGCACACCTGCGCTCTGGCAGGCTCACAGCTCTGACACCGTGCGCGGCTGGGCCTGCTATCTGATCGGCAGCGATGCCTCTACACCGCTGGCAACGAAGCTGCAGGCGATGCGACCGCTGGCCGATGACCCGCACTTCGGCGTGCGCGAATGGGCGTGGCTGGCATTGCGTGCCGACATCGTTGCTGCGCCGATGCAGGCGCTTGAGTACCTGCAGCCGTGGACGCATGACGCATCGCCGTACCTGCGTCGCTTCGCCTGCGAGGCGCTGCGCCCGCGCGGCGTCTGGGCCACGCATATCGCGCTGTTCAAGCAGCGTCCGGAACTTGCGTTGCCGGTGCTGGAAGCACTCGCCGACGATCCCGAGCGCTATGTGCAGGATTCGGTTGGCAACTGGCTCAACGATGCTGGCAGGACGCAGCCGCAGTGGCTGCTTGATCTCTGCACGCGCTGGCAGCGCGAACGCGACAGCGCTGCCAATGCCTACATCCGCAAGCGCGCACTGCGCTCGCTGCAATCCCGGTAGCGCCGGGCCATGCCCGGCGGACGCCAATCGACCACCTCAGGGAAGACCACCATGCCGCACACGCTCATCGAGCTCTACAGCGCCACCCCCGCCTGGACCACGCTGCCTCCCGAACAACGCGCGGCCTTCTTCGCCCTCATCGGCGCCGGTATGCAGCAGTTCGATCCGGCCCGCATCATGCCGCTGGCGATGGGCCGCATTGCCACGGGCGTACCGCGCGGCAGTGGTGAGCAGTTCTACGCGGTCTGGCGCTGCGCCAGCCGCGAGGAGGCCGACGCGCTGGTGGCGGGCATCGCCGCCACCGGCTGGCACGACTACTTCACCACCACCCATGCGGTAGGCGCGGTGGACGGCATGGCCCAGCACTTGGCTGATCTGGCTGCGCTGTAACGACGCGAAGAGCGCTCGCATGGCCCAGCCCACGGCATGGATGGCACATGCGCCTGTCACCGAGACACGGTAAACAGTGCATTGCCCATGTCCGTCCGCAGGGAAGTTGATCATGCAGAGCAAGCTCCAGGTCACGTTGTTCGGCCCTCTTGGTGCCAGCCCGGCGCTGCAGGTGCCGGGGCAGGAAGGGCCGTCGGTGGCCATTCCGGAAGCGACGCTGCGGCAGCTGGTCTCCGATCTCTATACCGCGCGCTCCCTGCTCAACCCCGAGCAGCTGGACGAAGCCAGGCAGGAGCTGGACCGCGTGCTGGAGCGCTGGGCGGACATCCATGAAGGCCTGCTGCTGGACGTGGAAGTGCATGGCAGATGAGCGACTTCGCATGCGTGCCGCCGCGTAGTCGTCCCAGACGGGCCCATCGCTGAACCGCGTTCCCAGTTGCGGATGAAACATTTTGCACTGCGCAAAAGCTGTGCTATCAATACAACCCATGAACGCAGCCCCCACCAGCTTTTACTGGTATTACTTTCCGAAGCCACTGGCGGAGGAAGGACTGCGCTCACCCTGAAGAAAGCTTCAGACGCATTCCCGAAAGCCGCCAGCGAACCTGGCGGCTTTTTTCATGCCGCCACGCTGGGGACCCCCAACGTCCCGGAGATCTCCCGCAATGCCCCCGCACACCGACGACCTGCGTATCCGCACCATCGAACCGCTGACACCGCCTGCCCAGCTGCTGGCGATGCTGCCCTGTGACGATGAAGCTTCCGACACCGTCAGCGCCTCGCGCGCGGCCCTGCACCAGATCCTGCACGGCCGTGACGACCGCTTGGCGGTGGTGGTGGGCCCGTGCTCGATCCACGACCCGAACGCTGCCATTGAGTACGCCCAGCGCCTGAAGCCGCTGCGCGACGCACTGGCCGGCGAACTGGAAATCGTCATGCGCGTGTACTTCGAGAAGCCGCGCACCACGGTGGGCTGGAAGGGCCTGATCAACGACCCGGACCTGGACGGCAGCTTCAAGATCGACAAGGGCCTGCGCATCGCCCGCGGCCTGCTGCGCGACATCAACAAGCTCGGCCTGCCTGCCGGTGTCGAGTTCCTCGACGTGATCTCGCCGCAGTACATCGCCGACCTGGTGGCATGGGGCGCGATCGGTGCGCGTACCACCGAGAGCCAGGTACACCGCGAGCTGGCTTCGGGGCTGTCGTGCCCGGTCGGCTTCAAGAACGGCACCGATGGCAACGTGAAGATCGCCGCTGACGCAGTGGGTGCGGCATCCAATCCGCATCACTTCCTGTCGGTCACCAAGCAGGGCGGCACGGCCATCGTGTCGACCACCGGCAACCCGGATTGCCATGTGATCCTGCGCGGTGGCAAGCAGCCGAACTACGACGCGGGCAGCGTTGCCGAGGCCTGCCAAGTGCTGGCCAAGTCCAAGCTGCCGACGCGTTTGATGATCGATGCCAGCCACGCCAACAGCCTGAAGAACCCGGAGAACCAGCCGAAGGTGATCGACGACATCGCCGTTCAGCTGGAAGACGGTGAACAGCGCATCGTTGGCGTGATGATCGAGAGCCATCTGGTCGGTGGTCGCCAGGAGCTGGTGGAAGGCCAGCCGCTGGTCTACGGGCAGAGCATCACCGATGGGTGCATCGATTGGGACACCACCGTGACGGTGCTGGAGCGACTGGCTGCGGCCGTGCGCGCCCGTCGCGACGTAAAGGTGTCCGAAGCCGCCTGAGTGCGGCACGTGTGTGGATGGCGGCCAGCGCCTGCGGGGGTGCGGCCGCGATCAGGGCCGGTCGGAGTTGGAGGCCAGCCCATCTGCACCGGCGATGCGCCTGGCGCTGCGCATGAGCGACAGCGCCAGGTACATCGCCGGGGTGGTGTACAGCGTCAGCCACTGGCTGACCAGCAACCCGCCCACAATGGCGATTCCCAGCGGTTGCCGGAGTTCCCAGCCTTCGCCGTTGGCCAGCATCAGCGGCAGCGTGCCCAGCAGCGCCGCCAGCGAGGTCATCAGGATCGGCCGCAGGCGCAATCGCGCTGCTTCCATCACCGCGTCCCGTGCAGTCAGGCCACGCCGCTCGCCGGCCAGCGCGAAGTCCACCAGCAGGATGGTGTTCTTCATCACCACACCGACCAGCAGGAACAGACCGAGCAGCGCGATCAGGTTCAGTTCGTCGCCGAACAGCCACAGCGCCAGCAGTGCGCCGATGCCGGCCGAGGGCAAGGTGGACAGGATCACCAGCGGCTGCATGAAACTCTCGTAGAGGATGCCCAGCACCAGGTAGACCGCCAGCGTGGCGCCGAGCACCAGCCACAGCTGGCGCGAACGCAGCTGCTCCAGGCCGCCGGCCTCACCGGACAGCTTGCCCTGTACCGAACGTGGCAGCATCAGTTTCGACATCGCGCCATCGATTGCCTGTGTGGCCTGTTCCAGGCCCACCCCCGGTGCCAGCGCGAACTCGATCCAGATCGAGGCGAACTGCTCACTGTGGTACACCCGGTCCGGTGCCATGCCATAGCGCCAGCTGGCGATGCTCGACAGCGGAATGCGCTGGCCGTTGCCATCGATCACCTGCAGGCGTGACAGCGTGCCCGGGTCCTGGGTGTGCTTCGGGTCCAGCTCCATCACCACGCGGTACTGGTTGAGGCTGTCGTACAGCGTGGCGACCTGGCGCTGGCTGAAGGAGTTGTTGAGCATGTTGGCCACCGTGCGCAGGTCCACGCCGTGGCGCGCGGCTGCTTCGCGGTCGATGTCCAGCATCACCTGGCGCATGCCTGCTTCGCCCTGTGCTTCCACGTCCACCAGTTCGGGCAGGCCACGCAGCGCGGCAGCCACCTTCGGCGCCCATTCGCGCAGCGGTGCTGTATCGGCCGACAGCAGCTGGAACTCGTACTTGCCACTGCTGCCTGCGCCCTCCAGGCGGATGTCCTGGTCCACCCACAGATAGAGATTGCCGCCGGGCAGCTTGGGCAGCCGCGCGCGCAGGCGGTCAATCACCTCTTGGCTGGAGACCTTTCGCTCGGCCAGAGGCTTCATCTTGATCATGATGAAGGCGTTGTTGACCCCGTTGCTGCCACCGATGTAGCCGATGATGTCCTCGATGGCCGGGTCGGACAGCAACAGCTTCCTGTACGCATCGATCTTCGGTTGCATGGCCTGAAAGGACAGGCCGTCATCGCCACGGGCGAAGCCGCGCAGCTGCGCGGTGTCCTGCTTGGGCACGATGCCCTTGGGCACCTGCTGGAACAGCCACGTGTTGAGCGCGATGACTGCAATGAAGGCCAGCAACGGCCAGCGCAGCCGGCGCAGGCTGGCCTGCAGCGTGCGCAGGTAAGCGCCGCGCACGCGCTCGAACAGTGCATTGCTGCCGCGCTGCCAACGCGAGGGTTGCTGCGCGGCATCCACGAACAATCGTGCACACAGCATCGGAACCAGGCTCAGCGCGACCAGCACGGAGACCGTCATTGCCGCCACCAGGGTCAGCGAGAATTCGCGGAACAGGCGTTCGACGAAGTCATCCAGGAACAGGATGGCGACGAACACCACGGCCAGTGCAACGTTCATCGACAGCAGCGTGGCACCGACTTCCGATGCGCCACGCACCGCCGCCTGCCAGCGGTCCGCGCCGAGTTCGCGATGGCGGGCGATGTTCTCCAGCACCACGATGGCATCGTCCACCACCAGCACCGCCGCGACAATCAACGCCATCAGCGAGAGCGTGTTGAGCGAGAAGCCCATCAGCGCGATCAGCGCCAGCGTACCGAACAGCACCACCGGGATCGCCACGCTGGGCACCAGTGCAGCACGCCAGTGGCCGAGGAAGGCCAGCACCACCAGCACCACCAATACGATCGCCAGCACCAGGGTGAGCTCTGCCTCATGCAGGGTGGCGCGGATTACCGGCGAGCGGTCCATCACCAGCCGCATGTCCACGCCGGAGGGCAGCAGTGCATGCAGCTGGGGCAGCTGCGCCTGGATGGCATCGACGGTAGCGATGATGTTGGCGCCGGGTTGGCGGCTGACGATCAGCAGCACGGCCGGGCGTTCGTTGTGGAAGCCGCTGGCATAGCGGTCCTCCACGCCATCGGCAACGGCGGCTACATCGCCCAGCCGCAGCGTGCGGTCGTCGCTCACCTTCAGAGCCAACTCGCGATACTGCGCGGCCTGGCGCAGCTGCAGTGGCGCTTCCAGCTGCCACTGCTGGTGCGCATCCCCCACCGCACCCAACGGGCGCACCGCATTGGCGCGGGCGATGACCTGGGCTACGTCTTCCAGCGCCAGCCCGGCGTGGTTCAGTGCGTTCGGATCCAGCGACACACGCACTGCCGGCAAGGCACTGCCGCCCACCTGCACTTCGCCCACGCCTGGTACCTGCGACAGCTTCTGCGCCAGCACGGTGGAGGCCAGGTCATACAGCTGGCCTGGCGAGCGCGTGTCCGAAGTCAGTGCCAGTGCCAGGATCGGTGCCTGCGAAGGATTCACCTTGCGGTACTGCGGCATGCCCGGCATGCCACTGGGCAGCTGGCCGCGAGCGAGGTTGATCGCGGCCTGCACTTCACGTGCGGCCTCATCGATATCACGGCCGAGCACGAACTTCAGTTCGATCTGGGTCTGGCCCTGGGTGCTGGCCGAATCGATGCGCGAGATGCCGGGCAGGCTGCCCAGCGCACGCTCCAACGGCGTGGCCACGGTGGCGGCCATCGATTCGGGCGAGGCGCCGGGCAGGCTGGCACTGACTTCAATGGCTGGGTAGTCCACCTGTGGCAGCGGCGCCACCGGCAACAGCCGCAGCGCCAGCAGGCCGGCCAGCACCAGTGCCACCGCCAGCAGGATCGTTGCTACCGGGCGCTGCACGCAGGCCTGCGCCAGGCGCGCGATGGGGGTCACGCGCGTGCCTCGTCAGCGCCCGTCGGGGCCGCTGCACGGCCACGCTGCAGGCGGTCGAAGGCCAGGTAGATCACCGGCGTGGTGAACAGCGTCAATACCTGGCTGACCAGCAGTCCGCCCACCATCACCCAGCCCAGTGGCTGCCGCAGCTCGGCGCCGGAACCGCTGGCCAGCATCAGCGGTACCGCGCCGAACAGTGCGGCCAGCGTGGTCATCAGGATCGGCCGGAAGCGCAGCAGCGCGGCCTGATGGATCGCCTCGCGTGGTGACATGCCGCGTGTGCGCTGCGCGTCCAGCGCGAAGTCGATCATCATGATCGCGTTCTTCTTCACCAGCCCGATCAGCAGCACGATGCCGATCACCGCGATCAGATCCAGGCTGCGTCCGCTCAGCCACAGTGCGGCCAATGCACCCACGGTGGCCGAGGGCAGGGTGGACAGGATGGTGATGGGATGGATGAAGCTCTCGTAGAGCACGCCCAGCACGATGTACATCACTACCACGGCCGCCAGGATCAGCCACAACGTGGACGATAGCGAGCTGCTGAAGGCGGCCGCCGCGCCCTGCAGGCGAAGTTCGATGCTCTGCGGCAGATTCACCTGCGCGCGCGCGGCGAGCACGGCATCCACCGCTTCGCCCAGCGAAGCGCCCGGGGCGAGATTGAACGAAAGCGTAGCCGCCGGGAACTGGCCCACGTGATTGCGCAGCAGCGCGGACGGACCCACCTCTACACGCGCTACCGAACCCAGCGGCACGGTCTGCCCGGCGCTGTTGCGCACGCGCAGGCCGGTGATGGCTTCCGGTCCCGGCTGGCGCGACGGATCGGCTTCCAGCACCACCCGGTATTGGCTGGCCTGGGTGAAGATGGTTGAAATCTGGCGCTGCCCATAGGCGTCGTACAGGGCATCGGCTACCGCTTCCACGCTTACGCCCAGGCGCGCCGCCGCATCGCGGTCGATCGCCACGCGCGCCTGCCGCCCCTGCATCTGCAGATCGCTGGACACATCACGCAGCGCCGGCGACTGGCGCAAGGCCTGCAGAAGCTTCGGTGTCCAGCTTTCCAGCGCTTCCAGATCCGGCGTGGTCAGGGTGAACTGGTACTGGTTGCGGCTGATGCGGTCTTCGATGCCCAGTTCCTGCACCGGTTGCAGGTACAGGATGATGCCGGGAATCTTCGCCACGCGCTGCTGCAGCCGTTCCATCACGACGGCGGCACCGTCGCGGTCGCCATGCGATTTCAGTTCGATCAGCAGGCGGCCGGTGTTGAGCGTGGCGTTGTTGCCGTCCACGCCGATGTAGGACGAGACGCTGGCCACTGCCTCGTCGGCTTCGATGGCCGCCGCCAGCGCCTGCTGGCGCTCGCGCATGGCCTGGAACGAGATAGCCTGTGGCGCCTCGCTGATGCCTTGCACCAGGCCGGCATCCTGCACCGGGAAGAAACCCTTGGGCACGGCGAAGTACAGCGCTACGGTCAGTGCCAGCGTCGCCACCGTGGCCAGCAGCATCAGCGGCTGGCGCTGCAGCACCCAGCGCAGCTGGCGGTCGTAAAGGGTGATGACGCGGTCGAAGACATCTTGTTTTGGGGTCGGAGCCCTGGCTGGATCCGACCCCTGGGCCGGGGTCAGATCCCCGTGGGGCTCTGACCCCTTCGCATGCGGCTTCAGGAAGCGCGCGCACAGCATCGGCGTCAGCGTCAGCGAGACCAGCAGCGAGATGCCGATGGCTACCGCCAGCGTCACCGCGAACTCATGGAACAGCGCGCCCACCAGGTCGGCCATGAACAGCAGCGGGATCAGTACCGCGATCAGCGAGACCGTCAAGGAGACCAGAGTGAAGCCGATTTCCGCTGCACCCCTGAGCGCCGCCTCGCGGGGGCTTTCGCCGTCCTCCAGATGGCGGGCGATGTTCTCCAGCATCACGATGGCGTCGTCCACCACGAAGCCGGTGGCGATGGTCAGTGCCATCAGCGTGAGGTTGTTGAGCGAATAGCCGGCCAGCAGCATCACCGAGAAGGTGCCGACCAGCGACAGCGGCACTGCAACGCTGGGAATCAGTGTGGCCGGCAGATTGCGCAGGAACACCCAGGTGACCAGCACCACCAGCGCGATGGCCAGCACCAGTTCCTTCTGCACGCCGCGCACCGACGCGCGGATCGATTCGGTGCGGTCACTCAGCACGTCCATCTGCACGCCGGCCGGCAGCGTGGCCTGCAGCTGCGGCAGCAATGCTCGCACCTGCTCGACCACGGCGATCACGTTGGCACCGGGCTGGCGCTGGATGTTCACCAGAACTGCCGGCGTAGTGCCGCTCCAGGCGGCCAGCTGCCGGTTCTCAGCGCCATCGCTGATGGTGGCCACATCGCCCAGCCGCAGTGGCGCGCCGTCATGCCAGGCCAGTACCAGCGCGCGGTATTCGGCCACGCTGCGCATCTGATCGTTGGCGTCGAGCATCACCGCTCGGATCGGGCCATCGAAGCTGCCCTTGGGCAGGTTGACGTTGGCCGCAGCAATCGCGGTACGGATGTGGTCCATGCCCAGGCCGTTGGCGGCCAGTGCCGCTGGATTGACCTGGATGCGCACCGCAGGGCGCTGGCCGCCGGCCAGGCTGACCAGCCCGACGCCGGGCAGCTGCGCCAGACGCTGGGCAATGCGCGTATCGACCAGATCGTGCACCTGCGGCAGCGACAGTCCCTGCGAGGTCACCGCCAATGTCAGGATCGGTGTGTCGGCCGGGTTGACCTTGCGGTACACCGGCGGTACCGGCAGGTCTCCGGGAAGGAAGCTGCCTGCCGCGTTGATGGCGGCCTGCACGTCCTGCTCGGCCACGCCCAGCGACACCTCCAGCCCGAACTGCAGGGTAATGACCGAGGCGCCGCCGGAACTGGTCGACGACAGTTGTTTCAGACCGGGAATCTGCCCGAGCTGGCGTTCCAGCGGCGCGGTGATGGTGCGTGTGGTCAGTTCCGGGCTGGCCCCCGGATACAGCGTTGTGATCTGGATGATCGGATAGTCGACCTGCGGCAGCGCTGCCACCGGCAGCAGGCGGTAGGCCAGTACACCGGACAGCAGCAACGCCACCATCAGGAGAGTCGTTGCGACCGGGCGCAGGATGAACGGGCGCGAGAGATTCATGCGCCGGCCTTGATCGCGGCCTCCTCGGTGATGATCTCCACCGCCGTGCCGTCTTCCAGCCCGTCGATGCCTTCGATCACCACCTGGTCGCCGGCCACCAGTCCGGAGCGCACGGCCACGCGTCCATCGTCGGCCGGACCGAGCACCACGTTGCGGCGCTGTGCCTTGTTGTCCTTGTCGACGATATGCACGTAGTTGCCCTGGCTGCCGAACTGCACGGCGGCATCGGGAATCAGCAGCGCGCGCTGCTCGCCCAGTTGCAGGCGGACGTTGACGAACTGGTTGGGGAACAGCGCCAGATCGTGGTTGTCGAAGTGCGCACGCAGTTTCAGCGTGCCAGTGGCGGTATCGATGCGGTTGTCGACACTGGACAGCGCGCCACTGGCAAGCTGCCGGCCTTCTTCGCGGTCCCAGGTTTCCACTGCCAGCGCCGGTTGCACCTGCACGGCATCGAGCAGCGCCGGCAGCTCGGGTTCGGGCACGGTGAACAGAACGCTGATCGGTGCGGTCTGTGCCAGCGTCACCAGGCCTTCGGCATCGCTGGCGCGTACCAGGTTGCCCACGTCCAACCGGCGCAGCCCGACGCGGCCACTGACCGGTGCGGTGATGCGGGTGTACTGCAGCTGCAGGCGCGCCTCGTCAACAGACGCCTGATCGCTGAGGCGGCGGCCCTGCAGCTGGCGCACCTTGCTCTGCTGGTCGCTCAGTTCCTGCCCGGACACGTAGTTCTGCTTCTGCAGTTCGCGGTAGCGCTGCAGCTGGCGCTCGGCGTTCTCCAGCTCGGCCAGGTTCTGTTGCTGGGTGCCCTTGGCCTGCGCCAGCTTCACTTCATACGGGCGCGGGTCGATCTGCGCCAGCAGATCGCCGGCCTTCACCTGCTGGCCTTCCTGGAAATGCAGTCGCAGCAGTTCGCCGTCCACGCGGCTGCGTACCACCACGCTGTGCAGCGGCGTGACCGTACCGACCGCCTTCAGGCGCAGCACCAGCGGCTCGGCGCTGGCGCGGGCGATGCGCACGGGTACCGTCTTGCCGGGTGCATCGTCGCCGGCACCGGCCTCCGTGCGTGGCCAGAACCCCCACAGCAGGCCGCCGGCAAGGGCAACGCCCAGCACGATCAGCAACGGGCGGGCACGACGGAAGCGGGAGTTTTCGGCGACAGACATGGGGCATCCTGCGCCCTGCGCGCGCAGGGACATGCGGGCCCGTCGGTGCGTTCACGGCACCACGGGCAGCGGGGAGGGAGTGTCTGGCGGGGCCGCGGGCGCGGCGTGGCTGGATGCCGTCGCGGCAGCGACGGGGCGACAATGGTAGCCAATCACCCCGGCCAATGCCGCATGACCAACGTCATGCAACGCAATCGGTAGTGCCGGCCGCTGGCCTGCAACCGGCTGGAATCTGCGGGCGTGTGCCGTGTTTCCGGCCAGCGGCCGGCACTACCATCAAGCAATCAATGCACTTCGTCGTGATAGACGAACTTCGGCATTTCCCAGCGGTAGTGGATCGCCAGCAGGCGCAGCGCGAAGCCGCCGCCCAGGCAGCACAGGATCGCGGTAGCGTCGGCCACGCCCCAGTGCAGCAGCAACAGGTAGGCCGCGCCGGTCAGCAGCGCGATGATCGCGTACAGCTCTTTCTGGAAGATCAGCGGCACCTCGTTGCAGAGGATGTCGCGCAGCACGCCGCCGAAGGCGCCTGTCAGCATGCCGGCAATCAGCACGATCGGCATGGCATGGCCGGCCTCACGTGCGATCGAGCAGCCGATCAGGGTGAAGGCGATCAGGCCCAGGCCATCGAGCACCAGGAAGGTGCGGCGGAAGTGGTGCATCCAGCGTGCGACCCAGGTGGCGATCAGCGCCGCACACACGGTGAAGCCCAGGTACTCGGGATGCTTCACCCAGCCCAGCGGATAGTGGCCGAGCAGGATGTCGCGCAGTGATCCGCCGCCGAGGGCGGTGACGCAGGCGATCATGACCACACCGAACAGGTCCATGCGGCGGCGGCCGGCGGACAGCGCGCCGGTCATGGCTTCGGCGGAAATAGCGATCAGGTAGATGATGGACAACAGCATGGGACAGGCTCCGGGCGCGGTGGGGCCGGCCATGCGCCACTATCGCCATTGCCTGCGCAATGACGGGATGACGATGACCGGTGCCGCTCCCGCTGTCCTTTTGCCTGAGAGTTCAGCGGCATGGGCCGCGTGCCCCTTCGGCGGATCGTCCCGGGCGTGCCCGGTGACCTCTCTCCAGCTCGGCGAGTCGAATGCATGGTTGGTGGGATTCCAGCCCACCGGCCTGAGCGATCATGGGAGCCTGCGCCTTCGGCGGGCGCCAGCGCGGCGCCTCTCTCCTGCATTCGGGCGCCAGTATATCCGCTGCAGTGCATCACGGCATAATCCGGGCATGGCACCGTCCCTCCGCCCGTGGTTCCTGTACCTGCTCGAATGCCGCGATGGCAGCTACTACGCCGGCATCAGCACCGACGTGGACGCGCGTTTCGCTGCCCACCAGGCCGGAAAGGGCGCGCGTTACACCCGGTCGCGGCCACCACTGCGGGTCCTGGCGGTGCGCGAGTACCCGGACCGAGCAGCGGCCTCACGTGCCGAATGGGAGCTCAAGCGGCAGCCGCGCGAACGCAAACTGGCCTGGCTGTTGCAGTAGATCCACGCCATGCGTGGATGGGGCGCATCCGGCCATGCCATGATCGCCCAGCCTTCAGCGCTGGAGACCCGGATGTCCACCGTTGCCCTGTTGTTCGCACTTTCCGCAGCAGCAAGCCCTGCCGCCGACGCCGCCACGATCGCAGCCATCGAAGCCACCTGCCATGACTACGTGGATGGCCAGCTGGAGGCCGACCCGCAGCGTGTCGCCCGTTCCCTGCACCCGGACCTGGCCAAACGTGCGGTGCTCGGTGATACACCGGACGAACGCCTGGGCCTGCGCCGGATGTCGAAGGAAGAACTGGTCTCGCTGACGAAGCAGGGCGCGCTGAAGACCCCGAAAGATCAATGGGATCGCCGCTGCACGGTGCTGGACGTGACCGGCAACGCGGCCTCGGTGCGGCTGGAAACGCCGTGGTTCGTCGACTACTTCCACATGGGGCGCTTCGACCAGCGCTGGGTGATCGTCAACGCGATGTGGTACCCGAAGCCGAAGGCGCCGTGAGCCGAGCATGGGCTCGGCTCTACAGGAACATGCGTGCGGCCCTAGCGCCTCGGCCGCCGGTCTTCCTGATCATCACCGAAGATGATGCGCGCGCTGCGCTGGTAGCTCCAGTACGCCACGGCCCAGTTCAGCAGCACCACGATGCGGTTGCGGAAACCGATCAGGAAGAACACGTGCGCGGCCAGCCAGAACCACCAGGCGAGGATGCCCGAGAGCTGCAGCCTGCCCAGGTGCACGATTGCAGCCATGCGGCCGATGGTGGCGAGGTTGCCGAAGTCGGCGTACTTGAAGGGACCTGGCGCCGGCTTGTCGTGCAGGCGCGCGCGGAGCACCTCGGCCACGTACTTGCCCATCTGCTTGGCGGCGGGCGCAACGCCGGGTACCGGCTTGCCGTTGGCCTGGTTCAGCACGGCCAGATCGCCGGCCACGAACAGCTCCGGATGGCCAGGCAGTGTCAGGTCTGGTTGCACCTGCACGCGGCCGGCGCGGTCCAGCGGCACGTCCAGTGTACGCGCCAGTGGTGAAGCAGCCACACCGGCGGCCCAGACCACGGTGCGCGCCGGCACGAACTGATCACCGAGCTTGAAGCCCTGGCTGTCGATGTCGCTCACCGGGGTACCGGTCAACACTTCCACGCCCAGTTTTTCCAGCTGCCGGCGCGCCTTCAGCGAAAGCACTTCCGGGAACGAGGACAGCACGCGCGGCCCGGCCTCGACCAGCCGCACCTTGGCGCTGGCCGGGTCGATGTGGCGGAACTCGTTGCGCAGCGTATGCCGTGCGATCTCTGCCAGGGTGCCGGCCAGTTCAACACCGGTGGGGCCACCGCCGACCACGGCGAAGCTCAGCCACGCCGCCTTCTTCGCCGGGTCCGGTTCGGCCTCGGCACGTTCGAACGCCAGCAGCAGCTTGCGGCGCAGCGCGATGGCATCGTCCAGGGTCTTCAGGCCGGGGGCATCATCGGCCCACTGGTCGTTGCCGAAGTAGGCGTGGGTGGCGCCCGTGGCCAGCAGCAGGGTGTCGTAGTCCAGCGTGCTGCCATCGGCCATGCGGATCTGTCGAGCCTGCTTGTCGATGGTGACCACTTCGCCGAGACGGACTTCCACATTGCGCTGGTGGCCGAGGATGTGGCGCAGCGGTGCGGCGATATCCGGCGCGGACAGGCCGGCGGTGGCCACCTGGTACAGCAGCGGCTGGAACAGATGGTGGTTGCGGCGGTCGACCAGGGTGATGCGTATGCGCTCGCGGGCCAGGGCACGGGTGGCCCAGAGACCGGCAAAACCGCCGCCGACAACAACCAGGTGGGGAACGCGCTCGCGACTCATCGACTCACTCCAGTGGGGGCATGGGGGAAGCGCTTGGCATCTTCGCACGGCAGGCGGTTGTCACGTCAGCGCCTGCGCGGATCGGCGATACTCGGGTTCAGGCAACCGCCCGCGAGGAATCCATGAGCGAACCGGAAAAGCGCATCGCCCTGTTGATCGACGCCGACAATGCGCCGGCATCGAAAATCGACGAAGTCCTGGCCGAAGTCGCCCGCTACGGCGTGGCCAACGTTCGCCGTGCCTATGGCAACTGGAAGAGCCCACGGTTGAAGGGATGGGAGGCGGTGCTGCACGAGTACGCGATCCGTCCGATCCAGCAGTTCGCCTACAGCAAGGGCAAGAATGCTTCGGACATGGCGATGGTGATCGATGCCATGGACCTGCTGTACGCGCGCAATCTGGATGGCTTCGCCATCGTGTCCAGCGATGCCGATTTCACCCCGATGGTGATGCGCCTGCTGACCGATGGCGTGAAGGTCTATGGCTTCGGCGAAAAGAAGACGCCGGAGCCGTTCGTCAACGCATGCTCGAAGTTCACCTATCTGGAAGCGCTGGGGCAGACTCATGCCAGCGTGCAGGATGCGGAACAGTCATCGAACGAACAGGCACCGAACGAGCCGGTGGCCAACGACGATGCGCGTCCGCGCAAGAGCGGCGCGGAAATGCGCAGCGATACGCGTCTGGTGAAGATGCTGCGACGTGCGGTGTCCTCGGCCGAGGGCGAGGATGGCTGGTCGCACCTGGGCCCGGTCGGCAGCCAGATCGGCAACCAGGCCTCGTTCGACCCGCGCAACTACGGTTACGGCAAGCTCAGCGACCTGCTGGCCGCGATTGGCCTGTTCGAGCTGAAAAAGGACGGCAAGTCCTCCTACGTGCGCGCGCTGCCGAAGAAGAACCGGTAGCGCCAGAAGAACCGGTAGCGCCGGGCCATGCCCGGCGGGTGCGCGAGGGAGTCATGCCACTCGCACATCCGCATGCCGATCAGGCGTATCGTTGCCGCTCGCATTGCCAGCAAGGAAAACCCGCATGTTGAAGATCTGGGGCCGTCGCAATTCCAGCAACGTCCGCAAGGTGCTGTGGTGCGCCGAGGAGATCGGCCTGCCGTATGAGTCCATCGAAGTCGGTGGCAGCCACGGCGGCACGCAGACGCCGGAATACCAGGCGATGAATCCCAACAGCCTGGTGCCGGTGATCGAGGACCACGGCCTGCCGCTGTGGGAATCGAACGCCATCGTGCGCTACCTGAGCGCGCGTTACGCGCTGGGCACGCTGTACGCCGAGGACCCGATGGAACGCGCCCAGGCCGAGAAGTGGATGGACTGGAGCACTTCGCGGATGGCGCCGCTGTACACCGACCTGATCTGGGGCATCATGCGCACCGCCCCGGCGGACCGCGACGAAGCACGGATCAACGCCGCCATCGTGCGTGCCGGTGACTACCTGGCGATGGCTGACGCCACGCTGGCCAGGCAGCCGTGGCTGTCGGGCGAGACGTTCGCGATGGGCGATATCCCGCTGGGTTCGCTGATCTACGCGTGGTTCGAACTGCCGATCCAGCGCCCGGAACTGCCGCACCTGGCCGACTGGTACGCGCGCCTGCGCGAACGCCCGGCGTACCAGCGCGGCGTGATGTCGCCGCTGACGTAAGCGGAAACGGTAGCGCCGGGCCATGCCCGGCGGACGCGGTGCGCGCAGAAATCCGCCGGGCATGGCCCGGCGCTACCGTCCGCGTGCCCTCAATACAGATCCGTCGGATCCACGTCCAGCGACCAGCGCACCTTGCGTGCTTCCGGCAGCGCGTACAACTGCGGCACCAAGTGCGAAAGCACGCCATGCAACGGCGGCCGCTGCAGCGCAGACAGCAGCAGCTGGGTGCGCTGGTAGCCGGCGCGGCGCGGCATCGGCGCCGGCATCGGCCCGTAGGCCTCGACCGCGTTCTGTTCGCCCAGCAACTGCCGCGCGGCCAGCAGGAAGGCATTGGCGTGCTCCACCTGCTGGGCTTCGGCACGCATCAGCGCCAGATGTGCGAACGGTGGGAATCCAGCCGCCTCGCGCTGGTTCAACTCGGCCTGCGCGAACGGGTGGTAGCCGCCGCTCACCAGCGTTTCCAGCAACGGATGCCCGGGATGGTGGGTCTGCAGCCAGACTTCGCCGGGATCGCGTGCGCGGCCGGCGCGGCCAGCGACCTGGATCAGCTGCTGTGCCAGTTTTTCACTGGCACGGAAGTCGGCCGAGAACAGCCCTTCGTCGATGCCCACCACCACCACCAGAGTCAGCTTGGGCAGGTCGTGGCCCTTGGCCAGGATCTGCGTGCCGACCAGGATGCCGGGCTGATCGCCCAGTTTCGCCAGCTGCTGTTCCAGCGCGTCGCGTCGCGAGGTGGTGCCGCGGTCGATGCGCACCACCGGGAATTCGGCGAAGGCCGCAGTGAGGTGCTCTTCCAGGCGTTCGGTGCCGATACCCTGCGGCTGCAGCGCCAGGCTGCCGCAGGCCGGGCAGGCCAGCGGTGCCGGTTGCCGCGCACCGCAGTGGTGGCATTGCAGGCGACGGCCGCCACCATGCACGGTCATCGGAGCATCGCAGCGGTTGCAGGGCGCGGTCCAGCCGCAGTCATGACACAGCAGCACCGGCGCGTAACCGCGGCGGTTCTTGAATACCAGCACCTGCTGGCCGCGCTTGAGATGCTCGCCGATGCCGGCCAGTACGTCGGCCGACAAACCGTCATGCAGCGGCCGTTTGCGTACATCCAGGATGCGCACGCGCGGTGGCCGTGCGTCGCCGGCACGCTGCTTCAGGCGCAGGTGGGTGTAGCGCCCGGCATAGGCGTTGTGCAGGGTTTCCAGCGACGGCGTGGCGCTGCCCAGCAGCACCGGGATGCCCAATGCCTTGGCCCGCACCAGAGCGAAATCGCGAGCGTGATAGCGGATGCCGTCCTGCTGCTTGTAGCTGCCGTCGTGTTCCTCGTCGACGATCAGCAGGCCGGCTTGCGGCAATGGCGTGAACACCGCCGAGCGGGTGCCGACGATGACCCGAGCTTCACCGCGAGAGGCGGCCGCCCAGACGCGTGCGCGCTCGTTGTCGTTCAAGCCCGAATGCAGCGCGTGCACGGCGATGCCGAGACGGCCGCGAAAGCGTGCCAGGGTCTGCGGAGTCAGGCCGATTTCCGGCACCAGCACCAGCGCCTGCTTGCCCTGTGCCAGGCAATGGATGATCGCCTGCAGGTACACCTCGGTCTTGCCGCTGCCGGTCACGCCATCCAGCAGGAACGGCTGGAAACCCTCGGTGGCGTTGATCGCGGCCACGGCCTCGGCCTGGTCCGGATTGAGGGTGGGGCCGGGCAGCGGTTGCGCGTGTTGCGGGGCCACACTCAGGGCGACGCGCTCGGCCAGCTCACGCTTGGCCAGGCTGCGCGCAGCGGTGCGCCAGTCCTGCATGCGTTCACCCAGCACGTCTTCGTCCACTGTGGCCTCGGCCAGCAGCTCGGCCAGTTGCCGGGGGCGGCTGCCAGCGCGCAGCTTCCCGCGCTGCAGGCGTCCTTCGGCGGTCAGCTGCCAGCCCCAGTGATGGGTGTCGGGCAGGGCTTCACCATGGCGCAGCGGGCCGGGCAGTGCGGTGCTCAGCACCTCGCCCAGCGGCGCATGGGTATAGCGCGACAGCCACTGCAGGCTCTGCCACAGCTCGCCCTGCAGCAGCGGCTGCGGGTCGCACCACGCCAGCGCCTGGCGCAGGCCCTGGCCGTCGTCGGTCTGGCCGTGGCCGGCCACCACGCCGATCAGCTCGCGGTTGCCGAATGGCACCTTCAGGCGGCAGCCAACCGCCACCGCGGGAGCCTCACCCTCCGGCGACAGGTAGTCGAACAGGCGGGGCAGGGGGACGGGCAGGGCGACCTGCAGGGTCGGAATCGGTGAAAGCATCGGTGTAACGGCGCGCGATAAATCGCCCGCCGCTGGTGAGATAAGCGGTGGGCCACCAATGTTGCGCCCAGCGGAATGAAATTGCACGGGGCGGAAACCGCCCCGCGCACTGGCTCCCCTACCAGGTCGTGTAGATCAGCTCCCGCCGCTGAACAGCCTGGCGGCCGATGGTGTAGCGGATTGGCACCACCCGGGCCCTGAACTGACTGAAGACCTCCCGCATGTCCGGGTGGTCGTTGATCGTCAGGATGGCCGCGCCACGCAGCCCGGCCATCTGACGGGCCAGCTCCTGGTACTGGTCCATGCCAAAGGGAGCGCCGTACCCCTCGGTCTCCCAGTACGGCGGATCGAGGAAGAACAGGCTGTCGGCGGCATCGTACTTGGCCACGCACTGCTGCCAGGGCAGGTGCTCAACGGTGACCTTGTGAAGCCGGAGGTGTGCAGCGCTCAGATCCTCCTCAATGCGCAGCAGGTTGAGGCCCTTGCCGCCCCGGCCGAAACCGGGGGTCTGGCCAGTCGCCTTGCCACCCCATGCCAGTCGCTGCAGGTAATAGAAGCGTGCGGCACGCTGGATGTCGGTCAGGGTGTCCGGGTGCTGGAGCTGGCACCAGCGGAACATCTCGCGGCTCGTCAGCGCCCATTTGAACTGGCGGACGAACTCTTCTAGGTGGTTGGCCACCACCCGATACAGGCGCACCAGCTCGCCGTGGCAGTCGTTCAGGACTTCAGCCCTGGCCGGCTCCCTGGCGAACAGCAGAGCCGCGCCACCAGCGAACGCCTCGACATAGGTGCGGTGGGGGTTCTCGGCCACCAGGGGCAGCAGGTGCGGTAGTAGGCGGGTCTTCCCGCCCGGCCAGGGGAACAGCGTTGTGGTCTTCATTCTCAGCCTCTGCGATGGATCACGGCCAGACTGAGCCTCCCCGCGCGAGGGGGCTGGGCCTTGGCCAATTGCACGCGGGCTGTCGCGTGTGTTGCGGCGTCGGCCGATCAGTTCCCGCTGATCGGCCGGCGCCCAGTTCTTGAACTACTTTCCGGCCTCAAGGACAGCCAGGCGCTGCTCGATGCTGGCCAGGCGCAGCTCGGCCGCCTCTCGCTCGCGGCGGTCCCGACGTGCCATTGCCGCCAGCATCCATGCGTGCAGCTCGCCCACGCGGAAGCTGAAGGACTCACCCGCTTCGACAGCCGGCTCCAGCAGCTCGCGGCCGGCTTCCACAGCCCCGCTGATGAGCCGGCGCCCGGCCTCAATGGCCGGTGAAACCATGATGTGGATCTCGGGGGCCAACATCTCCCCTTCGTCACCGTAGGCGGCCGGCACTACCTCGTAGACCGCATCTTGCGCGGGCCATTCCTCCCAGACCTCCTCCTGCGCTGGCCACTCGCGCCAGACAGCCTCTTTCGCCGGCCAGCTGTCGTGGCAGAAGCAGCTGTAGGCCCAGGAGTCGAGGCCATGCGTCACCATCACGTCGCAAGCATCTTGCACAGTCGGGCCGCCGTGAATGCGGTCGCCGGTCTCCCACTCCCAGACAGACTCAAGCTCCGCGATCGCCAAGAACGCGGCTTCTTCGGTATCCGTCATGTGGCGGAGGTTCTTCTTCTTCCGCTTGTCCGAGCCAGTGACCGGGGCGTTCTGGACGAACAGATTGCGGTAGGCGAACGTGCCCGTGCCCAGGTCATCCTTGTTGGTAGTGCGCGGCCGCACCACGTAGTCGGTGGTGATGACCTTGTTGGCCAGCTCAATGCGCAACGGCATATCAATGATCACGGAATTTTCGTAACCGTTGTTGCGCACCTGCCACTGTTTGATGTCCCCGTCCAGGACCTCATACAAGGAGAAATTGCCGCCGATCTCGTTGTACCAGGTGCCCGGGAAGGGCGAACTCATGCGTAGCTGGCTACCGGTGAGGGTCTTGACGCCGGCAATGGTCTCGTCCCCCACCAGGCCTGCAGCCTGGAGGCTGGTGCGCGAGCGGGCCTTCGCTGCGTCGTCCCCGGTCATGGTCAGCTCGGCGGTGAACGTGTTGAGCCAGGCGTTGCCGACAGTGCCGAGGTTCAATGTTCCCGGGATAGTCGGCCGCACATGGGCCGGGCCGATGCTGACCCAGTTCACAGGCGCTGCGTTGTCCGATGCGGAGCCGCAGCCGAGCAATAGGTCACCGGATCGAGCGCGAATGTCCGAGCGGCGCGCAGCCCCAGCATTCCAATCACCACGGAACAGCGAAATACCTGCCGAGTCGCCACCGGGTTCGCCGTACACGATCCGGCCGTTGGCGGAAAGGTTCCAGTTGCTATTGGCCGTGTAGGTCTTTACGCCACCGATCGTCTCATCACCCATCGTATGAACCACACCGCTGTCCGATGCCATTCCGGCCCGAATCGCACTGACCAGGACCTTCACGCTGCCGCCCCCTTGGACAGCAGGAATCGCCTCATTGCCGGTGAGCGCGGCGGCAGCCGGCAGGCCAGAAATCTTTACGTCGACCATTTTCGTTACTCCAGAATCAGGGGGTCGCCCGCTTCGGTGACCAGGCGATCGCCTGCCTCGGTCACCAGCTGCGCGCGGTACAGGAAGGTGTGCTGCTGGATCTGCCAGCTGCGGTAGCCATCACGGATGGCTTCGACCTCGACACGGATCTGCTTTCCACCGCTGCCGGCGGGCGGCGTGTAGGTGTCGGTCGTGCCACTGATGGTGGCCTGCGTCCGGGCCAGCGCGCCGGCGAGGTACCAGCGGACGGTGTAGGTAGTACCCGGTTCGGGGCCGATGCTGCCCTGCTCGGTGTCGATCAGCTGATCAGCCTGCAGGAGACGGTCGCGATGCGCCCACTGCACCGTAAGCGCGGCGCCGGCGGTCCACACCTCCGGCGGGTAGGCCTCGCCTTGTACGCGCAGCCGACCGGGTGGATACGGGCGGATCTGGCGACGCTGCACCGTCAGACCGATAGCGGCGGCCAGGTCAGGGTTCAGCTCCCCCTGGCTGGTGCGGGTGAGCAGCTTCGCCTGGGGCGATTCATTGGCCAGGTACTCGCGTGTGTCGAAGCCGACGTACTCGTCGGTGAACCACACCCGCGTTCCGACCGCGTGCGCCGCTGGCACGGTGTCGACGCAACCACGGGCCACGGTGAGCGTGGCTGCCACCGGGTCGAGGGCCACCACGCGCACCAGCTCGTCATCAATGAGCGCCTCGGTGCCAATTGCGACTGCGTCCAGGCTGACGCCGGCGGACAGGGCGATGGCCGTGGTGGTGGCCGTCATGGCGGTGATCAGCAGGCCGGTGGGGGCGAAGTCGGCCACGCCCACCTCCGCGAACGCGGCGCTACCCAGCCGGGTCTGCAGGGTGTAGCCGAATGCCACCGAGGACGGCCGCACGCCGATAGAAGTCAGGAAGCCAACATCCGCCGGCACGGCAGTCAGCTCCGCTGCCGCAAGGGTGGCGGCAAGGTCGCGGTAGCTGGCCTCCTGTAGGCGCTGCACGGTGACGGGCTTGGGCTTGGTATCCGGCTCCACCCAAGCATTCTCCGAAGGCTGGATGTAACTGGCTGCGGTCATGCCGCTAACGTCCTGGACCACGGTAAGCACCACAGCCGTGTCGGTCTGCGTCCCTTCGTCGACGTCCAAGACGCGCACGGGCATGCGGACCACGCCGCGCCGTGGCCACGACAAGGCTCGGACCTGCCCGCGTTTGAACGGCCCGGCGTCCTGGCGCACGCGAATCCTGACCCTGCACGGCAAACTGCTCACGGCGGCCACCTCGCGCGCCGCGACACGTCCGGCGAGCGCGGCGTTCCACAGCCCCGGATAGTTCTTGCGGCTGCTGACGACCCGCCCCTGCGCCTGCACGCTCGCCAAATTTTGGTAGGTGACGGCCGCATCCTTGTTGGTTCTGACATCGCGGTAGACGACCGTGATTTCATTGACGCTGTTCTCAAGCATCGGCTGCTGCCACTCCAGCAGCTCCATGATGCTCGCCGGACCGATTTCCTCCAGGGCCGCTGGGTCATAGTCCGGCCGCACCAGCACCAGCTCGGTCAGCCCTGTCACCGGATCCTCGATGCGCATACCACCGATGTGGTCGCACACCATGTCCATGAACTCCCCAGCAGGTACTGATCGGGCCCACTTCAGGCACAGGCCGAACCCTTCGTTTTTCAGCGTCTGCGCTGCCTTGCGGAAGCTCTCATCGTTGATTACGTCGATAGGGTGGCCCATACCCTCAGTACGGACCTGATAGATGATGTGGGCCGGGTTCATTCCCTCATCGATCTGCGCCAGGTCGCCCTGCCAAAGCCCTCTTTTCCAGCCTTGGCGCCAGCGTGAGACCTTCTTCGTCCAGTTCTTGATATAGGGGTTCATGGACGAAACCTGGCCATTGAAGACGGTCGTGAACAGACCGCGTGCAGCTGGCCACGGGCCCGGCACCCGCGACTGCAGGTAGGCGCTGGGCATCTGAGTGGGCTCACCCATGCGTACCTCCAAGGTGCCGGAAATGCCTCCTTCGCCCTTGTCCCCGCCGAAGACTTGCGGGGCAAAAATCGAAATGATCTGGGAAGTGACCACGTTGCCTGCCCACACAATGCGATCGCCAACGCGGATCTCGCGCAGCGAATCCACCGGCCCCAGGCATTCGCCCATATAGAGGCCCATGAAGTAGCGATAGCCGACGGTTTGCTTCTTGCCACTACCCACGACCAGCCTCCTCGCGGGCAATGCCGGCCAAACGTTGAGCGAAGGCATCGTCCAGCGCTTCGAACTGCTCCACCGGCAGCCCCTCGTCCAGGAACTGCCGCAGGTTCAGGCCGTGCCGTTCCATCCAAGTACGGATGCCGGCGGCGCACAACACGCCGGCCTGCTCTCCCAGCTTCGCTGCGCGAGCATGGTCGACGGTGACCAGGACAGAAGACCCCATCACTTTTTGCCACCCTTGACCTTGATCGGCGTAGTGCGCAGGTCGCCGTACCACAGCACGTTCGGATCATCGATCCAGACAGTGCCGAAGATCATGGCCGTCTCGCGGCCGTCCTCGGCGGTCGGCACGTTGAAGTCTTCAAGCGACGATGGTCGAGGCACCGGCGGCTTTGGCCGCATCACGTAGCTGACGATCAACGCCACGATCATGACAACGATTTGAACCCACATGGGCAGCTCCTCAGAAGATGGGATCGGCGCCGAAGGGATTCTTCGGCGGGATGGTGTGCTGGCCGCCGTAGTTCGGCGCGTTGTTGAACTTCTCGTGGCAGATCTGCAGGGCGTGACCGCAGCCCGGGTAGGCGGACACCAACGCGCCGGCAGCGAGCGGCGCTGCTGTGAGTAGAGTGAGGGTCGGCCCGACATGGCCTATCACGAAGCGGTACTCGACGGCCGCGCCTTGGACCCATTTGATGAAGCCGCCCACGAACCAACCGTCCGGCTTTGCCGCGAAGGCAGTGGACGCAATCGTCTGAGCGGATGCGGCCGACAGCACGCCATCGACTCGGAACAGCTCCGGATTCAGACCGCAGTCGGCGTCAAAGAGTGCGAACGGGCACTGCGCCTGCCAGCATCGGCGAAGGCCGTTCGTCGCGGCGGCGCCGGCATTGCTCTGGCAGGTCAGGATCAGATCATTCTGTCGCTCGCTGAAGTCGCTCAGCACGCCGTTCCAGGTGCCGCGGATCGCGCCGTCGCTCTTCCGAATCCGCCGCCAGCGAACGGCGATGCGATCGGTCGGCGGATACGGCCGCAGGGCCGACGCCAAAGAGATGGACAGCGGCACGGTCACTTCCAGATTTGACCTGGCCTCCTGGGCGGACTGGCCAAGGCGACCGCGCTTGATTGCCTCGGGGCTGAACGGCTGTGAATCGTAGATCTCGACCCGATCGCTGGACGTGTAGCGCCAACGCTGGGAACCGCGCCCAAATTCATACAGCTCGACATGGCGGGAGAACAGGCTCATGGCTCGCTCTCCTCAGCGCCAATGCCGGCGAAAGACACGCGGCAACGCGCGACGCCCTCACCATCGGTTTCATGGGACAGTTCCACGGTGTCGGAACTGAGGCGGGCCAGCACCATCCAGCTGATCAAGCGAATGGCACTCGGCTGCAGGGCGATCCCGTGTGGCACGTCCAGCTGCAGGAACTCCCGCTGCGGATCCAGCTCGGTGGCCTCAATCAACTGCCGGTACAGTACCTGGCCACTGAACAGTTCGATGCGCAGGTGGCGACGGCCAGCTTGTGCACGCCCGAAGCGGGCCACACCCACCCAGGCCACAACAATCCCGCTGGACGTGCTCAAGGCTGGCTCGACCAGCTCCAGATCGTCGGCCCAAGACGGCACCCACAGTGCGGCCGCTCGGCCCTGCAGCCAGTACAGCAAGCTGCGCAGGTTGGCCTGCTCCGTGCGTCCCCAGGTCTGCCAGGCGTGCGACTGCAGCGGCCACGCCTTGCCGGTGATGTCGTCGACCGCCATCGGACCGATGTCACCGTCGATCACCACCACCTGTCGACCGAACTCGGCCGTCTGCGCCTGGTCGAGGTCAGGACGCTGCTCCAGCACAGGTCGACCGCGATAGATCGCCGCCGGTGCCGCTGCTGGCCAGTCGCAGGTCTCTACCGCAGCCAGGCGCACGGTCGACCGCATGACCTGGTCGGTCACGCGTTCCAGGCTGGGGGTCTCGGCAATACGAGCCGTCCTGCAGGGCAGCACGCGGGTGCCTGGCGCCCAGGCATTGGCCGTGGGGCGGGCCAGCTGCAGGCTGTCGGCGGCAACGTCGGCCACTTCCACCAGCTCGTACGTGGTGACGTCCTTCCAGAGCATGGCCAGCCCACCAGGCCGGTAGTCACGATGGGTGGCGGCGTGCACCGGAATGGACTGGACACCCAGCACCAGGTGCGTGCGCAGCCACGACACGTCGTTCCAAACCGGTAGTGCCCAAGTACGCGCAGACCAGTCGAACAGAGCGTGTTCCAGCACCTGGCGCTCGCGCCGGTCGGCCAGCACGCTGAACTCCCAAGAGCGCCTCGGCGAACCACGCAGAGGAAATCTGGCTTCGCCGCCGCCGACCGATTGCTGGATGTCCGTCGCCCAAGCCAGCGTTTCGGTGACAGGACGCTCCCAGTCCGGCGGCAGCATCCACGCCGACATGCGATTGCCGGTGATGGTGACGGTGCGGCGCCCCAAGGCCACGAAGTCGTAAGACAGCGTAGCCGCGATCACCGGCGGGCCTTCGGTCGTGACCGACAGCTGCCAACGGCGCAGCTGCAGGGCCGAAAACGCCAATGGTGGGGTGCCAGGGCCTACCAGCTCGACGCCATCGCCGTTCTCAAGGGTTACCGAGGCCAGCGTCTGCTGCTGGAGGTAGGAGTTCCAGACTTGCACGTAGCGCACCTGATTGGTGACCAGGTTGCCCAGGTCGATGCGCAGAGGAAGGACGTGGATCCGGTAGTACCAGTCATCGAATGAGCTACGGAGGTTCGGACCAGCTGACCGCTGCTCGGGTTCCACCACCGTGGCCTCGTGGCCAGGCCCCACGTAGAAACCGATGCCTGCCAGCGCAGAGCGGAACTGTAGCGGGATCCTTGTGCGCGGAAGGCCTAGGTTTGCGCTGCGCCAATTCGGGCCCGTGCTGCTCTGGGTGGAGAGAATGATCGTCATCAGGACTTCCGCACTGCCCAACCATAGTTGCCGCTTGCCGGCGGTGCGTTAGTGGCGCTGTTCATGGCCAACTTGCGCAGCCAGGGGAACACGACCCAAGTCTCATCTCCGATCGTTACCTCCTGCTCGGGCTCCAGCCTGTCCATGTAGCAAGCGCGCAGGCCGATGACCTGGCCGATCGGAGATAGGTAAGGATTCGTGCCAGGGCGCCTGACAGTCAGATGGATTGGCTGAAAGACGCTACGGCCAGAGAACGTGTTGTCGTTCGCACCCGCAAGAACGCGACCGAGCCACATGCTGTCGTAGCTGTTGGATGTCGTAGCTTGGTAGATCGAGCCGACTCCACTACCGGCCTGACCTTCTACACCCAGCGCCGAACCAAAGTAGTTGCACAGCTGGTGATACCAATTGCTCCTGTCGTCTTCAATAGAATCGGCACGAACATGGCCACAACCGGTAAAGCTGGTGTTGTGGCCAAACAGAACGACGTTGGATCCGCTTGAGATGAGAACACCACTCCAACCACCTGTGCGAGCCCAGTAGGTTCCATCGACATAGGTGCCGCCAGCGTAGCTGCCGGCCTTCTCCAGCACACCGAAGGCATGATGGCGATACTCACCGGCAACGGCCTGGGCCACCGCAACATGAATCGCAGTCTCGTTGGAGAAGAGCTTCAGGCGCGGGAAGGGTCCAGTCAGCTCGTAGGAGGAGATGTCGCGAGGAGAGACCAGCGGTTGCAGCGCCGGAGTCGCACCCCCGTCGTAGCCGATGGAGATTCGCGACCGCAGGCTCAGCTGGTCAGTATTGAACAGATGCACGTAGTCCGAAACACCGGGAATGCGGATCGTGGCAGTGCGATTGGCACCCGAAAGAGAATTGCGCTCGACCGTCCAGCCATTGGCCTGCGCAAATTGCACAACCAGGTCGATCAGCGTCTGAACGTTCGGGATGTTGTTGAACTCGGCGTACGCCATTTTTCACTCCAGAGCAAAGGCGGCGTACTCGCCGTCGCCGGTTCGATACACGTTTGGGACCAGCAAGTGATCCGTGCCATTCACTGCCACGATTTGCTCTGCGGTGGCGCCGAAGGACGGCGTGTAGAAGACGCCGTCGAAACTCCCGAAGAACTGCCCGCGTTCCGGCATGTCGATGACCTGATCACCTCGGTCATAGTTGCCAGCCGTCCAACCAATGCCTACAAGTTGCCCGCGCTGCAGCCAGCGCTGACCGTCAAGACAGTTCCGGAAGTTCTGCTGCCGAACGCCAGGCGCCCACGGCAACGTCATTCGTGACGTGGATAGAGCGCCGCTACTGTAAGAGTTGCGAATCGGCATCCAAGCCTGCACCGGACTGAATATATACGCTTGGCTGTTCGCGATGCTATTGGTGTTATCCGCGCTCGCATTCCAGAAGTTGGAATGCATATAGGTGTCCAGCGATGCCTGGGCGTTTCTACCCAAGTAGGACGCACCAATGAAGAGGGGATAGCTCCAGTCCCCTGGGAGGTGTTCCGGCAAGATGAAGCCGGCATACATAGCGTCGTAGCGACCGTTGATCCGGGTGATGACCTTGAAGCAACGACCGTTTGCGACGAACCAGTACTTGATCGGTGAATTCACGCCCAGGATCGAGACGTAGTTCGAATTTGTGCCGGCCGGATCTATGCTCGGCATTGCGGGGTTGTAAGCAACGTGGCCGCGAATGGCCATGTTGTAGTAGCTGCTCGCCGGCACTACCCATGCCTGCAAAGAGAGGTAGATCTCATCTTCGCCGGCCAACCCTCGTCCCTTCAGTGATACGAAATCATTGGCCGTAATTTGGCCGCTGGCCACCCCCCCGACGACCTGCCATTGCTGGTTCGCGGCCACCAAGGCCGGGTCGGTAGTCAGAAAGTCCCGCAGGCGCGCCATGAGGTCCGTGATGTTGGCGGCGGTGTCTGTTGCCCAAGCCATGTTCAGAGTCCCAGTACTTGGCGGATCGCCGCAGAGTTGCGGCTGATCTTGTTGATGACGGTGGTGTCGCTGCCCGGGTCGTCCAGGTACTGGTCGAGCAGGTCTGGCGACACCTGGTTGATCACACGCAGACCCAGCTGCGCAGCCGCTGCCACTGGCGTAGGCGACGAGGCGGTGAACATGGGCGTGTTTGCGATCATCGGCGTAACTGCGCCGCCCTCGGCGTAACCGCGCCAGCGATCGATGGCCGCCATGCCGACCTGGTTGAAGGCCGAAAGGAACGCCAGCGCACCCGGTTGGCGCACGACCTCCTGGCGGTGGACGAACTCACCCGCATGGACACTGCCTGCGTACTGGTACTTGCCGCCGGGACCGGTGTAGCCGCCGGTGGCATAACTGGCAGCGGCGCCGATCGCGTTTGCGGCCGCCATTGCTGCCGCTGCGGACTGCATCTGGATGGCTGCAGCGGTCACAGCGGCAGCGCCGCTGATCAGGCCAGCGCCAGACGTGCTCAGTGCGGTGGCGCTGGTGGCCACGGCGGTGGCGCCTGCGGTGACGCCCGCGGCTGCGCTGGACAGGGCCGCCGCAGACGCCTGGGTGGCGGCGGCACTGGCGACGTCAGTGCCGGCATCGACGCCCTTGTCGAACACCATCGAGGTGATGCGGTTAGCCAACGCCTGCGACCACTGATCAGCCACAAACTCGGCCAGCCCGGTCGACACGGACACGAAGAAGGACCGGACCGTCTCGCCGAGGGATGCGTTTCCGGTCGCCAGGGACATGAAAGCATCCTTGAACGCGCTCTGGAATGTGGTGCGAACGTTCTGCTGCAGGAGATTGGTGGTCTCGGCCATCTCCCGCAGCTTCAACTCGATCTGTTCGACGGCAGCCAGGGCTTCCGGATTGCCGAGCGCGGTCGCTGCTGCGCGCATCTGCGGGACCAGGTCGCGCAGCGTGACCAGCTTGGCTTGGTACAGGTTGACGATGCGCTGTTGGGCGTCGGCTTCGGTGATCAGTCCAGCCTGCAGTTCGACTTGGATGCGCTGCTGCTCCAGCCCGACCTGGCCCATCGTGCGGTTGTAGGTCTCCTGCACACCCTTGAGCTGGGCGCTGGCCTCGGTGAGCTTCATCAGCTTGGCGACGTCGGCCGCCTCGGCGCTCCTGCCTACGTTGTCCAGCTGCTGCTGCAGGCGCCCCAGCTCCTTGACCGTCTTGGCCACCTCAGCGTCCTGACCGGTTCCCTGCAGCTGGGCCAGCTGCAGGCGGACGTCGACCATGCGCTTGGCCATCTCAACGCGCTGGCGCTCGCTGTCCAGCAACTGTGCCTGGTCGACCAGTTGGGACTTGAGCGTCTCGCTGGCGTTCTTGTAGGCGCCGTTCTCGATTTCGTAGCGGATCCGTGCCGCCTCGCCGGCCTTCGTTTCACCCTCCTGCAGGTCGCCCAGCATGGAGACCTGCTTGGCGAGGTTGTCCAGCTCGCGCTGAGCCGCAGTGTCGGCCTTCTCGCCTTCGGATTTACCCGGCTTCCGCGTACGGCTGCGGTCCTTGTACTGCTCCTCCAGCTGCTTGAGGGCCTTGTCGTAGGCGCCGCCCTTGATGCTGCCATCGGCACCGAACACGACATCGCGCAGCAGCGCCGGATCCGTATTGCCCGCCGCAGCACCGTCACGCAATGCGCGGAATTTCTTCCCCAGCTCATCGACAGCCTTGGCCATCTTCTCAGCCTTCGGCGCGCCGCTGTCGAGCTGGTCCTGGATGGCCTTCGATGCAGCCACGGCCTTGCTCTGCACCTCCTGGTTGGCCTTGTCGGCCGCCGCCCGCTGCTCCAGCGCCACCTTCTCCGACTCCAGCGCGGCGATGCGGGCCTTGGTCTGCTGTTCGCCCGCCGCACCTCGGGTGGCGTCACCCGGAATCGGGCTGTTCCGCAATGACTGGAAGAACACCAGGTCCTCACGCAGAGAGCTGAGGCGCGCCTCCACGTCAGTGCGGCCGACGTCCTTCATTGCCTGCCAGGTGCGCAGTACCGCGCCCTTGACGCCCTCCCAAGCCTGTTCCAGGAAGCCGGCCGACTGGCGGGCCTCTTCTACACGCTGCTTGTGGACTTCCGCGAAGGAACTGATGGCCAGGCGTGCGGCGTCGGTTTGGCGGCCCTGATCCTCCAAAGCGCGAACGTGGTCGTATACCTCCAGCGTCAGGAAGTTGTACTGCTCGTTCAGCTCTGCCAACGTTGCCGACGGCGCCTTGGCCAAGGCGATGATCTTGGCGGTCGTGTTCTCGATGCTGTCGCCGGTGAGCTTGGACAGGTTCACGGCGGCTTCGGCCGCCTCGGCAAGCGAATCACTGGCGATCCGGCCGGAGCCGGCCAGGCCGTTCAATGCCTGCTGCGCCTTGCCGTACTCGCCTGTGGTGCCGCCTACTTGGTTGCGCAGTTCGGCCAGGTGTCCGGCCGTAGTCCCCGCCGCATCACCGGTGGCGATCAGGGACAGTTCCAGGGCGCGGTTCTCCTGATAGCCCTTGTATGCGGCGGCTGCGAACAGGCCCAGCGTGGCCACGGCACCGCCGACGGCCACTCCCAGGGCGCCAAAGCCGGCCGCGCTGCGACTGCCCAGGTTGAGCAGCATGCTGCCAGCGCCGGACACATTGCCCTGCAGCAGGTTGGCGCCGACACCGGCCAGGCTGGTCCGGACCTCGCGAGCTGACAGGCTGAGATTGCGCATGCGCCGATCGGCAAGATCGACGCCGTCGCTCAGCTGCTGCCAATGGGCACGCTGGCTGGCGATACCCACCATTGCGCGGTTGTAGGCCTCACGCGAGATCGTGCCGGCATCGACCGATCGCTTGAGCTTGGCTTCATCGGCATCGAGCCGGACCAGCGCAGCGTGGGCCGGGTCGTACACACGCAGCAGCTGCTGCATTTGGCGCTCTTCCTTGGCGCGGGTGGAAGCGGCCTGCTCCTTGCTGGCCAGCAGTTGCTTCTCCTGCTTGTCCAGCTTGCCGAAGATCTCGGACTGCTCCTCCACGGAGATCAGATTGGACCGCATCACCCGATCAAGCAGCTGCTCGGTTTCGGCCAAGTCTTCGAACGAGCGGGCACCGCGCTCGACGCGCTGCTGCAGCTCGGAGATGGACTGGATCTGCTGGGTAGTGGTGGCCTGAGAGGCATACGCGGCTTGAACTGCCTCGCGGGAGGCCTGCGCCTGCGCGGCGGTGGCGGCGGCATGCCGGGAGGCCGCTTCGCTGTTGGACTGGCTCGACTGCACCTGGGCGTCCAGTGCCCGCTTGTAGTCCAGCGATGCCTGCACCATGTCCTGGATGCGCTTGGCCGCCTGCTCGGCGGTCTCGCCCTGGCGCTGCAGGCCAGCGGCGGCGGTCTCCGCCGCCTTGCCGGTCTCGGCGACACCCTTGGCGTTGCCGACCTTGGCCAGGCCATCGGCCGCCTTCTGCGCCGACCCGCCGATCTTCTCCAGATCCTTGTCCAGGGCCTGGACCGCGCTGCCGGCCTGGCTGAGGTCCGCTCGGATCTTGAGGGCCAGTTCCATGTTGCCGGCGTTGCGGTTCACGTGATTACTCCAGTTGCTTGGATAGATCCTTGGCTACGGCACCGCCGGCGAATGCGGCATTGATGTCGTGCAGCCTGGCGCGACGTTCCCTGCGGCTGCGCCTGTCCTCTTCTCGGAGGAAGAGCATCAGCTGCCGCTGGGTGTATCGCCCGATGTCGGCGGGGGTTCGTCCGTACCCCGCGCGGATGAGGGTTGAGTAGAGCTGGGCCCAGCCAATGACCTTGCCAGCCGCTCGGCCGCTGCCTTTCGCATCAGGCGTTCGATGAAAAAATGGCCATTCACCTGCCACCACAGCAACTGCAGCTGCTCGCCGTCGCGGTAGCTGAGGCCGCTGATCCAGTCCTTGTCCTGGTCCGTCGCTGCGGCGATCAGCACCAGCACGTCATCGATGTTGCTGGCCAGAACCTCGGCCACCGCTTCCATGCTCGGGATGACGGACGCATCGCCGAAGACGCGGTGCAGCCCCTCGACCAGCGGACGGATGTGGCGATCCAGACGTGCGGCCTCGACGAAGCCGTACTCACGGACGGTGATCTCGCGCCCACCGATCACCGCCATGCTCTCCGGGTGCAGGATGGCCAGGTCGTCGGGAGCGCCCGTCTTGGGCGCTCCCTTCTTATCCGGGGCCTCGACCTTCTTGGCCATCAGGCGGCCTTCTTCTGCAGCAGGCGACCGAAGCCACCCAGCACCGGATCGCTGGCCCTGGCCGGATCGAACAGGATCGCAGCCGACAGTGCCAGGTTGCCGTACTCCTGGTTGATCAGGCCCAGCGACTGCACCGGCGCGAAACGCGAGCGCCACAGCTCGATGACCACGGCGTCGCCGGTCTCGGTGTTGATACCGTCGAACTGCAGGAACTGCACCTTGCCTGGTGCGGAGAACAGCACGGTGTTCTCCACGCTCTCATAGCTGTAGGCCGCTTTGAACGGCTGCTGGAAGCTGCCGATGTTCTTCAGCTCGACGACGCCCTTGCTGTGGCCCACCAGCTCGTAGTTGGCCGGAGGCACAGTAGCCGGGGTGGTGGCGCTGTCGGTCAGTACCAGGGCGGACGCGAACGGATGGTCCAGGCGCACCTGGTCACCCACCACCAGGCCGGTGGGGAAAGCCTCGCCGGTCACTGTGGCGCCGGCGATGTCCGCGACAGTTGCCTGGAAGCCGAGCGCCAGGTTGGCGGAGGACCAGTAGTCCAGCGTCAGGTTCAGCGCGGCAGTCGTGCCGGTGTCCAGTCGGCCGAGCTGCAGGCGCTTGCCGGAGAACGAGTCGGTCTTGTCGGTACTGTTGGTGGACAGTTCCAGGGTGGCTTCGGGAACGTTGCCGAGCCAGCGCAGCTTGCCGATCTTGCCATCGGGCAGGACGTCGGCGCTGCGGATGTAGCCCTGCAGCGAGAAAAGGGAACCGGTACCGGACATCGTCACTTCTCCTTCGTATCGGCGACCACGCGGTTCGCGATCAACCACTCGCGATCGGCTTCGGACACCTTGATCTTGGCCTTGGCGTCGTACTGGACGCCGGCGTGGGTGTGGGGCTTGTCGAGGGTGACCTCGACCAGCTTCTGGACGGGTGCTTCGTTCACCGCGCTGCTCCTTTGATGATGTGCTGCGTTTGATAGATGTCGGCCCACAGGGCGACGCTGGCGTTGTAGTCCTGCATGTCGCCCTGGACGAATTGGCAGGCGCGCGCGCCCGGCAGGTACGGAACCCAGCCAATCAACGCTCCGCGAATGGCGGCCAGTACCGCCTGCAGATCCTGGGCGACCTGCTCGCCCCGCTGATCCCGGTAGTTCCGCGCCGCGACGACGACAGCAAAGCTGGCGTAGGCGATCTGGCTGCTCGGCACCTGCAGGCCCGGAGGAGCGACGCCCTGCTGCTGGGAAACCGCCTTCTCTCGGGCCAGCACCAGGTAGGCGCACGGCGCGGGAAAGTCCTGGAGCGACTTCACTGCGTGGTAGTCAGCCGCGCCCTTGATAGACCGCAACGTCTGGTTCTCCAGCAGCTTGGCCTCTACCAGGCGCTCGCGGACCAGCTCGACGTCGAAGGGGGCGGCGCTCACTTGCCGTAGTCCTCCAGCGTTGCATGGCTGAACTGCCGTGCCGGCGCGCACCACTCAGGTGAGCCACTGCTCGGAGGCGGAAGCGGATCATCGACGCCGAGCGAGAACTTGCCGTCCCTGGTCAGCTCCAGAAAGCGGAGCGCTTCCTTGTAGTCGCGTACCACCGGATCCGTCCGGTCCTCGGTGTTCACCCGATCCTTGTGCAGCAGGTAGCGGGCGATCCAGCGTGCCCAGGTCGGGACGATCGTCGGCACCGGGTTGAGCGGCACGGTGTAAGGCACCGGCTTGCGCACGACCAGGTAGCCATTGATAACGCCGTCGGCGTCGTCCAGGGCACGCTGCACGTGCGCTGCTGCCTGGTCGGCGATCGCAACGTCTGCAGGATCGTAGGCACTGCGATCGACGCCAAGGAGCGTGGCGTCCATCAGCGCCTCATCGACGATGCGGAAGCGCTCCGGGGTGGCCACCTCGGCCAGTTCCCTGGCGAGTTTTGCGGCCGACAGCAGGGGCAGCGTGCAGTAGGACATGGCGGCCCTCAGACGTGGTCGAAGGGTTCGGCCGGCTCGGTGCCGAGGACGCCAGCGGCCTGGTAGATCGCCGCGTCGTCCTCGGAGATTTCGATCCAGGCCGGCGGCTTCACGGGGTGCCCCTTGAACTTGAACGGCGTCAGCACCTCAAAACAAACGCGTGCCTGCGCGTCGTCATCGTGCGAATTCACGTCGGCGCCAAGGCCAGCAGCGGCATTGTCCGCGCCACTGGCTTCAGCGATGGCCGGCGGTGCAGAGGTGGAAACGTCGCCGCCGGCGCCAGGAGCCTGAGCGTTCTCGGCCGGTACCAGCGCCGGGTCGGCGGCCAAGTCCTTCGCTGCGGCGGCGCCGACATCGATATCAGCATCGGCCGGAGGATCCAGCTGTGCCGTGGCAGTCTCTGCGGGCTTCTCTTCCGTGACGGCCGGCGCGGCGGCCGGCTTGCTGTCCTGGACGTTCTTGGGTGCGCTGGGCGGCGCAGTGCGGGGCTTGGCCACGACGAAGATCTCCGAATAGATGGGGCCGTGCTCTCCGGCTGTCACGCATGGTTCGCTGTGCTCCGCACTGCCAGGCCCGCGTTCGCCTGGTGCCGCTGCCGCCCTTGGTGTGGCGTGGGCCGCTCTGGGGACAGTCCTGTCACCAGCGACCAGGTTGTTGTTACTCCGCGCCAGCGCCCTGGATCAGGTAGCCGGCGAGCATGCCGCTCATCACCGGCGCACGATCGGCATCCACCGGGTACACCCAGGAGCGAGCGTTCTCATCGCGATACGGCTTGCGGACCAGCGGCATGCCGGTGATCGAGTAGGTGTAGCCATAGCTCGGGCGCGCGTTGCTGCGACTGTTGCCACCGGTCGGCGGAGCCACGTAGGCCACGATCACGTCGTTGCCCCAGACGTCGCTGAGGTCGTCGTCCTGGCCGCTCGCGCCCACGGCCTCACCCACAACCACGTTCTGCACGTTCCACAGCTTGGCCAGCAGTTCCGCAGTGACCGAGTCACGACCGGTGTACTTCAGTCGATCGATGATCGACTTGTTGGCCTCCAGGGCGGCGAAGGACGAGGCCGACAGCAGAACGGTATTGGGGCGCACGCCGATCGAGCCGCGCACCGCGTTCTTGGCCTTGCCGATATCCTGGGTCGGATCGCTTCCATCAGCCGTCCAGCGATCGGCGGCGAGCAGGGCAATCTTGTGGTCGTTGTCGTACTTGCTGGCATCGCGGGCAAGTTCAGCGCACTCGTACTCATGTGCCAGCTCGTGGGTATCCAGGACGACGTCGACCGCGTCGCTGGCCAGATCCAGCCCCGGCACCTGGGCTGCGTCGTTCTGGTTTTCGTCCGGCACCAGCGCTTCCAAACCCGCCGGCGTAATCGCGTAGGGCTTACCGGCGTAACCGAAGGTGATGCGCTTGGTGGCCGAGCCGGGGGCACGCTTGGTGTTGTAGCGGCGGAAGCTCTCCTTGCCGAACTCCAGGATCTGGCCGCCGTAGGAACGCACTGTGGCGATCGGGAAGAGGAAGCGGCCCACGTTGCCCGGCCGCAGGTAGCCCTGCGCGTGGGTGGTCAGGATGGGATCGATGACGCGGGTCTGGGCGAGCGTTTGCTGGGACATGACAGGGTCTCTTGGATTCGACGAAGGTTGGGTGTGCCGCTGCGGCGCTTGGCTTAGCCAGCCGGTGCCGGGGGCGGCGCGTTCTGGATCAGCAGCACTTCGATGCGGTCGCCATCGGCAGCTGCGGCCTGCAGCGCCTGTGCGACGGCGACGCCGGTCGTAAGGGCAACCGCCTTGCCATCACTGCCGACCTGCACATACGCGTTCTTGGCAATCGCGCCGCCGGCGGTCACGACCGACGTGCCCAGCACGTCGGTGTTGACCAGGTCGCCGACCTTTGCCTCGGTGGCGGTCACGCCGAAGGTGTTGCCGGCGGCGGTGGCATAGGCGCCAGCTGCGCCGACAAAGCGCTCGGCGGCCAGTGCGGCCGTGGCGGCGATGGAGAGGGAAAGCAGAGCAATCTTCTGGGTCATGGTCGTGCGCTCCTGGCGCCTATAGCTGCGAATGGTCTGGGTGGTGCCTGGTTGTCGTTGGCGATCAGCGGCCGCCGACCGCCTTCACCGCGTCCAGGTACTTCACGCCGGGGTTGGTCTGCTGGTAAGCCAGTGCCTTGCGGTGCAGCTCCATGCCGGCGGCATCGACCTGCAGGCCGCCGCCCGGCGTGGCGAAATCGGCCGGCGCAGACGTGTCAGGCAAGCCACCGCCGGACTTCTCGCTGAAGTCGATGGCCTTGGGCAGGCTGGACAGCAGCTCGCGCAGGACTGACTCGGCGGGTTTGGAGACCTGGGTTTCGCCCTCGGCGAAGTTCAGCGGCTGACCACCGGCCGGCAGCGCCAGCAGCAGCTCGACCACACCGGCTTTCTGGCGCGGCAGCAGCTTGCCGTCGTTGACCAAGCCCTCGGCAAAGTTGGTGACGTCTTCGCGACGCGCACCTGCCTCCCGTGCGGCAAGCGCTTTCTCGCGCGCATCCAAGGCGGAAGTCTGCTGGTCCAGCTCCTGCTGGCGCTTGTCGATCTGTTCCGAGGTCTGCTGGGACATGTGAATCTCCGTTGTTCGTTCATCGGTGGGTGCCGCGAAGGCGGTGGGTTGCAATCCCGAACGCTCGTCCGGGTCACGGGTGCTTTCCGTGACCTCGCGGATCTGCCATTGCGGGATGAGCTTGTCGGCGGTTTCCAATCCATCGCGGTCGATGAGGTAATCGCGCATCGACTGCAGCAAGCTGCTCAACGTCCAGCCCAGGCGGGCGAGCGGCTGGGAGAAGCAAACCGCCTCTTCGCCCTCGGAGAAGGACGCGGACTTCAGGCCCTTCACTGCTGGCGGCTGCGCGCCCAGGAATCCGATGTGCCGCAGATAGAACTTGCCGGGTGTCGGATTGCCAGGCGTGTCGGGAAGGAAGATTGATGCGCTGATCTTCTTGAAGCGCCCCTTGTTCACCATGCCGGCGAAATCGGGGTCGACCTGGTGCGGCTCGGCGAACAGCACGCCGTCGCGACACTCCAGGGATTTACCCCAGCCGTATGCCGGCAGGTCGGCCTTGGGATGACCGACAACGATCGGCGCCTCATGCAAGTCGACGCTATAGGTCTGCGCGATCTGCTCAACGTCGGCTGCGCTGAACGTAAAGGAGCGACCGTCCTCGGCGACGTGCGTTCCGGCCTTGAAGATTTCGAGAGCTGCGGCGGGCTGGTTCATGCCGCCATGTTCCTGTCGCGATCGCGTCAGGTCATTTGCACGGGTTCACAGCTTTTCGGGGTCGCGCGCGTGCGAGTTTTGTCAGCATCGAGACGCGCGCCGGCAGCAGCGCCTTGGATGCGGGAAGGATCGCGCAGAAAGTGGTGTCTGACACTTGCGGCACCAGAGACACGAATCACCGTGCCACTCAGCGTGCGATTGGGCGCAGGGACGCGCTGTCGCGCTCACTCGGAAAACAGTCCAGCAACGTGATCGGAGGCAATGAGGACGACCTCTTGCTCATCTTCGTTGGACAGACCGAGCCAAGGGCGCGCGGGGATGCCGATGGTGTACGCGGGCAAGGTGACCCATTGAGCGAAGTTTGATTGCCGGCGCTTCACGAACTGCGTACCGACTTCGCCGTCCCGGCCCTGCCGGAAGTACACCTGCGTGGATCGCGCAGGGCGATTGATCGTTGCGCCGAACTGGTGGACAGCTCCGTATGGCGCGTTGGTGCCGACCAGCAGCGTGTCGCCGACCACCTGATGTGAGAGCTGATCGCCGAGCATGTGGAAGTCGAAGCGAAGCATTGGAACGCCAGGACGCTTGCGCTCCTTCTGGCGTCGATAGCTTGGGGAGAGCGGCGCCCAGGGCGCGCCGTCCGGTGACACCTGGCGTGCCGCTCGGTCCCGCGTTGAGCGCAGCAGGTACTCGCCGATGTCCGCAAGCATCGGCCGCAGCGCATCGTTGCGCAGGCCCTTGGCCGCATTGCGAAGCGAGGGGCTCGCCGTGTCCTTGGTGATCTCGACGCGCGCGGCCATCAGGGAATCTCGCCTTGGATTAGCTGCCAGCTTCCACGGTCGACCAGGCGACGAAGATCCACGGGCGAAACCATGCTGGCGTCCTCGATCAGGTTGGGCACAGCAGCACCCGCCTGAATCCTGACGTCGACGACCAGGCGCTGCCGCCGATCACCCTGAAGTACGAAGCGCATGATGCCGGCTGCGGCGTCGTACAGGAGCGCAAATGGCGATCGCATAGCGCTGGCCAGCGTCGGGAAGTATGCCGGCGGCACGCGCTCCAGCACTTCGGCAGTTTCGATCGCAATCGCAGCCGAGCCCACATCGGGCGCCACGCCCAACAGTGCATCGACCGATTTCGCCCGAAGGGCGCCGACCAGGTACTGGCTGGCATGCGGGCGTGATGCTGCTGCAGCCGCACGCCACTCGGCAAGACCGGCCTGCAGCGCATCCAGTGCTCGGGGTCGCTCCAGCACTTGGGCAGCGGTACGCGCTGCAGGGGCGGCAGGCAGCCGCACGTTCCGCCGCAGCGCTGCCTGCAGGGCCTCTTCGATACCGCTACCCAACGCGGGCGGCGTGTGAGGCCCACCTCTGCGTGACGGCCAACCGTCCAAGCTGCGGCCCGGGGCATAGCCGAAGCCTGGATCCACGCCCACTGGCGTTTCTACCAGGAACGGACCGCCTGGGCTTCGCTGCCCGACCATGCGCTGTTCAAACTCGATCGCGGGCGCCGTGTCTGGGCCGTCCTTGCCCAGCCGCGCCAGGTCACGATCGTTGAGCGCTTCGACATAGCACTGGCAACCCCAGCCATTGGCCGGGAAGAACCACTGCCACCAGGGATCGTCACAGTGCAGGACCATGCCATCCCACGCCAGATGCAGCGGTCGGGGCGTCTCGACAGCGTCGCTGTGGCGGTAGCGCCACCACGGCCTGGACTTCTTCAGGGCCTGCAGTTGATGCCAACGGCCAGCGTTGTAGCTCTGGCGAAGGTTGGTCTCGTAGATGACGCGGCTACGCCAGTTGCGACCGCCGTTGTAGTCCCAGCCATGCGTGGCGACGATTCGGTCGAAGTCGCGGCGGAATTGCTCCAGCGTGGCTCCATCGTCGATGGCCTTCCGGACGGCTGCGGCAAAGTCGGCGACCAGCTCGTCGCGATTGGCGCCGGCGACCATGAATCCCTGATCGTGCTCCGACTCCCACACGTCGAGCCAGCTTTCCGTGACGATGTTTCGCTTCCGCCGGAAGAACGCGATCTGCTGTTCGAAGGGAACTCGGCCATAGCCCACGGTTGCCATCGATCAGCCCCCGATGGCGCGCTGCGCGTCGTCGCGACCGCGCAGGTGGGCGGCGCTCAGACCAAGGGCGACGCCACCGGCAAAATCCTCAAGGCTCATGTCGGGCGCCGCCGCGAGCACCTGGTCGTACAGCTCCTCCAGGGATGTCGCGCTCCGCGTCATCTCCTGCAGCTGTTGCACCCATGCCGCACCGGCTTCCCGCGTCGACTCGTCCAGCTGGCCCGTCATGCCTCCAACAGCCTGGCTGTCCGATTCTGCGAACGCCGCCGGGTAGTGACGTCGTAGCAGTCCCAGGATCGCCTGGCCGGGATCGGCGAATCGAGCATCGTCGATCGCGGTCGGCGGTGTCTGCGGTTCGGCCGGAGCCTGTATCGGCTCATAGTTGGGGCCATACGTCTGCTCGATGTAGACCTGCTTGGGTCGATAGCCCAACCGCATCAACTTCTCGTCCCTGGCCGCCACGGCGTCCAGGTCCTCGGGTTCATTGGTGACGCGATAGACGCGCGGCACTTCTGCGCCTGGGAAGTTCATCTCCGTGAGCCAGCGGGCAGGCCCCTTCGTGAAGGACTCGCATATCAGGTCGGCGTCGGCTTTGATGATGTCCCTGCGGACTTCGGCCTGCAGTTCGTCGTTGCCAAGCTTTCCGGCCGTGCCTTGCGTGCTGGCGGTCTGCCCGAGGACGACCTTTTGGATCGTGGCGTCCATGTAGTCCTGCAGCGCCTTGTAGTCCGCCGTCCCGCTGCGACCCGCCTCAAGCAGATCCACTTCCATTGCCTTGGGCATGATGATGCCGCTGTCGGTCTGGATGGCGCGGGTTGCGCCCAGCAACCTGTTCCGCTCTTCAGCAGTGGCGTTCTCGTCGTACTTGCCTACCGCCGTGGGCATGCCGAACTTCTCCAGGAAGATCAGCCAGAACTTCAGCCCATTGCGCTTGAAAAGAACGGGCCAGTACAACCAATGAGCCAGGCCGAGGCCGTAGGGCTCATCATCATGATCGGCGCCGGCGCAGTAGTTCCAGAAGTATGGAGCCGGCGCAGGGATACCTTCAGCCATGTGGGACTGAGTGAGCAGGCGCAGATCGCCATCTTTCCCGAAACGGAAACGACGACGGTTTCGCACTTTGATCGCGCTCATTGCGATCCGATTGCCATCCGCCTTGTAGATGATCTCTGCCGGGGCATAGCCATAGAAGACGCCAAAGTGCATCTTGCGGGTCACGTTGTCCCAGCCGATGTCGTGGAGCTGGTCCCGCAGATGATCCGCTGCCGCGCGGTCGACCGCCCGCTTCCCGCCTGGCTCAACCTGCCATTCGCAGGCGACCATTGAATCCTGCCTGGAACCGAAGGTCGCCTTCACCTCGGGGTCGGAAAGCACCTGCTCATAGATCTGCAGGTCATAGCCACCACGATTGCGCAGCACGCTGTCGAACGGAAGCATCAACGGCCCGGTGTATCCGCGGGTGATGTCCATTCCGTCTGCGGTGGTGGCCACCTCGCGATTCAGTTCAGGGCGGGCGGTGGTCATGCGAAGCCTCCAAAATCATTGCCACCCGACACGGTGCCGAAGCCCCTATCGGACGTAGTTGCTACAACACCATCATCAAGGGCTTCGCCCACGTACACGCGCTGCCCGGTCGACTGAAACTCGATCGTGCCGTGTGGTACAGGGTTCAGCGCGGCAAACTGTGTGAGGGCACCGGCGATCGCGCCGTCGCCGTGGCGCACCAGCTCGGGCTCCTGCAGATCCTTGCGCTCCAGTTTGGGCACCATCGGAATGCCGTCGACGTACTCGACCGCTCGGTGGTCATCCTCCAGCGAGGCGTCCCTGGGAAGGCTGATGAAGCCATCCTCAAACAACGAGATGTACTTGGGCATCCATTCGCCGTACCAGGGTCGCGACAGCGTCACCTCGTGGACGGGGCCGCCCCTGTAGCGCCCGGTCTCCTTGTCCAGCTCGGCCCTGCCATATCGGTCGCCGGTGTACTCCATCAGCGTCTGACCGGGGCCGGTGGCATCCCCAGCAAACGACCAGCGCCCTGCAGCTTCCGTCTTCAGGAAGTCCAGCAGCGCCCAGAGGATCTGCTCCTGCTGGCGGGTGGGAGCATTGGCCAGCTCGATCAGGAACGGCACTACGCGACGCAGATCCTGCTCGATTCGCGCGGGCATGATCACCGAGAAGTGGCGATGACGAGCGAAGTCCATGCCAACCGCCCAACGGCCAGTGAATCCATTGGCGGCCGCCCTCAGTGCCGGCATCAGCTGCGTGGCAATCCAGGACGCACACCACACCTCGCGCTCCTTCTCGGGGCGCTTCGGGAAGTCGTCATCAAAGACGATGCGCAGTACCGGCCGGGTCTCCGCCATTGCGCGGTCCAACCACACCGAAGGAATGGCCGAACCATCGCCGTCGCGGGGGATGACGTCCAGCTCCTCGCGCATGGCAGCCTTGCGCGGGCCATAGGCGGATCGGATCGCGTTGTACCACTCGCGCTTTCCATCCGGCGTGGCGATCTTGCCGCGCATGGCGCAGGCGCGCTCGTAAAGGCCGTTGGCCACGGCATCGTCGAAGCTGATCCGGATCACCTTCGCCTTTGCACCGTAGCGCCCCGCACGGATGTCCTGCACCAGCTGATTAAACGGGTTCTTCTTGCCCCGGTGCGTTGACCACACCCGGATGCGACCGCCCCAGATGAGCAGTGCAGTGGCCGACTCCAGCACCTTGGCGACGTCCTTGTGGAGCGCCGCTTCGTCCAGGTCGACCACGCCCTGCAGGCCGTGGATGTTCTCGGGACGCGAGGACAGGGCAGTGACACGGAACCCGCTGGCGAAGCGGACGCGGAACGCTTGGATCTGGCGGCTTGTGCCGTCAGGCGCCTGGTCCTGGAAGATGTGCTGTTCAACACGTGATGCCTGCCCGCGCGCAATGATCGGCGCGAACTTGGCAACGTAGCCAATGAACTCCAGGCCTTTCTCTTTCGTGTCGGCCATGTACCACACGTTGTCGCCGCCGGCTTCCTTGGAGGAAGCGGCGGTGATCGTGTCGGTCAGCGCCTGCGCGAAGGTGATGCCGGTGCGGCGCCCCTTCTCACATACCGCAATATCCAGCCCTTCTTGCATCCGGATCCATTCGGACTGGTGGGCCATCAGTACGCCGGCCTCACGCGGGTCGAAGTTGGACGAGATGGTGCGGACGCTCTCTGGAAGGTCATCCCAATCCAGAACGCGCTCGGTATCCGGCAGCGGCGTCAGCTCGGACACTTAGCCGACTCCCTGCAGGACGGTGTTCCGCCAGAAGGCAACGTCGTCGGCGCCAAGGCCGCGCGCACGTGCCGCGTCCTCCACCCGCTGCGAGGCCTCCTGAAGCGCCTTCTCCCGCACCTCAGTCGCCCACTTGTGGCGGTTCACGCTGGCACGACTGAGGGTGGCGATGTTCTTGGCGGCCTTTCCCAGGAGTGCGATGCGCTTACCAGGATCCATGCCCTCGGCGTCGCCTTCCTCCAATTCCTGCAGCGCCAGCAGCGCATCGAAGATCTCGGTTTGCACGATGCTGATGATCGCGTTGCTGCGCTCGTCGGCATCATCAGGCGCTGCTTGGCTGATCAGCCGGGCAGCTTCGGTGCTGGCCTTTACCGCAGCCAAGCGCCGCTCCAGCTTCTGGCCATATGCGCCGACGGCGCTCTTGCCGATGCTGAATCCCTTTTCCGTAAGCCACTCGGCCAAGCCGACGTAGCCACCGAAGCCGGAGGTAATCAGGCGGGTGTCCAGCTCGGCGCGGACGTCCTGGGGAAGCTGTTCGATCTTGCTGGCCGGGGGCATGGCGTCACCAGTACCGTTCGGGGCGAGCGATGCCAGGGTCACACTGCGCGGTGTACTCGGCGATATCGGTGCCGAGGCGGGTCATGTCGGCGTGCCAACGGCCATCCGGCCGCTTGTCCAGTTCGATCATGCGGCGGTCATCCAGGTAGTCCAGGGCACGGCGCACCTCCAGCTGCGTGGCATCGGGGTACAGGGCGTGCGCAATGCTGAGCAGGATTTCCTCATAAGCGCCGTAGGGCGACGCGTTGTGGAGCCCCAGCAGCATCACCCAGCGCAGGTTTTCCCGGCGAACTTTGTCCATGTCCAACTTAATGCTCACGTCTTGCTCCTTGGATCTGAATCGACTTGATCTCTGAGTTGATCGCGTCGAGCTTCGCCTCAATGACAGTCTGGCTCCGGATGTGGTCATCCCTTCGCACGTACTTCTCAGCCAGTTCCGCGCGCAGTCCCAGGAGATCCACCTCCTGCTTTCGCCAGCCCTCGGCGGCCTTTTCGAACCCCGCCATCCGCTGGTCGATGCTCGCTTTGACCTGGCTGATTCCCCACTTGACCAAGCCCAGCAACGTGCCGAGTAGTGCGATGGTCAATGAGAGGAGATGCCACAGCTCCAGCTCGATCTTCATTTCGTGGCGTCTCCGCCACTGAGATTCGCCTGTGACATTTTTTTGGCGCCACTGAGCCGCCCCGACGTGGCGCGATCGTCGTTGGCTCTCTGCAGCAGCTGCTGCCAGGTGGCCTCACGAACAATCGCGTCGATGACGCAGGGTGTGAGCGTGCCGTCCTGAAGACGGCACAGTGGGGCCGGCGGCGGCGGAGCCTCCAGCGGATCGGTCAGTGCGGGCGGCAGTTCGACGTAGACCAGCACCGGCCATTCGACCAGTTCAGTTCGGACCAGCGGTTGCTTGGTCTCCCCACAACCCGCGAGCAAGAGCAGCGCACACAGGAGTAGTGCGAAGGACGTTGCAGTCTTCATCGGAATCCACCTTCTTGTTCAGGGCCTGCTGGCGCTGCGCCGCCAGGCGTTCGAGTTGAGCGATGCGGCCTGCACGGGCATCCAGCTCGGCGATGGCAGCCCGCTGCTGGTCCAGCTTCGTATCTGCCTCCCGTTTGAGGGCGGCCCGCAGCGTGGCAACGGCGTCGGCGTTGCCGGCGGCGACGTTGCGTGCGGTGTCGCGCTCGGCGCTCAGTGCGATGACCTGATCAGATAGAGCGTTGACCCGTTCGGCCTGGTTGCCTGCGCCCCAGCGGTGGCCAAGCCAGAGTCCCAGGAAGAAGGCGACAACCACCACGGCCAGAGCGAACCGCACCACAACTGGCCCCGTGGCAGCACCCACGATGTGCTTGCTGGTCAGGTGTGGATTCACGCACTCACCGCCTTGCGGGCACGGCGCAGCCGCCACCAGGTGAAGATGCTGGCGCCTGCCAGTGCAATCACCCCGATGGCGATGGCCAGACGTAGCCAGCTGGGCATGCCGGTCGTGGCCTGCGCGACAGCATTGACCTGCTGGATCGCTGGCAGCACGCCCTGGATCACTGGCTGCAGCTGCTGTGCGGCTTCCACGGCGGCCATCGTGCCACCCGCTGCGGCGGCGGTGGCTGCTGCCGTGGTGACCGACGCAGGCACGGCAACCAGCGGTTTCGCGCCGGGGTTGACGACGCCGGCCAGGCGCAGGCCTTCCTCGATCACGTCCGAGCTGTAAGGCTGCTGGCCGTTCTCGTGGCGAATGATGGCCTCGACCAACGGGCGCATGCGGCGGAATTCATGGGTATTGATGAACTGGGTCGAAGCGACGCCGACAGCGTCAGCCACTGCACCAACGTAGGCGTCGGTGTTGTTCTCGCTCGGCGGTGCCCAGCGATCAATCAGCTGCCGCACGTTGCTGCAGCCGTGCTTGTCCTGGTAGTTGATCAGCAGCAGTGCCATCGCGCGGATACCCCAAGCCGGCGCCGAGAACACTTCGAAGCGCGTTTCGCCGCGCTGCTCCTTGGTCATCCGCTCGCGGGGCATGCGCCCCTGCCACTTGTTGGCGGAGTTGCGTTCGATGTTGCCCGGATTGTTGTTGCGGATGCCGCGCGTGGTCTTGGTCGTCATGGCCTGCTCCTGGAATAGAAGGGCCGACGGGACACGACGAGGAGCGCCCGTCGACCAAGCGCGCCCCGAACGCGCCGAATCGATGGGATGCAGTCTCTATTTCGACAGTGCGCAGGTCATTTGCACGCGTTCCAAGCCTTCCTCGCGCGCGCGCGAGATAGTGGGCTGGAAACGAAGAAGGCCACCCGGAGGTGGCCTTCGATCAGTTCACTGCGTGCAGTGCCGCAGGCTGGTCCATCAAGCGCTGCCGATCATCAGGATCAAGATCGATTCCGCGCAGTTGCAGTATCCGCTGGAACGTCCCATCCGTGTTGAACACCAGCATGACGTGCTTGATCTGCGTGTCGGAGCGACCGGTCCAGACACTGGACTTGGCCAGGACATGCTGCCAGAGGTACGCGGTAGCTCCGCTCTTGCCCACGGTCGAACTCTGCGGCTCAACTCCGAGCAGCGCTACCGCTTCGGCGAGCGTGGTCTTGCCGACTTCCAGCTGAGCGATGTTGGCCGCGTTGAACTCTTGACCAACGGTCGCCTTTGCGCCGGTCAACAGCACCAGGGCGAGGAAAGCGAGATAGAGCTTCTTCATGGCGACTTTCTCCTTGTCGTCTTGCGAGGTGTTTTGGCGTGGTCGGCTTCAACTGGAGTCGAGCGGACGTCGTGAACGAATCCATCGATGGTGGTCTGCAAGAGATCCGACTGCCCTAGCGCTGCGCCGACCAGGATGTCGCGAACCAGCGCCTGGTAGGTCTCCGGCAGGTCCAGCGTCGACGCCTTCTGTGACGCGTCCGAGAGCAGCTTCATCCGGCGGCCCAGCTCGACCTCTGCAGGTTGCGCGAATACAGGCCCGTTGCCGGTGGCAAGGAACTCAGCGCGAACGTGTAGTTTTTCCACCAGGGCGCGCATTTCTTCGGATGACAGCTTCTTGACCCGACCCGAGGTCAGGTTTTTTACGCGATCGATAGACACGCCAAGCCTTTCAGCCAGGTCGACCTGCCTGAATCCCCCGTCGTCCATGATCTGGCGGATGAGTGAAGAAACCACACGAACCCCTTGCAAGGTGTACTTTTTACACTTAGGATTGTTCCGGAGTCGTCAACGGCCCTTTTACACCCCGGCAATAAGAACCGAAGGATAACCCAATGCGTTCCACTGACCCCGGCCTTGATCTTCACAAGCGCGTACGTGCCGGCTTCCTTCTCCAGGGCACAACCCTGACCGAGTGGTGCCGCGAGAACGGCACGCATGTATCCAACGCCCGTGGCGCGCTGGTCGGCACGTGGGACGGCCCGAAGGGCCGCGCGATGCGGAATCGAATCGTCAAGGCGGCGCGTATCGAACGGGTGCAGGCATGAGTGCACCCGCCCAACAGCCCGTCCGCCGGGCGCTCCGCCTGATCTTCGCCCTGCAGGGCCACACGCTCGACGGCCTGCGGCTCAAGCAGCTGGCCGACTCAATTAAGGCAACGCCGTCAACGGTGCTGCGCGACCTGGAAGTACTTGCCGACGAAGGCATCGTCGAGCGCATCGCCGGCCGCGACGAGTACTGGCGCCTTTCCCCCCGACTGATCCAGCTGGCTCGCGCTCACGAACAGGAGATGGCGCGCGTGCGCCAACGCCTGGAAGAGACCGAGCAGCGCTACTCCCGCAACCCCAACTGATCGACGAGGACCGCAATGAGCAACAGCAAGAAAGAGAACGCAGGCCGCAAGGCAGTCGCCCAAGCCGAGCCGGTAGGACCGGAGTTCATTGGCAAGACCGATGCCAACGATGCCGTGCAGATGGAAGAGTTGCGCGAGCGCCAGCTGGCCTTGGTCGAACAGTTCGGCGAGGGCCTTGCCTGGCACCCGGAACACTATGAGGCCGCCATCCGCCGCGAACTGCATCGCGGCTGCGAGGCGTTCCTGCGCGCGGGCAGCTACCTGCTGGTGGCCCGCGAATGCAGCATTCACGGGGAGTGGGCCGGCATGCTCCAACGCCTCCGCATGGAGCCGCGTCAGGCACAGCGAATGATGGAAGCGGCCCGCCGCGTGGCCACCCTGTCGAATGCGTCGACGTCGACGCAATTGGTCGCTGCGGTGAATAGCGAAAGCAAGCTCATCGAGCTGCTATCGCTGCCCGAAGATCAGTTTAAGGAACTGGCCGAGACCGGCGAAACGGGCGAGCTGGAACTCGATGAAGTGGGCAACATGTCCGTGCGTGAACTGCGCGAGGCAGTCCGCAATGCCCGCGCCGACATTGAGGCAAAGGACCAGCGAATCAGTAAGTTGTCCGATGACCTGAACAAGGAGCATGAGAAGACAACCAAGGCACAACGCCGCTGGAAGACGGCCGAAGCCGATCAGCAGCTGATCATCCTCAAGCAGGCCGTCACCGAAGCCGAGCAAGCCGTCCTCGCCGCCCTGGGCAATGGCAAGGCCGGCTTGATGGCGGCGGTCCGTGCGTGCGCTACCCACGCCTCCGAGACCGACCAGGACACGGACGCAGCCGTGTTCCTCAGCGACACGATCGGCCGCCTGCTCAATGCGGTGCGTACCGTGCGCGACGACGAGGAACTGCCGCTATCCCTGCCGCTGGTACATGACGGCTCGGAGGCCTGAGCATGTCCGCCGAGGCCCTCATCCACGCGGCAGCCGGCAAGTTGCTGGCGGCGCCGCACGGTAGCAAGAGCCGCATCGCGGCTGAGCTGGCCGAGCAGATGGGTTGCTCGGTCCAAACCGCCTACCGTCGCCTGCAGCAGGTGACGGGCGGCATCAAGCCCCGCAAGAAGCGATCAGATGCTGGTGAACTCGCGCTCACCCGCGACGAGGCCGCCGCCATCGCCGCCCTGGTCGAAGAGACACGGCGCCTCACCGGCACTGGCACCTTACCGGTCGAGGACGCCGTGGAGATTCTGCGCGCGAATGATCGCATCGAAGCACTGCGGGTCGACAAGACGACTGGCGAGCTAGTGCCGCTGAGCGTGTCCTCCATCTGCCGCGCCATTCGCGCCTACGGGTTCCATCGTGACCAGCTGGCGGCACCGACCCCGGCTGCGCGCCTGGCCTCGCCGCATCCGAACCATCTCTGGCAGATCGATGCTTCGGTGAGCCGCCAGTTCTACCTGGCGGCCGACGGCACCGAGGTGATGGACAAGCGGCGCTTCTACCGTGGCAAGCCTGAGAACTTCACCAAGATCGCAGAGAACCGCCTGTGGCGTTACGCCGTCACGGACCACGCGAGCGGCGCGATCGAGGTGTTCTATGTGCTTGGTGCCGAGAGCAGCGCGAACCTGCTTTCGGCACTGATCCACGCGATGACCCGGCGCGAAATGGGCACGATGCACGGCATCCCGAAGCTGCTGATGATGGATCCCGGCAGCGCGATGGTCGCAGCGACGACCCGCAGTTTCATGTCCGCCTGCGGTATCGAAGTGATCATCAATGAGGTGGGAAATGCCCGTGCGAAGGGGCAGGTCGAGAACGCGAACTACCTGATCGAGACCCACTTCGAAGCCATGCTCAAGACCAGGGCGCCGGTCACCAGCCTGGAGGAAATGAACACCCTGGCCCAGCAGTGGGCACGGGCCTACAACGCCACCCGCATCCACACTCGCACTGGCATGACTCGACGGGATGGGTGGCTACGCATCACCCCCGAGCAGCTCCGCATCGCACCGGACGTCCAGGTGCTGCGGCAGCTGGCCACCAGCACCCCGAAGGCATGCACCGTGCGTGACTGCATCATCCGCTTCCGGGGCAAGCAGTACGACGTGCGCGGCATTCCCGGCCTCATCAACGGGCAGCGCGTGGACGTGGTCGCCAACGCGCTGGAGCCGGACAACAGTGTGCGCGTGCTGATGCCTGGTGAGCAGGACAGCGCGCCGATTCACTTCGTGGCGCCGCGCCTGCAGCACGACGACTGGGGCTTCCTCGATACGGCCGCCCAGGTTGGTGCCGAGTACCGGGCTGCGCCTGAGACGCCTGCCGATGCAGCGCGTAAGGAGCTTGATCGCCTGGCGATGGGGGTCAAAACCGACGCAGAGGCGATCGCAGCGCGCAAGGCCCGCCGCGTGCCCTTCGGCGGCAAGGTCGACCCGATGAAGCATATCCGCGAGGCCAATGTCGCCCCAAGCCTGCCGCGCTCGGGAACCTTGGCCGAGGTCGACGCGCCGCAGGTGCTGGCGGCTCAGCGCATTGAGCCGGAAGTAGTGCGGGCCGAGCTGCCTCCGCTGAACCACGTGGAGGCAGCCATGCGCCTCAAGCCCCTGGTCGAGCGCTCCGGCAACGCATGGACCCCGGAAATGTACGCACGCACCAGCCATCGCTGGCCCGAAGGCCTGCCAGTGCATGAGGTCGAGGCTTGGGCGATCGCCCTGGTCGAGCCCGAACGCGCGGGCCTGCGCGTCATCAACGGAGGTGCTGCATGACGCTGCGCCTGAAATCGATCCTGGCCAATGCCGGCATCAAGCAGGGGACGCTGGCAAAGGCGGTGTCCCTCAGCCGCCCAGCCCTCAATGCCCTGATCAATCACGGCGTGCTGCCGACTGGCTGCGACCAGCCCCGAGTCCGTTCCGCCATCTCTGTGTTCCTGCTGGAAAGCGGCGCCCCGGCCGTTGACTGGCATTTGGAGGAGGAGCCGGCGTGCGCTAACACGCCGGCCCCGGTTTCCCCACCGCAAGACCCCGATACCGCTACCGAAATCAACGACGAGGAGATTCAGATGCTACTCCGTAAGCAGACCCTGACGCCGCAGGCCCGCCGCCACTTTGGCCTGACGGCCGACCCTTTCGCCGACCCGGCCAGCGCCGATGAGGTGTTCCTCAGCGCCGATATCCGCTATGTGCGCGAGAGCATGTACCAGGTCGCGCGCCACGGCGGGTTCATGGCCGTCATCGGTGAATCCGGTGCCGGTAAGTCCACGCTACGCGAGGAGCTGCTCGACCGCATCCGTAGGGAAGAGCAGGCGATCATCGCCGTCGAGCCCTACGTCCAGGCGATGGAGGGCACCGAAAAGAACGGCAAGACCCTGCGAAGCCTGCACATCGCCGAGGCCGTCATGTCGGCCGTAGCGCCGCTGGCCAAGACCATGAGCAGCCCGCAGGCGCGCTTTGCGCAGCTGCACGCGGCACTGCGTGATAGCGCCCGCGCCGGCCACAGCCACGTGCTCATCATCGAAGAGGCCCACTGCCTTCCGCTGGCCACGCTCAAGCACCTCAAGCGCTTCCGCGAACTGAAGGACGGCCTTCGCCCGCTGCTGTCGGTGATCCTGATCGGCCAGCCCGAACTGCAGGTCAAGCTGTCCGAACACAACCCCGAGGTGCGGGAGGTCGTGCAGCGCATCGAAATTGTGAACCTGCCGGCCTTGGATACGGAATTGGAGAGCTACCTCATCCACCGGTTCAAGCGCAACCAGCTGCCCCTTGAGCGTGTTCTGGATACGTCAGCAATTGAGGCACTACGCGCGAAGCTGACGCCGACGCGCGGTGCCGCCTCGTTGCTGTATCCGCTGGCTATTCAGAACACCCTCGCGGCGGCGATGAACCGGGCGGCCAACCTGGGCGTGCCGACCGTCACCGCCGACGTGGTCCGGGGAGTCTGAGCATGGCGATTCGAACTGATGGCTGGCCCGCCGTCGAAGGCATGGTCGTGAAACCGCGTGGTGCCCTGTGGCCACTGGCCACCCAGGTCATTGTGGTCCCATTCGAAATGCAGGATCGGCCGGAGCCGGTCAACGTGGACATTCTGCAGGTCGTGCTGGTGCCTCGCGGCAGCTGGGAGCGCATCACGGCTCACGTTCCGGAAGAGGTGCTGCAGCGTGAGGGGGTGACGCATGGCTAAGGCTATCGCCGATGACCTGCAGCCGCTCCGCCAGTTCGCGCAACGCCTGCTGCGCGAGGCGGAACTCCCGCACCGCCAGGTGACCGTCATGCATCGGGACATGTTCTCCCGCGCCGGCATCGCTTGGAAGGACGGCCAGAGCATGGACACGCTCCTGTCGGGCCTTTCCACGCAGCAGCTCCTCGCGCTGATTTATGAGCTGCGCGACGACGACCAGGACGAGGAGGAGTGATGGCCGTGCCAACCCTGAAGCGCTGCCTCGGCCAGGTGCGAAACCGAAAGCGCCACAGTGCTCACCACCCCCAGCGGAAGAAGGTCATTGGGGCGCTGGTGCATGCGCCTCTGTTCCCCACAGCATCGCGTGTGGGGACGGTCCAGCTGCACGATCCCGAGACCAGGCGTGAATACACGGTCGAGGTATGGATCCATAGCGGTGTGATGGTGATTTCGCACGCCACCGACAAGCGCTGGCTGTTGGAACTGGACGAGATCCTCGACCTGGCCATCGCTGCCGGCATCGATAGGGGGGCCCACTGACATGCAGCTGGCCCTGCTACCGCAAGAGCTGTCCCCCGAGGCGGTGCTGGCGGAGCTGCAGGGCCGCCGTGGTGCCGCCAACGGCATCACTGCCCGCGACCTGGTGCACGCCCTCACGCAGCGCTTCAACACCGCTGACGAGCGGCGGCTGCGCCAGATCATCGAGAAGCTGCGCCGCGATGGGCATCCCATCTGCGCCCACCCAGCGAACGGCTACCACCTGGCCGCCAGCGCGGAAGAACTGGACCGGTGCTGCGAATACCTGACCGGTCGCGCCATGACCTCCCTGCAGCAGGTGTGCGCGATGAAGCGCGTCGCCCTGCCGGATCTGTACGGACAACTCGGGCTAACCAAGCCCATCACCGACGAGGACACGAACGATGAACGTTGATCGTAGCTCTGACATGCTGTTCGCTGCCGCAAACACCGCGCGCGAACTGGAAAACGCCGGCATCGACGTGCTGGCCCACTACAGCAACGGGCGCCGCCCGGTGCTGATCATCACCCAGCCGCCGGCCGACATTGAAGGCCACCTCAAGCGCTGGGGACCCAACGGCAGCGGCGGCCGCGATCGTGTGCTGGCGGCGGAGTACCAGGGACTGCAGCTGGAATGGACCGAGCGTGCTCCGGTGGTTGTGACCATCCGCTCCCGCCGCGACACCTTCGAAAGCCGAGAGGTGGTGCTGTGACCGCGCCGAGCGTCCGCCTGCAGGCGGCCTTCGCTGCAGTGCTTGGCACCAGCACCTTGGAGTCGCGTGAGCTGATCGACGGCGTCATGGATTACGGCTTTGAGTATCGCGGTTATGTGCAGCACGGCCTGACCAACGCGCTCAACTGCGGCATGGTAGAGCGCGTCGGCGGTCGCTTCTCCCGCCGGTACCGCCTGAATCAGAACTGGAAGATCGACCCGAAGCGGTTGGACGCCGCCTTGGCGCAGTATGCGAAGCACGCAGGTACCGCGCCGAAACGCTGCGGCGTCGAACCCCGCGCGGCGGTCGCGCCGCTGAACATTGGTCCGGCGATCAACCCTGCGCCGTTGGTGCCGTCGATCGGCACACCGTGCATGTCCCAGGAAGAGCGCGAGGGCGAGCTGCCGCCCTACCTGGCCGGCCGCATCGTGGATTCCCTGCATTCGCACTTCGACCAGATCCTCGGCGGGGTGGAGTGATGGCTCGCACCGGCCGCCAGCGGTTCGACCACCTGCGGGCGATGCGCTTCGCGCTATGGGCCAGGACGCAGGACCAACGCTCCCTCACGCCTCTCCGGATCGCATGTCTGCTCGGCATTTCCCCTGACGCCGCGCGCCGATGGCGGGCCGATTGGTTCACCGCCGTCAGCCCTGTCCACGTCGAGGGCATCCCGGAGCGGCTCCGCCCCATGCACTTCCATACCGATTCCGCCGTCCAAGGAGGCACCCAATGACCAACCGCACCATTCCCGAAGGTTACCGCGAGGATCGCAAGGGCCGCCTTGTGCAGGAGAGCCAGATCGCGGCAATCGACCTTGCACGCGACCAACTGGTTGGCGAGCTGATCAATGGCGCCAGGAAACTGCATCAGCAGATGGCCGAGTTTCGCGGTACTGCCTTCGGCGATATCGCAGCGTTCGTGCAGCTCAGCGCCGAGCAGTACGGCGCCACCATTGGCGGCGACAAGGGCAATGTGACCCTGATGAGCTACGACGGCCGCTTCAAGATCGTCCGCGCAGTCCAGGACTCGATCCAATTCGACGAACGCCTGCAGGCGGCCAAGGCGCTCATCGATGAATGCCTCAGCGACTGGACCGAGGGCTCGCGCGCCGAGCTGCGCACCCTGGTCAACAACGCCTTCCGGGTCGACAACGACGGCAGCATCAAGACCGGTGAGGTGCTGTCCCTGCGCCGGTTGAAGTTTGACGATCCGCGCTGGACGCAGGCGATGGCGGCGATCAGCGATGCAGTGACTGTGGTGGGGAGCAAGACCTATGTGCGCTTCTACGAGCGCGATGCACAGGGGCAGTACCAGCCCATCAGCCTGGATATCGCGGCGGTGAAGCATGTCTAAGCATGCCCTCCACGACGCCTGCTACCTGGCGGTGCTGGCCAGCGACATCGCTGACGCCACCGTACGTTCCGAGGTCGAGTTGTTCGCCTACAAGCAGCGCGACGAGAACGGCCATCCGATGTTCGACACGCGCCAGGGCGCCAATTCCCCGGCGGACCTGCAGCGCGTCAACAACGCGATCGCCTACATCGAGCGACGCGGCACCGCCGCGTTCCCCTGGGACATGAAGCGGCGGATCGACGCGCCGACCCTGGTCCAGTTCTTCGACAAGGAGCATTCCGATGAACGGTGAACAGCGACTTTCCACGTGCTGCCCCGGCTGCGGCGCCGCCGCGCTGTTCGCGAGCCTCTCCACGGTCGAGAACGATCCTGAGCAGCTGCTGCTGTACGTGATCTGCCAGGAGCAGGATGGCGGCTGCGGCATCGAGTACTCCTTCATCGAGCGCCTGCAGGCGCCGGGGGTGGCCGCGTGATCGCCTACTGCTGGGCCAACGGGTTGATCGAGTTCGGCGAACACCTGCCGGAACACGCAATCCTCGTTGCCAGCGGCGAAGCCGCCCAGCTGCGCAAGGTCGTCAGCACCCGTGCCCGCCACGGTAAGGGCGAGAGCCAGGGCTGCCTGCTGGTGCCGGGCGTCCCGGAAGCGGCCGACCAGGCCGCGAAGGGCGACGCACTCGGTCTCTGGCTCGCTTGGTGCGCTCAAGCGCCGACGAGCCTGCGCTGGGGTGCGATGACCGCAACTCCGAGACGCCGCGATCCGCTGACCAAGAAGGTCCAGGTCATCGCAGCAGTCCAGGCCGGCGGCCAGATAGTTGCCGGCGACCGGCCGGGCATCCGTCGGCTGCTCGATTCGCTGGGTGAGGAGGTTCCCGCCTGGCAGACCGCCCTCACTGCCGCCCAGGCACAACTGTTGAAGGAGAAGATCTGATGTCTGCGCAAACCACTCGCTGTAAGGGCGTCTGCCGCTACAAGGTGGAGCAGGACTGGGGTGATGCCGAGGTTACCCTCGATATCGACCACCGCATCCTGACCACCGAATTGGCCACGCAGCTGAATAAGTTCTGGACCGGGGCCGAAGAGCGCCTGGAAGCAGCTGACGGCGACGTCGTCATGGCCGTGATCAAGATGGCAGCCGCTGAGTTCCTGGGGTGGGTTCTTGACGTAAACGAGAGCCTCAACGTCTTGGGGATGCAGAGGGAATTCGACGAACTGGAAGGCTGGTGCGGGGCGCATGGCGCCATCCGCTTGAGGGACTTCGATGGCCGACCGGATCTCGATTCAGAGCTTTTGCGCGTCACGGAGCTGGAGGTCTGATGTTCATTCGGAACGTCACGATGTTCCAGTTCTCGCCGGTGATCGACTGGACGCAGGTGGAGAAGCTGCTGCCGCTGTCCCAGCTGCAGCCGGTGGGCGCGCTGGAGCTGTCGTCGCGCGGGTTCATTTCTCCGTATGGGCGTGAGGGCGGTGCGGCGTTGTCGCACCGCTCCGGCGCGTTCCTCTGGCTGGTGATCGGCACCGAGACGAAGATCATTCCGGCGGCGAGCGTCAATGAAATGCTGGAGACGCGGCTGCAGGCGCTGGAAGCGCAGGGGCGCCGGGCCGGTGGCCGCGAACGGCGCCGCATGAAAGACGACCTGCTGCACGAACTGCTGCCCCGCGCCCTGGTGAAGTCGGCCCGCGTCGACATGTTCGTGGATACCCAGCGGGGGATTGCGTTCGTCGACACCGGCAGCAGCACGGCCGCGAGCGACGCCGTCTCAGAGGTCAGGGGCCTGCTCGGGAGCTTCCCGGCCAGTAGGCTCCGCGCTGCGGTCGCGCCCCGTTCCGTGATGACCGGCTGGGTCGCTGGCGAGCAGCTGCCGGCCGGCCTGTCTCTGGGAGAGGAATGCGAGCTTCGCGACCCGGTTGAAGGCGGTGCCACGATCCGCTGCCAGCACCAGGAACTGCGCTGCGACGAGGTGGAAAAGCATCTTGAGGCAGGCAAGCAGGTCTATCGGCTGGCTTTGATCATGGAGGACACCCTGTCCTTCGTGATCAGTGACGATCTGGTCATCCGGAAACTCAAGTTCCTCGACGGCGCCCTTGACTCATTGGCGGAACTGGCCGAGGACGAGCAACGGCAGGAACTGGACGCCCGCTTCGCGCTGCAGACCGGCCAGCTCAGCAGGCTGTTCGACGTCATGCAGCTCACCTTCCAACTGGAAGAGGAGGCCTGAGCAATGGCCCGCACCCGCCCGCCAACCGACCGCCGCAAGCGCACCTTGGCGGCCATCCATGCCGCCGCCAAGGCGCTCGGCCTGGCCGAGGACGTCTACCGCGACCTGGTGCAGCGCGTGTCCGGCCAGAGTGGCGAGCCGCAGCGTAGCGCTGGCAGCTGCGACCAGCGCCAGCTGGACGCGATCGCCAACGAGCTGCGCCGCCTGGGCGGCATGCCGGCGCGGTCGGCCCGTGCCGCAGAGCGCTGGGCCGGGCGCCCAAAGGGCGATCTGGCTCCTCAGCTGGCCAAGGTTGAGGCACTCCTTGCCGACGCCGGCCGGCCTTGGGCCTACGCGCACAGCCTGGCATTGCGCATGTGCAAGGTCACCCGCATCGAGTGGTGCAACAAGGAGCAGCTGCAGAAGGTGATTGCCGCTCTCCAGTACGATGCAAACCGTCGCGCACATGCTGTACCGAAGGACGTCCCATGAGCAGGAACCTGATGGAAGCGCGCCGCAGTGAGCTTTTGGCCGATGCCGCCGCCCAGGCGGCCGACGTCGCCAAGGAGCTGGGGCTCGACCAGGACCGCGCCGACCAAGTGGGGGCAGCGGTTGCTGACCGGCTGGCCGAGAACTGGTCCGGTCAGGTGCTTTCGTTCCCCAAGAATCACGCCTTCAAGCTGAGCCAGCGAGAGCGTGAGATACTGGCCGCCCACCGCGACGGGGCCTCCTATGCGGAGCTGGCCAGGAAGTACGACATGACTGAACGCGGCATCCGTAAGCTGATCCGACGCGCCGAGCTGCGCGATCGCGACCTCCGCCAGATGGGCCTTTTTGCCCCCTGAGCCAATTGCACCACGTGCAATCTCTTTGCGAGGCGGGCTTTCAACTTCCGCCATCTTCCGGGGTCTTCCGGCTAGATATCGCAGCCTCCCCCCTGATATATCTCACCCCTGCACACATCGGGCCAGTGTAACGGGCCATGCGCACGCGGATGGCAGGCGCGAAGGCGCCCGGGCGACGCCCGTTGAATCATAAATGTCACCTAAATATCGGTGTCCATTGGAGATTCAGTCTTATCCACATGTTCTGTGGATAAGACTGTGCGTTAACGGTCGGCGGGCGCGCGGGAGGCCGATGGCGACGGCCTCACGCTTGGGTTGGTCAAAAAATCGCCATACTTTAAAAACAATCAAAATCAATGGCTTAAGTGTGAAACATTGCTGAAACAGAGTGAATTCAGCTGGATGCCGCAGTTTCCCGTGCGAGGGCCGTGGTGCTGTGCACAACCTGCAGCACGAAGTACCTGCGGGCGCAAGTCCTGCCGGGCGCCGATGACCTGCCGCTATCATGCCGGCAGACCTTTGGAGTAACCGATGACGGCTGTGCCCGCCCCTGTTCCCTCGACCGCGGCCGGCGCGCTGTCGGCGTTCCTGCGTGGCGTCGAACGCCGTGCCCTGGTGGTGGCTGAACTGCAGTGCGGTGAAGCCGCCCGTGCCGAACAGACCCTGGTGGCGGTGATGCGCGCCTTTGCCGCCGTCGCCAGCGACCTGCCCATGGCGCAATGGCCGACCCGCTTCTGGACCCTGCTGGGCCAGCGCCAGGCGCTACGCGAACCGCTGGGCGGCCAGTGGGCACCGCCATTGGCTGCGCTGGGTGAGATGGGGCCGCTGCCGCGCCTGGCGCTGTTGCTGCGGGTAGGCGGTAGTCTGGATGAAGGCATTGCCATGCGCGTGCTCGACCAGGACGAGGCCGGCTACCAGCAATTGCTGGCCGATGCCTGCCCGCGCGATACCCATGGCCAGCCTGATGCCTCGGCCTGGCGGCAGCTGGCCGAGCAGGTGCAGCTGCGCATCCGTGACCTGCCGGCCAAGCGCCTGCAGCAGCTGCAACAACCGGCCGCACCGGCCGCCAACAATGAAACCCCGACCTCCAGCTGGCGTGCACCGCAGCGTGACGAGCGCGCGGCCGCCAACGGCAAGCGCCGCCGTGCGAATGCCAAGCCGCGCTGGCGCGGTCCGCTGATCCTGTTGCTGACCGTGGCGGTGCTGCTGGCCGCCGCGCTGGGCTGGCGCCATTGGCAGGGCCGTGTGCTCGGCAGCGATGCACCGCTGCCGGAAGGGGTGGTGGGCGATGCCGGTCCGGTCACGGTGGAGGCGCTGCCGCCGAGCAAGGTTGAAGCCGCGCCGGATGCGATCCCGGCCCAGGCTGCCGACGACGCCACGATGCTGGCCGACCGCGACTATCCGCTGGTGGCCGATGCCGACCTGTATGCGTGGACGGCCGCTGGCGGCCCGCTGCCGGTGGACGAATCGCAATCCAAGCCGAGCCGGCCGGAGCCGGCCAGCGCCACGCTGGAAACCGCTGCTGCCGATGAATAAGACTGTGTTCGCCAGCCTGCTGCTGGCCCTGCCGTTGTCGCTGTCGGCCACGCCGCAGACCGTGAACGTGCCGCTGCCACCGCCCTCGCGCGGAACCACGACGGCGCCACCGGCGCCGGCCGCGGCACCTTCGACGTTTGCCCACCTGGATGCGCAGCAGCAGCGCCAGCGCCGTGCCGACTACGCCACGTGGCGGGCGTTGCCGGAAGGCGAGCGTGAACGCGTCCGCCAGGCTGCGGCGCGTTTCAATGCACTGCCGGCCGATCAGCAGCAGCGCCTGCGCCAGCAGTTCCAGGCGCAGGACCAGGCGTTTCGCGAAGGCTGGCGGCTGGGCCCGCAGCTGGGCCTGGAATTCCCCAAGCTGCACGGCCTGTTCGGCTTCGTGCCGCCGGAACAGCGCGAGGCCGCGCTGGCCGTGCTGCGCCAGCTCAGCCCGGCGCAGCTGGCCCAGCTGACCTTGGTCGCACAGCGCACGCCGCCGCAGGAACGCGACGCGGTGCGCAGCGCCTTCCTCGCCGTGCCCGCCGCCGAGCGCGACAGCTGGCTCAAGCGCCAGGCGGGTCAGTAAACAAAGGGGACGGAGGGGATTAAGTCGTACTCGGCACAGTCGGGCTTGAAACGACTTAATCCCCTCCGTCCCCTTTTTTCTGTTCGTAACGCGATCGCAACGCGGTAAACCGGGGGCTGCTGAAACCCAGCATTCACGCCATGTCATGGGAATGCGCGCGCTGCGCGCGTAAGATGACCGGCCGCAACCCGGTGCCTGTGCCCTTCGCGCGCAACCGCAGTTCGCGTCAAGCACCTTATGTCTACTGCAACCTCCACGCCGCGCTTCAGCAAGGAAGTCGGCGCCACCGGTCTGCTTGCCCTGCCGCTTGTGCTCGGGCATGTCTCCACCGGTCTGATCTCCTTCGTCGACAACGTCATTGCTGGCCACCACGCCACGGCGACCCTGGCCGCGGTGACCATTGGTACCGCACTGCTGTGGCTGCCGATGCTGATCCCGATCGGTACCCTGATCTCGCTTACCGCCTCGGTGTCGCAGCTGCACGGCGCCGGTCGTGAGCGCGAGATCGGCCCGCTGTTCCGCCAGGCGCTGTGGCTGGCGCTGGGCCTGGGCCTGATCATGTTCACCTTCCTCACCGTAGTGCCGCCGCTGCTGCCGGCCTTCGGCATCGCACCGGACATCGTGCCGGGGGCGACCGCGTTCCTGCATGCGGTGCGCTGGGGTGGCCCGGCACTGACCCTGTACTTCTGCATGCGCTACCTCAGTGAGGGCATGCACTGGACCCTGCCGACCATGCTGATCGGCTTCGGTGGCCTGCTGGTGCTGGCGCCGATGGGCTACGTGCTGGCCAACGGCAAGCTGGGCTTCCCGGAAATGGGTGCCGAAGGCCTGGGCATCGCCTCGGCGGTGATGATGTGGCTGCAGGCGATCGCCTTCGCCACCTACCTGTGGTTCACCAAACGCTTCGCCCATCTGCGGCTGTTCTCGCACTTCGAAGGGCCGCGCTGGCCGGCGATCTGGGATCTGCTGCGCACCGGGCTGCCGATCGGGATCACCGTGCTGATGGAAGGTGGTCTGTTCATCGTCACCGCGCTGCTGATCGGTCGCCTGGGTGCCAATGAAGCGGCTGCGCACCAGATCGCGATCAACGTCGCCCAGCTGTGCTTCATGATCCCCATGGGCGTGGCCGAGGCCACTACCGTGCGCGTCGGCCATGCGGTCGGCCGTGGCGATGGCTTCGGCGTGCGCCGTGCGGCCTGGGCCGGCTACGCGATCATCATGGGCACGCAGACCCTGTCGGCGGCGGTGCTGCTGTTCGGCCATGACGCCATCGTCGGTGTCTACACCAACGATCTGGCAGTGGCCGGGCTGGCCTCAACCCTGCTGCTGTACGCGGCCACCTTCCAGTTCCCGGATGGCATCCAGGTGTTGTCGGCCGGTGCGCTGCGCGGCCTGAAGGACACCCGCGTGCCGATGTTCATCGCCATGTTCGCGTACTGGGGCCTGGGCATGCCGCTCGGCGCCGGGCTCGGCCTGGGCCTGGGCATGGGCCCGCAGGGCATGTGGATCGGCCTGATCGTCGGTCTCACCGCGGCGGCGATCCTGATGGGCTGGCGCCTGCGCCGCAGCAGCCTGCGCATCGGCCAGTCCAGCCTGTCCTGATCCTTCCTGCCCGCCCTGGCGACCCGTGGCGGGCGATCCCCTGACTTGTGTCCGATGCCGCATCACGCGGCACCGGCTATGCTGGTACTACGGCAAGAAGCCTTCCGGAGCGTTCCATGAATCAACCCGTGCCCCCGCTGCCCCCGGCGCGTCGCAACCCCGTCGCCAGTTTCTTCATCGGGCTGTGGGACGTCATGAATTTCACCCGCCGGTTGATCCTCAACCTGGTGTTCTTCGGCCTGCTGTTCCTGTTGCTGGTGATGTTCGTCATCGCCGCCGGCATGGGTGCCGGTGCCAGCAAATCGCTGCAGGACCGCACCACCCTGGTGATCGCGCCGGAAGGCCGCCTGGTCGAGCAGTTCAGCGCTGACCCGGTCAGCCGCGCGCTGGCCAAGGCGGTGGGCGACAACGGTGCCGAAGAGATCCAGCTGCGTGACCTGCTGCGGGTGATCGAGTCGGCCAAGGAAGACAAGAAGATCGAGCGCGTGGTGCTGGAGCTCGACAAGCTGCAGCCGTCGGGCTTCGCTTCGCTGCGTGAAGTGGCCGCTGCGCTGCAGGACCTGCGTGCGTCCGGCAAGCAGCTGGTGGCCTACAGCGAGAGCATGGGCCAGTCGCAGTACCTGCTGGCCGCGCAGGCCGACGAGGTCTACCTGGACCCGATGGGGTCGGTGGTGCTCGAGGGCCTGGGCCGCTACCGCCAGTACTTCCGCACCGGCCTGCAGGACAAGCTGGGCGTGGACGTGCACCTGTTCAAGGTGGGCGAGTACAAGTCCGCTGCCGAGCCGTACGTGCTCGACGCCGCTTCGCCGGCGTCCAAGGAAGCCGACCTGTTCTGGATGAACGACGTGTGGCAGCGCTACCTGGGTGACATCGCCAAAGCCCGCCGCCTGGATCCGGCACAGCTGGCCGCCGGCATCGACACGCTGCCGGAGGGCATCTCCGCCGCCGGTGGCGACCTGGCCAAGTTCGCCCTGCAGCAGAAGCTGGTGACCTCGCTGAAGACCCGCGAGGAATTCGAGGATCTGATGATCGAGCGCGGCGTGGCTGACGACGATGCCGACGGTGGTTTCCGCAACGTCGACTTCGGCAGCTACCTGGGCCAGCTCGATGCGCGCCGCAACCCGGTGGACAGCCGTCCGCAGGTGGCGGTGGTGGTGGCAGCCGGCGAGATCAGCGGTGGCGACCTGCCGGCCGGCCGCATCGGTGGCGAGTCAACCTCGGCGCTGCTGCGTGCAGCGCGCGACGACGAGAACGTGAAGTCCGTGGTGCTGCGCGTCAATTCGCCGGGTGGTGAGGTGTTCGCCTCCGAGCAGATCCGTCGCGAAGTGGTGGCCCTGCAGGCCGCTGGCAAGCCGGTGGTGGTGTCGATGGGCGACCTGGCTGCCTCCGGTGGCTACTGGATCAGCATGAATGCCGACCGCATCTATGCCGATCCGTCGACCATCACCGGTTCGATCGGGATCTTCGGCATGGTGCCGAACTTCAGCCGCGCGCTGGACAAGATCGGTGTGCACACCGACGGCGTCGGTACGACCCGCTTTGCCGGTGCCTTCGATGTCACCCGCCCGATGGATCCGGCGGTGGGCCAGGTCATCCAGTCGGTGATCAACAAGGGTTACGCCGACTTCACCGGTCGCGTTGCCGACGCCCGCAAGAAGCCGGTCGAGGCGGTCGACGAAGTGGCCCGTGGCCGCGTGTGGAGCGGTGCGCAGGCCAAGGAACGCGGTCTGGTCGACGCCTTCGGTGGCTTGAAGGATGCGGTGGCCGATGCCGCCAGCCGTGCCAAGCTGGGCAAGGCCGATGCTTACCGCGTGCGTTACATCGAGAAGGCGGCGACGCCGTTTGCGCAGTTCGTAAGCGGCTTCGCCGGCAGCCGTGCCGGTGCCTGGATGCTGTCCGACTCGGGCATGGCGCGGATGATGCTGGCGCGTGCGATGCCGGAAGTGGATACGCAGCTGCGCTTCGTCGAGAACGCGGCCCGCGACAAGGGCAATGGTGCGCCGGTGAAGGCGCTGGCGTACTGCTTCTGCGGGTTCTGATCGGAAGTCCATCCACGCATGGCGTGGATCTACTGGAAACGCCCGGCCCCGGCCGGGCGTTTTCGTTCAAGGGGTCGGATCCCTTTGCTCCGCAAAGGGCTCTGACCCCACAGGTCATTGCGTCGCGTCGGCCTCGGCCTTCTGCTCGCGTGCTGCGGCATCCTCCACGGCCTTCTGCGCGCTCTTGGCGCGGTCCAGCGGCTCATGCATTGCACGGGTCATTGCCTGCGGTGCCGGTGGCTTCTCCGGGTTGGGCGTCGGCGGCCGTTGGCACGCCGCCAGCAGTACGGCGGCCAGCAGGGACGTGGACACGATCAGGATGCGCATGGCGGCTCTCCGCAGTGGGCGTGCGTGCAGTGTCGCATTCCGGGCAGGGGGCTGCCGTGAGCGCGTATCCTTGCCGCATCGAAACACAGCGGGCGCGGCCCCGGAGGACACATGACCCAGCAACGGTGGCGCCTGGACGGCCAGACTGCCCTGATCACCGGTGCCAGTGCCGGCATCGGCCTTGCAATCGCGCATGAACTGGCTGGCTTCGGTGCCGACCTGATGATCGTCGGGCGCGATATAGACATGCTGGAGACCGCGCGCGACGAGCTGCTGGACATGTATCCGCAGATGCAGGTGCACGCGCTGGCTGCCGATGTTTCCGATGACGAAGACCGCCGGCAGATCCTGGACTGGGTGGAAGACCACAGCGATGGCCTGCACATCCTGGTCAACAACGCCGGCGGCAACATCAGCAAAGCGGCTACCGAGTATTCCGAGGACGAGTGGCGCAACATCTTCGAGACCAACCTGTTCTCGGCTTTCGAACTGTCGCGCTACGCGCACCCGCTGCTGGCACGCCATGCCTCGTCATCCATCGTCAACGTCGGCAGCGTATCCGGCCTGACCCATGTGCGCAGCGGCGTGGTCTACGGCATGAGCAAGGCGGCAATGCACCAGATGACCCGCAACCTGGCCGTCGAGTGGGCCGAGGATGGCATCCGGGTCAACGCGGTGGCGCCGTGGTACATCCGCACGCGGCGCACGTCCGGCCCGTTGTCGGACCCGGACTACTACGAGGAAGTGATCAACCGCACGCCGATGCGCCGCATCGGGGAGCCGGAGGAAGTGGCTGCGGCCGTGGGCTTCCTGTGCCTGCCCGCCGCCAGCTATGTCACCGGCGAGTGCATCGCGGTGGATGGTGGTTTCCTGCGCTACGGATTCTGAGCGGCAACTGCAATCATCTGAAGATCCTGTGGTTGCCGGCCAGCGGCCGGCACTACCGGGTGGCCGTCACCCCGGTACCGGGCAGTTGCTGGCCTCCAGCACACCCTGCAGCCGCTCGCGCTCGCTGCGTGCGCCGTCGCGGTTCTCTGGCGTGGCGAAACGTTCGCGGCCGCGTGCATCGCGGAAGCGCTGCTGCCAGCCGCCGCAACGCTGCGCTTCGGGCAGTTCCTCGCAGCGATCACGTACCACTTCGCAGCCGGCCGCATTCACCGGCGTGACGCCGCCCAGGCCCTGTACCGTCATCAGTTCGCAGCGACCGGGCGCGGCCTCGTACTCGTGCAGGTAGCTGCCGCCCTGGCTGTCGGTGCACTGGAAGATCGGGGGCAGGGGCGGCTTCGGTGGGCCGTCCTTTGCTTCGGCGTGGGCCTCGGCGTCACGACGCAGCGTCGCGCTGTCGAGGATCTGGTTGCCGCCCTCGCGTTCGACCATTCCCGCTTCCATGATCGTTCGGCCTTCGTCCGCACGGCGTGGCGTTGCAGAGGGCGCCTGCGCGGGCGCGGGTCCTGCCGGCAGGGGGGCTGGCGTCTCGACGGCGGGGGTGGGGGCGACCACCGCCGGCTGTGCGTTGGCCGGATCGGGTACGCGCAGTACCTGCTGCTTGCTGCCGGACGGGCAGGGCGTGCGTTGCAGCGTGGGCACGTCGCTGCTGCTGGAGGTGCATCGATACACCACGCTTGTTTCGGCCAGTGCCGCGCCGGGCAGCAACACCAGGGCCAGCCAGATCAGTTTGTTCATGCGCACAGCGTACAGGTGGTGATGCGGCGCGGCGCTCAGCGCTGGCAATCGCGCGACACGCGAGCGTCGATGCCGCGCTGTTCGTTGCTGATGGCCGTACGTTCGCTCTGCAGCGCACTGTTGTAGCGGCGGTCCAGCTCCCAGCGGCGGTCACGCAGGCGCGCGCAGACTTCCTGCGGTGGCAGCGCATGGCAGCTGTCGCGCACCAGGACGCTGCCGGCCGGAACCTGTACCCCCATGCCCACCGAGGGCGGACGATAACCCGCGCCTTCACCGATGGGGGTCCCCACCGGTGTACCGAATGCCGGACGCGGTCCGGGATAGGCCGGGCCACGATGCCCGTGCGGCAGCCAGACACTGGTCCACAACGGGACCCAGCGCGGATTGCCTTCGTTATTGTCGCTGGTATAGCGCTGGCCATCCTCGGTGACGCACTCGTACATCGGCTGTGGCGGCTGGATGTAGACGTGGCGTACTTCGCGCTCGCGGATGACCGGGGTATCGCTGGGCGGCGATGGCGTGGCGTCACTACGCACCACCCGCGGCGCAGGATCGCGCGGACGCTGCAGGTCGCGCACTTCCTGGCGGCCGCTGTTGCAGGGCTTGTCCTGCAGCGCCACGGCACCATTGCTGGCCACGCAGCGGTATACGCGCACGTCCTCGGCGGCCGGTGCGGTCCAAGGCAACAGCAGGCACAGGCTCAAGGTGGCGCGCAGCAGGTTCATGGCGGCAGGGTGCGCGATTGTCGGTGGCTGTGCAATCGTCTGCTCAGGAGCGCAGCACGTTGCCGCTGAGCGCGTCGCGGATCGGCGTCGGCTGGGCCAGGCCGCCGGTCTCGCCATCGAGGATGCCGTCGAGCAGGCGCAACAGGCGTGGGTCGAGTTCCTCGCGGCTGCGCGCCGGTGGCTCGCCGGCCAGGTTGGCGCTGGTGGACACCAGCGGGCCACCCCAGGCACGGCATAGCGCGGCCACCAGCGGGTGGGCACTGATGCGCACCGCAATGCCGCTGTGCTCGCCGGTAATCCACGGTTTGGCTCGTGGGCCGGCCGGCAGAATCCAGGTGTTGGCGCCGGGCCAGCTGGCCAGCACTGCGCGCTGGCGGGCATCGGGCAGTGCCTGCAGGCGTACCCAGCCTTCCAGCTGCGCCAGCTCGGCGGCGACCAGGATCATGCCCTTCTCGATCGGGCGCTGTTTCAGCCGCAGCACCATGTGCACCGCGGCTTCGTGCGAGGGATCGCAGCCCAGGCCCCAGACCGCTTCGGTCGGATAGGCGATCACGCCGCCTGCGCGGAGCGAGGCGACAGCGGAGTCCAGGGTGAGTTCTTTCATGGCGGCGACCGGCCCGGCGTGGGCCTTCATTATCCCCCCGCTGCGTGCAGATGGGGTGGAACCAGGCACCCCGGCAGTGCCGGCCGCTGGTCGGCACCTGATGCTTCTGGGGGTTGCCGGCCAGCTGCCGGCACTACCCCTCATCCACGCAGGGCGCGGATCTACTTCGCGGCCTTCTTGACGGCCTTCTTGGCCGGCGCCTTCTTCGCAGCAGCCTTTTTCACCGCTTTCTTGGCAGGTGCCTTCTTGGCGGCCGCTTTCTTCGGTGCCGCCTCCTTCTTCACCGTCGCCTTCTTCGCAGGTGCCTTCTTGGCCGCGGCCTTCTTGCCGAAGCCCTTGCGCACCGGCTTGCCGGTTTCTTCCATCAGCTGCTGCACTTCGGCCAGGGTCAGCGACGCCGGCTCGCGATCCTTGGGGATCTTGCCGTTCATCCTGCCGTCGCTGATGTACGGACCGAAACGGCCGTTCAGCACCTGGATGTCGCTGCCCTCGAACTCCTTGATGATCCGGTTGCGCGCGATCTCTTCCTTCTCTTCGATCAGGAACACGGCGCGGGCCAGATCGATGGTGTACGGGTCATCTTCCTTCTTCAGCGAGGCATAGGTGCTGCCGCGCTTGGCGAACGGGCCGAAACGACCGATGCCGACGCTGACGTCTTCGCCCTTGTCCTCACCCAGTGCGCGCGGCATCAGGAACAGCTCCAGCGCGTCTTCCAGGGTGATGGTGTGCATCGACTGGCCCGGACGAAGCGAGGCGAACTTGGGCTTCTCCTCGGCGTCCTCGGCGGTGCTGCCGATGGCCGCGTACGGCCCGAAACGGCCCAGGCGCACGCTGACCGGCTTGCCGGTCTTCGGGTCGGTGCCCAGTTCGCGTGCGCCGCTGGCCTCGGCGCGGTCGACCGATTCCTTCTTGTCTTCGACCAGTTCCTTGAACGGTCCCCAGAAGCGCGACATCAGCGGAATCCACTCTTCCTCGCCACGCGAGACGGCATCGAGCTCGTCCTCGAGCTTGGCGGTGAAGTCGTAGTCCACGTACCGGGTGAAGTGGCTGGACAGGAACTTGGATACCGCGCGGCCGACATCGGACGGGCGGAAGCTGCGGCCTTCCATTTCCACGTACTTGCGGAACAGCAGGGTCTGGATGATCGAAGCGTAGGTCGAGGGACGGCCGATGCCGTACTCTTCCAGCGCCTTCACCAGTGCCGCTTCGGTGAAGCGCGGCGGCGGCTGGGTGAAATGCTGGTCGGCCACGATGCGCTCCAGCGGCACGCGGTCGCCGGGCTTCATCGCCGGCAGCTTGCGGCCTTCGTCCTCGTCCTCGGCGCTCTTGTTGTCCTTGCCTTCTTCGTACACGGCCAGGAAGCCGGGCACCACCACGGTGGTGCCGCTGGCGCGGAACACGTGCTCGCTGCCGGCCGACAGATCGACGCTGACGGTGTTGAGCGTGGCCGGGATCATCTGGCAGGCCACCGCACGCTTCCAGATCAGTTCGTACAGCTTGCGCTCGTCATCGGTCAGGTAGCGCGCGACCTGCGCAGGGGTGCGCAGTGCCGAGGTCGGGCGCACCGCTTCGTGCGCTTCCTGGGCGTTCTTCGACTTGGTCTGGTAGGTGTTGGGCTGGTCCGGCAGCGAGGCGATGCCGTAGTCACGGGCGATCACGTCGCGGATCTCGGCCAGTGCATCCTGCGACAGGTTCACCGAGTCGGTACGCATGTACGAGATCAGGCCGACGGTGCCTTCGTCACCGATGGCCACGCCTTCGTACAGCTTCTGCGCCACCTGCATGGTCTTGCGGGTGGTGAAGCCGAGCTTGCGCGAGGCTTCCTGCTGCAGCGTGGAGGTGGTGAACGGCGGCGCCGGACGGCGCTTGCGCTCCTTGCTGGCCACGTCGGTGACGTGCAGCGCACCCTGCGCGGCCTGCTGGATGCGCAGGCGGGCCGCCTCGGCGGTGTCGCCATCGGTGACGGTGAACTGCTCGAACTTCTGCCCGTCCAGCTTGATCAGCTTGGCGTTGAAGTGCTGCGACGGGTGCGCGCACTCGGCGGCGATCGACCAGTACTCGCGGGCGATGAAGGCTTCGATCTCTTCCTCGCGCTCGACGATCATGCGCAGCGCCGGGCTCTGCACGCGGCCGGCGGACAAACCGCGCTGTACCTTGCGCCACAGCACCGGCGACAGGTTGAAACCGACCAGGTAATCCAGCGCGCGGCGCGCCTGCTGGGCATCGACCAGGTCGCTGGCGATCGCGCGCGGCTGGCTGATCGCTTCCTTGATGGCGCGCGGGGTGATCTCGGTGAAGACCACGCGCTGCATCGGCTTGTCCTTGACCAGCCCGCGTTCCTTCAGGATCTCGGCGATGTGCCAGCTGATCGCCTCACCCTCGCGGTCCGGGTCGGTCGCCAGCAGGATGTCGTCGGCGCCCTTGGCGGCCTTGGCGATCGCATCGACATGCTTCTCGTTCTTGTCGATCACGTCGTAGTGCATGGCGAACCCGTTGTCCGGGTCGACTGCGCCTTCCTTCGGAATCAGGTCACGCACATGCCCATACGAGGCCAGGACGGTGTAGTCCTTGCCGAGGTATTTGTTGATCGTCTTGGCCTTGGCCGGCGATTCGACGATGAGCAGGTGCTTGGGCATGTCGGGAAAGGTCTGTGGGCGGACCGGGGGAAGGGGCCGCTAGGGTGGAGCAAACGGCCGCATTAGTGAAGCGGCCACGGGCAAATCCATAAACTGAACGCCCGGTAGTGTGCCGGGCGTTCAGGTTTCACCTTATTAGAGGAATCACGCCCGGCCAGCCCATGTCAAGCAGCGAGGCGTGAGGATGGTCGTTCATGAGGCCATCTTGGCGATGAAGCCGACTGCTGCCACCAGCAGGACCAGGCCCGCCAAGGACAGCAGGGCGGTCAGGACCAGAACCAGGATGGTGACCGTGCCCAGTTCCCGACGCTGCAGCTGCGGCTGGTCGGTATAGGCCCAACGGTCGACCACCAGAGTGTCGCAGATCATGTCGTGCAGGCCCTGCTTGCGTTCGGTGAACGCGGCCATCAGGAAGCCGATGCCGAGAGTGAAGCTGCTCAGCAGCATGGCCCAGTAGCGACCGAAGGCGCGGGCCTTGGTGAGGCGCTCGCCATTGCCGCGCACGACCTTGATGCCGACCGCCATCTTTCCCAGCGTGGCACCGCCCCGCGAGGCATGGAACCAGGTGTAGTAGGCCATGCCGATGCCCAGGTTGATCAGCGCACTGGCCAGCTGCGCGACGATTTCGATGGACGATTCGCCACTGCCGACCGCGCCCATGCTGGCGCCGAGGACCACGCCGAGGATGGCACCGATGATGCTGCCCGGGATGACCAGCACGAAGTAGTCGATCATGTAGGCCGCTACGCGCTTCCAGAAACCGGCGTAGATCACTTCGCCGCCCATCACCGGCTGTACATGGCCGGCGGCACCGGCGGCGGCCGGCGCGTTGTACGGCGAGCTGCTGATGGCGCCGGTGCCGGGCAGCGGCGCGGTGCCGTTGTCGATGGCGGCATAGTCGCCGCGCAGGTCGAAACCGCCACTACCGGTGGCAGCGCTGGCATCGGCCAGCGTCTGCAGTCCGAGCTCGTCGACCACCTGGCGCAGCGCAGCCCACTGTGCCATGCCCTCATGCCAGACCAGGGTGTCCAGGTTCAGTTGGCCGCGCTGGAAGCGCTGGCGGATCTCCTGGACCGGCAGGGGGCCCTGGCGTTGCTGTCCTTCGGCGTAATACCACTCAGTCATTGCATGTTCCCTGTTGGGTCGTCCTTGGAGGGGCTGGCGTGCGTGCGGCTCAACCGCGGCACGACGGCGGCAGGTACTTGTCGTCGCTTTCGCCGGTGCATTCCCAGCGGCCGCTGTCGCGGTCGTATTCCAGCCACAGCAGGTCGCCGTCGATGCTCTTGCCGGGCACGGCCAGGGTGGCTTCGATACCGCAATGGCCGTTGTTGAAGCGGCCGATGTTCACCGCCGACAGGCCGGCATGGGCGAAGTCGCCCGGCGCCGGGAAGCCGGCGTCGTTGGCGCCCGGGCAACGACCTTCGTCATCGGCGAAATGCTGCACCTGGTCCTTCAGCGGTTGCAGCACGGTCACCGCGCCAGCGACCTTGGCACGCAGGGTGTAGTCGTTGTAGGCCGGCAGGGCGATCGCGGCAAGGATCGCAATGATCGGCACAAGGACCAGCAGCAGGCCGCCGCCGATGATGACGGTGAGCGCGCAGCCGGAGAGCTTCTTTTTCGGAGGCGGCAGGGCCGTCGTCGCCGTGCTTGTGGCATACGGTGTGGACGGCGGCAGTACGGGCGGCTGCGGCGGAGGCGGCGCTGTCGCCACCGCTTCCGGCTCGGGTTCGGCGGCGGCCGCAGCGACATCCAGTGCCGGTACGATCAGGCCGAGTTCGTCGACGACCGTGCGCAACGGCTGCCATTGTGGCAGCCCGTCGCGCCAGACCAGAGTGTCCAGGGAGATCTGGTTGTTGCGGAACAACTCGACCAACTGTTCCGCCGGCAGCGGGCCTTGCTGCCGGTTGCCTTCTGCGTGGAACCACTCGCTCACGGGGACGCTCCTGAATGCGCTATGCCCCCAAGTGTACGGTCAGTGCAGGGGTTCTGGCTCGTCCATGAACATCTGCGTTTCCATCCAGGCATAGGCCGCTTCGGAACCGGGCTGGTTGAACAGCACCATCAGCACGACCCATTTCAGGTCATCCAGGTCCAGTTCGTCCTGATCCAGGGCCATAGCCCGGTCCAGCACCAGCTCGCGCTGGTCGGCGTCGAGGATGCCGTGCTGTTCCAGGTACAGCAGGAAACCACGGCATTCCACGTCCAGCTTGTCCAGCTCGGGACCGTGGTAGACGCGCACGGGGCCATCGACCCTCGCCTGGGCCACGCTCGGCCGCTGCGCGGCCAGGGCGTCGAGCCAGTCGAACGCCTTGTTGATCTCGGTTGGGCTGAAACCGGCCTGGATCAGGCCGTTCTGCAGCGAATCGCGGTCACGGATCAGGTCCGCATCTTCGCTGAAATAGTGTTCAAACAGGTACAGCAGTACGTCCAGGATGCTCTCTTTCATTGCCCCTCGGCCTGCGTCGCGCGACGCTGTGGAGGTGAAGAAACTAGGGAGTTCGACAGTAGCGGCCGTGTACGCACACCACGATTCCCGCCAGTTCCATGGCCAGCAGCATGGAGGACACCTGTGACGCCGTCAATCCACAGCGCGTGATCAGTGAATCCATACCGCTTGGGTTGTGGTCCAGGGCCCGCCACAAGCACTGGTAGTCAGGGTCGTCGGCCCAGCGCGCCGGCAGGAGCGCCGGCGGTGCCTGTTCAGTGGGGGTGGCCAGCCGCGATTGCAAGCCCGGCAGCTGTTGGCGCAGGGCCGGGGCCAGCAGCTCCAGCACTTCCTCGGGGCGCTCGACCAGCGCTGCGCCTTCACGGATCAGCCGGTGGCAACCCGACGCGCGTGGATTGAGCACCGAGCCGGGCAGGGCGCAGACCTCGCGCCCGGCCTCGGCGGCCAGGCGGGCCGTGATCAGTGCGCCCGAGCGTTGCGCTGCTTCGACCACCACCGTGGCCAGCGCCAGCCCGGCCACCAGCCGGTTGCGCGCCGGGAAATGGCCTGGGCGTGCCGGCGTGCCCGGCAGGTACTCGCTGAGCACCACGCCTTCTGTGGCGATCCGCGCCTGCAGCCGGGCATGGCTGTCCGGGTAGGCCCGGTCGGGGCCGGTGCCGATCACTGCCACGGTGCAACCGCCGGCCTCCAGCGCGGCCAGGTGGGCGGCGGCGTCGATACCGGCGGCCAGCCCGCTGGTCACCGCCAGTCCGGCTTCGACGAAGCAGCCGGCAAAGCGTGTCGCCAGCGCCCGCCCACCGGGCGTCGGCGAACGGCTGCCGACCAGCGCCACCGAGGGGCGCCAGGCCAGGCTCGGGTCGCCGGCCACGAACAGTGCCAGTGGCGGGTTGGGGACGTCCAGCAGGGACGGAGGAAAGGCCGGATCGTTGAAGGCCAACAGATGGTGGTTGTCGTCCAGCAGCCAGCGCAGGCCCGCCGCCCAGGTCCGCGTATCGGGGCGCTCCAATGCCGCGCACTGTTCCGGGGTGCAGCCATGTGCACGCCATCCCGCCACGCCCAGCGAGATGGCCGCGCCCGCATCGCCCTGGCTCTGCAGCAGCGCCCGCCGTTGCGCCAATGCGCCCCCCGCCATCACCAGGCGCAGCAGCGCCTCTTCAGCTTGCTTGGTCATTCCCCACTATCGACCAGATGCAACAAAGGCGCCCTAGGGCGCCTTCGCGTGTGATCGTCAGGTTTTCCCGGAGGTGGCTGCCGGCCAGCGGCCGGCACTACCTGGGGTGGCCGGGGCAGCCCGGCAACGGTTACTTCGCGTCCGGATGCAGTGCGTTGTAACCCACGCGCACCGGCTTCACGCCCTGCATCACCAGTGCGTAGCTGACGTTGTCGAAGGTACGGAACACCATCGCGTGCGCGGCGTACTCATCCGGCAGCGCAACACGGCCAACGTTGCCGCTGAGGGCATCGTCCATACGCGACGAGGTCGGGTACTTCATGCGGTCCGCCACATGGCGGCCTGGCCGCCACAGCGAGAACACGGTGCCGTTGTCCACGCCCTGCGCGCGGCCGGCCGAAATCGCGATCACGTCGCGCGGACCACCGGCGGTGAACATGTCGGTCACTGCCAGCACGCGCACGTCGACGCCTTCGACGCCGGCAGCGGGCACATGCGGCACGAACTGCAGGTCGTAGGGCCGGGCCTCGATCGGGACCAGGCGGTCGCCGACACGCACTTCGCGGCCGCCTTCGTTCCTGTCCAGGACCAGGGTGGATGCCTGGACTTTGCCGCCAGCGATCCGGGTGATGGTGCCGGTGCCGACCTGGGCCAGCTCATAGCCGAGCACGCCGCGGCGGTGGTTGGGCGCGTTGTAGGCCTGCCACAGGTTGCCGCTGCCCGGGGTGACGTCGCCATTGGCGGTCAGGTCCTCGGTCGGCTTGGGCTGGGAGTAGCGCACGGTCGGGCGGACCACGGCCCAGCGCTGGCCCAGCTGGGCGTCGGCCAGGCGCACGTAGACGGCGTGGCCGCTGGTGGCACGCAGGCGTTCTTCTTCCAAGCCGGCCACGGCGGGCAGCTGCTCGATGCTGTCGACCACGCTCAGCTGCTTCAGGAACGGCTCGACCTGGGCCAGCGGAATGGCGTCGATCGGAGCTTCCTGGCGCGGGCCGGGCTTGGCTGCGACGGTCACCCGGTCCAGATAGGCCAGGCTGAGCACGTCACCGGGATAGATCAGGTGCGGATTGGCGATCTGCGGATTGGCCTGCCAGATCTCCGGCCACAGCCACGGCTTCTGCAGGAAACGTGCGGCGATGTCCCACAACGTATCCCCTTTTCGGACCACATAGGTGTCCGGGTGCCCGCCATTCACTTCCACGGCGGTAGCATAGGCAGCCACGGTCAGCATCGCCGCGGCGACGACCGTACGAAAACGAAGCAACATAGGTGTGAAGCCCTGATTCCCCAACAGGTCCGCGCACTATAGTCCAGAAACCGGGGCGCAAGGCAAGCGTTGCAGCTAGAATCTGCGACGTATGCCGGCGTGCCGGCCCCCAATCCGGAAATTGCCATGGCTCTTCTCCCCATCCTCGAGTTCCCCGATCCGCGCCTGCGTACCAAGGCTGCGTTGATCGACGCTGCCGAAGTCACCACGCCGGCCTTCCAGGAACTGATCGACAACATGTTCCAGACCATGTACGACGCGCCGGGCATCGGCCTGGCCGCCACCCAGGTGGACGTGCACAAGCGCTTCATGGTCATCGACGTCAGTGAAGAAAAGAATGAACCGCATGTGTTCATCAACCCGGAAATCGTCGCCAAGGACGGCGGCCGGGTGTACCAGGAAGGCTGCCTGTCGGTGCCGGGCATCTTCGCCGACGTGACCCGTGCCGATACCATCACCGTGAAGTACCTGGACCGCAGCGGCCAGCAGCAGGAGCTGGAAGCCGGTGAAGTGCTGGCCACCTGCATCCAGCACGAGATGGACCACCTGGATGGCAAGCTGTTCATCGACTATCTGTCGCCGCTCAAGCGCGAGATGGTCCGCAAGAAGCTGGCCAAGCAGCGCAAGCACGTGGCGTGATCGCCAATCCGGGCCGCCCTTGGGGTGGCCCGTGCCTGCGCGGCAAGCGCGGGCTGTACGGCGCCGGCCGACGGCGCCGTTTTTCTTTCCTGCACGAATCCATCCTGCAAGTGGGGTAGCCATGAGGATTGTCTTTGCCGGTACGCCGGAATTCGCGGTGTCGTCGCTGCGCGCGGCCGCGCGCCATCACGAGGTCGTCGCTGTCTACACCCAGCCTGATCGCCCCGCCGGCCGTGGCCGTGGCCTGGCGCCATCGCCGGTCAAGCTGGAAGCCGTTGCCCGTGGCATCCCGGTCTACCAGCCGGAATCGCTGAAGGACGAGGCGGCCCAGCAGCAGCTGCGCGACCTGCAGCCGGACCTGATGGTGGTGGTGGCCTACGGCCTGATCCTGCCCAAGGCGGTGCTGGCCATTCCGACCCACGGCTGCTGGAACGTGCATGCCTCGCTGCTGCCGCGCTGGCGCGGTGCCGCGCCGATCCAGCGCGCGATCCAGGCCGGCGATGCGAAGACCGGCGTGTGCCTGATGCAGATGGAGGCCGGCCTGGATACCGGCCCGGTGCTGCTGCACCAGGAGCTGCTGATCGCCGCCACCGATACCGGTGGGCAGCTGCACGACAAGCTGGCCGAACTCGGTGCGCAGGTGCTGTCTGACGGCCTGGGCCTGCTGCGCGCGGGCATCAAGCCGGTCGCGCGGCCGCAGCCGGAGCAGGGCGTGACCTACGCGCACAAACTGGACAAGGCCGAGGCCCGGCTGGACTGGGCACTGGATGCCGGCGCGCTGGCACGCACCGTGCGTGCATTCAACCCGTGGCCGATTGCCGAGGCGAGCCTGGCTGGCGAACGCGTGCGCATCCATGGCGCAGTGGCGCTGGATCTGGCCCATGGCCAGGCGCCGGGCACGGTGCTGGCGGCCAGCCGCGACGGTATCGACATTGCCTGCGGCCAGGGCGCGCTGCGCCTGCGCGTGCTGCAGCGTGAAGGTGGCAAGGCGATCACCGCCGCCGACTACCTCAACGCCCGCCGCGACCTGCGCGTGGGAGCATAAGCGGTGTCGAAGCAGAACGATTTTTCCGTCGCCAAGGCGGCGCCGGGCGCAGCCACCCGCATGCTGGCTGCACGCGTGCTGGCGCAGGTGTTCACCCGCGGCCGTTCGCTGAAGGCCGAACTGGCCTGGGCGCTGCCCAAGCTGGCTGACAGCCGCGACCGTGCACTGCTGGAAGCGCTGTGTTTCGCGGTCCTGCGCCGCCGCAGCACCTATGACGCTGCCCTGCAGGGCTGGATGCAGAAGCCGCTGTCGGCCCGCGATGCCGACCTGCGTACCTTGCTGATGGTGGGCTTTGCCCAGCTGGATGTGCTGGAACTGCCTGCGCATGCGGCACTGTCGGCCACGGTCGATGCCGCGCGTGCGCTGGGTCGCGAGCGCCAGGCCGGCCTGGTCAACGCGATCCTGCGCCGTGCACAGCGCGAGGGTTTCCCGGAGCAGCCCGCACGCGATGCCTTCCCGGAATGGCTGGCCGATGCGATTGAACGCGACTGGCCGGCCCAGGCCGAGGCCGTCTTCACTGCCAGCCTGCAGCCCGCGCCGCTGTGGCTGCGGGCCAACCGCCAGCATGGCGGCCGCGACAAGGTGCTGGCAACGCTGGCCGAGGCCGGTATTGCTGCCGAAGCCAGTGCGCTCAGTGCAGATGCATTGCGGTTGGCAGTCCCCGTTGCGGTGAACCAGCTGCCGGGGTTCGCCGAAGGCGCGTTGTCGGTGCAGGACCTGTCGGCGCAATGCGCGGCCGATGCCCTGGCGCCGGCGTCTGGTGCGCGCGTGCTGGATGCCTGCGCGGCACCCGGTGGCAAGTCTGCGCACCTGCTCGAACGCGATCCGAGCCTGCGCCTGCTGGCACTGGATATCGATGCCCGTCGCCTGGCGCGCGCACGCGATACCTACATCCGCACTGGCGTGGGTGAGCACGTACAGACCCTGGCCGCAGACGCCAGTGATCCAGGTTCATGGTGGGATGGCGTGCCGTTCGACGCGATCCTGCTGGATGCGCCGTGCTCGGCCACCGGCGTGATCCGCCGTCAGCCGGATGTGATGTTCCACCGCCGCGCCGAGGACATCGATGCGCTGGTCGGCGTGCAGGCGCGTTTGCTGGAAGCCTGCTGGTCGATGCTGCGCCCGGGCGGCGTGCTGCTGTACGCCACCTGCTCGATCCTGCGTGCCGAGAACATCGACCAGGTCCGAGCGTTCCTGAAGTGGCATCCGGACGCGCTGGCGCAGCCACTTGATGACACCTTCGGCGTGGATTGCGAAGGTGTGGCGCGGCAGAGACTGCCGGGTGAAGACGATGCTGACGGTTTCTTCTACGCGCGTCTGTTAAAAGCAGCCTGACCCCGCTGCCGCTTCGAGGCCCATGCTGAAATCCCCCGCGTCACGCCAGACCGGGTTGTTGGTGGTAATGGCCCTGCTGGTGCTGGGGGCCGGGCTGGGCCTTCGCGATCCGTGGCCCTCTGACGAGCCACGCTTTGCGCTGGTGGCCAAACAGATGGTCGACAGTGGCCACTGGCTGTTCCCGCAGCGTGGCACCGAGCTGTATTCGGACAAGCCTCCGATGCTGATGTGGTGGCAGGCCACGCTGTATAGCCTGGTCGGCCACTGGCGGGTTGCCTTCCTGTTGCCCTCGCTGATCGCGGCGCTCGGTACGCTGTGGTGCGTGATCGACCTGGGCAGACGGCTGTGGACGCGGCAGGTCGGTCTGTATGCGGGCTGGGCGCTGCTGTTCGCACTGCATTTCACCTTCCAGGCGAAGAAGGCGCAGATCGATCCGCTGGTGGTGTTGTTCATCACCCTGGCCAACTACGGCCTGCTGCGACACCTGCTGCTGGGCCCGGCCTGGCGCTGGTGGTGGCTGGGCTGGTTCTTCGCCGGCATCGGGGTGATCACCAAAGGCGTGGGCGTGCTCGCGCTGATGATGATCGTGCCAGCGGCGATCGCCTCGGCGCTGCACTGGCCAAGGGTGCGACTGCATGTGGGTGAGGGCCGCTTCTGGCTGGCACCACTGGCGTTCCTGCTGGCGTTATCGCTGTGGCTGGTACCAATGCTGCTGGCTGGCCTGGCGACGGGCTCGGAGCAGTACCGTGCTTACGCGGGAGACATCCTGTTCCGGCAGACCGCGCAGCGCTATACGCAATCCTGGGACCATCACCAACCGTGGTGGTACTTCCTCGGGATCATGCCGTCGCTGTGGATCCCCGCATTCCTGCTGCTGCCCTGGGCGGTTCCGGCCTGGTGCCGGCGCCTGCGCCGCCGCGACCCGCGCTACCTGCTGCCGTTGGCCTGGTGGCTGCTGGTCGTGCTGTTCTTCTCGATTCCCCACGGCAAGCGTGATGTCTACATCCTGCCGGCACTGCCGATGTTCTGCCTGGCGCTGGCGCCGTTGCTGCCGGGGCTGCTGAGGCGGCGTGATGTTCAGGGCGTGCTGGCGGCATTCACCGGATTGCTGGCTGCGGCGCTGGTCGTGGCCGGGGCACTGGCGCTGCTGGGCGATCCGGCCTTCGAAGTGCGCCTGACCCAGGGTCGCGGCCTGGCACCCGGCGCCACCGATGCGCTGGCATGGGCGGCGCTGGCGATGGGGATCTGGGCGGCCCTGAGCCTGTGGGTGTGCGGTCGCCGTCGCCATCACTACGCCCTGGTCTCGACCCTGGCTGCCGTCTGGGTGCTGTACAGCCTTTTGGGCTATCCGGTGCTGAATGATTCCAGTTCGGCACGTGGTCTGATGCGCGAAGTCGGTGCACGCATCGGCCCGGAGGCCGAGCTTGGACTGGTGGCGTGGAAGGAGCAGAACCTGTTGATGGCTGATCGCCCGGCGGCGACCTTCGGCTTCGAGGAGCGTTGGCATGAACAACTGCAGGCCGCTGTGCGCTGGCAACGGCTGGTTCCGCAACGACGCTGGCTGCTGGTCAACGAGGATGCGATGCAGGCGTGCATTGATCGGTCGCGCGCGGAAATGGCCGGTATTTCCAATCGGCGGCGCTGGTGGCTGGTGCCGACGCCGGCGATCATGGGTCCCTGCAGGCCATCGGCGGCGGAACTCGAACGGGAGCGGCGCCTGCAGGGCCCGGCGCTGCGGATTGAGCGCGCCGGTGCCGCCGCTCAGGTCCCGGCCAGCGCAGCCCGGTAGCTGGCCAGCGTGGCATCAGCGAACGTCTGCAGGCCGAACTCACGCTCTGCGTGGCGACGCGCCGCCCGACCGTGTTCCGCCAGCGTATCGCGCTGCTCATACAACGCCTGCAGTTGTGCGGCGATGGCGTCGATGTTGCGGGTGGCCACAACCCAGCCATCGACACCCTGTTCAATGTTTTCCGGCAGGCCCGCGTAGTCGCTGACCAGCATCGGCTTGGCGCTGGCCATCATCTCGCGGCAGGCGAAGGAGATTGTCTCGACATCGTGGGACAGCACGAAGCCGACATCACCGGCGGCGATCAACACGCGGGTATCGGCCAGCAGGCCGGTGAAGTGCACCTGCGCAGCGACTTCCCCCAGGGCCTGCACCTGTTCGCGCTGCTGCGGGCTGGGCAGATGGCCGGCCACCGCCATGTGCACGTGCGGGCGGATCGCATCGGGCAGGCGCGCGATGGCCTGGCCCAGGTCGATCCAGCCCTTGTAATCGTCGGTGCCGGCATTGCTGACCAGCACCAGCGCCTGCGGATCCTGCGTCCATTGCTGGCGCAGCGCGTGGCCGCTTCCGGAGGGCAGCGGCGAGTAGCGCTCCAGATCGACACCATTGCGCACCACATCGATCGGGCAGCGCCGGTACGGGCCCTGCTGCAGCAGGCGCTTGGTGTCGGCCGATACCGCGATCACGCGATCGGTTGCCCAGCGTGCACGCAGCGCATTGCCGAAGGTGGCGGTCGGCTTGCTGTTGTGCTTGGTCAGCACGATCGGCGGGTGGCGCATGCCGAGCAGGCCCTGCATCACGAAGCGGTGGTCGCGTGCGCCATTGACGTGGATCAGGTCGATGCCTTCATCGCGGACCAGCCGGCGCAGCGCGCGCTGTTCGGCCAGCTGCTGCGGCAGGGTGGGCAGGCCGCTGCCGAAGGCCAGTGGCAGCGTGCTGGCGATGCTCTCGTCGGCCACGGTCCGCAGCAGGCGGCTGTCGGCCGGTGCAGCGACATGCAGCGTGTGCTGGCCACGCAGCGCACGCGCCAGCGAGACGATGTACGTGGTGTGGCCGCCACCGTCGCCGTAGTGGAAGTTGGTGTACAGGATTTTCATGGGGGAGTCTTCAGGCAACGCGTGGGCAGTGTGACACAGCAGGCTCAGGGCCGGTCCGGGCGGACCGCCGGGTCGGCCACGGCCTGACCGTTGCCCAGCATCCACAGCATGATGGTCTTCTGGCGCACGTAATTGGCGCGAACATAGGCGTAGACCAGGCCATGCCAGCCGTCGCGGAAGCCGCCGCGGAACAGGAAGCCGCGCCAGAACCGCCAGGCGGGCGCCAGCACCAGCTTGCCCAGGGTGGCGCGCTTGCCGCGTGCGAATTCGTGCTCGGCCATCATCCGCGCGTACTTCTCGGTCTTGGCCAGCTGCTGCTGCAATGAGCGGTAGGGGTAGTGGATCAGGTCGCCCTGCAGGGTGCCGACGCTGCCGTCGACACTGGCCGCCTCGTGGATCTCGCGCTTGCCGCGCCAGCCCCCCTTGCGGCGGTCGAACAGGCGCATCACCCGGTCCGGGTAGGCGTTGCCATGGCGCAGGAACCTGCCGAAGTACTCCGACAGGCGGGCGAAGCGGTAGCCAGCATGGCCGGTGAAGCCACCGTCACGGGCCTGTTCGATGGCCGCGCGCAGTTCCGGGCTGATGCGCTCGTCGGCGTCCAGGCACAGCACCCAGTCGTGCGTCGCCTGTTCTACGCAGAACGCCTTCTGGCTGCGGAAACCCTCGAACGGGCGCTGCAGCACCCGGGCGCCGGCGGCCTCGGCGATGGCCACGGTGGCATCGGTGGAATACGAGTCCACCACCACGATCTCGTCGCAGAAGGGCAGCGAGGCCAGGCAGTCGCCGATGCGCCCAGCCTCGTTGAACGCGATAATGCAGGCCGAGATGCGAGGCCGTTCGATGGGAGCGGTCGTGGAGGACATGATGGCCGGGTACCTGTTGTTTGCGACGGAGCGTTATGCGCTGCCTATTCTCGCCCCGTTGGCGCAGGCCTTGCACGCCTCCGGGCAGGAGGTGGCAGCCTGGTTCGAGGACGGCGCCGCGGGCAGTGCTCTGCCGGGGGTGCCCAACATCGGCCTGAAGCAGGCCCTGGCGATGCGTCCGCGAGCGGTGTTCAGCGCGGCCAACTGGGTGCCGACCTTCATTTCGGGGGCCAAGGTGCAGCTGTTCCATGGGTTCAATGTGGAGAAGCGGGACAGTGCGCGCGGCCACTTCCGGGTGCGCGGCATGTTCGACCTGTACTGCACCCAGGGCCCGGCGACCACCGCGCCGTTCCGCGAGATCGCCGCCCTGCAGGGCCATTTCGCGGTGGCAGAGACCGGTTGGCCGAAGCTGGACCCGCTGTTCCGCGACGATGGCGGCGAGAGCGCTGCGCTGCGCGCGCCGGCAGGTGGGCGCCCGGTGATCCTGTTTGGCTCGACCTTCACCGAGCGGCTCAGCGCGGCCCCGCACCTGCATGCGCAGATCGCCGCCGACATCGCCGCCGGTGAGCGCTACTGGCTGCTGACCCTGCACCCGAAGTGCCCGCCGGAGCTGTTCGAGCGCTACCGCGCGCTGGCCGGTGCCAATGCCCGTTTCATCGAGCCTGAGCAGGTGATGGCCGCGCAGCGTGCTGCCGATGTGCTGGTGTCGGATACCTCGTCGATCGTTTCGGAGTTCATCGTCCAGCACAAGCCGGTGGTGACCTTCCGCAACCGCGTGCCCAAACCGCACATGATCGACTTCGACGATGCGGCGCAGCTGCCGGCAATGCTGCAGCGTGCGCTGCATCCGGACGCCGCGCTGCAGGCGGAGATCGTGCGCTACGCCGATACCATCCACCCGTATCGCGATGGCCTGTCCAGCGAGCGGGTGATCACCGCCACCGAGGATTTCCTGGCTGGCGAAATGGGCGCGCTGCGCCGCAAGCCGTTCGGCACCTGGCTGCGCGATCTGCAGATCCGCAAGGACCTGGGTTATTGGGGCCGGTCGCAGCGTTGAGGTAGTGCCGGCCGCTGGCCGGCAACCCGGGAAATGTCTGCAATTGCCGGCCAGCGGCCGGCACTACCTGCTACATGTCCGGAATCCGACCCTGCCATCACCAGCGCAGCTTGCGCCGTGCCAGCGCCGCAGCCAACTGCTCCATCACCTGCTGCGCCTGCGCGCGCGGCAGATGGTGCAGGGTCAGCGCCACATCACCATGTGCGCCGGCGGTATCCAGCTGCAGGCTGCTGGTGCCCAGCAGCTTGTCCAGCGGCGAACGCTGCAGGCGAAGGCCCTGCACCTTGTCCAGTTCGGCCCAGCGCCACCAGCGCTTCCACCAGCCGCCGCGCACCGCGACGTATTGATCGTCCAGGTACCAGCCCATGCGCGCCATCTGCCGGTGCGCGACCAGCAGTGCCACCGGCAGCCAGGCCAGCACGACCAGGCCCCAGGGCCCCCAGCGCCAGTACCCGGCCGCGGCCAGCAGGGGCACCAGCAGCAGCGCGCCCAGGCACAACCGCCACCAGCCACGCTGCGGAATGGCGTGCCATTGCAGCGGCGGCCACTGCAGCTGCGGCAGCAGGTGCTGCACCAGCTGCTCACAACGCCTACTGGACGCCAGCGGCGCAAGTTCGCGCAGGGCGCGGTCCTCATCGCGAGACGGCCCACCAGCGGCGCTGTCGATGCGCAGCTGGCGCAGGCCGAACCAACGATGCAGGGTGCTTTCGCGCAGCGTCCAGGCCTGGATGCGACGCCGTGCCACGCTGCTGCGGGTGCGGCTGAGCAGTCCGGCCGATACGGTCAGGCGGCGCTCCTGCTCACTGAGGGTGAAGCCGTGGTAGCGCAGCAGGGTCAGCACCACCGACAGCGCACGCAGTCCCAGCCAGCCCAGCAGCAAGGCCGCGGCCAGCAGCAGGAAGGCGCCGGCCACGCCGGGGTGCAGGTGGCTTGCATAGCCGAAGGCCTCGCGGCCGCCGCGCTGGAGGGCGTCGTCCATCACCGGCCGCGGCACGGTCTGGAACAGCACGCCGAACGCGGCGATCGCCAGCGCCCAGCCGCGGTTGGAGAGAAGGCCCATGCGCACCACGTCCCAGCTCGACAGGCGCAGCAGCACATGTTCGCTGTCAGCGTCGGCCACCTGCCCGGATGTGGTCACGTCGCCGGCCTGCGGTGCTTGTCCGCGCTGGCGCACCAGCCGTTCCAAGGCCAGTGCCTGGTCCAGCTTCAGTACCCGCATCTCCGCTTCCGGACGCACGCCGCCAGCCGATTCCAGGCGCAGCTCGGCCACGCCGAACAGGCGATGCAGCGGGTTCTGCCGCACTTCCACGTTGTGGATGCGGGCGAATGGAATTTCCCGCCGGTTGCTCGCCAGCAGGCCGCTGCGCACGGTGATCGCATCGCTGCCGATGCGGTAGCGATAGCTGAGGTACTGCAGCACCGATACCAGCACCAGCACGGCAATTGCCGACAGTGGAATGAGCTGGGCCCACATCGGATCGCGGTCACCGCGCTGGCCGAACACCAGGAGCGCCACCAGCGGCAGGAAGTAGTGGCGCAGCTGCATCAGCAGCACGAACAGCCACGACCACGGGTGCAGGCGATGATCCTCGCCACCGTTGGGCAGCGACGCGGGCAGGGGTGGCGGCTGGCTCACAGGGCGTCGGCGTCCTGGTCGAGCTGGTGCGAGAGGGTGTCGCGCAGGCGCTCGGCATCGGCCTCGTCCAGGCCGCTCACGGTGACCGCGCTCATGCGGGTACCGGCGGTGTGCACGATCAGCGTGGCCAACCCGGCACGGCGTTCCAGCGGACCGCGGCGCAGGTCCAGGTGCTGTACGCGCGAAATGGGAATGCGCGTTTCCAGCTGCCACATCAGATCGCGGCGCAGGCCCAGTCCCTGCGCATCCAGGCGCCAGCGGGTGCGGGTCAGGCGCCGGCGGCCGAGCCAGGCGCCGAAGGCGATGCCCACCAGCAGCCCGACCACGGCGCCCCACAGGCCGGCGGGCAGATCGAAGAACCACCAGGCCGCTGCGAGCGGAAGGCCCGGCACGAACAGGCCGCCGAATGCGCCTTCCAGTGCTGCCAGGCGCGCGGCGCGTGCTGGCAGCGCCTGCCAGTCAGAGGTGAGCGGTGCAGGTATCGAGGCTTCGGTCACGCGGGCTCCGTCAGGCAGCAGGGCAGGCGATGGCGGCGACGACCGCACCGCGCAGACGGTAGCAGGTCGGCCGTATTACTGGGCAGCCTGGATCAGCGCGTCGACATCGAGCATGTGACCGGCGCGGTCGGCCTTGGTGCGCAGGTAATGCTCGTTCTCGGCGGTGATCTCGCCGGTGACCGGGATGCAGTCCAGCACCTCGATGCCGGCATTGCGCAGGCGTTGCGCCTTGGTCGGATTGTTGCTGAGCAGGGCCACGCGCGCGATGCCCAGGCCACGCAGCATCGCCACCGCGCTGCCGTAGCGGCGCTCGTCGGCACCAAAGCCCAGCTGTGCATCGGCATCGATGGTGTCCAGGCCGTCGTGCTGGTAGCCGTAAGCACGCATCTTCGCGGCGATGCCGGTGCCACGGCCTTCCTGGTCCAGGTACAGCAGTACGCCGCCACCCAGTTCCTTCAGCTTGCGCAGGCCACGCCGCAGCTGATCGCCGCAGTCGCACTTGAGTGAACCGAACAGGTCGCCGGTCAGGCACGAGGAATGCACCCGCACCGGTACCACGGCTGACAGGTCCGGTTCGCCGACGATGATCGCCACCTGGTCGCGCTGGGCCACGCCACCGCGGAACACCGCGAAGGTGGTCATGCCGACGTCGCGCAGCGGCACCGGTGAACGCGCCACCAGCTCGTAATCGTGGGCGGCATGCGCCGCGCCTTCAGCCAGGTCGCACAGCGCCACCTCGGCGGCACCGTCGAAGGTGCGGTCATCGACGTCCAGGCGCACCGCCACCATCGCCGGCAGCAGCAGGCCAAGGCGGGCCAGTTCCACTGCGCCGGCATCGAAGGCGTCACCGGCGCTCCAGCCGTCCGGCATCGGGCCCGGCTCGCGCAGGTAGCCCAGCGATGGCAGGGCATCGAAGGCGACACCGGCCAGCGGCAGGCGCGCGCCCTCCGCGGCCTCCACCCCGAGCACGCGGGCGCGGGTGGCGGTCAGGAACAGGTAGTGGCGCTCGCGCGCGGCGGTGGCGAAGGCCGCGAAACTGCTGGCGGTAGCGCTGTCCAGCGCGATCACCGCCAGGCGCTGGCCCTGGCCATCATGGAGTAGGACCGGGCGACCGGCGCGCAGTTCGGCCACCGCGCGCTCGCAGCGGATCGCGGCCGGATCGCCGAACAGGGAAGAAGCAGACATGGCAGGACCGGGGGAGGCAGACATCGGTGTCTCTATGGGGGCGCCAGCGTCGTATTCAACGTGCTGCGGCGGTCTGTCGCAGGCCGGCGGGAGCGGCTTTCAGTGTGGATGCTCTTCGGTCGCATACGGGTCTTCCTCGTCGCTGCCCGGTGGTCGCAGGGTATAGCGCTTGTAGGTCCACTGATACTGCGCCGGGTCGCGGCGGGCGATCCGCTCGATGCCGGCGTTGAGCGCGGTCGCGGCCACCTGTGGGTCCGGGTCGGCCACGGACGGGTCGGTCGGCTCGATGTGCAGCGCGAATTCCATGTCCGGGCCGATCCGCTCGCACCAGCCGTACAGCACGGTGGCCCCCGTGCGTTCGGCCAGGCGGTTGACCAGGGTCATGGTCAGTGCCTGCACGCCGAAGAATGGCACGAACACGCCATCGCCGGCCTTGGGCTGCTGGTCGGGCAGGATGCCGGTGGCACCGCCGTCCTTGAGTACCTTGAACAGCTGGCGCACGGCCGGGCCTTCGGCGCGCACCTGCTGCACGTTCTGGCCGCCGCGCACGATCTGCAGGAAGGCGTCGCTGGCCTCGTCCTCCGGCGGCTTGTAGACGATGGCGATCTGCCCGCGCGAGGCCAGCCATTGGTTCAACAGCTCCCAGTTGCCGAAGTGCGGCGCGGCCACGATCACGCCCTTGCCACTGGCCAGCGCCGCGTCGTACAGGGCTTCGCCGTGGCGCTGCTTCAGGTGCAGGCGCAGGTTGTCGGCGGGTTCCTGGCTCCACAGGCGCAGGGTCTCGATGGCCTGCAGGGCGGTGGAGCGCAGCAGCTCGCGGTGCAGGCGGTCGCGTGCGGCGCCGTCCAGTTCTGGATAGGCCAGTTCCAGGTTGCGCCGGGTGACGCGGCTCTCGCGGGCGTTGAGATTGATCCACGCCCACGCCAGGCCGCGCGCGAATCCCCGCAGCAGCGGCCAGGGCAGGCGGGCGAACAGGGTGGTGGCGCGGTAGACCAGCCGGGCTTTGCGTTGCGGATTCATCGGCGCCAGTTTAGCCAAGGGCGCTGCTATCGTGGCCGGCCCGTTCATTGGAAGCCCGCAGATGCTCGTCCTGATCCAACGTGTCAGCCAGGCCGCCGTCCATGTCGATGACGAAGCGGTGGGGCAGATCGGCCCCGGCCTACTGGCGCTGGTGGGGATGGAGCCGGGCGATACCGAAGCCCAGCTGCAGCGGATGGCCGAGCGCCTGCTGGGCTACCGGGTGTTCGCCGACGAGGCCGGAAAGATGAACAGATCATTGCGCGACACCGGTGGCGGGCTGCTGCTGGTCAGTCAGTTCACCCTGGCCGCAGATACCCGTTCGGGCATGCGCCCGAGTTTCACCAGCGCCGCTCCGCCGGCAGAGGCTGAACAGGGGTTCAATCGATTTGTCGAGATCTGTCGTGAAAATCACGCGCCGGGGGTGGAAACGGGCCGATTCGGTGCCCATATGGTCGTCAGCCTGGTCAATGACGGTCCCGTGACCTTCCTTCTCAGGCCCTGAGCCTGCGGGACCACCGCCCGGCAGGCGGGGCCCCGGGCTGGTATAATGCTACGTTCCCTATTTCCCCCTAGCCGGTGGCGCGAGCACTACATGGCCAACGAACGTCCTGCCCAATCCGAAATCAAGCAACTGATCAGCAAGGGCCTGGAACAGGGCTACCTGACCTACGCCGAAGTCAATGACCATCTGCCGGACGACATGGTCGACCCGGAACAGATCGAAGACATCATCGGCATGATCAACGGCATGGGCATTGATGTCCATGAAGTTGCGCCGGATGTCGAAACCCTGCTTCTCAACGACGGCAACACCGGTAACCGCGAAGTCGATGACACCGCGGCCGAAGAAGCTGCCGCCGCGCTGAGCGCACTCGACACCGAAGGTGGCCGTACCACCGACCCGGTGCGCATGTACATGCGCGAAATGGGCACCGTCGAGCTGCTGACCCGCGAAGGCGAAATCGCCATCGCCAAGCGCATCGAGGAAGGCCTTTCGCAGGTGCAGGCCGCACTGGGCCAGTTCCCGGTGTCGGTCGAATCGCTGTTGAACGATTACGAAGCCCACAAGGAAGGCAAGAAGCGCCTGGCCGAAGTGATCGTCGGCTTCAACGACCTGGCTGAAGAGGTGGCCGCCCCGGCCGCGCCCGCTGCCTCCGATGACGGTGACGACGCAGACGCCGACGCTGACGAGGAAGAGGACGATGATGTCGAGGGCGGCGATGAAGAAGCCGCACCGACCGGTCCGGACCCGGAGGAAGTCGCCGCGCGCATGCAGGCGCTGAGCGATGCCTTCAATGCGTTCAAGAAGGCTGTGGCCAAGGGCGACAAGAAGAGCCTGCTGAAGCTCCGCGAGGAGATGTCGGCGGTGTTCGTCACCCTGAAGCTGCCGCTGCCGCTGACCGACGTGCTGACCAAGCAGCTGCGCGACACCATGGCCGGCATCAAGGCCCATGAGCGCCGCGTGCTGAACCTGGCGACCGTCACCGCACGCATGCCGCGCAAGGATTTCATCCGCTCCTGGGAAGGCAACCAGACCAACCTGGAGTGGGTGGAAGACGCACTGAAGCGCAAGCAGAAGTGGTCATCGGCCCTGCGCGAAGTGAAGGACCAGATCATCGCCGAACAGCAGGCGACGATCGACATCGAGAAGCTGACCCAGCTGGACCTGGACGATCTGAAGGAACTCAGCCGTGCCATGGCCTACGGCGAAGCCAAGGCGCGCAAGGCCAAGAAGGAAATGGTCGAGGCCAACCTGCGCCTGGTGATCTCGATCGCCAAGAAGTACACCAACCGCGGCCTGCAGTTCCTCGACCTGATCCAGGAAGGCAACATCGGCTTGATGAAGGCCGTGGACAAGTTCGAATACCGTCGTGGCTACAAGTTCTCCACGTATGCGACCTGGTGGATCCGCCAGGCCATCACCCGTTCGATCGCCGATCAGGCGCGCACCATCCGTATCCCGGTGCACATGATTGAAACGATCAACAAGTTGAACCGCATTTCCCGCCAGATGCTCCAGCAGTACGGCCGTGAGGCCACGCCGGAGGAGCTGGCCAAGGAAATGGACATGCCGGAAGACAAGATCCGCAAGGTGATGAAGATCGCCAAGGAGCCGATCTCGATGGAAACCCCGATCGGTGACGACGAGGATTCCCATCTGGGCGACTTCATCGAGGACACCAACGTGGAGTCCCCGATCGAGAACACCACCAACATCAACCTGTCTGAAACCGTGCGTGACGTGCTGGCCGGCCTCACCCCGCGTGAAGCCAAGGTGCTGCGCATGCGCTTCGGCATCGACATGAACACCGACCACACGCTGGAAGAGGTCGGCAAGCAGTTCGACGTGACCCGCGAGCGCATCCGCCAGATCGAAGCGAAGGCCCTGCGCAAGCTGCGTCACCCGAGCCGCTCGGAGCAGCTGCGCAGCTTCCTGGATATCGACTGACGCGTATCCGCTGCACATGAAGCACCTGACAGACCCCGCGCAAGCGGGGTCTGTTTTTTTTGCCTGCGATCATCCGCGTTGCAGGCGAGGGGATAGGATACGTGTCCTGTTTTCGCCCTGGTCAATGGAATGCCGATGAAACTGCCGATCCTGCTGCTCTCGCTGTCACCGCTGGTTGCCTGGGCGGATACTCCACAACCGCCGGCGTGCAATGCCGAGAGTTTCTTCAGCAGCCAGTTCGACTATGTCGTGGGCCGCGTGGTCGACGCCGGGGAGGTGCTGTTGCTGGGCGAGGCGGAAGGCTGCCTGGACGAAGAGCGTGATGGGTGCCGCAGTGGCGAGGAGATGGAACCGGGCACTGGCCTGGTGATCGGCGACCGCTGGAACAGCTACTACTGCGTGAAAGCACGTCCGCCGAGCAAGGAAGTGGTGGGCTGGGCACCGGAGCCGCGCGTGATGAAAACGAGCAACTATGTCGAGACCAGCCTGACCGACTGGGTTGCCCATTGGGAGCGCAGCGACGGAAATGCCATCGACATCGCAGCCAAGGGGGGCGCATTCGAGCTGAGCGTACCTGGTAACGGCGAGGGCGCCGCGCCGCGGGTTCTGGGCCGTGTTGCACCAGAGGAGGATGAGGACGTGCTGTACCTGCACCATGGGCGCTGCACGACACGAGTACTGCTGCGCGGCACCGACTTGGTGGTGGCCGACAATGGGGAGTGTGGCGAGCGCGAGCGCGGCCTGCGCGGTGAGTATCACAACCGTGCTCCATTGGATCGGTTGATGCAGCGCCTGGGGCAGTAGTGGCGCACGGGCCTGGTTTGGCGCGCAGTGGAAACCCATTGCCAGCCTCACTACACTGTGAGGCTGCACCGGGCCTATAGCTCAACGGTTAGAGCAGGGGACTCATAATCCCTTGGTTCCAGGTTCGAATCCTGGTGGGCCCACCAATTGGACGTCCAATGAAGTCCAGCTGTTCCTTGAACCATAAGTTGTCCGCTTTGGCCAACTTATGATTCCCAAAGAAACAAAAGATGTCCGCTTGGCTGGAGGGCCGGGCCTAGCTTCCGCTCTTAGGTCAGGAATCAGCCGAGGGCTTGGCTTTTGGGAAATTCATGCTGACTGAATTCCGCGCCTTGGCCGGAGCAGTGGCAAGAGTGTCGTTGAGCACCAATTCGGCGCGAATACGTGCCAGGACGGCATCGCGCAGCGAGCCTCGGTGCGATCCGTCAATGGCTGCAGCGTAAATATCATCATCTCGCTGAAGGATGGGCAGGCCCTCCAGCCGAAGCGACGCGGTGGCTTCAATGAGAGCCTGCTTGCGCTGAGCTTTGCTAGTCATGGTGAGTCCGTGGCAGCCAGTTCATTGTAGCGTGGGCTAGCTCCAGTCATCCCTTCAAAACAGAAGAATGGGAATGGCTGGAGACGCCGCCGAGCAGACATTGGCATCCAGACTTGGGTCGTGATCCTGTGCGCCCGACAGGATCCTCTCTAGCGGTAGCGTGAACGAGCAGCCAAGCGTCGGAAGGCGGGCTGTTGCGCCAGATTGACCGAAGCGCGTCGTATCTGCTCTAGGGCTTCCGGCAAATCCATGGGCGCGACCGATCCCTCAGTCGCACCGATGCTCTTGTCCAGCAAGTGCAGCAGCGCCGCCGCCTTTGCAGGTGCATCGATGGACTCCAGGCTTGGCATTCCCTCTGCGCCGGTGTGAAAGCCGAAACTGTGCATCGACCAACAGTCGAACGGGACGATGAACCGTGAGATAGCATCGACTGCTTCAGAGAAGGCGTCGCCGGCGCTAGCAGGTAGGTCGGCAAAAGCGGCAGCGACGCCCCGAGTGGCCAGCGAACGCTCCTGAGGCCAGACGTTCGCGAGAAACGGGGCAATCGAACCTTGGAACACCTCCTCTGCAGACTGTCCAGGCCGAACAGAGGGGCTCTTTGACATGCTAATCAGAAAGCGCTGCACGATCTGTGCAGCTGTGGCGCGTACCTCGTCATCAACAGATCGTATTGTCTGCTGAACCTTCGCATTCGGGACGACTGGCTCCCGAACCTCACGGTAAGCATGAAGTGATTCGAGCACGAGGCTGGAGAGCAGAGAGCCCCTGGATCGGCGTCCCAGTCGCCTGTCGAGGGCTCTTTCAGCAAAGTAGTCCCCGATCTCCTTCAACACGGAGGTGAACTGATTCCGTTGCGAAACTGCCCGCCACAAAGCCAGCGAACCAGCATCGTTGGCGAGCAGTGGCCCAATCAAGGTCTCACGTGACCAGCCTCGATCGGCCTTTAAGAAGTAAGGAAGCGATTCAATCAGGCGGTGTCGACCGATCAGACCCGATCTGCCCTCAGCGGAAGCGATCGCCTCGCGCATGGCACGTAATGAACTGCTCGTCGCGAACGGATTCTGGTTCCCCTCGATGCTCGGGCACAACTCTAGGAACACGCCCACCAAGCGCCCGGCGGACGTGTTGAGGGTGTCTAGCTTCTCAACGTCGAGATCTTGGGCGGCTGTGATGGATTCGTCCAGCGTGACGGTATCTGAAACGTCCTCGGTTCCATTTGTAACGGCGACGGCCACGGGCCAAAGCGTCGTCCACACATCAGGCAGCTGTGGCGCTTTCGTGATGACACGCTGCCAGGCTGACATCCAATGGGTAATGCCTTGAATCGCTTTCACCAGAGTGGAGGTCGGGACAAGTCTGAGCAGGTTCAGTACGCGCTCGGCCGTTTGCAGGTAGCCCGGTGATTGTTCGGTCTCGCGGCTCGGGGCGCTATGACTCCAGCCGAAGCGATCCCACACGTTAGGGTGGTCCCTGCCGCCTTCCACGGCGGTCTCCAGATCAGCCAAGATGCTGTCTGCGTTTCCTGCAGTGCTGATCCATGCTCCAGCACGTTCAGCAGGGTCATCGTCCCAACTGCTGCGGGCCGAGCCAAGCGCTGCTTCAAGAGCGCTCAATCGTTCCTGGCCTGACAGCTGGTCGTATCGATCCTCTGGCGCCGGTGCCACCCCGCGTGACAGTGGTGAAGAGAGGAAGTCAAACTGGACCGAATCCATCTGCACAAGTTCGGCATGCCCGCCGATGCGTTCAGCCAACCACAGCGATGCTGAAGGATCAAGCTGGCTACCAGCGACCTCAATGCGCCGAAGCTCACGGACGGCCCAGTATTGTCGGGCGCCGTTGACGCGCTCGCGATCCGAGCCGCGTGGCCAGTAGGTCGCAGGCGGACCCCGCTTGATGCGAGCCACAATCTTACAGCGGGCTGAATCGGACACGTCGTTGAATCGAAGCGACCGCACTTCGGCCACCTCTGGGAACGTATGGACGTCCCAGAACGGCCTGTCTTCCAAGGAGAGCAGGAACTCAGTCAGTTCGGCTGGTGCGGCGAGATCGGGGTTTTGCGACAACGATGCCCACAGGCGAAGGTGCACTGGCGTGCTGATCTGACTCCAGCGAGAAACGAACGCCTTCGCTTGGGGGACGTCGAGTGCAGCGATCCGCTTCACAACCGCATTGAGCAGTTTGACCGATGGCGAAATCCCATGATGAAACTCGTCGATATCCCAGTTGTGCGCCTCATCACCTTGCGTGAGGTAGGCAACGTAGTAGAGATCCCCCAGTTGCCAGAATTTGTGGTCGCCCTTCCATCCGAGCCTGCGGCCCAGGCTCAAGCCACTACTGACACCCCCTTCCAGAACGGTCCCCAGAGCGATAAGAAAGTCCACATCCTCGATGCGATCAAGTCTAAAAATCTCTGGCCTCATCAACTCGTGGCTTCCAAGCGATGCGAAGAACACGTCCTCAACACGGCGGGGGCGCTTTGCCGCTGGTCCATGAGATGGCTGCGAACGGATACCAATTTTGAGCCGAGGCTTGACCAAGGCAATGATCGAGGCGATCAAGGAGCCAGATCGCTCGCCGGCATCAATTCGACGCTGCAGGTGGTGGGCATCACTGGAGGCATTGTTTAGCGTCTCCTCCTCCCAGCTTTGCTCGATCAGCCGCCAAGCCGAGTACCAGGGCTCAGCAAGCTCGTGGGGATTGAGAAACTCCAAGGACTCCAGCACCGCCATGCGCTTAACAATCTCATATGGCTTGGTTCTTAGTGCCCAGTCGATTGTCGATTGCTCAGCAAGGCGCCCGTGCAGAAACGCTCTCACCGCTCGAACAGCGTCTCGGTCCCTGTCACTGAGCAGGAAATGGTAGGTACTCATGCCGAGATCTCGCTGTCTTGCTCAAGCGCGATCATCGTAATGGCATCAAGCCAGGCCATGTCCGCGCCGGCCCGGGACGCCAAGTTCGATAGTCGAACGCGATCAGTAGAATTTCCCCGACGCAGCAGATGATCGAACAGGTCACGATCAGCCTCGGTGGCTAGGCTCCTGGGCAGCTTCACGATGCGCTTGATGGTTGCATCGACTCGTCGCGGATCGCCATTGACCGCCGATAGCTCGGCCCAGCGCTCAAGCAGGTCCAATAGGGCCTTGTGATGCTCCTTCTCGTCATAGGCGATAGGCGTTATGCCCCGACCTTTCCAGTCCTCGATCTGGACCGGATCCGGTGCCTCGGAACCGACAAACGTGAAGCGCTCCCTGAGGTCGTCGAAGCGGACCCCGTCTGCGGCGATTGCGCTGAGCAGGTAGCGCATCGGAGGATCATTGGCGCTGTAGCCGATCAGGACAATATGGAACAGGCGCGCCGCATCGTAGATGAAGTCAGGGATGGAGCGTCGACGCATGTAGAACTCGCCAAAATCCTGGTCGGTTAGGATCAGGTCGGCGGTACGCTGGAGGTTAGGATCAAGCGCGCCATGGATGTGAAAGACACCGGAAAATTCACTGCTCCAAGTTGGTCTCGGGATTCCGCCGAGCGCGTAGGTCTGGGGTTTCCGCTTCGCCGGACTGGCGGCCTGCAGCAGCAAATCAAAATTGGTGGTAACGATCGCTGTACCTGCGCCTCGGTCTGCCAATCGCATCAACGCCCTATGGATCCTGGCCGGCTTACCGCCTGATTCTCTCAGCACCTCAGCAGATGCCGCCCTTACCCGACTGGCCACACTGGGTAAGTCATCAATCCTGCGCTCGAGCATGCCAAGCACGACATCGTAGTCTCCTCGCCAAAACCGCTTGACTTCGGCCACCTGTTGGTTGGTCAGCCCATCAAGCCCGACAGGTGCAGCTTCGGTGGCGGAAATTACGGCATGCACGCTCGTGTCGAGCTTGGCGTAAACATCAATAACGAGTTTGCCGAAGTCGGGAAGGCCGGCAGGCTTGGACACCCCCGCACCGGCAATGAAAAGTACCTTTCCTTGCGCGTGCGCAAGCAGCAGTCGCTCAGGTACGACCGGCAATCCCGAGCCCAGGGAGATCAAGCGATCAGGGGACTGCGATCTGCTAAGTGGGACCTTCGAATTCATGGCTTCTGGAAGGTTAGATACGTCTGCTGAGGTGGTGGGCGCGCGATGCGGGTCAAACCTACACGGCTTGGCTCGGCTGCGTGATGGGTCCCAAGCTCTTGATCTGACACCGGCGTGGTACTTTAGAACTCTATGCCTGCCGATTGAATGATTCTCGCATCACCCGGCTGATACTGCACATCATGCTCGGTGCGCAAAATTTTCAATCACACCGCCGCGCCCACTCCCGATCTGACGGATGGAGGATGCCGGCTTACTGACAAGCAAGGGGAGAAATGGCCCCTTGCTGTAGGTGTGGTGAGGCCGCGACCGTGGCTGGCAGCCGGTCTATCTAAGTTTACGGGGCTCCGCGCTCGACACGGTTGGGCAGGCTCCCGCGTGAAGTGTCACGCCGTGTTCGCTCCTATGCTATATCCCGCTGCGTGCCGTATGTACACGTCCTGCGCTGGCCAGCCAAGGCAGTTTGCGCGGTTGTCGGGGGAGGACTCCCGTACATGCTCCGCCAGGTCCGCCGCCTGGAAGGTTCGACCGAACCGAATCCCGCCTCAGTGCGCAGATGCCCCTGCCTTTGGGCTCCTTGGTCAAAGTGGTGCATCTCGCCGATCAGCTAGTCCTGAGTGGATAGCAGCCGACGTACAACGTGGACTGGTGCACCAGACCGCTCAACGACCAAGCGCGTGAGCGCCTTGATGGGCAACCTTGTGCCTTGTCTTGTCAGCGATGCAATGATACGTACAGCGGCGCGCCTTCGCCGCTCGGCCCGATCATTCCACCACTCCCAATGCTTCCTGCTCAACTCTGCCGTCAATAACGGATACGTGGTGCTGGCAGCACACAGGCTGTAGTTGCGGCTGCGACAAAACTCTGCCGTAGAGGGATAGGGTGGTCCAGCTGCAATAGCTTCTTCCAGTTCCCCCTTGAACCAGCGCGAGCGCTCGCCTCGCAGGTGCGTGGTCTGGCGCCGCTTTCGCTGTGGCAATGCGCTACCAATGTCCAAGCTAGCCTGTGCGGCAGCCAACTTAGGATCCACAATCAGTTGGATAATGTCGACGTTGAAGTTGGCGGCCACGGAGACCAGTGATGTCAGGTGGGGCCGAGGTGGGCGGTGCCGCGTATGGAAGAGGTCCCCAAGTTTTCGTTGGAGCTCGACCTGAGGGGTATCGATGCTTGCCAAGAATTTCGTCAACGACCCTGCAACGACGCCCTCAACTTCGCTCAGGCGAGTGACCAGCTGCTCAGTTTGGAGCTCACCGAACTCCGGATGCGCGGCGTACTCCTGAAGCGAAATTCGGTCGCACAGGCTTTGGCTGCAAATGCAACAACGGTCCAGCTCTGCCTTGCTGAGTCGTTTGCGCTGGCACGCACCACAGTATGGGCATACACGGCAACTCAGAATTTGAGGATTAGGGAAGCCAAAGAAGGACGCGCGCGAACTCCGGTAATTGCCCTTTCAACAGCGACAGATGCACATCATCTTTCCCAATGCTTCTCATTTGGAATGGACGGGGTGCTGCGAAAGCCGGTGAGAATCGGCGAGCTGCGAGCACTGTTGGATCTTTGGACTGGAAGACCGGTGGTTGAGTCTGCTTTCAACAGTCCCCCTGATTTCTTCAGCGCTGGCAGCCTCGCCGACAGGCATCGTCGGTCCATCATTGAGGATCTGAGTTCCTTGAAGGCCGCGGCGATCGGTGGCGACTGGGAGGAGTGCCGCAGACTCGCACATCGCCTAAGAGAAGCCGCTTTGATGGGAGGGTACGGAGAGATCGCCGATTGGGCGGCCGACATTGACACTGGCTCGCCCGATTGGTTGAGCGCTGCCTAGGAAGCCTCTCTGTTTCTCGCAGGCCTAGATCAACGCCCGCACACCGGCGAGTATTAGCCAGGTTCGCAGTTCCAATTCTTTGGCTCCTGGGAGTTGGTGTTAAGAGTCACTCTCCACATTGCAAACTAGCGACGTTCTGCGCATGGCCGAAGCTGGCGTGGCAAGTGATGATCTCCATCGTGTCCCCTGCCTCAGCGAAAATCAGTCCCCAGCATCAACTGAACTCCGTGACAGCATCGAAGGTTGTCGGCGCGACCACAGCGAAGAGGGGCTGAAAGGTACGGTCGGCGTGTCAGCATCCACCTGGCGCGCCATGCGATCAGGGGGGGCATCAGGACAGCAGCTCCGCGATGTAATCCCGCCGAGAGCTCAGGCCGGGTGGGGGCGGGGGCGCTGTTCGGCGAGCCTGGTTGGAGGCATCGGCGCCAGCATAAGACACTGCAAGCCTATAGGGTGGGCAGCGATTGTATTGCCAACTATCGAAATAGTTCTACGTTCCGACACGCGCGAGAGGAACACGATCGACTCTGGTTTGAACGTACTGGTTAACGGAGACGAAGTGAGGCAGAAGATCATCCTTATGGGCGGTATATATGATCGCCAAGAAGTGCTCGCAAACTCATTGGAAATTGTCTGCGGTCTCTACATCCGGGACGGCGCGCATTACTTCTCGACTGCTAGCGTTGATGCGGAAGGGATAATCATCTACCAGTACTCTGCTGCCAAATCCTGCTCGTCAGCTATCGATACAAGTTCGAGCTTGGTTAGGGACGCACATCGACCAGATTCGCGGCCAGCATAGGTAAACGCTATGCAAAGTGTCTGGCGCCCTGGTCCGACCCTTGCGCCAGACTATAAGCGGGAGGGAGCCTGCATTGAGGAGCGGTGGTGATGTGTGGCGATGAACTTTGAGTTTGAAGCTGCATCATCGTCCCTAGTTCCGCAGCTTCTGTGGGTCATGGCGTTCGCACTGAGCCTACTTCAGTACCGGGCTTGTCAGTGCCGCGCTTGCTGACTGCTGTGCTGGCGGCGCCGTGATCCTCGACCGCAGCAGGGGCGGAGATGCGCTCCAGAATTCCGTTCAGCCGCTCTATGATCTGCTGCGCGTCCTTTGACTGAATTTGTGTGCTATCAAGAGTAATACTGCGTAGGTCAGCAAGGGCTGCCTTGATGTCATCCGAGCCCTCGCGAGCACTAGCTGCCGCCAAGTTGATCGCTGGCACGGAATCGTCTGGCGAGGGCCAGCACCTTTGAAGGCCGAAAAGCAAGGCGCCGCTCAGGCCAATCGTCAGAACCCATCTACCTATTCGTCGGATTTCCTTGGCGGCGCGGGTGCGCTTTAGCCTTGATTTCTTCTTCTTTAAGACGCAGTGCCGCTTGAACCATTGCAGGTGGAAATATCGCATGCGCTGGCTGAGCGAAGGGTCTCCATCCAGGCTCGTCATTGCCATGTATGCAGTTAGCAGATTGAAATGGCGCTGAAGCCGCTGCACTTTCAGCAGCTCTCTCGGGTTGGAAATTACTTCCAGAAGAATCAACAGCTCCGCGGGCTTGATGTGATCGGTCTGAGCAGGGGTCAGTGTGCAAAAAACGGATCCATCGTCAGAGCGAATGTAGTGGAGCCTTGCGCCCTGCTCAGCGACTAGTGAAATGTGGGAGCGACTAGGTCCTTTATCAAAGGGCCTGTTGCCGAAGAAGACTTCCACAGAAAGACGATTGTCGCCTCCCATGGCGCCCCCAGGGCAAATGCAGAACGAGTAGATCGTCTCGTAGTAGCGAGCTTGATGGTCCCCGTCTGCAAGCTTGCGGAACAGTTCGTTTGAACAATTGAAGAATTCGTCAAACGCCGCATAGCGATCCAATCTCTTAGCAACCGCCTTGTCGATTCTACTTTTAAGAGAGTCATCCATCTTGGAGCTGCTCAGCGGGTGCTCTGGCGGTGGCGCAGTTCGATTACTTGAGTCTGTCATTACATCTTCCCTGGTTAAGAGCCCGCACAGCTCTATTTGCGCCAGAGAAGATAGTCTTGATGCAATCGCTCAGCAAGCTCTTAGCGCCGCTGCCAGAAGCCGTTGATCTGTTCTTCGGAGGGGCGCCTTCTCTTGTCCAATCTCCGTCTCGTTGGGGATTGAAGGCCCCCGACCCCACACCCGGCGTGGGCCGCAGGGCGGGTCTTCTTTGCACGGCCGGTGAAGGTCGCAATCCTTATTGCTAGGCCAGCTGTCGGCAGGGTGTCAGGGCCTCTCATAGAGGCTGCTATCTCTAGGCCCTAGCCTCGCTGATGCCCATACTGGGGCGGAAGTGGGGAATTGTGGCGGTGGGACTTCGAAGGCGGGCTGAGAGCGACAAACTTCAAGGGTGATTGGACGACATGTACAAGCAGATCAAATTCACGCGGGAAGATCTTTACCAGATGGTATGGGAGCGGCCGGTGCTAGTGATCGCCAAGGAGATTGGCGTGTCTGACGTTGCTATTGCAAAGGCCTGTCGGAAAGCGGGTATCCCGCTGCCAAGCCGAGGGCACTGGGCCAGCGTGAAGGCTGGCAGGGCTGTGGGGGCAGCGCCGTTGCCAAAAGCCAAGTCGGACCAGCCGGTGTCCGTGATGTTCACAGTGCTTGAGAATCCGCCCCCCAAACTTCCTAAATCCGAGATTCCGATCAGTCCACTGATCGAGGTTCCTCCGGAATTGGTCAGGCCTCACCGTTTGGTTGCGGAGTTCAAAGCTGCTGCGAAAGGGCGAAGGGAGGACAAGGGCATCATCCCGTTGAACAATCACAAGCTCCTGCGGGTGAGAACGTCGGCCGCCCAGCTCGAACGTGCTCTGATCTTGATGGACACGCTGATCAAGCAATTCGAAGAGAAGGGCTGCAAGGTGCGGGTCTCAGAGAGGAGCGCAGAGACCGAATTGGTCCTCAAAGAAGGGGTAGTCACATTCCGCCTTGATGAGAGGACCAAGCAAACGGTGCCATCGTCGCCGCCACGGCCACCGGGACGGAGGGGCGAGCAACACCACGATTCATGGCGGCCCACTCATGTACTGGTTGGCACGGGGGAGTTCACCTTGGCCTTCGGGAAGTACCGGATCAGGAATTGCCCCCATACTTGGAAAGATCGCGCCAACAAGCCTCTAGAGATGCAACTGCACGAAGTCGTAGCTACCATGCCGCTATGGGAGGCTGAGCTCTTGGCAGATCGTCTCGAGACTGAGGAAAAAGCGGCTCAAGCCCAGGAAGCCGAGAAGCGTCGGATAGCTTCGGCACGTGCGGAGGAGACGCTCAGGCTGCAACGGTTGAAGCTGGTCAACCAGTTGTCGGCCTGGGAGCGTGCGGAGCGGCTGAGGCGATTCATAGCGGCTTTTGAGCAGACGGGAGACAGCAGCCCGGAGGCGCTGGCTTGGCTTGAGTGGGTGGATCTGCAGGTCCAAGAGCTGGATCCCATTTGTTCGAACCCAAGGGCAATCACCGATCCCAGGGTTCCTCTGAGCGACTCTTTTACTGGTCGCGGATCGTGGGAGAGAAAGCCGAGTGATTGGTGGTGCTTCGACGCGAAGGAACGGCCTGCCCTGGAGCCAATAGATGAGTCTGAGCATGAGCGTGAAGGGGCGGCTGGTGCGGCAACAACCTCGACGCATCTCGAAGACAGTGGTACGAAACCGGAGTGGCACCCCAATCAGTGGTACACGCGCCTGCACCGATAAGGATTTGGGAGCGTGGCCCATTCTCTAATGGCTCCTCCCCTTAGCTAAGTAAGGGGGAGAAGCTGGGCCATATGTGGCAGCGTGGAGCTAACTCCTGGGATCCGCCTCGTCCACCCTCGGCCGGCAGTGCCCGCGCCCGCTCTCTTAACTGGAGGTGTCGCAATGCCCTGCTGGACGACAGGCCATGGAAGGTGCGCGGGTTGCGTAAGCCTGTGGCGGACAACTTATGCTTCAAAGCCATGGACAACTTATGCTTGTACGAACACCAGCTGTTCCTCCGACCATAAGTTGTCCGGCATGGCCAACTTATGCTGGTGAAACAACCATAAGTTGGCCGCTCTGGGTTCCGAATTCGGGCCTGAAGTTGTGTATACAGGGGCGACCTATTGCGAGGTTTGCCCCATGCCGGAAAAGGCTCCTGCAGCCCCCAGCACCAAGGACCGGTTGAGCTTCGTCACCGCCGGCGTGCACATCCCTGATTCTCCGATCCTCTCGGCCGCCGATACGGCCCGTCTTATGGGTTTCCCGACCCGCGAAGCGCTTGCCAAGGCCCGCAGAACCGCGCGCCTCCCAATCGAAATGTTCATGCTGGAAGGGCGCCGCGGTTGGTTCGCTCGGCGGGACGATGTGGTTACCTGGCTCGAGAACGCCTTGAGACCTCCTGTTTCACCCGAGTAGCGGACAGCTTATGGTTGGCGTGGACGGACAACTTATGCCGGTGCGAACACCAGCGGCGTTCGCAAAGCCCTTGTGTCGCTTGATTACAGGTGGTTCTAGCGTCCAGTGGTGTTCAGCGGCATCCACTTGCATCCACGAAAAAGTGAGTCAGGCTGTGTGTCAGCGGGCTAGACGCCCCTGGGCGACTCACAGGCGCTCGACTCACATGCTGATCGACACCAGGCCGCGCTCGCTCAAGCCGAAGGCCAGTCCCTTCCGTGTGGCTGACGCCAATGGCTTGTGTGTACGTCGAAGTGCGCCCCTCGGGATCCAAGGTCTGGCGTTACCGTTATTTAGGGAAGGCAAGCGTCCTATTCACCGTAAGCCCATTGAAAGGACTTCGGAGCAAGATCGAAGTTGCGTGCATTGCGGTCTGCAGTTGAAAGGTTCCATGAATGACACACGGAAGCATACGACTCATGCAGACAGAAAACCTCCCAGTGCGGAGATTATGGTTCGGTCACATCTGTCGAGGCTGTCGGTATGCAGAGGAATTTTGAAGTAACAAAGGCAGCTGTGAGCGATGCCAGTGCTGTCGTTCGGCTGATTGCATTGGCTGATGAAGAGGCCGTCATTGTTCTATCAGGGAAGCCCTCGTTGTCCGAGGCAATGGCACACTTTGAGCAGAACTTCGCACGTTCAGATGTCTACTTCAATTTTGAGAACGTTTTGATCGCGCGCAAAGGTAGCGCAGTCATTGGCTGCATCCTGTTTTTCAATGGCACGGATGAAAGTCGGTACAGCTCAGTAAGCGGTCTGGAAGAGAGTGAACCCAGGGAATCCGATGAAGATGAGGTCTACATTGATTCGCTGGCGGTCGATCCGGATCATCGGGGCGAAGGCATAGCTGGCGAATTGGTGCGCAGGGTCATCATTGAGGCGGAGGCCCGAGGCTTTACCAAGGTTGGTCTGCTGGCTGATGCCTCCAATCCGCGACTGGGCAAGATGTATCGAAATCTTGGGTTCGCGCAGGAAAAGCTTGTCCATTGCAGGAGTGGGGAGTACGAGAAGCTGACGCATCTGCTGAAGATCAGTCAGGCCGACCGCGCCAGGGGTGTGTAGCGACAGCCCGACGTCATAGGTCACGGTTGCAGGGAGCGAGAGGGTGAGGGTAACCAGTACGCATGTCGTTGCTTCGATCCTGATGCTTGCGGGCATCACTCTCGGTGCGCAGTCTGTCGCTCAGGGCCGTGCAGTGGATGAAGCGCAGGCCCATGAGATGGAACAAGAGATAGCGATCTCTGCGCGATCCATCATGACGCGCGCCCCCGGCATCACCTTGGATGAAGCCCGGCAACGGGCCAGGATCGAAGGTGAACTTCCGCCGCATCTGCAGGCCCTGCAGGCCGAGTTTGCACGCCGTCTGCTTGAGGTCCGCCTCATGCAGGCGACAGACCTGTATGTGCGGGTGTCGCTGCAAGGCGATGCTCCGGTCGCGCCCCGTACTCTGGTTGTGCCGTCAGGTCGCGTCCGCGTGGAATTCTCGACCGGACATCCGTTCACGGAAGAAGCATTCGCGCAGCGGCTGCGTGCCATCAGCCGGGAGGCTGCGGCCAGCATCCCGGGCTATGTCGGGTTGAGCGGAGATGCGCATGCCCATGCCGCGTCCGTTCGCATCCGGGGCGATGAGGCTGAGGCGCGACGGTACCGTGGCGCTCTGTCCGCCTTGCAGGAAAAGTACGGTCTTGCCCTGCGCTTCCAGACTTTGAGCGAACCAGAACGAAACTATTGAGCGGGCCCCGACGGATCGCCCCCGATGTTGAAGCAGGCCATCATCTGCGGGATGCTCGACCACGGCGCTGCCACATCTCGAGGCAGCGCCTGCCGTGCCACCCGTCCAGGAGTCCGCATGAAACGCAGTGCCCGCATGTTCGTCGCCCTGACCGCGCTCGCTGCATTGCCTGCCGCTGCAGAGCCATCCGAATCACCCAAGCGCCCTTCCGTTGAAACCCTGCAGCGCCTGATCGTCGACAAGGCACCACAAACGCGCGTGCAAACACCGGACCACGAGCGCATCACCGCACGGCGCATCGATATCGTCGATGACACGGGGGTGATCCGCATGACGTTGTCCGGCAGAACGCCGGCGCCGATCATCGATGGGCTGCAGTACAAGCGCGCCTTCAACGTGGCCGGCATGGTGCTGTATGACGATAAGGGCAGCGAGCGTGGTGGCTTCGGTACTGCCGACGTCGATGGTGGGATGGCGGTGCTGGCGCTGGATCATCCGGCGATGGATGCGATTGGCTGGCGGGTATCGCCGGACGGCGCGGTGAGTTTTTCGCTCAACCAGGCGCCGAAGCTGATCCGCGAGCCTGCGCTGGGCAACAAGTTGATTCCCGGCGTGCAGGCACCCACCCGTATCGGTCTGATGGTCGGGCCTGACGGCACCCCGGCCATTGCGTTGAATGACAAGGCCGACCGCACGCGCCTGCGCTTGACCGTCACGGCCGAGGGTTACGGTGCCATCGAGTTCCTGGATGCACAGGGCAGGGTGATCCACACGCTGGCGCCGGAGGCTGAGCTTCGCCGCTAGCGCGTGCGCGTCGCGGATCGGCGCTTACCCGCGCCGCCCGCGCCCATCAATGCTGTAGCGCCCGGCGCCGGTGCAGGCCAGCAGCAGGAAGCCACCGGCCAGCCCCAGGTTCTTCAGGAACATGATCTGCTGGGTCTGGTCTGCGAAGTTGTGGTGGAAGATGAAGGCGGTGATCAGGCTGAAACCCACCAGCACGATCGACACCAGCCGGGTCTGGAAGCCGAGCAGGATGCACAGCCCGCTGCCGATCTCGAAAACGATGGTTGGCCACAGCAGGATGCCCGGCACACCCATCGCTTCCATATAGCCCTGGGTGCCGCTGAGATCACCGAGCTTGCCCAGCCCGGAGACCAGGAACAATGCCATCAGCAGGATGCGCGCAAGCAGGTAGGCAAGCGAATGCGATGAGTGGCTCATGTGGATGTCCTCAGGGGCTGGCGACGCCGATCGGAGCCCAGCGCCGGTGAAGCCTGTGTATACAACCAGATAGGGCGTCTTGACAGACAGCCATGCCGCAGTAGACCTTTCCCGCCATGACGATCGATATTGAATCGCTCAGCCTTCGGGAACTGGGTGCCTTGGTGGCTGCCGCTGAACAGCGCAGACAACTGATTTCCAACCGTCGCCCGGCCAGTGCGGTGCGGCGCATGTTGAAGGCCGCAGCGGCCGAAGCCGGCTATACGCTCGAAGAGCTCTTCGGCGAAGAAGCCGTCGAAGACGCCGCACCCAGCCGCAAGCCCGCGAGGCGTAGAACCGGAAAGGTGGCGGCCAAGTACCGCGACCCGGAGTACAAGCGCCTGACCTGGTCCGGCCGCGGGCGCATGCCACGCTGGCTGGCGTCCAAGGTGCAGAAGGGCCACAAGGTGACCGATTTCCTGATTCCCGGCCTGGCCCGGCCGACGGCGCGCAAGAGCAGCCCGATCGGCAAGCGCACGGTCTTCAAGAAGGATTGACCAGGCCACGCTGTTAACCTGCCAGGATCTGCACAGAGAGAGAGCACGCATGCAACACAACGGCAGCATGACGATTGCGCCCAAGATCCTGTACGCCGCAGGCGCCGCAGCCGTGCTGATCAGTCTGCTGGCCTGGTCGGTGGAATGGAGTGGGGTGGCCTACGTCTGCCCATACTGCCGGGTGCAGCGCACGGGTATCGGGCTGTTGGGCCTGTTGGTGCTGTTCGCGCGGCCCGGCGGGCTCATCGTGCCTTGGCTTTCATACACCACGGGCGGTTTCGCGTTCGTGGTGGCGGCGATGCAGCACTTCAACGGCTGGAAGCGCATTTCCGCCGGCAATTTCAGCTTCAATGAACAGTGGTACATCGACCCCTGGCTGCTGTCGGGCTGCGCGATGCTGATCCTGGTGGCGCAGCTGATGCTGGTACAGGCGGCGTGCCGGCGCAGTCTGCACTGAGGCCTGCCCACGGGGCGTAGCGTCAGGCGTTCTGGAACACTGCCAGCTGTGCGGCATACGCACGTTGGTAGGCGGGGCGGTGCGTTGCACGGGCCACATAGGCGACCACCTGCGGGTGCTCGTCGAGGAGGCCGCTGCTCTTCAGGCGCAGCAGCACCGAGACCATCATCAGGTCGCCCACGCTGAAGTCACCGTCAAGCCACAGGGCTTTGCCCAGCCACGCTGACAGCTGCGCCAGCCGCATACGCACACGCTCATCGAGCATCGGCAGCCGCTGCGCGTACCAGGGCTGCTCGCGCTCCAGCACCCAGGCCATCGAGCGTTCGACAATCGGCGGCTCCACCGTGTTCAGCGCGGCAAACACCCACATGATGGCGCGCATGCGCGCATCCGGATCGGTCGGCAACAGACCGGGATGCTGCTCGGCCAGGTGCAGGATGATCGCGCCGGATTCGAACAGGACCCGATGTCCTTCCTGCCAGGTGGGAATCTGTCCGAAGGGACTCCGTGCCAGATGCGCGGGCTGCTTCATCTCGGCGAAGGTGAGCAGCTGCACGTCATAGGGCACGCTCAGCTCTTCGAGCGTCCAGCGCACGCGCATGTCACGGGCCAGGCCCTGGCCGCGGTCCGGGGAGGTGGCGAAGGCGGTGAGGATGGGGCACATCGGGGTACTCCTTCGGGCCGAAGGGCCCGCCTTTCCTGTTCCGACGAACGACGGGGCGGGAAATCGACAGCCATTCCGGGACGCCGGGCGATACACTGCCCGCTACCCATCAACCCTGTGCCCTCCCCATGTGGCAGCGCCGCACCTCCCTGGCCGAACTGCGGCAGCAACGCGATCTGCTACAGGCTGAGATGGATGCGGAAGCCCGGCGACAGGTCTCATGGCTTCCGCCGGATGATCTCGTGGCAGCGCTGATGCCGCAGGCGCGCCGGCTGCAGGAGCTTAATCAGCAGATCATCCGGGCTACTCCGCCGCGTGAGCTGATGAAGCGCCTGCAGGCGCTTGAACGGCAGCTGGTCGAATCCGGTGCACAAAGCGCAGGTATGCGGCAGGCGCTGCGGGATGAACTGCGCGATCTGAACCTGCATTTCAGCAATCCGCGCCGTCGTCCATTGACAGCCAAGGTGTTGCTGATCCTGGTGGCCAGCGTTGCGGCGGCGTTGTTGCTGCCGAAGCTGCTCGTGGACCTGCTGGCCGCTATCTAACTCGCCCTCACTCTGCCCGATGCAGCTTCCGGTACTGATCCGGCGTGCACTGCGCGTGCCGCTTGAACATCTCGGCGAAGGCGCTGACGCCGGAGTAACCCAGCTCTTCGGCGATCCGGCTGATCGGCCGGCGTGTGCACAACGCCTCCGTGGCGCGCACGAACTTCACCCGCCCACGCCAGTCGCCAAGCGACATGCCCAGTTCACTGCGTGCCAGGCGCTCCAGCTTGCGCACGCTCATGTGGTGGCGCTGCGCGACCTCGGCAACCGATTCGGCCGCCGACAGGCGTTTCTCCATGTACGCCATCACCTGCTTCAGTGCAGCGCTGCTGGCGATCGGCAGGAAACTTGGCAGCACCGCGGCATTGACGATCTGATCGATCACCACCGCGGCCATGCGCCGCTGGGCCGGTGTCTGCGGATCGGCAACCCCCTGCCGTGCCAGCTCATGCAGCAGTTCACGCAGCAACGGGCTGACTTCCAGCGCACTGCAACGCGTTGGCAGCCGACGTGACAGTGCTGCCGACAGATAGGCCGAGCGATAGGCCAGCTGCGATCGATTGCGCGAGTAGTGGGCCATGCCGGGTGGAATCCAGATGGCGTAGTGGGGTGGAGATACCATCCACTCACCATCGATCTTCATCTCCATCACGCCCTGCGCGACGAAGTTGAACTGTCCCCAGGGATGACTGTGCGTGCCCCAGTTGGTGGGCTCCATCGAGCCCTGCCGGAAGTAGATTGGGCCGGGCAGCTGGAGGAAAGTGGGGACCGGCTCAAGCGGTTGCCGCAAGCGAGGGGTGGAATGGCGCATTTTCGGGATGTCCTCGATATGCGCCAAGCGTACGCTGGCCATTCCCATGCGTACAGCCGCCGCCTTGAACTATCTCTTTCCTATCCTCGCGTGCCTGTTGTGGGGCGCAAACACCATCGTCACCAAGCTTGCCTCCGGTTCAGTGGGCCCGATCGACATCGGCTTCTTCCGCTGGCTGGTGGCGGCCGTCCTTCTGTTGCCGTTTGCCCTGCCACGTCTGCGCGGAAACCTGCCAACCGTGCGTGCAAATCTCGGCCGCTTCCTGATGCTGGGTTGCCTGGGTGGCGTGATGTACCAGTGCCTGGCGTACTACGCGGCACACTTCACCTCGGCCACCAACATGGGGGTGATCCAGGCCCTGATTCCACTGATCGCGCTGGCGCTGTCACGTGTATTCATGGGCCATCCGGTGCGTGGCACCGCCATCCTCGGAGCGGTGATCTCCAGCATCGGCGTGGTCGCGGTGGTGTCCCAGGGCGACCTGGCGCGGTTGGCTACGCAGGGCCTGAACCGCGGTGATGCGATCATGCTGGTCGGAGCGTTGGCCTTCGCCGCCTACAACGTGCTGATGCAGCGCTGGAAGATTCCGCTGTCGGTGCTGGAGTCGCTGTTCCTTCAGGCCACGGCCGCGTCGCTGATCCTGCTGCCACTGCAGCTGCTGATCGGGACCGGGGTGGACAACCTGACGGCGGTCGGTTGCATCGGCTTCGCTGCGGTCTGTGCATCCATTCTCGCGCCGCTGACCTGGATGACCGGCCTTTCCCGGCTGGGCGCAGCGCGTGTTTCCGGCTTCTTCAATCTGGTGCCGATCGTCACCGCTGCGTTGGCGGTGATGCTGCTGGGGGAGTCGCTCACTGGATGGGTACTGGGCGGTGGCCTGCTGGCTGTCGGCGGCGTGGTGTTCGCCGAATACGCTGCCAAGCGCGCAGCAGCGCAGGCGTAGTGTCGTGATCAAGAATCGTGCACCGATCCGCACAATGCCTGCTGCACCCGCAACTCCAGTGCATCCACATCGTGACCTCGCTTGCCCTGCAGGCTGAGATACAGCGACAACGGGTCAACCGCATCGTCGATGCTGGTGAACCCGGGCGGATATGCCCAGATCTGCAACCGGGCATTCTGTGCGCAGGTGGGCCCCGGCGCGGGCAGTGCGCCCAGTACCCGCCAGGTTTCGATGTACAGGGCGCGGGTGGTGCTGGCCGCCTGCGAGGGACCGGCAAGGAGGGCATCGGTACCGGCCACGGGTGCCGGATGGCCGGCACTGCGGAGCACATCGGCGGTCTGTTCCCAGCAGACATCCACCTCTTTCAGCACCGGCGAACGCAGGAACGGTTGTGCCCGGGCCCAGACATCGTCGCGGTTGCCGGCCAGCGTGAGGAAGCGCTCGCGGCCGCCCTTGGAGCGTTCGACCAGTCCGCGTTCGACCAGTTCGGCAGAGAGGCGCGATGCCGTCATGGAGGTGTAGCCAGCGGCCGCACTGATCTCGCGGGGAGACCACCATCGCGGCTGCCCCGACAACAGTACGTGGATCAACACGGCCTGTGCCGAGGGCAACAACGAGATGGCCTTCTTCTCGTGATCGGGCGCGTCGCGGAACTCGATGGCCAGGCTGGGCGCGAACAGCTGGGCATGCGGAACCACGAAGTCGATATGGGCCTCCACCAGGAACCGTCGTTGGGTGGGGGTGAGATAAGGAGAGACATACAGGACCAGTGCATTTGCCGCGGCGCGCAGGCAGCGGACGTCCTGGATGACGCGGCTGCTGGACTCGCTGGGCTCGCGGGCCACGGCAAGCATCGCAGGTGTTTCCCCATACAGCATCAGCTCGGCAAGGTGGTAGCGCGAGGACATCGCGCGTGGAATGGCATGCGATGAAGCCAGCGGGTGCACCGCAGAGGCGAGCCCGGGGAGAATCCTGCGCAGGTACCGCTGCGCGTCAGTGACCAGGTCGGTCAGGCCAGTGCGAACTGCCGTCGTCATCTCGTACTTTCCTTGCGGCGGCACGTCCGGAGGATCGGGACCGGGCCACACCGTCGCGTTCAGTGGTGAACCTGGAGACGGGCGTGCAGTGTCGAGGCGCGTGGCGATCCATGCGGTCCTGCTCCTTTGCCGTCATGACATCAGTGTTGCCGGGAACCTTGGAGATTCCGTCGAAGAACGATGGAGATCGGGTGGAGGTTGTGTGCATCGTGGCCGGCGGACTCCCCTTCCGCCGGCCACGAGCACGTACCTGTCGATCAGAAGCGCTGCGAGTACTTCACGTACACGGTGCGGCCGATGTCGAAGCCGCCGTAGTAGGGGAAGGAGCTGGACGGCTTGGAGAACATGATCGGGCCCTGGTGATTGAACACGTTGTTCGAGCCTAGTGCCACCGTGCCGTCCCACGGCAGCTTGTAGCTGACCTGGATGTCGTGGAAGGCATTCGAACCCACCTTGCGCAGTGCATCCGGCTCACCATAGGCGTAGCGGTCGGGCAGGGTGCAGGGCCGGTTCGGCACGCAGTTTTCAACCATGCCGGAGAAGTAGCGCACGGTGTACTGGGTGCTGAAGTTGCCGAGCTGCCAGTTCACGCCCAGATTCGAGCGCAGTCGGGAAATGCCCGGCTGGCCGATCCGGCCCATCATGATCGTATCGCCGGCCGAGTTCTGGTTCTGCTCGTCGTACTTGGAGACGTAGCTGTTCTGCAGGTCGATGGTGATGCGGCCGAAGGAGAACTCGGGCAGGCGATAGCGGATGCCCAGATCCCAGCCTTCGGTCTCCATCGAGCCCAGGTTGGCGAGGCCGTAGAACATGCTGGTGATGTGGCCATCACCGGCTCGCTTGACGCTTCCGCAACGCGAGGCATTACCCAGCACGTAGCAGTCACGCAGGATGCGGTCGACGCTGTCCTGGATGATCATGTTGGTGATCTTGTAGCTGTACCAGTCGAGGTTGATGTCCAGGCCCTCGACCCAGCGCGGGCTCCAGACCACGCCCACGGTCTTGCTCTTGGACTCTTCCGGGCGCAGCTTCGGGTCTGAGCCGGTGGTGAACTCGTCAGGAGTGGCGCACGGATAGCTGGCACAGGGCTTCAGGCTCTGGTTCAGCTGCTGGTAGCCCAACGGCACGCCGGCGGCGTTGCAGGCGGCATTGCCGTTGACGCTGTTGGTGGCACCGATGCCGCAGGGGTCGACATACGTTTCGAAGCTGGTACCCAGGCCGCCGTACAGGTCGGAGATGCTCGGTGCGCGGAAGCCTTCGGCGAAGGTGCCGCGGATCATCAGCTCTTCGATTGGACGCCAGGCGAAGCTAGCCTTGGAATTGGTGGTACTGCCGAAGTTGCTGTAGTCGGAGTAGCGCGTGGCCAGGTTCACGGTCAGTTCCTTGGCGAACGGCAGGTCGCGCAGCACCGGTACGTTCACTTCGGCGAAGAACTCGTTGAGGCTGTAGTCACCGGCGGTGGTGGAGGCGCCCAGCGCCGTGCTCTGCCGCGACTGCGCGAAGGCATCGGGCACGAAGCGGCCTTCTTCCTTGCGGTACTGGTAGCCCAGGGCGACGGACAGGTCGCCGGCGGGCAGCTCGATCACCGGGCCGGAGATGTTGGCGAAGTAGCTGCGGGTCTTGGTGATGCCGGTGTCGTTGAACGTCGGGAACAAGAAGCGCTGCAGTTCAGGATCGGAGAGAGAGCCAGCCCCCGCGACCCCGAACGGCAGCAAAGGATTCCAGGCCAGGCAACCCGTGACCGGCGATGCCGCCGTGCCACAACGGGCCACACCGTTGGCATCGAGGTAGGAGGGCCCCAATGCCTGCCGGGAAGCGATCAGGCTCATGTCGCCACGGCCCGTTTTTGTAACTTCATTGCGGTTGAACAGCGCGCCGACGTCCCAGTCGTACGCCTTGCTTCCCAGCTCGAAGTAGCCGGACAGGCTCGGCGCGACGCGCAGGGACTTCAGCTTGCTTTCGGTGGTGCGCGGCACCTCCCACAGACGGCGATTGAACGCAATGCTGTGGTCGACGGGGTTGAACACGCTGGCCGCGTCCATCGGCGTGCCGAACTTGGTCGACTGGTACGGGTAACCTGCAATCTGCTGGTCGGTGGTGCGCTCGTTGTAGCCGATATCGGCAGTGAACTTGATCTGCTCGGTCAGCGCGTAGTCCGTGCTGAGGAACAGCGAGCGACGCTCGATGCCGGTCTGCAGGTGCATCTGCTCGTTGCCGTTGGCGAACTCGGCCGGCGTGATCGGGTGGTAGTCGTTCGGGTTCTTCGGGTTGCCGCCACGATTGAGTGTCTTGAACACCGCATCACCCGTGTTGCACTTGTACAGGGCCGGGTCGCACCACGAACCGTTCTGGCTGATGTTGCTCCAGTCCGCACCGGGGTAGTTGGGGCCAGCACCACCGTACCGGGAGAACTCACGGTCGCGGGCGAACACCGGGTCCGATTTCTGGTATTCCAGTGCGAGCGTGTAGCCGCCGCGTTCACCACGGGCGCCGGTGACCAGCGAGAAAGTGCTGTCCTTGCCGTCGCCCTCGCTGAACTGCCCATGTTGCACGGACACTTCCAGGCCTTCGTAGTTCTTGCGGGTGATGATGTTGACCACGCCGGCGATCGCATCCGATCCGTACAGCGCAGAGGCGCCGTCCTTCAGTACATCGATGCGCTCCACCGCGCTCATCGGGATCTGGCTGAGATCCTGGTAGCCGCCGGTGGTGGCGCCCAGGCGCTTGCCGTTGACCAGCACCAGCGAGCGGGTGGCGCCCAGGTTGCGGATGTTCACGTAGTAGCCGCCGACGTTCTCGCCGGAAGCCAGGGCGCGCGCACGCGAAATGGTCGGGGCGCCGGTGGAGGTCAGGTTCTGCAGCAGGTCGGCAATGGTGGTGAAGCCCTGCTGTTCGATCATCGCGCGGGTGATGGCGATGATGGGCTGCTGCGTCTCGATGTCGACGCTGCGGATGGCCGAGCCGGTGACCTGGATGCGATCGAGGTTCTTCGGTGTTTTCTCGCTGCCATCCTGGGCATGTGCGGCCGGCGACCAGGTGGCAGCCAGGGCGGTGCCCACTGCCAGTGAAAGCAGGGTGTACTTGTAATGCATTTGGCTCTCTCCAAATCCAGTTGAATGGGTTTCGTGCATTGCTGCGTGGAAACCGATCTGAAACTCCGCTGTGCGGAATCGGAAGGAACCTAACACTCCGTTTACATCCTGATTACGTTATGGACGCGTTATCGTCGCGCGCTGGCTCCGTGCGTTCCTGCACGGGTCCTGCACGAAATCTCTACGCGCGCACATGCTGCTTTGCATCAGTGTGCCTGTGCACCTTTTGCAGATCGAAGGAGATGCGTAGTGAATACCCCTGGAAAGCCCAAACCCAGTTGGCGGCAGAGGCATGTGCTGCTGCTTGTACTGGCCATCGTGCTGCTGGTTGCGTTGATCATCATCATCGCGCCCTGGTGAATCGACGTCGGTTCGCTTGTTTTCCGTGAACGGAAATGCGCCTGCGCATGAAGAAGTCAGCGCGCGTTGAACGTGGTGATGTGCACATCAATCAGTACTCACCCGACAGCCACGCCACACCCGCCACAGTGGGGTCGAAGGCAACGCAATCGCGCTGCCATTCCCCACAGATTTTCGAGCACACAGGAGCGACTCCATGAGCACCCAGTCCACCATTGAACATCGCCTCAACGACCTGATCGAGATCGCCCGCGACGGCAAGTCGTTCTATGAAGAAGCCGCGACCAAGGTGAAGGATGCCGAGCTGTCGGCATTGTTCACCCGTATCGCCGGTGTCAAGGGTCGTATCGTCTCGGCGTTGAGCAGCTCGGTTGCTGCCAGCGGCGGCAAGCCTGCCGAGCACGGCACCATGGTCGGTTCGATGCAGCAGTTCTACGGCAAGGTACGCGCCGCGTTTGGCGACACCAATTATGGCTATGTGGCCGAACTGGAGGAATCCGAAGATCGCCTGCTTGGTGCGTTCAAGGACGTGCTGAAGGACAACGAGCTGCCGCCGGCAGTGCGCCAGGAAGTCACCCAGCTACTTCCGGAAGTTCAGGAATGCCACAACGTCATGCGCGCCCGCAAGCACGCCATGAAGGCGGCCTGACGCTCTCTGGCGGCCTTCTCCCCGGGGCCGCCACGGCCGGGTCAGCGCGGCTGCCCCGGCCATCTTTGCAGAAGCAGGAAGAGAATCAGTTGCTCTCCTGCGATTGCCGTTGATGGTGGGAAATAGCGTCTGCTGATCGACTCCGCAGCAGTGCCACCGCGAGGCTGGCCAGCGCTGCGGCGATGGCCGAGGTCCACAGGGCGCTGGCGAAGCCGTGGCTGTAGATCGCCTGTGCGAACGTCGCGGTGTGTGTGCCGGCCAATGTACCGGTGGCGATCGCATCGGCCATCGGCCGCACGTCGCCGGGTGGCACCGCCGCCGCCAACGCGGTGCGGATGCCCAGGCTCAGTGCGCTGGAAAGGATGGTGAAGCCCAGCAGGATGCCGACGAAACGCGTGGTGGCGCTGATGCCGGAGGCCATGCCGGCGCGGTCGCGCGGTGCCGCACCGATGATGGCCTTGGAGGTCTCGCCATTGAGGATGCCGCCACCGGCACCGATCACAACCATCGCGAGCAATGCAAGCCATGGTTGCTGCTGCCACGCGGCGAGGCCGGCCACGGCGTTGCCGGCGGCGGTGATCGACAGGCCGATGGCCAGCACGGCCGGGCTCGTCAGGTGGCGGCCCAGCCGCCGGCCGATCGCAGGGAACAGCAGCATCGCCGCAGCGAAGGGCAGCATGCCGACACCGGCGGCCAACGCGCCCAGCCCCATGCCGTTCTGCAGATACTGCGGCAGCATCGAGGCCATCACCTGGGCGCTTACCGAATAGCCGACCATGGCGATGAGCGCGCCGACGAAGCGCGGGCTGGCCAGCAGCCCGAGGTCCATCATGGGATGCGGCCGTGCCCGCTCAACGATGACGAAGGCGGTCCCCATGGCGAAGGCCAGGGCCAGCCCGGTCAACGCCGTTGCAGCGCCCCAGCCCTGCGCCAGGCCTTCCACCAGGAACAGCACGATGCCGAAGATTGCCAGGCTGAAGGTGGCGATGCCGGGCGGGTCGAGCGGGCGGAGCACGCTGTCGGAGGATTCCGGTATCCAGCGCAGCGCGCCGTAGCCGAGCAGGGCGAGGAACGGCAGGATCGCGATGAACACCGCGCGCCAGCCCCATAGCGTGGACAGTACGCCACCGATCAACGGCGAGAGCACCATCATCATGCCCATGGCCGTGCCCCAGAATGCCCACGCGTTGTCCTTGGCGGCCCCCTCGTGGAAGGTGTGGCCGATGATCGACAGCGATGGCGCCAACAGGAATGCGGCACCCACGCCCTGCAGCGCCCGCGCGAGATAGAGCGATGATGCGGTCGGCGCCAACGCGCACAGCAATGAGGTGAGGGCGAACACGGTGATGCCGATCAGCAGCACGCGGCGGCGGCCGCAACGGTCGGCGATGGCACCGGCCGGCAGCAGCAGCGAAGTGAAGGACAGGATGTAGGCGCTGATCACCCACTCGATATCCGCGAACCCGGCATGCAGGTCACGCGCGATGCCGGGCAGCGCGACCGCCACTGCATTGGTCTCCAGCACGGTCATCGTGCAGCCCAGTGAGGCCACCAGCAGGATCCGGTCGGGCAGCCTGCGTGGTACAGGGGAAGGGGTGGGGGAGAACGGCACCGGTCGCTCGCAGGAGGGGCAGGACAGGCATTCCAGCAGCGATCAGTGTTTGTTTCATTCTCGGCGTTTTCCCGGTACGTTAGGTTTTGCCTAACGAAGCGCCGCCCATGGAACGCCGTCACCTGGAGTACTTCGTCACCTTGGCCGAGGAGCTGCACTTCGGCCGTGCGGCGCTGCGCCTGGGGATCGCCACGCCGACCCTGAGCGTGCAGATCCAGGACATCGAGCGCCGGCTCGGGACCCGCCTGTTCGAGCGCGGACGCCGGGAGGCGGCGCTGACCTCGGCCGGCGAGGTGTTCCTGGCCGAAGCACGTGACGTGCTGCGCCGGTTCGAGCAGGCCGAAACCGTGGGCCGGCGGGCTGGCCGCGGCGAGATCGGCAAGATCGAGATCGGTTATGTGGGTTCGGCGTTGTATGCCGGCGCGCTGCAGGACCAGCTGAGCCGGTTCCGCCACCGCTATCCCGGCGTTGACCTGCAGGTGAGCGAATGGCCGATGGGCGTGCTGCCGGAGCTGCTGCAGCAAGGCCGGGTGGACGTGGTGTTCTGCCGGCCGCCGATGGATGTGCCCGACAGTTTCGGTGAACACACCCTGGTCGAGGACCAGTTCTGCGTGGCCCTGCCGGAAATCCATCCGCTGGCGCAGGCGGGGATTCCGGTGCAACCGGCGGCGCTGGCCAGGGAAGGGTTCGTGATGCCGGAACAGCCGGCAGGCGCGATGGAGGTCGCGCGACGGGGCGGCTTCATTCCACGCATCCGTTCGCAGCCCGGCCATCTGGCAGCGGTGCTGGCCGAGGTTTCCGTCGGCGTCGGTTCGGTGGCGATCGTGCCATCGGTGCTGCAACGCACGCTGGTGCTGCCGGGCATGGTCTATCTGCCGCTGGCCGGCCCGACCATCGTTTCGACCATTGCCGTGCAGTACCGCCAGGCCGAGAGCTCGCCGGTGGTGCGGCGCCTGATCGAACAGGTGAAACAGACGCCATGCAGGCGCATCGACATGCTGCCGCTGGGCTGACCGCTGCTGCCGCTTGCCGGTGGTTGCTACACTTGCGCCACCTGTACAGGTATTCGATGGCGCCATGAACAACGGGAACGGTCCGCAGACAGTTCGCTGAGCCGCAACAACGATGCAGACGTTGTTGCGGTGATCATCCCTGCGATGCACGCGAAGTGGATGGATCACCGCCGGATTCACTCTGGGCGGAGACTCCCCATGTTCAATCGACAGGCCCCACGTTGGGCCCATTCCCTGCCGTCGGCCATCGCGCTGATGGCCCCCTTCGATCTCCTGGCCTCGCTGGCCATGGATATCTACCTGCCTGTGGTTCCTGCAATGCCACGCGCGCTGGGCACCTCGCCGGTGCTGGTGCAGCTGACGCTCGGTGCCTACCTGCTGGTGCTCGGCGTGGGCCAGTTGGTGTTCGGTCCACTGTCCGATCGCATCGGGCGACGGCCGGTGCTGTTGCTGGGCGCGTTGCTGTTCACCGCCGCGTCGTTGGCGCTGGCGGCGTCCAGCAGCGGTGCGGCGTTCCTGGCCTGGCGAACCGTGCAGGCGGTCGGTGCATCGGCGGCGCTGGTGGCGACCTTCGCCACCGTGCGTGATGTATATGCCGATACGCCGGAGGGTGCTTCCCTGTATGGGTTGTTCGCCTCGATGCTGGCCTTCGTACCCGCGCTCGGTCCGATTCTTGGTGCGTTGGTGGCAGGGGCGTTCGGCTGGCGTGCGATCTTCGCACTGCTGGGCGTGCTCGGCCTGATCGCGGGCCTGCGCGCGCAACGCCATTGGCAGGAGACCCGCCCGCCGCGCAGCGACGCGCCACGCCCGGTGCTGCAGCGCATTCTCCGCAGCGCCAGCTTCTGGGTGTACACACTGGGTTTCAGTGCGGGCATGGGCACCTTCTTCGTGTTCTTCTCGATCGCTCCCCGCATCCTGGTTGGACGCATGCAGTACTCGCCACTGTCCTTCAGCCTGGCGTTGGCAACGGTGGCGCTGATGATGATTTTCAGCGCGCGCCTGGCGAAGAGGCTGATCGCCCGCTGGCAGGTGCGCGGGACCTTCCTGCGTGGGCTGTGCGTGATGATCGGCGGGGCGTTGCTGATGGCACTGGCGACGCTATGGCCACCGTCATTCGCCAGCGTGGTGCTGCCGATGTGGGCCATCGCGGTGGGCCTGGTGATGGTGGTATCGGTGGCTGCCAACGGTGCATTGCGTGATTTCGCCGATGCCTCCGGGATGGCGGTGGCGCTCTACTATGCCCTGCAGAGCGTGATCGTCGCCGGAGTAGGGACGTTGGCTACCGTGCTGCTGCCGGGAGATACGGTGTGGCCGCTGGTGGCCTATGGGTTGCTGTTGCCACTGACCAGCCTGCTGGCTGCAAGCTGCCTGCCGCGTGGTGGATAGCGGCTGGCGGCGGACAAAAAAGGGGCGGCCGCGAGGCCGCCCCAACCTGTCAAGAGAACACGTGCCTGGAACTAGAAGCGGACCGACCAGCGTGCATTGGCGCCATGGTCGCGGCTTTCACTGCCGAACTGGCCGCTGTAACCCAGCTCCAGCTGCTGCCGCGGGGTCAGCCATGCCGACAGGCCCAGCTCGGCCACCACGGCGTTGTCGGCGATCGGTGCGCCCTGGACCGCGAAGGTGCTGCTGCTGTTGGCGAGGGCCAGGTTGGCCACCTGGCTGCGGTCGCCAGAGGCGCGGCGATAGCCCACACCACCGCGCAGGTGCAGCCAGCTGTCCTTCTGGAACGAAGCCTTCAGTCCCTTGTCGAAGCGCACACCGGCGGTGGCGATCGTGGTTGCGGTGTCATCCACCTTGCCCTGAAGGGAGGCCGCACCACCGCGTTCGTTGATGCGCTTGAGGTCCACTTCCACGCGCGCCACCTGCAGGTACGGCTCCAGTCCGGCTTCCGGACCACCGAAGCGGTAACCGGCTTCGATGAAGGCCTGGCGGGTGCGGGCGTCGTAGCGTGCGCTCAGGCTGTCGCTGAAGCCAGCGAACGCCACGTCGCGCGTGCTCTTCACCTCGTGCTTGCTCCAGGCCACGCCGCCGCGCAGGCCGAATCCACCCCAGTTGTGGCTGGCGTAGGCGCCGAAGTGCGTGTTGTCGATCTTCGACTTGGCACGACGCTCCTGCTGCTTCACGTCGGTACGGCCGGTACCGGCCAGCACACCGACCTGCCAGCCGGAAAACTCGCGGTCGATGCCGACCAGCAGGCCGTTGCTGTTGGCTTCGGTGCGGGCGGTGTTGCTGTTGCCATCAAGCTTGCTGTTGCCGCCGAGTGCCTGCACCCAGGCGCCGGTGGCATCGCCCGCGTCGGCACCTGGTGCGGTGGTACCGGCACGGCGCGACAGCGCGGCATCACGCACGTAGCGGCTGCCCTCGACCAGGGCCAGTGCCGTGGCCGGATGCAGTTCGCCGCTGAGGCCGTCAAGCACGCCACCGACCTGTTGCGGGAACAGTTGGGTCAGCGGCTTGGGCAGGCCCTGGTTGATCGCCAGGCCATCGGCGCTGGTCGCCACCGCGCGTTGGTTCGGCGTGGTGGCAGCACTGGCCAGCGAGGCGCCGCGTGCCACGTCGATGCGGGCGCCGTTGGCAGCATAGGCGAGGCTGAACTGCAGGAACGGCGAGAACGCGCTGAAGTCGGTTTTCGCGAACTGGCCGCTGACGCCACCGTCGGCGCGGATGAAGTTGAACTGCTCACCCAGGTAGTAGGTGCCAGGCTCCGGCAGTGCGACCAGGGTGCCGCCAAGGGTGGCGCTGCCGGTGACGTGCAGCTGGTCGCTGCGGCCGCCGGGGGCAAGCTCGGCGGCATAGACGCCGGTCGCGCCCTGCACGTAGTTGCCATTGATGGTCAGCGTGCCGATCGAGTTGCCCGGGGCGATGGTGCCGTCCACATGTGTGTTGCCCAGCGTGCCGATGCCCTTCAACAGGCCGTTCGCACCGACCGTGGTGGTGCCGCCGGTCTGGGTGCCGTTGAAGGACAGCACGCCACCGTTGACGGTCAGGTTGCTGTCCTTCAGCACGCCACTGGCGCTGACGGTGCTGACGCCGCCGGTGGTGGTCAGTGCGGTGGAGACCAGGCTGCCGTTGAGCAGGAACTGGCCACCCTGTACTTCGACCGCCGAGATGAGCGTGTTGGCACCGTTCAACTCCAGCGTGCCTTCACGCAGCACCGCGCCGTTGAAGCTGTTGTCGCCGCTCAGGCGCAGCCAGCCGATACCGGACTTGGTCAGCTTGCCGGGGCCCCCGATGTCGTTGGTCCAGTCATCCCACGCGTCGCCTTCCCACACCTTCAGGCCGCCGGCCTTCTGGTTCATCACCACGTTGGTATCCACGCGCAGCGAACCGTAGCCTTCGATGGCCTTGCGCAGGTCGACCATGCCCCAGCCGTAGATCGGATCAATGCCGGCTGCACCAAGATCACGTGCGGTGGTCAGCAGCACGTCGCGTACCTGCGCATTGTCCAGATAGGGGAAGCGTTCCATCAGCAAGCCGAGAGCACCGGTAATGTGTGGCGCGGCCATGGATGTGCCGGTCTTGGTGCCGTAGGTGTACTGCGTGTTCTCGCTGTCGATGATCAACCGCACATAGGCGGAGGTGTTTTCGATGCGGCCCTGGATATCGCCGGAGACAATGGTGCTGAGGATGTCGGTACCGGGAGCCGAGATGCACCAGTTGGCGGCAACGCCGCAGATGCTGGAGCTGCCATCGATCACGTAGTCGGTTTCACCTGCGGCGGCATTGGGCTGGCGCACATTGGCCACTGCCAGCCAGTAGGGTTCGAGTTCGGGCTTCCAGCGCGGCATCGCGGCCGTGATGCCTGCCACTGCACCGCTGCCGTTGCCTGCCGACCACACCTGGATCAGGGTGGAACCGGGGGTGTCGCCGTTGCCGGCGTAGATGCTGCCGTACACGTCGTAGCCGTCACCGATCGCTGCATACTGCGCATCCAGCGCGGCAGCGGTCATGTTGCGGGTAGAGATGCCCCAGCTGTGGTTGATGGCACGCACACCCTGCGCCTGGATCTGCGCATACATGTCCAGCGTGGCGGCGTCATCTGGATCGGTGCGGTACAGCGCACGCGGGCGATAGAAATTGTCAGGGTCCAGGCGCCACTCGTAGTAGGTATCACCGAAGACGCGGGCAGCGGTCAGGTTCGAACCGAAGGCCACGCCGTGCATGCCCTTGCCATCACGGTTGGCACCGATGGTGCCCAGCACGTGGGTGCCATGGTCGGCGTAGCTGAAGCCATAGGGCTGGCCTGCCGCGATCAGGCGTGCGGCCAGCGCGGCGGGAACACCGGGGCCGAGGCCGTAGTAGTTGTAGCCCGGCTGCTCGCCACGGGTCTGTCCGCACGCGCCGGTACCTGCCACCACGCCCGGTGTTGCGCAGTCTGCACCGATGGTGATGCTGGAGGTGTTGCGCCCCGCAAATTCCTGGTGGGCCAGTGCCGAGCCCGAATCGAACAGAGCAAGGCGCACGCCCTGGCCGGTCAGGCCTCGGGCATAGGCGTAGTCGGCCCCCATCGCGGCCAGGCCCCAGTCGGCGTTGAATTCATCGCTGCGCCAGCTGGCCGCATCGCCTGGGTTGCCGAGGATCGACGTGCTGCTGGTGGTGGCGGACGACACCGGCGCCGACAGGTTCGCGGTGCTGGCCGTGCTGGCCGGTTGCGCCCAGGCCGCCTGCAACTGGCGCTGTTGCTGCCAGGCATCGAGTGACTCGTTGGCCATGGCGGGTAGTGCGCTGGCCAGCAGCAGCGAACTGGCGACTGCCAGCGCCAGGCGGCTGTGCAGCGGGGAACGGGAGTGGGACGAACGGCCATACAGCGGGTGATTCATCAGACAACTTCCTTGGTTGACGGACAACAAGGCCGTTAACCCTGCAACGGCGTCATCTCCCCCAGTGATGTGAGAGAAAATTTATGAACGCGTTAATTATTTGTGACGCTTTCGTTCACTCCGTCTCCCGGCGTCCTCGCTACGGTGGCCTGGCCTGGAGTTACCAGGCCTATCAAGGAGTGATGTCGATGCGTACTTTCAGGAAAGTAATCGCAGGTGCCGTGTTCGCGTTGGCCTGCAGCGGCTCGGTTGCCGCCGCCGGGCCGATTCCGCCCTGCGATCTGCCCTGCTGGAAGGCCTACCAGGCATGTTTGTCCGGTGGCGGTGATGCCATGGAATGCCAGTACGAATACGACCGTTGCATCATGGAGCGCTGCGGCGCCGTGTAAGCCCAACCGGTACCGGCTGATGGCGAGCCCCGTCATCGACGGGGCTCTTCTGTTTCTGACGTGGGTCGGGCAGTCTCGACGCATCTTCACCCGGCGAAGGAATGTCATGGCCGTCAAACGTGTTGTCGCCAACATCGCCACGCCCGATCCATCGCGCGCAGCGGCCTTCTATGGCGACCTGCTCGGTATGCCCGTGGTGATGGACCATGGCTGGATCGTCACCCATGGCGGGCAGGGCAGTGCGCTGGCGCAGGTCAGCTTCGCAAGCGAAGGCGGTGCCGGAACCCCGGTGCCGGACCTGTCGATCGAAGTGGACAACCTGCAGGAGGTGCTGGAGCGCATGCGCGCGGCCGGCATTACGCTGGAGTACGGCCCCGCCGATGAGCCCTGGGGCGTGCGCCGCTTCTTCGTGCGCGACCCGTTCGGGCGGTTGTTGAACATCCTGGCCCACGCCTGAGCGAAGGGGCTGCCTCTCAGCGGCGCCTGCCACCACGCGCCGAGGCGGGCGAGATGCCGACCATGCGGAGGCAATCGGCCACCACCGCCGCGATGAAGGCGTCTGCATCCTGGGCCGGTGCCGCGATCAGGTCGTCGGTGGCGCCGTGTACGCCAGCATAGATCAACGATGCGGTGACCTGCGGTGCCGGCAACTGCCACAGGCCGGCGGCGATGCCCGCCTCGAGGATCTCCCGCAGCTGCTTCTGGATCGCATTGCGTTCGGCATTGCCGCGCTGGTGATGGTGGTGGTTGGCGAACACCACGTCGTGCAGCGCATGGGTACGCACGTAGAGCTCGATGTTGGCGCGGATCCAGGCACGCAGGCGCGCCACGCCATCATTGGCGGGCTGCTGCTGCACGGCCAGATCGACCTCCTCCATGAACTGCCGCGTATAGCGCTGCGCCAGCGCCTGCAGGATTTCGGTGCGCGAGGCGAAGTAGGTATAGAAGGTGCCCTTGGCCACGTCGGCGGCAGCGACGATGTCGCTGATGGTGGTCGCTTCCACGCCCTGCGACAGGAACAGCGCCTGCGCGGCGTCCATCAGTTCTTCCTGGCGGGTTTCGGCGGGCTTGGTGCGGGGCCTGGCGACAGCTGGGGTCTGCATGGTGGGCGTGGTCCGGGTGCGGCGGCCACCATTCTAGCTGCCCTGCGCAGGCGACTGACCGTCAGTCATTGACCGACGGTCAGTCAGTGGCTACGATGCGCGCACATCCTCCGCGGGATCCGTACATGCATCGCTTCCAACGACCGGCCCTGGTGCTGGCGGCTTATCTCGGCACGTTCCTCGCCTCGCTGGACATCAGCATCGTCAACGTCGCCCTGCCGACCCTGCAGCAGGCACTGCGGACCGACATGGCCGGCCTGCAGTGGGTGATCAATGCCTATGCGATCGCGCTGTCAGCGCTGATGCTGTCGGCCGGTCCGCTCGGGGACCGCTATGGCCATCGGCGGATGTGGCTGCTCAGCGTGGCGACCTTCACTCTCGGCTCGTTGCTCTGCGCCTGCGCCGGCAACCTGTCGATGCTGGTGGCCGGGCGCGCGGTGCAGGGCGTCGCTGGTGCGCTGTTGATTCCCAGCGCGATGCCGATCCTCAGTCATGCGTTTCCTGATCCGCGCCAGCGTGCACGTGCGATCGGCGGCTGGTCGGCGTTCAGTGCCCTGGCCCTGGTGCTTGGGCCGCTGCTGGGCGGGGTACTGGTACAGCGTGCCGGTTGGCCGAGCATCTTCCTGATCAACCTGCCGCTGGGCCTGCTGGCGCTCGTGCTGGGGGCCTGGGCCATTCCAGAACGGCAGCATCCGCAGCACGCTGCACTGGACCCGGCCGGGCAGATGCTCAGCATCGTTGCCCTGGGCGCGCTCAGCTACGGCCTGATCGCGATCGGCGAGCGTGGTCTGCTGGCCCCGTTGACGCTGCTGGCGTTGGGCGTCGCAGCCGCGGGGTTGATCCTGTTCGGCGTCGTCGAACGCCTGGTGGCACGTCCACTGCTGCCCCTCGACCTGTTCGCCAGCCGCCGCTTCGGCATGCTCAACCTGGCTTCGTTCGTGCTGGGCTTCACCGCCTATGCCAGCCTCTTCTTCCTGTCGCTGTTCTTCCAGCAGGCGCAGGGCCATGGTGCGGCGCTGGCGGGAACGCAGCTGGTCCCGCAGTTCCTGCTGATGGGCGCGGTGTCGCTGCTGTTCGGCCGGCTGGTCACCCATATCGGCCTGCCCACCGCACTGGTGTTGGGTTATGCCCTGACCGGGGGGGCGCTGTTGGCGATGACCACATTCGAACCGGATACATCGCAGGGGCAGGCCAACGCACTGTTGATGCTGCTTGGAGTCGGAATGGGCCTGGCGGTGCCGGCCACCGGCATGGCGGTCATGGCCAGCGTACCGCCCGAGCGCGCGGGTATTGCCTCGGCCACGATGAACGCATTGCGCCAGGCTGGCATGAGCCTGGGTATCGCCTTGCTGGGCAGCCTGATGAGTGTGCGAGCGGTGCAACAGTTCGCCAGCTCCGCACAGGCTGCCGGGCAGTCAGGGGTGGCCGAGCAGGCGCGCGCGCTGATCCTACGGCACAACTCGATGGTGCCGACGCCGCAGATGCTGGCCTGGTATCGCAGTGCGATGGCCAGTGGCTTTGGCTGGGCGATGGCCGTGGCGGGTGCAATGGCGCTGCTGGCGGCCATCGGCCTGCAGCGGCAGCGGTTGCGGGACTGACTACGGGCTACTCATCCCTGCTGGCGCTTCGGGTCGTCCGCCAGGGTCGTGGACTGGCCCTGCTGCTGCTGCTGCTGCCGCGTATTGGCGTGGCGCGCATGCCCGCCTTCGCGACCGATCGCAGCCATGTGCTGTCGATCACGGCTGATCGCTTCGCCGCCTTTGCGACCCGCGACGCGCGCTTCAGCAGGACTGAACTCATGTGCGTTGCCGGACGCATGCGCAGCGCGTCCACCCTTGGCAGCGATCTCGCGCTGCTTGCCCTGGTCCATCGAGGCGAAACCCCGATTGGAGGTGCCGCGTTGCTGGTCAGCCATGTGAAATCTCCCGTTGCGTGGGTGTCGCCGCGTTCGACGACGGCGACCATCGTTGGCCATGGCACGCTAAGTCCAGGTCGCCATCTTCAGGGTCGCTTTCACCTGGCCTGCGCATCCGGTTGACGGTGATGCCCATTCAGGCTGGCGCCGCGCGTGCTGCCGCCAAGGCCATGCCGCCGACGATGGCTGCGATCGCCTCAACTTCGGCTGCCGCTGCTGTTGCTCCAAGCCGTGTCTGCAGGGCGCCGTGCGAGACAGCGAAGACGATTGCCTGACCGAGCAGGGCGTGGGTGCGCAGCAGCGTCTCAGTGCTGGATGCATCGGTGCCTCGCAGACGGGCCACGCACTCGGCCAACGCGCCATGCAGCGGCCCGAACAGCTCACGGTGGGCGCTGGCGAATGCAGCCGTCGGCTGGATCTGCTCCCGGGCCAGCAACAGGGTCCGTGGGCCTGCATCGGATGCAGCCAGCAGCGCGTGCACGAATGCCCGCATCAGCTGCTGCAACTGCTGTGCGGCCTGGCGTGGACTGGAGGGTGGCACGCTGGGCAACGGCAGCTGTTCGGAGATGGCCTGTGCGGCGCGCTTGAGCACGGCGGCATACAGTTCCAGCTTGCCGCCGAAGTGGTAGGGAATGGCTGATTGGCTGCAGCCCGCTATGTCCACCAGCTGGCGAGTGCGCACGCCCTCCACGCCGAACGCGCTGAACAGCTGAAGCCCGGCCTGCAGCAGTCGGGCTCGGGTCTGCTCGCTGCGCGTCTCGGCTGCCCGCTGTCGCGCCGGTGTCTGCAGGTGGGCGATGAACTCAGGCATCGGCCCGCATCAACCAGGTGGAGTTTTCGTTGAGGGCTACGCCGGCGTTCTCGCCGACGATGACCGTACCGCCGATGTTGGCCATGTGCCGGCCGAACGCGCAGTTTGGTTCGAAGGCGAAGCACATGCCGGCCTGCAGGGGCAGTTCGCGCCCGACGGTCGGCAGCGGCGCGATATGCGCATATCGCGTGGCCTCCGGCAGCGCTTCGATGCCCGGTGCACGGCCGAAGCCAACCGGTCCATAGGGGTTGAGGCTGTGGACCAGCGGGTGCACATGCCAGCCACGGGCCTCCAGCAGGGGGGCTTCCATCGCGTCGACGACATCGCCGAAGGTATTGCCCACGCGCAGTGCGGACAGGCCTGCCTCGTAGCTGCTGCGGGCAACGGTGGCGGCGCGATGGATGTCGTCGTGCACCTCGCCGATCGCAACCGCAGCCTGGTGCTGGGTTTCCATCAGCCCGTACAGGGCGAAGATCTCCGACAACACCAGATCACCATCGCGCAGGACGCGCGGCGGCTGCGCACGGTACTGCCAGGCGGGTGGCCCCCAGCCTACATACTCTGGACCCGAGCCGAGCAGCACTTCGGCGGTATAGCCCCCCAACGAGAAACAGGTGGCGGTCACTGCGGCAACCAGTTCGGCTTCGGAAACACCAGGGCGAGCAGTGGCACGCAGCGCCTCGCTCATCGATTCACCGATCCAGGCGGCATGCGCGATCAGCGCCAGTTCCTCCTGGCTCTTCACCGAGGCACGCTGGAAGAACGCCCGAAACACCGGTACGAATTCCGCGCCCGGTACCGCCGCCTGCATGCCCTGCAGGGTGCGTGCGGGCATCGCACCGTCGAAGTAGAACGGCGGATAGGGCTCCAGCCCCAACACGCCGATGCGTGCCGAGTACAGGCCGCACTGCTGCAGCCAGCGGCCGACTTCCTGACCGGATTTCCCTACCCAGAGTTGCTCGGGTGCGATCCATTGCAGGTCGCCGCGCAGGCCGGCCTGGAGGTGGTCGGCGATCATCAACGAGGCGAAGGTGAATACCCGTGGCGGCTCGTCGCCGACGAATACCACGATCGAGCCCGGGCGATCGTTGGTGAAATAGCAGTCCGGGGAAAAGCCAGCCGGGGCGGCAGCCTCCCGATCGCCATGCACGACCAGTGCATCGAGCTGCTCACTGGCCATGAGGTCGCGGGCCAGGGCCCAGCGGCGATTGCGTTCGTCCAGGCTTAGTGGTGCCGGTGGCGTGCGCATGAGAAGAACTCCAAGGGGAAGGTGCGCGCAGGCTCGATCACGCAGATGAATGAATCAACCGCTTGAAATGGGTTCGGGTGTGCTCTGCCGCGGGTGCAGCGGAAGTGGGCGATTGCGCAGCCGTGCCGGTGATCGCGGCGTGGTGCCGGCCGATGTTGCTAGGATGGGCGACGACGCCACTCACCTGGCCTCGACAGGGACGTAGAAAATGAACAGGATTGGATTGATCGTGGTGCTGGCATGTGCCGCGCCGGCCCACGCCGCCAGCAGCCTATTGACCGGCAGCTTCGTCCACGTTGGCTATTCGGCCAACGATGAGCAACTGCCCGCTGCGCAGTTGCCGCTGTTCCTGGACGAGCTGCAGGACCTGGGCAACGATACGATCATCCTCGGCCAGACCCGTGCCACGCGCGCTGGCGTGGGATGCGCCAGCGGCGTGCAGGACTTCGAATGGATCGCCGGTTTCCCCGGCAAGCTTGGCACGGTGCTTGATGCTGCGGCGGCGCGCGGCATGAAGGTCGTGGTCGGCACCACCTACAGTTCGGGACAATGCGGCGCCTTCTGGCAGGGCCGGAACGCGACGGCGGTGGCGCAGGATGCAGCGCAGGCGTTGGCCCAGCTCGGCCAGCAGTACGGTTCGCATCCGGCCTTTGCGGGCTGGTACATCACCGACGAGCCGGCACAGGCGTCGGCTGATCGTGCGCCCTTCTATCGTGCGATCGTGACGGCGCTCAAAGGCAGCACGCCTTCGCGGCCGGTGATGGTCGCGCCCTACCTGGCGTCATCCAGCGTCGATCCGGCCAGTGTGGCCAACGCTGCAGCGGCGTTCCGCACGGCCACCGGCGTGGACGTGCAGATCTGGCAGGATGGCATCGGCGCGGCCTCGCATGCCAGGTTGTTCCAGTGGGACCGCCCGGGACATTCCACCGAGGAGTACTTCCAGGCGCTGTCGGCAACGCTGGGTGCTGACGGCCTGTGGGCCGACATCGAACTGTTCAACCATGGCAGCCCGTTGTTCATGGATACCGGCAACGGGCTGTCCGGCGCCTACCGGCCTGCCTCGGTACAGCGCATCAACCAGCAGTTGTGGAGTGCACGTTCGGCTGGCAAACGCGTTGCCTGGCTCAACCAGTACCACATGTCCGAGGTGGTCGGCCCTGGCCAGGGCCACGTCGAAGCGCCACGGATGATGAACACCTACCGCGGGTTGTATGGCCTGGGTGCCTCATACATCGTCGATCCGGTGCAGACCACCTACAGCTACAGCGTGGCGCCGGATGCGAACTATCCCGACGGCACAGGCCACGAGCTGTTCGACCGCCGGGTGGGCGATCCGCGCAACCCGATGGATGCCGGCTGGGTGGGCGTGCATGGCAACGTCGCCGTCACCATCGATCTCGGCCAGCGCCGGCAGGTGGACTGGATTGGCCTGCACACGATGACACGCCCCGCCTGGGGCATTCTCACTCCCACCTCTGTGGAAGTGATGTGTGCCGAGCCGGGCACGCCTGCCGTAAAGATCGGCGCGCTGTCAGCGCCCTTCACCCAGGCCGGGCTGAGCGCTTCAACCGAAGAGGAATACGTGCTGGGCAACGTGGCACCGCTGGCCGCGCAGTGCCGCACACTGGAGCTACGCGTGGCCAATGGCAGCTGGACCTTCCTCAGTGAAATCGAGATGGCGGCGGAGCAGTAAGGGCGTCAGCGCACGCGCCCATCGCGCAGTCGCTGCGCGAAGGGTCGCTGTTCAAGCGCTTGCAGCGTGTCGCGCAGCACCTGCTCCAACGACTGCCCGAGATCGACGTCCAGGCTGCGTGCCGCGCGCGCCGTCGCCTGCCACTGCGCCTGCAGCGCCGGCAGCGACTGCAGTGCATGCGGGCTCAGTTGCAGGATGCGCTCGCGACTGTCTTCGCCGACGGCGGTGTGCAGCCAGCCGTCGCGCACCATCGCTGAAACCGTCTGGCTGAGCGCCGAATGGCTGAGCCCGCAGGCCAGCGCCAGGTCCTTGATACGGCAGGGCCCCTGCGCCATCAGCGTGCGCAGCACCGGCGTGTAACGCGGCCGGTAGTCCAGTTGCAGATCGCGATAGGCCTGCTCGACGGCCGGGTCGAGCTGATCAAGAAGAGCACGTAGCAGGGTGCCCAGGGTGGCATGTTGGAGATCCATGGTCGTGATGATATATAAGCACTTACATATCATCAATGCGGGGTGGGGCATGGCGGTTTCGTGGATGCTTGGCGCGCTGCTGGCAGCCTCCTGCCCTGCACAGGAGGCGGTGCTGCAGGCGGCGGCCACGGCCATACAGGCGCAGTACCTGGACGCGGCGGAAGGTGCCCGCATCGCCGATGCCCTGCGTGGTTGGTCGAACGAACAGCGCTACGCCGATACGTGTGCGGATCCGAAGGCCTTCAGCTTGCGCCTGAACCAGGACCTGGACGTATTCGATGGCCATTTCCACGTCGAGCGGGTGGATGCCAGCGCCGGACAGGACGATTGGCTGATGGCCTGGCGCGCCGACGCCCGCAGCAACGGTGCCGGCGTGCGCGAGGTAAAGGTGCTGGAGGGCAATATTGGTTACCTGCGGCTGAGCACTTTCTATCCGCTCGACCTGGCCAGGCCGAAGCTGTCTGCTGCCTTCACCCTGCTGGCCGACACCGATGGGCTGGTGCTGGATCTGCGCCAGAACGGCGGCGGTGATGACGGCAGCGCCGACCTGCTGGTGCGTACCTTGCTGGATGCGAACATCACCCAGGTGCAGGCACTGGAGCAGCGTGGCCGACGTACCCCGGTGCCGTTGCCACCGGCGAGCCTGCCGGCGTACCTGAAGCCGCTGGTGGTACTGATCGACCGCCGCACCGGCTCGGCTGCCGAATATGTCGCCTTTTCGTTGCAGGCGCTGGGTCGCGCGCGCATCGTTGGCAGCCGCAGTGGCGGTGCCGCACATATGTTCGATGATCCTGTGCTGCTGCCGGATGGCTATCAGATCAGCATTCCGGACCGGCAACCGATCAATCTCCGCACCGGTGGCAACTGGGAGCGCACCGGTGTCAGGCCCGACGTCGCCGGTGGTGACGATCCATTGTTCGTCGCCCGTCAGTTGTTGGCCATGCCGGCGTCGTCAAGATGAACGCACAATTGCAACCATGCCCTATCGCAGACGACATGCAGCGTGCCTAGAATCGATGCATCCCGGTAGTTCCCGGGCGCTTCGAGTGAATGGACTCAATGAAGATTCTGTTGACCGGCAGTTCCGGGCGGATCGGGCGCGCGATCTTCGGCGCGTTGGCGGCGGCCCATGAAGTGGTGGGGCTGGATCGCAGTCCGTTCGCCACTACGCGCATCATTGCCGATGTCACCGATCGTCAAGCGGTCACGCGGGCGGTGCAGGGTGTCGACGCGGTCATCCATACCGCGGCGCTGCATGCCCCGCACGTCGGGCTGGTGCCGGATGCGGTGTTCCAGCAGATCAACGTGGACGCCACCGCACACCTGCTGCAGGCCGCGCGCGAGGCCGGTGCACGGCGCTTCGTGCTGACCAGCACCACCGCCCTGTACGGTCACGCGGTGGTGGCCGGCGGCTGCCGCTGGATCGACGAGGACACCGAGCCCCTGCCGCGCACCATCTACCATCGCACCAAGCTGCAGGCAGAGGCCCTGGCCGAAGCTGCAACCGCGCCGGATTTCAGTGTGCGCGTGCTGCGCATGGGCCGTTGCTTTCCGGAACCGCCCGAGCGCATGGCGATGTTCCGCCTGCACCGTGGCATCGACGCGCGCGACGTGGCCAGCGCGCACGCCGCGCTGCTGCTGGATGAAGGCGCTGCCTTCGCCCGCTATCTCGCCTGTGCACCGACCCCGTTCCGGCGCGAGGACTGCCTGGAGCTGGCCACCCAGCCGCGCAACGTGCTGGCCCGGCGTGCGCCACAGCTGCTGGCCGAGTTCGAACGCCGCCGTTGGCCGTTGCCGCTGAGCATCGATCGCGTCTACGACAGTGCCCGTATGCGGCGGGCGTTGGGGTGGCAGCCGCGCTTCGGCCCGGACGATGTCTTGCAGCAGTACGCGGCTGGCAGCATCGAAGTGCTGCCGCGGGCGGAATGGATCAAGGACCGCGTGGCCGAATAGGGCGGCAGCAGGGCGGGTTCCTGACCCGACCCTGAGTACGTTCAGCAATGTGCAGGACGGCCGCCTCAACCTCGTTGGCGGGCGGCCGCTAACCCGGTGCGCTTCCTGTGCTGGGCCCGGCCCGGCGACCGGTGGCCTGCGCGATGGATCGCGCGCCTGCGCGGTGCCCTCGCGGTGCCGGTCGTCCTGAACTGCCTTGCGGATCCTTCCATGCCTTCTTCCCGCTCCGTCGCCGCCCGCCGCCCGGGCAGCATCGCCCACAAGCTGATGCTCGGCACCGCCGTGATCGCGCTGCTGTGCTTCGGCCTGACCGCGTTCCTGATCTATCGCCAGGCCAGCGCCAGCCTGGTCAATGCCTCGCGCCAGACCATGGCCAGCGAAGCCACCGCCGAGGCACGCCAGGTCGCGGCCGACCTCGGCACGGCTTTCGCCAGCAACGATGCCATGGTTGAAAGCGTGCTGGCCCAGCGTGCCCGTGGCGACGTGCCCGATCGCGCCAGCCTGGCGGCGGTGCTCGGCGAACAGCTGCGTACCCATCCGGAATGGCTGGGCAAGAGCACCATGTGGGAAGCTGATGCCTTCGATGGCAAGGATGCCGAGTTCGTCAACACCGAGGCGCACGATGCCACAGGTCGCTACATGAGCTACTGGGCCTGGCACGATGGCACGCCGCAGCAGTCGACGATGACCGACTACACCGAGACCGCCAGCGGCTCCGGCGACTGGTACATGGTACCCAGCCGCGACAAGCTGGCGAAGGTGAGCGAGCCCTACGCCTATGACATCGGCGGCCAGCAGGTGCTGATGAGCACGCTGAGTACGCCGATCGTCGAAAACGGTACGTTCCTCGGCGTGTTTACCGTCGACTTCTCGCTGGCCGCGCTGCAGAAGCACCTGGCCACGCTGAAGCCGATGGGCGCCGGCCGCGTCGAGCTGCTCTCGCCCAATGGCGTGGTGCTGGCTTCGGCCAATCCCGCTGAAATCGGCAAGCCGCGCAGCGATGCACTGACCCGCAGCATGCTGGCCGACATCGCCGCCGACCGCCGCTTCGAAGCCTTCACCCCGGATGCGGCCGGCAACGTGCGTGTGTACGTACCGCTGCGCGTGGGCGATGCCCCGCAGCGCTTCGCGCTGGGCGTGGTGATGCCGCATGCGGTGATCGTGGCAGAGGCGCGCCAGCTGCTGTGGCTGACCCTGCTGGTCGGTGTGGTGGCCGCCTTGACCCTCAGTGCGGGTGTCTACGTGCTGCTGCGCCGCCTGGCGATCCGCCCGCTGGCCGAAGCGGTGCGCGTAGCCGGCGATGTCGCCGCGGGCAAGCTGGACAGTGCGCTGCCGACGCGCAGCAATGACGAAGTGGGGCGCCTGCTGGAGGCGATGCAGGGCATGCGCGGCCAGCTGCAGTCGGTGATGGCCGCGCAGTCCGAAATGGCGCGTCGCCACGATGCCGGCGAGCTCAGCTACCGCATGGACGCCACTGTATTCCCCGGCGAGTACGGCCGCATGGTGGCCGACAGCAACCAGCTGGTGGCCTCCAGCAATGCGGTCACCCAGCGCCTGGTCGAGGTGATGCAGCGCTACGCAGTGGGTGACCTCAGCGTGGACATGGAAGCATTGCCGGGCGAGAAGGCAGTGTTCAGCGCCGCGATGGCCACCACCAAGAGCAATCTGGCGGCGATCAACGATCAGATCCAGCAGCTGGCTGCTGCGGCTGCTGCCGGTGACTTCGCGGTGCGCGGCGACGCCCTGCGCTTCGACTACGATTTCCGCCGCATGGTCGAAACCCTCAATACCATGATGGAGGTCAGCGACCACAACCTGGCCGAGCTGTCGACGCTGCTGTGTGCGATCGCCGCCGGCGATCTGAGCGCGCGCATGCAGGGTGACTTCCATGGGGTGTTCGCGGTGATGCGCGACGATGCCAACAGCACCGTGCAGCAGCTGACCCGGATCGTTGGCCAGATCCAGCAGTCGGCCGCCAGCATCCGCCTGGCCGCCGGTGAGATTGCCGCCGGCAACAGTGACCTGTCACGCCGCACCGAGCAGCAGGCCGCGAATCTGGAAGAAACCGCCGCTTCGATGGAAGAACTGACCTCCACCGTGCGTCAGAACGCCGACCACGCGCTGCAGGCCAATACCCTGGCGGGCTCCGCTGCAGGTGTCGCCAGTGAAGGTGGCCAGGTGGTCAGCCAAGTGGTGCAGACCATGGAGCAGATCGAGGCCTCCTCGCAGCGCATTGCCGAGATCATTTCGGTGATCGATGGCATCGCCTTCCAGACCAACATCCTTGCACTGAACGCGGCAGTGGAAGCAGCACGCGCCGGTGAGCAGGGTCGTGGCTTCGCCGTGGTCGCCAGTGAAGTGCGCGCGCTGGCCCAGCGTTCGGCGGGTGCTGCCAAGGAGATCAAGGGGCTGATCGACGCATCGGTGGCACAGGTCGGTGCCGGAGCGCAGCTGGTACACGGCGCCGGACGCACCATGCAGGAGATCGTTGGCCAGGTCGGCCGGGTCAACGAGATCATGGCCGAGATCTCGGCGGCGTCGCGCGAGCAGTCGGCGGGCATCGAGCAGGTCAACCAGACCGTGGTGCAGATGGACGAGACCACCCAGCAGAACGCTGCGCTGGTGGAGGAAGCCAGCGCCGCAGCGCGGGCGATGGAAGAACAGGCCGAGCAGCTGGCGGTGGCGGTATCGCGCTTCCGGCTGCAGGCCGAGCCGGTAGCCGCGGCACGCTACGCGGCCTGAGCCGCGGCTGGCACAAATGAAGACGCCCGGCAAAAGCCGGGCGTCCTTGTTTCAGCTTGCTGGCATGCCGGTACCGGGTCCGGCAATCGCAATCGTTCAGAACATGCCTTCGAAGGGGTTCCAGCTGGCTTTGCCCTTCACCTGCTCCAGGTAGTAGCTGTAGTTGGTGCTGGCGGCGACCAGGAAGTTCATGGCAATGAACAGTGGACGCGCAACGACATCCGGCAGGAACAGGGAGACGATGCCCAGCACGATGCCGATGCCGATCACCACCAGCGCCTTGCGCCACATCCCCAGGATGAGCAGGTAGATGAAGCCGAAGAAGAACGCGAAGAAGTTGATGTTGATCTTCAGGCGGTCGCCGAAGGACAGCGCCTTCCAGGCGTGTTTGAATCCCGGCTCCTTGGGAGCACCGTGCTGCTGGAAGAAGTTGAAGCGGAACTGCCACTTCGGGCTGAAGCGGGTGAGGTCGACTGCGTTCATTGACGATTACGTCCTTGTAGGAAAACGATTACATGGTACGAGGCCGCCGGTTCAGGAAACTACCCTCAACCGTCAAAAATGTGACGCGCCCAGCATGTGCAGGTCTGCGGCGGGGCGCCGCACCGTCACCCATCCGCCTTGTTTTTAGGATAGGGTGCGCAGTTCCGCCGCCGCCCCAGCTGATTCCGGGCAGCGGCGGGATGTCCATGGAGGTTGCATGACCACACCTGCTACACCGGAAAACGCACCGGGACCGGTGCTCCTGCCGACACCTGAAGTGGTGCAGGCACAACAACTGCTCGCACGCCAGCAACTGGCGGTGGCAATGGACCGTGCGCGCACGGCGGCCACGCAGAACGCGGCACCGGCCGCGCTGGAAAGCGAGTAACCCGCAACACCGCCGATCGCGCTGGCCAGCCGCCAGCGCGATCGCGGCGCGCGTCGCCGGTCAGAAGCGCGCGGTCATGCTCAGGAAGTAACTGCGCCCGGCCACGAAGTAGTCGGTGGAGCCTTCCGCGTACAGCTTCTTGTCGGCCAGGTTGCTGACGCCACCACGCAGGGTCAGTACCTCGTTGACGTTCCAGGCGGCGGTCAGGTCATACAGGGTGTAGGCCTTGAGGAAGGTCGTCGCCGTGCCGGTCTGCTTGCCGGTGTACTGCGCCGACAGGCTGCTGGAGAACGTCGTGTTGGGCGTCCAGTCCAGCGACGAGTAGCCCGAGAACTCCGGGGTATCGATCAGGTTCCTGCCGGTGGTCAGGTTCTTGGCTTCCTTCATCCAGGTCGCCGAGGTGCGCCAGCGCCAGTGCTCGCCGAAGCGGACGTTCAGGTTGCCTTCCATGCCGCTGGTACGCGCGCGCTGCACGTTGCTCATGCGCGTCCACCAGATGCCGTTGAACTTGCCCAGCGGTGCGTATTCGATCTTGTTCCTGAAGTCGGTATGGAAATAGGTCAGGCCGGCATCGACCAGGTCGTTGTCGAAGCTGATGCCGATCTCGCGGTTGGTGCTGGTTTCCGGATCCAGGTCCGGATTGCCGGCCATGTAGCAGCCGCCACGGGTATAGCCCAGCGGGATCAGCGAGGTGCAGCCACGGCCGCCGGACTGGGTGGCAGCGCTGGGCGAGTTCTCGGTCAGGCTGGGCGCACGGAAGCCCTTGGAGACGCCACCGCGGACCGTCCACTGTTCGGCCGGATGCCAGACCAGGTACGCACGCGGGCTGACGTGGCCGCCGAACTTCTCATGGTGGTCCAGGCGCGCGCCCAGGGTCAGGGCCAGCGTGCGGTGCAGCTTCAGCTCGTCCTCGACGAACAGCGCCCAGGTATCCACCTGCAGGTCGGAGCCACTGACCGCGTTGCCTGCGTAGTCGATCGGCGCGCGGCCGATGGTGTCGGTGTTGGTCAGTTCCTGGCGCTTCCACTGGCCACCCACGGCGAACTGGTGTTCAACACCCAGGGTGAACGGCGTGGTCAGGCTGCCCTCGATGATCGTATCGGTAGCCTCGGAGCGGCCGGTGGCGCCGATGTCATTCTTGTACTCGGTCCAGTACGCGCTGATCTTCGAGTTGCCGAAGCTCCACTTTCCATCGTGGTTGAGCGCCAGCGAACTGCGCTTGAGTTCACTGGCACCCCAGGCGCCTTCGTCCTGCTTTTCCAGCGAGGCATCGATGAAGGCCTGCTGCACGCCATGGCCGGCTTCCAGCGACAGTTCCTGCGCATCGCTGAGCTTCCATTGCAGCAGTGCGTCGACGTTGCGGTCCTTCTCGCCGGCATAGGCATTGCCGTAGACGCCGCCGTTGGACTGGTCCGAATCGCGGCGCATGCTGTTGGCACCGATGCGCAGGCCGAAACGTTCGCCGAGCGGGCCGGAGAAGGTCGCGCCGATCTGCTGGGTGTCACCGCGCTTGCCGTCACCGGGGCGGGTGTAGCTGTGGGTGGCGCTGCCGTTCCATTCGTCGCCGATGCGGCGGGTGATGATGTTGATCACGCCGCCCATGGCGTCGGAGCCGTACAGCGACGACATCGGCCCGCGGACCACTTCGATGCGCTCGATCTGGTCGGGCGAGATCCAGTTCAGATCCTGGCGGCCAAGGTCGGGTCGATAGTTGGTCGAGGCCGAACTGCCCATGCGCTTGCCGTCCACCAGCACCAGCGTGTAGTTGGACGGCATGCCGCGCAGCTTGATCTTGGACTGCTCGCCAACGGCGCTGAGGCCGCCTGTCACGCCCGGAACGCGGCTGAGCAGGGTGGCCAGGTCATGCACCGGCTGGCGCGCGATGTCCTCGCGGCTGATCACGCTGATGCTGGCCGGGGCATCCTTGATCCATTGCTGGTTGCCCGAGGCGGTGACCACCACGGTATCCAGGTCCTTGGTGGAGGCATCGGCACTGGCTTCGGCGGCGGCCAGGCCGGGGAGGGCAAGCAGGCAGGCGGCAGACAGGGCGGTGGCCAGGCGGGTGCGCGGCAGGCGCGCACTACGGAGGTGGGACGACAGGGACATGACGGCTTCCATCGGAGGAGGGAGACCCGGTGGAAGCAACAGGCGCAAGCAGTCAGCAGGCAGCCCCTTCCATGGGTCGTTGGGCGCGCGGCTCGAACCGGCGCAGCTGGGTGGGTCTCGGCCGCACGAAGACGGTGACCTGCCTGGTTAATGAAATGATAACCGTTCGCGTTTGTTACGATCCAGTACCTGGGGCGATGAAGCGACATCCACCTGGCCCGCCCGGAGATCGCCTGCTGTTTGCTGAATGGGGGTAAATCCCGGCGTAGACCTTCGCGCGCGGCTTACATCCAGCGCCCTAGACTGGCGCCGCATTTTCGATTCCGCCCCGTTGGAGATCGTGTGGGTTCCGGTAGTGACAGACATCGACTGTGCGGCCAAAGGCCGGCACAGCCAGGACAAGTGCGGGCGCCGGGAAGGCGCGCCGGGAACCTTCGTGCATGCAGCCCGGCCGGGATGGCCGGCCGTGCCGACTGCGCGGAGTAGGCGGCGATGGGGGGGCAAACCATCCACGCGGAAGCGGATACGCCCCGGCTTGACGCCGGCTGGGCGCTGCTGCCTGCTGAATCGCCACTGCAGATGCCCGAGCAGACCCTTCGCGACGGCCAGCTGAAGGTCCGCAGGCATCGCACATCGCCGCGCATGATCGGCCTGCGTCGGCTGTACATCTTCGGCGGCACCTTCGCCATGACCGCCATCGCCACCCGGATGATGTGGCGGGTGCTGTCGGCCAATGGCATCAGTGTGCTCGAGGCCTGCCTGCTGGTGCTGTTCGTGGGGCTGTTCGCGTGGATCGCACTGTCCTTTGCCAGCGCCGTGGCCGGCTTCCTGACCGCGGTGTTCGACCGTGGCTACCGCCTCGGCATCGACCCGGACAAACCGCTGCCGACCGTGCACAGCCGCACCGCGCTGCTGATGCCGACCTACAACGAAGACCCGCGACGGCTGCTGGCCGGCCTGCAGGCGATCTACGAATCGGTGGCCGCCACCGGGCAGCTGGAACGTTTCGACTTCTTCGTGCTCAGCGATACCCGCCGCGAAGACATTGCACGGGCCGAGGAGCAAGTATTCGCCGAGCTGCGCGAGCGCGTGCCCGACGGCCAACGACGGCTGTTCTACCGCCGCCGCGGTGACAACGGCGCGCGCAAGGCCGGCAACATCGCCGACTGGGTGCGCCGCTTCGGCGGAGCCTACCCGCAGATGCTGATCCTGGATGCCGACAGCCTGATGACCGGTGACAGCATCGTGCGCCTGGTTGCCGGCATGGAACACAACGCCGACGTTGGCCTGATCCAGACCCTGCCCTCGGTGATCGGCGGCCGCACCCTGTTTGCCCGCATGCAGCAGTTCGGTGGCCGCGTGTACGGTCCGGTGATCGCCCGCGGCGTGGCCTGGTGGCACGGTGCCGAGAGCAACTACTGGGGCCACAACGCGATCATCCGCACGCGCGCCTTCGCCGATCAGGCCGGCCTGCCGGCGCTGCCGGGCCGCAAGCCGTTCGGGGGCCATGTGCTCAGCCACGACTTCGTCGAAGCGGCGCTGATGCGTCGGGGTGGCTGGGCCGCGCACATGGTGCCGTACCTGGGCGGCAGCTATGAGGAAGGTCCGCCGACCCTGACCGACATGCTGGTGCGCGACCGCCGCTGGTGCCAGGGCAACCTGCAGCACGGCAAGGTGGTGGGCAGCCGCGGCCTGCATTGGATCAGCCGCGTGCACATGCTGATCGGCATCGGCCATTACTTCACCGCGCCGATGTGGGCGATGCTGATGCTGATCGGCATCGCCATCCCGTTGTTCCAGGAGGGCATCGACTTCAACGCCCTGCTGCACCTGTCGCCCAGCGTGTACTGGCGCGCCCAGGACGAGGAACAGGTGGTACGCCTGTTCGCTGCGACCATGGCGGTGCTGCTGATGCCCAAGGTCCTGGGGTACCTGGCGATGCTGCTGGACCCGGTCGACCGTCGCGGCTGCGGCGGCGCGATCCGCGCATTCGTGTCGATGCTGGTGGAGACCGTGCTGGCCGCACTGATGGCGCCGGTGGTGATGTACGTGCAGTCGCGTGGCGTGGCCGAAGTGCTGTCCGGCCGCGATTCGGGCTGGGACGCCCAGCAGCGCGACGACGGCGGCATTTCCTGGATGGCGCTGATCCGCGGTTACGGTGGCCTGGGCGTGTTCGGCGCCTTCATGGGCGTGCTGGCGTGGGCGGTGTCGCCGTCGCTGGCGGCGTGGATGGCACCGGTGGTGATCGGCATGGTGCTGGCCATTCCGGTGGTGGCACTTACGTCCTCGCGGGGCCCGGGCGCCTTCCTGCATCGCCTTGGCCTGCTCGATATCCCCGAGGAGAACATCCCGCCACCGGTACTGGTGCGCGCCGCCCAGCTGCGCCGGGAAGCGGCCGAGCAACCGCCGCTGTACTGATTCCCCTGTGCCAGCGGCATAATGCGGCTCGAACTTGAAGGAGCCGCATCATGCTGCAAACGGTGGAACAGGAAACCGGCGCTTCGCCGCAGTGGTCGGTGATCTGGCTGCACGGCCTTGGTGCCGATGGCCATGACTTCGCGCCGATCGTGCCGGAACTGGTACGCCCACACTGGCCGGCGCTACGTTTCGTGTTCCCGCATGCACCGGTGCGGCCGATCACGATCAACAACGGCGTGCCGATGCGCGGTTGGTACGACATCGTTGGCATGGACTTCCGTTCGCGTGCCGACATGACCGGCGTGCAGGAATCGGTACTGCAGCTGGATGCGATGATAGCCCGTGAGATCGAACGCGGCATCGCGCCGGAAAAGATCTTCCTGGCCGGTTTCTCGCAGGGCGGTGCCATCATCCTCACCGCCGCGCTGTCGCGTACCGCGCCGCTGGCCGGCCTGATTGCGCTGTCCACCTACCTGCCCGAAGCCGAGGCGGCCAAGCGTATTGAAGGTGCAGTGCAGGTGCCGGTGTTCATGGCCCACGGCAGCGCCGATCCGGTGATTCCGCAGGCAGTGGCCGCGCACAGCGCGCAGGCACTGCAGTCGCTGGGCCTGGCGGTGGAATGGCATAGCTACCCGATGGCCCACCAGGTCTGCGCTGAAGAGATCCAGGCGCTGGGTGACTGGCTGCAGGAACGCCTGGGCGTCGCCTGAGCCATGCCCCCGGCCAGCACACCGCCGTGGATGCCGGAACTGTGCCGCCTGCCACGGCTGGCGGCGATGCTCGGCCTGGCCGAGCTGGTCGTGGTGGTGCTGGCCCTGGCGCCCGACGGCAGCCGCCACTGGACCTTTGGCGAACTGCTGTCGGCCAGTGGCTTTGCGCTGTGGCTGGCGCTGGCGGTGACCGCCAGCCTGTGCCTGCTGCGGCAAGCGCTGTCGAAGCTGCCGCAGATGCTGGGCGCGGCCGCGGCGATTGCGTTGGCGGCGCTGATCGCGGTGGTCTGCGCCGGCATCGTCCACGCCCTGTATGCGGTGCTGGGGGACAACTTCGCCAGCGGCATCAGCTTCTGGCGCTTCACCCTCGGCAGTGCCGCAACCACCGCACTTATCACCGCACTGGCCCTGCGCTACTTCTATGTGAGTGATCGCTGGGCCGCACAGGTGCAGGCCAACGCGCGCGCGCAGGCCGATGCGCTGCAGGCACGGATCCGCCCGCATTTCCTGTTCAACAGCATGAACCTGATCGCCAGCCTGCTGCATCGCGACCCGGCAGTGGCCGAGCGCGCGGTGCTCGACCTGTCCGATCTGTTCCGCGCAGCCTTGGGTGCGGGCGAGGGCGATTCCACCCTGCGCGACGAATGCGAGCTGGCCGAGCGCTACCTGTCGATCGAATCGCTGCGCCTGGGCGAACGCCTGCAGGTGCTCTGGCAGCGCGACGAACCGCTGCCATGGGACCTGCCATTGCCGAGGCTGGTACTGCAGCCACTGGTGGAGAATGCCGTGCTGCACGGCATCTCGCGCCTGCCCGGGGGCGGCACCATCGAACTGCAGCTCGTCCGCGAGGGCAATGAGCTGCAGATCCGCGTACGCAATCCGGCGCCCGATCCGCAGGCCCCGGGGCTGGCCCTGGCGCGGGGCGCGGGTCATGCCCAGCACAACATCGGCCATCGCCTGGCCTGGCGCTTCGGCAGCACCGCGCGGATGACGGCCGGCTGGAGCGAGGGCTACTATGCCTGCCAGGTGACAGTGCCGATCCAGTGAGGGGACGATCGTGAGGGTAGTCATCGCCGATGACGAACCGCTGGCACGCGAGCGGCTGCGCAGCTTGCTGGCAGCGCAGGAAGGCGTGGATGTAGTGGCCGAGGCCGGCAACGGCGAGCAGGCCCTGCACGCGTGCGCGGAACTACAACCTGATCTGGTCCTGCTGGATATCGCGATGCCCGGACTGGATGGCCTGGAAGCCGCCCGCCATCTGGCCAGCTTCGAGCCGCGTCCGGCGGTGGTGTTCTGCACCGCCTACGACGCGCATGCGCTGTCGGCGTTCGAGGCGGCCGCGATTGATTACCTGATGAAGCCGGTACGTGCCGAGCGCTTGGCGGCCGCCATCGCGCGGGCACGCACGTTCCTGGCCGGCCGTGACGGCCAGCCGCAGGACCACCGCGGGCAGCAGGCCCGCAGCATGTTGTGCGCGCGCCTGCGCGGCAGCCTGCGCTTGATTCCGCTGGATGACATCCATTACCTGCAGGCCGAAGAGAAGTACGTGGTGGTGCACCACGCGCGCGGCGAGGATCTGATCGAGGAGTCGTTGAAGTCGCTGGAAGAAGAGTTCGCCAGCCGCTTCATCCGCATCCATCGCAACTGCCTGGTGGCACGCCACGAACTGGTCGAGCTGCGCCGTGGCACGGGTGGGCAGGTGCAGGCGGTGCTGCGGCATGGCAAGCAACCGCTGGAAGTCAGCCGCCGCTGCGTGGCGACGCTGAAGCAGGAGTTGCGGCACCTGTGAGTGTTCCGCGCGGCCTGCGGCCGCGACTGCTTCGAAATCAACAGCAACAGCAACAGCGGGTTGGTCGGCTCTGTATTGCTGCGCGTATGGCGCAACGGTGTGGACATGCAGGGGACGCCGTGAACCCATCCATGGGGGCTTGGTCGCCGCATCCATGCGGCTCACACCCCTGCATGCCCACACCGTTCCGCCTTCGACAGATTTCAGCGTCGGACGGCAAAGGCATTGTTGTTATCGGGCGGGGAAAGAGGGGTCAGATCCCTTTTCCTGCGGAAAAGGGATCTGACCCCGGACGCCGCCGGCTGTTGCTTCTGCTTCTGCTCTTTCTTTTTTCTTTTGATCTTCCGTGGCTGACGCACACGGAAACGGTCAGAGGCCGGGCGGGGTGGGTGCGCGGGGGTGTCCGCGGCATGGATGCCGCGGCCAAGCCCCCAAGGATGGGTTTACGGCGTCCCCCGCGCACCCACCCCGCCCGGCCAAGCACAGCTGTTGCTTGCACGACCACACCAGCCACGAGGGGCTCCGCCGTTGGCCGTATCCCGCCGATAGGCGCGATAATGACCGGATGGAAACCGTCCGCATCGCCACCCGCAAGAGCCCGCTCGCCCTCTGGCAGAGCGAACACGTCGCCGACCGCCTGCGCCAGGCACATCCCGATCTGCACGTGGAACTGGTGCCGATGAGCACCCGCGGCGATGAGGTGCTTGACCGCTCGCTGGCGGCCATCGGTGGCAAGGGCCTGTTCCTCAAGGAACTGGAACTGGCCATGCTGCGTGGCGAGGCCGACTGCGCGGTGCACTCGTTGAAGGATGTGCCGATGGAACTGGATGCGCCGTTCGCGCTGCCGGCGATGCTGACTCGCCACGATCCGGCCGATGGCTTTGTTTCCAACTTGTATGCCTCGCTGGATGCGCTGCCGATCGGTGCGCGCGTCGGCACATCGTCGCTGCGTCGGCAGGCGCAGCTGCGCGCGCTGCGACCGGACCTGCAGCTGCTGGACCTGCGCGGCAACGTCAACACCCGCCTGGCCAAGCTCGACAACGGCGGCTACGACGCCATCGTGCTTGCGGTGGCCGGGCTGGAGCGGCTGGGGCTGGGCGAGCGCATCGTCGCCCGCCTGCAACCGCCGCAGTGGCTGCCGGCACCGGCACAGGGCGCGGTTGCGGTGGAATGTGATGGCAGCAATGCGCGCTTGATGGCACTGTTCGCCGGCCTGGATGACGCGGCTACCCGTGCCTGCGTCGAGGCCGAGCGGGCGATGAACCGTGCGCTGCATGGCAGCTGCCACGTGCCGGTAGCGGCGATCGCGCAGTGGCAGGGGCAGGATCTGCACCTGCAGGGGCTGGTCGGCAGTGCCAGTGATGGCCGCGCGGTGCGCGCCGAGGCGATCGGCCCGGCCAGTGACCCGGAAGCACTGGGCCAGCGCGTGGCGAAGATGCTGCTGGATGCCGGTGCCGGCGAACTGCTGAACGTCTGAGGCATCGCAGGTAGTGCTGGCCGCTGGCCGGCAACCTCGTGCCCCGATTGAATGCAGTTGCCGGCCAGCGGCCGGCACTACCGAAAGAAGAACGGGCGCCTTTGGCGCCCGTTTCTTATTTGAATTTGTAGACCACGTTCATCGTGGTCAGCGTATCGGTCTTGCGCTTGTCCTCGGCCACGTCACTGTTGTAACGCGCCTGCCAGCCGGCCTTCAGCGCCAGGTGCTCGTTCATGCTGACCGAGACGCCGAAGTCGTTCTGGCCGAAGGTGTTGTACGAACCCGATTCGACCAGGAGGGTGTTGACCAGGTCGGTGTTGTCGGTCAGCGAGTACTTCAGGTCGAACAGGCCACGACCAATCATGCCGGTGCGGGTGCGGTCGTCTTCGGTGCTGTGGGTGCGGCGCACACCGGGGCCGATCTGCGCGTCGAACGAGAAACGCTCGGTGTTCCACAGGCGGGTGCCGTAACCCAGGCCGAACGAGCTCTGGCGGTCGTAGGTGGCGAAGTCGTCACGCTCGGTACGTACCGTCGCGGTCAGCTGGCGATGCTCGCCCAGCTGCAGCGCGCTGCCGGCACTGCCGGTGTAGCGGTTGGCGGTGGTGTTGTTGCGGCGGGTGGTGGTGCCGTCGTCGTTGGTCTCGGTCACCTTGGAGCTGGAGCGCAGGCCGAACAGGTCCATGCTGTGCACCCAGTCGCCGTCGGTGTAGCGCAGGCGCAGGCGACCGTTGAAGCTCTCGGTGCTGCTGTTGCCGCGTGCCGAGGCGAAGCCGAGCTCGCCGCCGCTGCCGCTCCACGGCGAAGACATCGCCGCCAGTTCGGAGGCGTCCTGCGCATACGCAAGCGGCGCGCACAGCAGCAGGGGGATCAGCAGGGACACACGCAGGGACATCGGGGCTTCTCCGAAGCGGTTGACAGCCGGTGATGATACTGGAAGCGTGATGGCGGTCCGAATCGATCCAAAACGCGCTTCAGGAAACGTTCCTGCCGCCAGCCCATTCAGGGTAGATCGACGCGCAATGCCGGGTCGTTGAAGCGCGAATAGCGCAGGCGCAGCTGGAAGCTGCGGCCGTTGCTGCTGCCACTGCGTACGATCTGCCGAGGCAGGCCCTGCGCGTCCACCCAGTACTCCATGCGTTCGCCGGGCTGGGCGCCGCGCAACCGGTAGTGGCGGGTTTCGACCCCATCCAGGGACTGGCTGCCGAGGTCTTCGGCCCGCAGGTCGGCGGGCAGGGCATCGGCCGGCAGCGGGTTGCGCCATTGCTCAAGCAGGCCCGGCGGGGTCGGGACCTGGCGGACCCCGCCGTCGGCCTGCAGGAACATGGTGTCGCCGATGATCGTCTGCGGTCCGGCCGCGGTCTGCAGCCGGAATCGATCGGGGGCGACGAAGTCCATGGCGCTGCGCACAGGTTCCGGCGCACCCAGCACCTCCAGCTCGGCATGGAAGCTGCGCAGGGTGGCGAAGCGTTGGCTGGCCGCCAGCACTGCCTGCGCCGGATCGGCGGCAGGGACGGCGGCCTCAGTGCCGGCCGGAGCCGGTGCGCGATCACAGGCGGCCAGCAGCAGGCAGGCCAGCAGGGGCAGGGCAGGCAACCGGCGCATCGGGTGTTCCATGGGGCGGGGGGCGCCCACGATAGCCCAAACGTCCCACACAAGACCCGCGACTCGGACATAATCGGGGGTATGGACCGATACGAACGCATCACCGCCCTGCATCGTCTGCTCAAGTCCGCGCGCTATCCGGTGACGGTGGCGACCCTGCAGGACAAGCTCGGTTGTTCCCGCGCCACCGTCTACCGCGACCTGGCCTTCCTGCGCGATGCGCTGATGGCACCGATCGAGGGCGACGGCGAGGCCGGCTTCCGTTACCAGGCCGACGAGAGTGACCGCTTCGAGCTGCCCGGCCTGTGGCTGAGCTCGGAGGAGCTGCACGCCCTGCTGGCCTCGCAGCACCTGCTGGCACGGACCGGCGGCGGCGTGCTGTCCTCGGTGCTGGCACCGCTGCAACAGCGCATCGAGAGCCTGCTGGCGGCCCAGGCCGGCGTCTCCAGCTGGCCGGTGGACCGTGTGCGGGTGATCCCGCACCGTGGCCGCAAGTTCGACGAGGGCAGCTTCCGCAGCGTGGCCTCGGCCGTGCTGGAGCGCCGCCAGCTGGCGTTCGAGTACCGCGCACGCTCCACCGACGAGCCGACCAAGCGCACGGTCTCGCCGCAGCGCCTGACCCATTACCGCGACAACTGGTACCTGGATGCCTGGGACCACGACCGCGAGGCCCTGCGCAGTTTCGCCGTGGACCGCATCCACAAGGCGCGGGTGGTCGACAGCACGGCCCGCGACGTGGCCGACAGCGAGCTCGACGAACAGCTGGGCGCCAGCTACGGCATCTTCTCCGGTGCACCGAAGGGCTGGGCGACCATCCTGTTCAGCGCCAAGGCCGCGCGCTGGGTGGCCGACGAACACTGGCACTCCAAGCAGCAGGGCCGTTTCCTGGCCGACGGCCGCTACGAGCTGAAGGTACCGTACAGCGTCTCCCGCGAACTGCTGATGGACGTGCTGCACTACGGCTCGGATGCCGAGATCGTCGAACCGGTGATGCTGCGCGAGCAGGCCAAGGCGCTGCTTGAGCTTGCCCTGAGCAACTACGACAACTCCTGACCCTTCCCCCGAGAACCCTTTCGCCCATGAAGAAGACCCTGTTGCTGCCCCTGCTCGCCGCTGCGCTGGCCCTGACCGCCTGCGGCAAGTCCGGCGAGCCCTCGCAGAAGCTGGTGGTGGCCGCCACGGCCGTGCCGCATGCCGAGATCCTGGAAGTGGTCAAGCCGATCCTCAAGCAGGAAGGCGTGGACCTGGATGTGCGCGTGTTCAATGACTACGTGCAGCCCAACGATCAGCTGGTGCAGAAGCAGGTGGATGCCAACTACTTCCAGACCGAGCCGTACCTGGATGCCTACAACCGCGATCGCAAGAGCGATCTGGTGAAGGTGATCGGCGTGCACATCGAGCCGTTCGGCGCGTACTCGCGCAAGATCAAGTCGCTGGCCGAGCTGCGCGAAGGCGCCGACGTGGTGATCCCGAACGACCCGAGCAACAACAGCCGCGCGCTGATCCTGCTGCACAAGGCCGGTGTGATCGAGCTGAAGGACCCGACCAACGCGCTGTCGACCCAGCGCGACATTGCTGCCAACCCGAAGAAGCTGAAGTTCCGCGAGCTGGATTCGGCGATGCTGCCGCGCGTGCTGGACCAGGTCGATCTGGCCCTGATCAACACCAACTACGCGCTGGATGCCGGCCTCAACCCGACCAGGGATGCACTGGCGATCGAGAGCAAGGATTCGCCGTACGTGAACTTCCTGGTCGCACGCCCGGACAACAAGGACGATGCCCGCGTGCAGAAGCTGGCCAAGGCCCTGACCAGCCCGCAGGTGAAGGCCTTCATCGAGACCAAGTACAAGGGCGCGGTGCTGCCGGCGTTCTGACCGGCGCTACGGACGTTCTGGCCATGCGGTAGTGCCGGCCGCTGGCCGGCAATCTGCAAATGCTGCCAAGGATCATGGGGTTGCCGGCCAGCGGCCGGCACGACCGTCAGTCGACGTGGAAGGCGAGGGTGGCGGCCACCGCCTGTTGCCACCCCGCATACAGCTTCTCGCGCCGGGCCACCTCCATCTGCGGCTCGAAGCGCCGGTCCAGGCCCCACTGCGCGGCGATCTGCTCGCGGCTTGACCAGAAGCCCACGGCCAGCCCGGCCAGATAGGCCGCGCCCAGTGCGGTGGTTTCGGTCAGCCGAGGCCGCAGCAGCGGTACGCCGAGGATGTCGGCCTGGAATCCGGCCAGGAAGTCATTGCCGATCGCACCGCCGTCGGCGCGCAGTTCGGTCAGCGCGATGCCGGCATCGGACTGCATCGCATCAAGCACGTCGCGGGTCTGGTAGGCCATGGCCTCCAGTGCCGCGCGCACGAAGTGGGCCTTGCGGGTGCCACGGGTCAGGCCGAACATCGCCCCGCGTACGTCACTGCGCCAGTAGGGCGCGCCTAGGCCGACGAAAGCCGGCACCAGGTACACGCCACCACTATCGGGAACCTGCGCGGCCAGCGCCTGGCTGTCGCTGGCGCGCTCGATCATGCGCAGTCCATCGCGCAACCACTGCACCACGGAACCGGCGACGAAGATCGACCCCTCCAACGCGTACTCCACGCGCCCGTCCAGGCCCCAGGCGATGGTGGTCAGCAGGCCATTGCGCGAGCGCACCGCCTGCGCGCCGGTATGCATCAGCATGAAGCAGCCGGTGCCATAGGTATTCTTGACCATGCCCGGCTGGAAACAGGCCTGGCCGAACAGCGCTGCCTGCTGGTCACCGGCGATGCCGGCGATCGGAATCGGATGGTCGAAGAAGAACTGCGGCCGGGTGTGCGCGTACACCGAACTGGAGTCGCGTACCTGCGGCAGCATCGCGCGAGGGATGTCCAGCAGTGCCAGCAGGTCGTCGTCCCAGTCCAGCGTGTGGATGTTGAACAGCAGGGTGCGCGCGGCATTGCTGTAGTCGGTCACGTGCGCCTGGCCACCGCTCAGGTTCCACACCAGCCAGCTGTCGATGGTGCCGAACAGCAGCTCGCCGCGTTCGGCGCGTTGCTGCGCGCCCTCCACATGGTCGAGGATCCAACGGATCTTGGTGGCCGAGAAATAGGCATCGATCAACAGGCCGGTACGCTCGCGAACCAGCGCTTCATGGCCTTCGGACTTCAACCGTTCGCAGATGGCGTGGCTCTGCCGCGACTGCCAGACGATGGCATTGTGGATCGGCTGGCCGGTCGAGCGGTCCCAGACCACGGTGGTTTCGCGCTGGTTGGTGATGCCCAGTGCGGCGATGTGGCGCGGGTCGATCTGCCCGCGGCTGAGCAGTTCGGTCAGCGTGGCATAGACACTGGTGAGGATCTCGCGGGGGTCATGCTCGACCCAGCCCGGCTGCGGGAAAATCTGCGCGAACTCGCGTTGCGCGCTGCCGACGATGTCGCCGGCATGGTCGAACAGGATCGCGCGCGAACTGGTGGTGCCCTGGTCGATGGCCAGCACGTAGCGGGGCGTCATGCAGCGTCTCCGGTAGCGACGGTGTTGGTAGAGTCGAGCTTGCTCGACTGCTTTTCATGTCAGTCGAGCAAGCTCGACTCTACCGTCTATCGATCCATTCCTGCAGCCGTGCCACCTGCGCAGTATCCAGCCGCAGGCCCAGCTTGCTCCGCCGCCACAGCACGTCCTCGGCACTGCGCGCCCACTCGTGCTCGCACAGGAACGCTACCTCGCGCGCATGCAGTCCAGCGCCGAATGCATCGCCCAGATCGGCCATGCTCTGTGCGCCTTCCAGCAACGCCAGGCTGCGGCTGCCGTAGGCTTCGGCCCAGCGCCGCGCGATGTCCGCTGGCAACCACGGCGCCAAAGCCAGCAAGCGTGAGCACGCCTGAGCGGCGTCGCCCCAGTCACTGCCCGGCAGTGGTTCTCCCGTTGCCGTCCATGCCGCTCCCATCTGCGACAGGGCGGGGCGCAGCAGCTCCAGCGCTTCCTCGGCCAGCACCCGATAGGTTGTCAGTTTCCCGCCCAGCACGTGCAGCGCCGGTGCCGGATCAACCTGCAGCTGCAGGCGGTAGTCGCGGCTCAGCTTTGCCGCGCGCGGGTCGGGGTCGGCCAGCAGCGGACGCACCCCGGCGAACTGCCAGACCACATCTGCCGCGCTGATCGGTTCGCGCAGATAGCGGTTGGCGGCCTCGCACAGGTAGGCGACCTCCGAAGGCAGCACGCTGCAGCGTGCCGGGTCGCCGCGGTAGTCGGTGTCGGTGGTGCCAACCAGCAGGTGGTCGTGGGCGAACGGCAGCAGGAACACTACGCGGCCATCGGGTTGCTGCAGCAGGCAGGCACTGTCGTCAGGCCAGGCGCGGCGCAGCACGATGTGGCTGCCCTGCACCAGGCGCAGGGCAGGGCCGGCGCTGCGCGGCTGCATCCGATCCAACAGGCCGCCTGCCCACGGACCGGCGGCATTGACCACGGCACGGGCGATCACCGCCTGCTGCTGGCCGTCGGCTGTTTCCAGCGTCACGTGCCAGCGGCCCTGTTCGGCGCGCAGGTCGACGCAGCGGCTGTGGACCCGTACCTGTGCACCACGTTGCGCGGCATCCCGCGCGTTGAGGATGACCAGACGCGCATCATCGACCTGTGCATCGGCATAGCTGAACGCCTGTCGCAGCGATGGCGAGAGCTGTGCACCCAGCGGGTCCTGGTGCAGATCCAGTGCACCCGATGCAGGGAAGGCGGGGCTGCGCGGCCCCAGGTGGTCGTAGAGCCACAAGCCCGTGCGCAGCAGCCAGCGTGGGCGCAGGTGAGGTTCCCAGGGCAGCACGAAACGCAGCGGCCGGACCAGGTAAGGGGCCTGGCGGCGAACGACCTCGCGTTCGCCCAATGCCTTGCGTACCAGGCCGAACTCGCGCTGCTCCAGGTAGCGCAGGCCACCGTGGATCAGCTTGCTGCTGGCGCTGGAGGTATGCGCAGCAAGGTCATGCTGCTCGCACAGCAGCACGCGCAGGCCACGACCGCTGGCATCACGGGCGATGCCGGCACCGTTGATGCCGCCACCGATCACCAGCAGGTCGACTTCATGCATTGCGCCTCCGCATCCTGTTTGTGTGTAGAGCCGACTGTCAGTCGACTCTACAGAACGCGGGTGACGGAAACGACGACGGGCCCCGAAGGGCCCGTCGCGTTACATCAGTGAAGCAGGTACAGCCTGGATCAGAAGCGGGCGCCGATGCCGAAGCCGACGGTCCACGGATCCATCTTGGCTTCGCCGATCTTCTCGCCGCCAACCTTCACGTCCGGGCGCGAGCGCATGTAGCGGGCGTCGGCACGGGCGAACCAGGTGGAGTTGATGTTCATGTCCACACCGACGGTGCCGATCACGCCCTTGGCATCCTTGAAGCGGATGTCGCTGTCAGCGCCGTTGCCCAGCTTCTCGTTGCTGAAGCTCGACTGGTAGTAGCCCACGCCCACGAACGGACGGAACACGTTGTCAGCCTGGCCGAAGTGGTACTGGCCGCTCAGCGCGATCGGCTGCTGCTCGACCGAGCCCAGGCGGGCGTTGTCCGGACCCTTGAACTTGTTGTCGAACTTGTCGGCAGCGCCCCACAGTTCAACGGCCCAGTTGTCGTTGATGTAGTAGCTGAAGCTGACGGTCGGCGCCGGGCCGCCATCGGTCTTCTTCACGCCGGTGATCGGGTCGTTCTTCGGTTCCAGCAGCGAGATGCCGCCAACAACGGCAAAATGCTTGCCCGAAGCGGTATCGGTGGTGCTGCTGTCCTGGGCGAAAGCGGCCGGCGCGAACGCGGCGGAGGTCAGCAGGGCGAGACTCAGGATACGGATGGAGCGCATGGGGGTATCTCCTAATGTTTCTTGTTTTGGGCCCCCGGTTGCGGGGCGAGCACACCGTAGTCGCCCCAACATGAATCGAATCCGACGCGCGTTAAAAAATAGTTTTCCTTGTTCAGCGACTGGAGCGGAAAGCCTGTTTTCATGGGCTTTTCGGCCATCGGTGGCATTCATGCAGTTGGAGAAGATGTGAGCGAAGCAACGTTGTGCATCGGCCTGCAAGCGCAGGTGAACGTGGATTGCAGGGTGCTGCTGCTGGGCTCGATGCCCGGCGTTGCGTCATTGCAGGAGCAGCGCTACTACGCCCATCCGCGCAATCGTTTCTGGCCGTTGCTGGCCGATATCTGCGGCTTCGACGCAGGACTGGCCTACCAACAACGGCTGCAGGCACTGATGGCGGCAAAGGTCGGCCTGTGGGATGTGATTGGCCAGTGCGAGCGGCGCGGCAGCTTGGATGCCGACATCGTGCGTGGCACGGAAGTGCCCAATGCGCTGCCGGCACTGATCGCTTCGCTTCCTGAGCTGGAGCTGATCGGTTGCAACGGCGGTGCGTCGCTGCAGGCGTTCCAGCGCTGGGTGTTGCCCCGTCTGGAGGCCCCTCCGACGCTGCTGGCGCTGCCATCCACCAGCCCGGCCAATGCCGCGTGGTCGTTGCCGCGCCTGCGCCTGGCCTGGCAGCCGGTGGCCGACGCACTGGCGACATGAAGCGGACATCGTCCGGACAATACGCTACCGACTGGATGCAGCCGCAGCCCATGGGCAACAGCGTGTCCCGGCTGCGTGCGTACTGAAAACACCTGTAACGGTTGGCGCTGGCCCCCGCTGGCCGCACAATAGACGTTTCCCTACACCAGATTGCCGGAGTTATCCCCATGGCCGAAATCAAGGAAGCACTTGTCCCCGATATCGGTGACTACAGCGATATCCCGGTAATCGAGGTGCTTGTCGCCGTCGGCGACACGGTCAAGAAGGACCAGGGCCTGGTGACGCTGGAAAGCGACAAGGCCACCATGGAAGTGCCGTCGGCCGTCGCCGGCGTGGTCAAGGAGATCAAGGTCAAGGTCGGTGACACCCTGTCCGAGGGCAAGGTCGTGGCGCTGATCGAAGTGGCTGAAGGCGAGGCTGCCAAGCCGGCAGCTGCCGCCCCGGCACCGGCCAAGGCAGCGGCTCCGGCTGCCGCCACCCAGAGCGCACCGGCCCCCGCCGCTGCTGCGCCGGCTGCCCCGGCCGCCAGCGGTGGTGCGGTTGAAGCGCTGGTGCCGGATATCGGCGACTACTCCGGAATTCCGGTCATCGAAGTGCTGGTCGCCGTCGGCGACACGGTCAAGAAGGACCAGGGCCTGGTCACGCTGGAAAGCGACAAGGCCACCATGGAAGTGCCGTCTTCGGTGGCTGGCGTGGTCAAGGAGCTGAAGGTCAAGGTTGGCGACAATCTGTCGCAGGGCAATGTGGTCGCCATCATCGAGGCCGAGGGCGCTGCTGCGCCGGCACCGAGCAAAGCAGCGGCTGCCACTGCTCCGGTTGCCGCAGAGACCGCCACCAAGGTGGAGCCGGTCGCCGTGCCGGCTCAGCCGGACAAGCTGGCTGCTCGCGAGATCGCCTCGGCGGGTACACCATCCAGCCCGCCGGTGCAGTTCAACGCCGATGGCGTGCTGCCGGCCAAGGTGCCGTATGCCACTCCGGCCGTGCGCGTGTTCGCCCGCGAGCTGGGCGTGGACCTGCTGCAGATCAATGGTACCGAGAAGGGTGGCCGCATCACCAAGGGTGACGTGCAGAAGTTCGTCAAGGCCGCGCTCAGCGGCGGCGTACCGGCGGCTGCCGGTGGTGCCGTTGCCGCCGGTGGCGGCCTGAACCTGCTGCCGTGGCCGAAGGTCGACTTCAGCAAGTTCGGCGACGTTGAAGTGCAGCCGTTGTCGCGCATCAAGAAGATTTCCGGCGCGAACCTGGCCCGCAACTGGGCCATGATTCCGCACGTCACCCAGTTCGAACAGGCCGACATCACCGACCTGGAAGGCCTGCGCGTGGCGCTGAACAAGGAAAACGAGAAGGCCGGCATCAAGCTGACCATGCTCGCCTTCCTGATCAGGGCCAGTGCCGCGGCGCTGAAGAAATTCCCGGAGTTCAACGCCTCGCTCGATGCAAGCGGCGAGAACCTGACCCTGAAGAAGTACTTCAACATCGGCTTTGCCGCCGACACCCCGAACGGTCTGGTCGTGCCGGTCATCCGCGACGTGGACAAGAAGGGCGTGGTGCAGATCGCGCAGGAAACCGGCGAACTGGCCAAGAAGGCGCGCGACGGCAAGCTGGGCCCGGCCGACATGAGCGGCGGCTGCTTCTCGATCAGCTCGCTGGGCGGCATCGGCGGCACCGCGTTCACCCCGATCGTCAATGCACCGGAAGTGGCCATCCTCGGCGTCTCCAAGTCGTCCATCCAGCCGGTCTGGAATGGCAAGGAGTTCGCACCGAAGCTGATGCTGCCGCTGTCGCTGAGCTACGACCACCGCGTCATCGATGGCGCCCTGGCCGCACGCTTCACCACGTACCTGTCGCAGGTACTGGCCGACATGCGCCGCGTGCTGCTGTAAGGCATCCGCTTCGCCCCCATCGTGCGGCCGCTGCCCCTGGCGCGGCCGCCTGTCGAAACGCAGTGACAGCCCGCCGGCCACGCCGGGCGGGCCCGAGGAAAACCCACCATGGCCACGATTGAAATCAAGGTTCCCGACATCGGCGATTACAGCGATGTACCGGTGATCGAAGTGCTGGTCGCCGTCGGCGACACGGTGAAGAAGGACCAGGGTCTGGTGACCCTGGAATCGGACAAGGCCACCCTGGAAGTGCCGTCCTCGGCTGCCGGCGTGGTCAAGGAAATCAAGGTCAAGCTCGGCGACACCCTGTCCGAAGGCGCCGTGGTCGTGGTGCTGGACGCTGAAGGTGCCGCCGAAGCCCCGGCCAAGGCTGCCGCGCCGGCCCCGGCAGCGGCCGCTCCGGCCAGCAAGCCGCCGGTGACCCCGTCGCACCGCGCCCCGGCTGAACCTGCTGCGCCGAAGCCGGCGCTGTCCAGCGGCAAGCAGGCCGACATCGAATGCGAAATGGTCGTGCTGGGCTCCGGCCCGGGCGGCTACACCGCCGCCTTCCGCGCCGCCGACGTCGGCCTGGATACGGTCCTGGTCGAGCGCTACGCCAGCCTCGGCGGTGTCTGCCTCAACGTGGGCTGCATCCCGTCCAAGGCCCTGCTGCACGCCGCAGCGGTCATCGACGAAGTGGCCCACGCCGGTGATTTCGGCGTCGAGTTCGGCAAGCCGACCATCACCCTGGACAAGCTGCGCCAGTACAAGGAAAAGGTGGTCAACCAGCTGACCAAGGGCCTGGCCGGCATGGCCAAGCAGCGCAAGGTCCGCAGCGTGCAGGGCGTGGGCAAGTTCGTTTCCGCCAACGAACTGCTGATCACCGCCGAAGACGGCAGCACCCAGCTGCTGCGCTTCCAGAAGTGCATCATCGCCGCCGGTTCGCAGGCGGTGAAGCTGCCGAACTTCCCGTGGGACGACAAGCGCGTGATGGACTCCACCGACGCACTGGAACTGGCCGAAGTGCCGGGTTCGCTGCTGGTCGTCGGTGGTGGCATCATCGGCCTGGAGATGGCCACCGTGTATGGCGCGCTGGGCAGCAAGGTCACCGTGGTCGAGTTCATGGACCAGCTGATGCCAGGCGCCGACAAGGACCTGGTCAAGCCGTTGGCCGACCGCCTGAAGAAGCAGGGCATCGAAGTGCACCTGAAGACCAAGGCCTCCGGCGTGACCGCCGATGCCAAGGGCATCACCGTGACCTTCGAAGCCGCCGAGGAAGGCCAGGCGCCTGCGCTGGCGCAGGGCACCTTCGATCGCGTGCTGGTGGCCGTGGGTCGCTCGCCGAACGGCAAGAAGATCGATGCCGAGAAGGCTGGCGTGCAGGTGACCGACCGCGGGTTCATCCCGGTTGATCGCCAGATGCGCACCAACGTGCCGCACATCTTTGCCATCGGCGACATCGTCGGCAACCCGATGCTGGCCCACAAGGCCACGCACGAGGGCAAGCTGGCCGCCGAAGTGGCTGCCGGGCACAAGAAGGAGTGGGTGGCCCGCGTGATTCCGTCGGTGGCCTACACCAACCCGGAAATCGCATGGGTTGGCGTGACCGAGACCGAAGCCAAGGCCAAGGGCCTGAAGGTCGGCGTGGCCAAGTTCCCGTGGGCGGCGAGCGGCCGCGCGATCGGCATTGGCCGTACCGAGGGCTTCACCAAGCTGATTTTCGACGAAGAGACCCACCGCATCATCGGTGGTGCCATCGTCGGCGTGCATGCCGGTGACCTGCTGGCCGAGATCGGCCTGGCCATCGAGATGGGTGCGGAAGCGGAAGACATCGGCCACACCATCCATGCGCACCCGACGCTGAGCGAATCGGTGGCGATGGCCTCGGAAATCTACGACGGCACGATCACCGATCTGTACATGCCGAAGAAGAAGTAAGGCGCCCGCGCCTTTGCGAACGAAAAGCCCCGGCATTGCCGGGGTTTTTTTTGTTGGGCCTCGATCATTCTCACTGCAAGCGTTCGGGCCGGCCGCGCAGCGGCTCGGCTTGCGGACAGTCGAGAGCCACTGCCTAGTCCGCCTGGATGCCTGACACGCGGACGGAGAGGGGGCTGGGTGCGAAGTAAAGGAAGAGGTGACGGCCGCAGGCCGGCGCCGGGGGACATTCGCACCCAGCCCCCTCTCTCCCTCAAGCGCTCGACCAACCCGCTTCTGCTCTTCTGTCAGAAGCCACAAAAAACGCGGCCCCGATGTTCCGGAGGCCGCGCCAGGAGAGAGGATGCCGTGGAAGGGGCGGGGGATCAGAACACGAAGCTGACGCCGGCCACCGGGCCCTTGAATTCCTGCTTCAGGCCGATGGTGCCATCGCTGCCCTTCTTGTCCGCGTCGAGCTTGAACCAGTCGTAGCCGGCGAACACACCGAAGTTCTTCGTGAAGCGGTAATCGACGATGGCGTTGGCGCGGCTCAGGTCGCCCTTGTAGTCATCGAAGCTGCCCCAGCGCGTATTGAGGTACTGGCCCTGCAGCGTGATCATCCACTTTTCCGACGGGGTGAAGCTCAGGCGCGCACCGACCACTGGCGCGACGCCGTCGGTCTTCTCGTTGAGGAACTGGCCCTCATAAACGGTACCCAGATCGGCGTAGGCCTTGGTGCTGACCTTGGCGTACTCGGCACCCAGCTGCAGGCCGAGGTCGAAGGTATCGGTGTCCACCACCGAGTAGTCATAGACCAGGCTGGCGACCTGGTATTTCAGCTCACCCTTGACGAAGCTGCCGGACGGCACGTTGACGTCACCGAAGGAGATGTCCTGGCCGAGGGTCTCGCGGCGGTCCTTGTCGTACTTGAAGTAGTTGAACAGCAGGCGTTGGCGGTTGCTGATGCGGAACATGCCGTCGATGCGCGGCTCCCATTCCTTGCCACCCAGCTTGAAGTCCTCGGAGAAGCCGATGTCCTGGCCGGCGACGTTGGTCTTGCCGCGAAGGGTGTTGTCCGAGTCGATGTTCATCGCACCCAGGCGCAGGGCGAAGCGGTCATCGCCTTCAGCGGCGTGGGCGGCTGTGGCGAACGAAGCGCCGGCGGCGAGCAGGGAAAGGGCGAGCAGGGTGGGTACGGGGCGCATCGAAGAGTCCTTGCAGTGGTTCATCAGAATGAAGACCACTGTGCCGGACGGCGCCGTCCACCATCCGTGAACGTATGGTCCACGGCATGTGCACGGTTCAGCGCTGTCGCGACGATGCAAAAAAGATGGCCCCGGAGCGGGGCTTCGGGGCCATCGTGGGACCTGCGGGGCGAAGCGTCGACGAGGTTGCTGCAGGCAGGTCGAAAGATCGGACCGGCACCCTGCGGCGAAAGTTCCGTGGCCTGCGACCAAAGTTCAATACTGCGCTGCAACATCGCGCGGACGTCATTGTCCCCCGGGTGGCACGCAAAAATGTAAGCGCTACCGCAACTTGCGGCTTCCCGGGATGAACAGGCAGCGGTTGTCTCGCAAATTGTCCCATTGCTATAATTTGGCGGCTCGATGAGGCCCCCCTTGCTGTAGCCGCCTCAGCCTTCCACTTGCAACCACGCGGGACGTCCTGTGCTGAACTCCGTTGATGCGGGTCGGCGACTGATGCTGCGCGCCGCGGTCTACCCGCTGGCCGCAGTGGCTGTCCTGGCCCTGGCCTTCCTGCTGGTTGGTCCGAAGTATGCCCTCGGCGCGCTGGCGTCCGGTGTGGCCATTTCGGCCGGTGGCTGGGTTGCGGCACGGATGGCACTGGGCGGGGGGGCACTGGGCGCAGGATCGGCGATGGCTCGCCTGATCATTGCGATCGTCGCCAAGTGGGTAGTGGTATTCGGCGTCCTGCTGGTGGGGTTCCTGGTCTTCAAGCTGCCTGCATTGGCGCTGTTGGCCGGTATCGCCGTCGGTCTGATGTTCCAGGTCCTGGCCATGGCCAGGCGTTGACAGAATTCAATTAACTGAAGGTTCCGGACACATGGCGGGCGAGGCTCTAACCCCTACCAGCTACATCCAGCATCACCTGCAAAACCTGACCGCGCCGGTCGGCAAGGGTGAGGGTATGTTCTGGCACATCCACGTCGACACCTTCCTCACCGCGGTCCTGATGGGCCTGGTGATTGTTGTCGCGTTCTGGCTGGGAACCCGCAAGGCCACCGCCGGCGTGCCGGGCAAGTGGCAGGCTTTCGTGGAAATCTGCCTGGAGTTCGTCGATCGCCAGGCCAAGGACACCTACCACGGCAAGAGCAAGCTGGTGACGCCGATCGCCATCACGATCTTCTTCTGGATCCTGATGATGAATCTGCTGAAGATGATCCCGGCCGATTTCATCGCCAAGCCGCTGGAATGGGCGGGCGTCCACTACTGGAAGCCGGTGCCGACCGCTGACGTCAATGCCACCCTGGGCATGGCCTTCAGCGTGTTCTTCCTGATGCTTTTCTTCGCGCTGAAGTCCAAGGGCCTGCTCGGCTTCATCAAGGAATTCCTGACGGCGCCGTTCGGCAAGTGGATGATGCCGTTCAACCTGATCCTCAACATCGTCGAGTGGCTGAGCAAGCCGATCTCGCTGGCGATGCGACTGTTCGGCAACATGTTCGGCGGCGAAATCGTGTTCCTGCTGATCTGGGTGCTGGGTGGTGCCGGTTTCTTCGGTGCCATTGCCGGTGGTGCGTTCGGCCTCGGCTGGATGCTGTTCCACCTGCTGGTGATCCCGCTGCAGGCCTTCATCTTCATGATGCTGTCGATCGTGTACCTGAGCCTGTCGGAAGACGCTCACTGAGTTTCAAGCTTCAACGCGTTTCAACCTTCATCCGTTTCATCACCCTTAGCAACTTAAGTTCCTGGAGATAACCATGTACTTCGCCGTCCTGACCAACTTCGCGCAGATTCAGAGCTCCACCGCCCTTGCCGTCGGCATCATGATCGGCCTGGCCGCGCTGGGCGCCGGTCTGGGTCTGGCCATCATGGCTGGTAAGTTCCTGGAGTCGGCCGCCCGCCAGCCGGAACTGATCCCGGTCCTGCAGGTGCGCATGTTCATCACCGCTGGCCTGATCGACGCCGCGTTCATCATCTCGGTCGCCGTCGGCCTGCTGCTGGCCTTCGCCAACCCGCTGTCGGCTGCCTTTGCTGGCGCCGTCACCAAGGCTCTGGCCGGCTGATACAGCGGTTTGAGACGACCGGGTGCTGATGCACCCGGTTTCGGATGAAGGCCGGATGCGCCGCTTCGGCGGCGCGTCCACCCCGAAACCAGCGATCGAGCTAACCATGAATATCAATTTCACCCTTCTTGCGCAGGCGCTCGCCTTCGCTGGTCTCATCTGGATCATCGCGACCAAGATCTGGCCGCCGCTGATGAACGCGATCGAAGAGCGCCAGCAGAAGATTGCTGAAGGCCTCGCTGCTGCCGACCGCAGCCAGAAAGATCTGGCCCAGGCGCAGGAGAAGGTCAACGAAGCGCTGAAGGAAGCCCGCACCAAGGCCAACGAGATCATCGATCAGGCCCACGCGCGTGCCAACCAGATCGTTGATGCTGCCCGTACCGAAGCGATCACCGAAGCCACCCGTCAGAAGGATCTGGCCCAGGCCGAGATCGACGCCGCCGCCAACCGTGCCCGTGAAGATCTGCGCAAGCAGGTGTCCGCGCTGGCCGTGACCGGTGCCGAAAAGCTGCTCAAGCGCGAAATCGACGCCAACGCCCACAAGGCGCTGCTCGACGAGCTGGCCTCGGAGATCTAAGGATGAGCCAGGCCCTCACGCTTGCCCGCCCGTACGCCCGCGCCGCGTTCGCGACCGCGCGCGACGAAGGCGCGTTCGCGCCGTGGTCGGATGCCCTCGCGTTCTCCGCCCACGTCGCCGCCGACCCGCGCGTGGCGGCCCTGCTCGCCAACCCGGAGCTGGGCCGTGACGACGCCGTCGCCCTGCTGGCGCCGGTGACCCACGGCGAGACCTACTCGCGCTTCCTGGCCATCCTGGCCGAATCGCATCGTCTGCCGCTGCTGCCGGAAATCTCCGGCATGTTCGACGCCCTGCGCGCCGATGCCGAGCACGTGGTCAAGGCCAACGTGACCTCTGCCGCCGAACTCTCGGCCGGTGAACTGGACGCGATCAAGGTCGCGCTGCGCAAGCGCTTCAACCGCGAGGTCGAAGTGACCACCGCGGTCGACGCCTCGCTGATCGGTGGCGCCGTGATCGACGCCGGTGACGTGGTCATCGATGGTTCGCTGAAGGGCAAGCTGGCCCGTCTGCAGACCGCGCTCGCTAACTGAATTCATTTAACGTCCGGCCCCGCTGCCGGCACTAGGACTTGACGATGGCAACCACGCTCAACCCCTCCGAAATCAGCGAACTGATCAAGAACCGCATCGAGAAGGTCAAGCTGGCCGCGGAATCGCGCAACGAAGGCACCGTGACCAGCGTGTCCGACGGCATCGTGCGCATCTTCGGTCTGGCCGACGTGATGCAGGGCGAAATGATCGAACTGCCGAACAACAGCTTCGCCCTGGCCCTGAACCTGGAGCGCGACTCGGTCGGCGCCGTGGTCCTGGGCGGCTACGAGCACCTGCGCGAAGGCGACGTTGCCAAGACCACCGGCCGCATCCTGGAAGTGCCGGTCGGTCCGGAACTGCTGGGCCGCGTCGTCAACGCCCTGGGCGAGCCGATCGATGGCAAGGGCCCGCTGGGTACCGACCTGACCGCTCCGGTGGAGCGCGTTGCACCGGGCGTGATCTGGCGCAAGTCGGTCGACCAGCCGGTGCAGACCGGTTACAAGTCGGTCGACTCGATGATTCCGATCGGCCGTGGCCAGCGCGAGCTGATCATCGGTGACCGCCAGACCGGCAAGACCGCGATGGCCATCGATGCGGTGATCAACCAGAAGGGCACCGGCATCAAGTGCGTGTACGTTGCGATCGGCCAGAAGGCTTCGACCATCGCCAACATCGTGCGCAAGCTGGAAGAGAACGGCGCGCTGGCGCACACCGTCGTGGTCGCCGCCACTGCCTCCGAATCGGCTGCCATGCAGTACATCAGCGCCTACTCGGGCTGCACCATGGGTGAGTACTTCATGGACCGCGGCGAAGACGCGCTGATCGTGTACGACGATCTGTCCAAGCAGGCCGTGGCCTACCGCCAGATCTCGCTGCTGCTGAAGCGCCCGCCGGGCCGTGAAGCCTACCCGGGTGACGTGTTCTACCTGCACTCCCGTCTGCTCGAGCGCGCTGCCCGCGTGTCCGAGGAGTACGTCGAGAAGTTCACCGAAGGCAAGGTCACCGGCAAGACCGGTTCGCTGACCGCGCTGCCGATCATCGAAACCCAGGCGGGCGACGTTTCCGCGTTCGTTCCGACCAACGTGATCTCGATCACCGACGGTCAGATCTTCCTGGAAACCGACCTGTTCAACGCCGGCATCCGCCCGGCCGTGAACGCCGGTATCTCGGTGTCGCGCGTCGGTGGCTCAGCCCAGACCAAGATCATCAAGAAGCTGTCGGGCGGCATCCGTATCTCGCTGGCCCAGTACCGTGAGCTGGCTGCGTTCGCGCAGTTCGCCTCGGACCTGGACGAAGCGACCCGCAAGCAGCTGGAGCGTGGCCAGCGCGTCACCGAGCTGATGAAGCAGAAGCAGTACGCGCCGATGTCGATCGCCAACCAGGCGCTGTCGATCTACGCCGTCAATGAGGGCTACCTCGACGACGTGCCGGTCAACAAGCTGCTGGCGTTTGAAGAAGGCCTGCACGCCCACTTCGCCAACACCCAGGGCGAGCTGATCGGCAAGGTCAACGCCACCGGCGGTTGGGACAACGACATCGAAGGTGCCTTCAAGAAGGGCATCGCCGAGTTCAAGACCACCGGCAGCTGGTAAGACGGACGTGTGGCGGGGCCTGGCCCCGCTACACCGTTGATTGCAGCGGGGCATCGCCCCGCTCTACGGGAATCAAAGATGGCAAGCGGACGCGAAATCAAAACCAAGATCAAGAGCGTGCAGAACACCCGCAAGGTGACGCGCGCCCTGGAAATGGTCTCGGCCTCCAAGATCCGCAAGGCGCAGGATCGGATGAAGACCTCGCGTCCGTACGCGCAGGCGATGAAGCAGGTGATCGGCCACCTGGCGCAGGCCAGCACCGATTACCAGCATCCGTTCCTGGTCGAGCGCGAGCAGGTCAAGCGGGTCGGTTTCATCGTGATCTCCTCTGATCGCGGCCTGGCTGGCGGCCTCAACAACAACCTGTTCCGCAAGCTCTTGGGTGAAGCCAAGACCTGGCAGGACAAGGGTGCCGAAGTGGACATGGTGACCATCGGCCAGAAGGCGTCGACCTTCTTCCGCCGGGTCAAGGTCAACATGGTCGGCAGCGTGACCCACATTGGTGACGTACCGAAGCTGGAATCGCTGATCGGCGTGATCAAGGTCATGCTCGATGCCTTCACCGAAGGCAAGATCGATCGCGTGTACCTGGTCTACAACCGCTTCATCAACACGATGACGCAGAAGGCCAGCTTCGATCAGCTGTTGCCGTTGCCGGCCGCCGAGAAGCAGGTCGCCCATCACGACTGGGACTACCTGTACGAACCCGATGCCGCGACCGTGCTCGAGCACGTGATGACGCGTTACATCGAATCGCTGGTGTACCAGGCGCTGCTGGAAAACGTCGCGTCCGAACATGCCGCGCGCATGGTCGCGATGAAGTCGGCCAGCGACAACGCCAACAAGCTGATCGGCGATCTGCAGCTCGTCTACAACAAGGCGCGCCAGGCAGCGATCACCCAGGAAATTTCCGAAATCGTCGGCGGCGCGGCAGCAGTCTGACCGCGTTCGTTCAAAGCACACATTTAGAGGATGCAGCAATGAGTCAGGGCAAGATCGTTCAGATCATCGGCGCCGTCGTCGACGTCGAATTCCCGCGTGAGTCGGTGCCGAAGGTGTATGACGCACTGAAGGTGGAAAACACCGAGATCACCCTTGAAGTCCAGCAGCAGCTGGGCGACGGCGTGGTCCGTTGCATCGCGCTGGGTTCCACCGACGGCCTGAAGCGCAACCTGGTTGCGATCAACACCGGTCGCGGCATCTCGGTGCCGGTCGGCGCCGGTACCCTGGGCCGCATCATGGACGTGCTTGGCCGTCCGATCGACGAAGCCGGCCCGGTGGCCGCCAGCGACAGCTGGGAAATCCACCGCGACGCGCCGTCGTACGAAGACCAGTCCCCGGCCACCGAGCTGCTGGAAACCGGCATCAAGGTCATCGACCTGATGTGCCCGTTCGCCAAGGGCGGCAAGGTCGGCCTGTTCGGCGGCGCCGGCGTCGGCAAGACCGTCAACATGATGGAACTGATCAACAACATCGCCAAGGCGCACAGCGGTCTGTCCGTGTTCGCCGGCGTGGGTGAGCGTACCCGTGAGGGCAACGACTTCTACCACGAAATGAAGGACTCCAACGTCCTGGACAAGGTCGCGATGGTGTACGGCCAGATGAACGAGCCGCCGGGCAACCGTCTGCGCGTCGCCCTGACCGGCCTGACCATGGCCGAGTACTTCCGCGACGAGAAGGACGAAAACGGCAAGGGTAAGGACGTCCTGCTGTTCGTCGACAACATCTACCGCTACACCCTGGCCGGTACCGAAGTGTCGGCACTGCTGGGTCGTATGCCGTCGGCGGTGGGTTACCAGCCGACCCTGGCCGAGGAAATGGGTGTCCTGCAGGAGCGCATCACCTCGACCAAGAACGGTTCGATCACCTCGATCCAGGCCGTCTACGTTCCCGCGGATGACTTGACCGATCCGTCGCCGGCGACCACCTTCGCCCACCTTGACTCGACCGTGACCCTGTCGCGTTCGATCGCCTCGCTGGGTATCTACCCGGCAGTCGATCCGCTGGATTCCACCAGCCGCCAGATGGACCCGCTGGTCATCGGCCACGAGCACTACGACACCGCCCAGCGCGTCCAGCAGACCCTGCAGAAGTACAAGGAACTGAAGGACATCATCGCCATCCTGGGCATGGACGAACTGTCCGAAGAAGACAAGCAGGCCGTGTCGCGCGCCCGCAAGATCGAGCGCTTCTTCAGCCAGCCGTTCCACGTGGCCGAAGTGTTCACCGGCTCGCCGGGCAAGTACGTGTCGCTGAAGGACACCATCCGTGGCTTCAAGGCCATCGTCGATGGCGAGTACGACCACCTGCCGGAGCAGGCGTTCTACATGGTCGGCAGCATCGAAGAAGCGGTCGAGAAGGCCAAGAAGATGGCCGAGAAGGCCTGATGCGGCGGGGACGGGTTTCGGCCTGTCCCATCCGTGACACGGGGTGGGCCTGCGCCCACCGCTGCGGAAACCCCTGCGGTGGGTAACACCCGCCCCCTAGCGAAGAGAGTTCCATGAGCACCATCCGTTGCGACATCGTCAGCGCCGAGCAGGAAATCTTCCGTGGTGAAGCGACCCTGGTCGTGGCCACCGGTGAGCTGGGCGAACTGGGCATCGCGCCCAAGCACGCGCCGCTGATCACCCGCCTGAAGCCGGGCAAGGTGGTGGTGACCACGCCGAACGGCGAGCAGCTGGATTTCGCCATTTCCGGCGGCATCCTGGAAGTGCAGCCGCAGGTCGTGACCGTGCTGGCCGACACCGCGATCCGCGCGCAGGACATCGACGAAGCCTCGGTCCGCAAGGCCAAGGAAGAAGCCGAGCGCATCCTGGCCAACCGCGGCGAAGCGATGGAAGTGGCCGAAGCCCAGCAGAAGCTGGCCGAAGCCGTCGTCCAGCTGCAGGCGCTGGAGCGCCTGCGCAAGAATCTCAAGCACTGAAACGTGCTCGGGAACCATCGGCAGCAATGCCGGTAGTGATGGAAGATCGCCGGCGCAATGCCGGCGATTTTCGTTCAGGAGAAGGGAGACATGCACGGAATGCAGTACGCATCGACCATGAGCATGGGCGCCACCGATGTAGCCCTCCCCCGATGGGCCCGGCCTGAAACCCTGTGGGTGGCAAGCTGGCTGGTGCTGTGCCTGCCGTGGCTGATCGGTACCAAGGTCATCCCATACGACGCCGTGCAGCAGTTCTTCCCGGCGGTCAGTTTCAGTGCCGAGCAGCTTCTGAACCTGCAGGCCCCTTGGTGGAACCCCTACCTGTTCGGCGGCTATCCGCAGATCGCCGATCCGCAGATGATGACGCTGCAGCCGACCATGGTCCTGCCGATGCTGCTGGCGCCCGCTTCGTTGCATCTGTTCACCGTGGTGGTGCTGCTGCATGTGCTGGCGGGTGGCTTCGGCGCGCTGCGCCTGGCGCGTTCATTCGGTCTTTCTGCAGCCGCACAGTGGCTCTTTGCGATGGTGCTGATGTTCGGTGCGGTGGCAGCCTCCCGCCTGCAGCACACGCCGATGATCGTCAGCTACAGCCTGCTTCCCTGGATCTGGCTGGGACTGTCGAACGTTCGGAACCAGGGCCGCACGCGTGACGTATTGCTGGCGGGAATTGCAGGAGGGCTGTGTGCGCTGCAGCTGACCCAGGTGACCTACTTCATCATCCTGGTGTGTGCTGTGTACGCCGTGGGCACAGTGCTGTCGGCCACGGGCAAGCGCTTCCGCCTGGCATTGCAGCTGACCGCCGTCGCCCTGATCGCCGCCGCAGTGAGCGCCCCCCAGTGGCTTTCCACGTTGGCATGGCTGGGTGACACCAACCGTGATGGCATGACGCTGGAGACGGCGTTGGCCGGTGCGATGCACTGGCAGGGACTGGTGACACTGCTCTCGGGAAATGTGTTCTCGCAGGCGCGTGGGAACAGTTGGTCCTTCGGCGATATCACCACGGACTACCTCTATTTCGGCGCGGTGCCACTGGCGCTCTGGCTGGCTTGGGGCGGCAGCGTTGTGCACAGGCAGCGACGCGCCACCTGTTTGGCGCTGGGTGTACTGCTGTTGACGACGCTGGTCGCCCTGGGTGACGTGACTCCGTTGTTCGCATGGCTCTTCAGCGCGCTGCCGGGTCTTGATCTGTTCCGACGGCCCTCCGATGCGCTGTTCCTTGCCGTGCCGGCAGCGGCCTGGCTGGGTGCACAGGCGTTGCAGGTTGCGTTGGAAAAGCGCGCACTGCACCCGCACCGGATGTCGTTGGCGTTGGTCGTTGTACTCGTGCCAGTTGCTTCCTGGCTGGCCGTGAGCCACGGGCATCTGGAAGCCTTTGCGTGGCTGGCGGCCAGTGCCGGCATCGGCATTGCCGCAGTGCAGCTGCTGCGTCGGCACCCGGCTCCGATGCGCTGGCTGATCGCACTGGTCGTGTTCGACATGCTGCTGTTCAACGTGGGAGCACGCTTCAATACGTCGGGCGCCCGTCCGCCGGTAATGACGGCCGAGCGCAATGGCGCCACGCAGCGCGCGTATGCGCTGCTTGCCGCCGAGCGGCGCGCAGGCCTGCCCGAGCGCGCCATCGTCTTCGGCATCGGCGTGCTGACCAATGGCGCCGCTGTGCACGCGATTCCACTGGCCAATGGCTACAACCCGCTGCTGTCCAGTGACTACCAGCAGATGGTCGGGATGCCGACGGAACCCGTGGCTGCCTTCCAGCAGAAGGCGACGACCCCTTGGGCGCCAGACATGGACGCCCCCGTGTACGACCTGCTGGGGGTCCGCTGGCTGCTGTCACCGGAGCCGTTTGCAGGGTCCGATGACCAAGGCAGCGATGTGCAGTTGGCGCTACGCGGAAGCGTGCTGCCGCGTACGCTCAATCCGCAACGGGTGCAGCGGCACAGTGAACGCCTGCCACCGGCTGCCGAGTTCAACCAGACGGACTTCAGCCAGGTGGTCTGGCTGCCCACCGGGCAGCAGACGACCTGCCCTGAACGTGAGGCAGGCCGACTGCACGTGCTCTCACAGGCCTATCAGCCCGGCAGAATCGTCCTTGACGTGGACGCTGAGCATCCGGCGTGGCTGGTGATCAATGAAGTGACCGCCCAGGGTTGGCAGGCCCGACTCGATGGCGGAGCGCCGTTGCCGCTGATGCGTGCCAATGGCCTCTTCCACGCGGTGTGCGTGCCTGCGGGGCGGCATCGCGTAGAACTCGGGTACAGCCCCCTGCAGCTGTGGCGGGGTGGGTTGCGGCAGCGGTTTGCGATGGGCGTAGCAGGCTGAAGGTCTCAGCGGAAGACAACATGGCGCAACAGCAGGAAGGAGATCAGGGCGATTCCACCTTCGATCAGCGGCTTGGCCAGCCAGGCCCAATCCAATCCAAGATGGCGGCTGGTCAAAGCGACCAGCACCGTGCTGGCAGCGGTAAGTGCGGCCCAGATCCCCAGGAAACGTGAAAATCGACGCCAGCCAAGGCGCGCGCTACCTGCGCTGGCAAAGGTGTAACGGCCGTTGAGCCAGAAGCCCAGCAGCATCCCGGCCAGGCGACCGGCAATGTTTGCTGGCACCACGGGCAGGCCCAGCGCGGTCGCGGCGACGAACACCAGCCAGTCGAGCAGCAGCTGCACGAGCCCGATGATGAGATAGGTGCTTCCCTGGCGGACGAGGCCCATTGGTACGGTGAAGGAGGTGGGATGCACATGTTAACGGCCCACGCTCTAGAATCATCGGCAACGAACCACGGACTGCCGTTTCCATGACCCAACCCCTGCACGTCATCATCCTCGCCGCTGGCGCGGGCAAGCGCATGAAGTCGGTGCTGCCGAAGGTGCTGCAGCCGATCGCCGGCCAGCCGATGCTGGCACACGTGATCGCGGCCGCCCGCGAACTGGAACCGGCGGCGATCCATGTGGTCTATGGCCATGGTGGTGAAGCGGTGCGCCAGCACTTCGCTGACCAGCCCGACCTGCAATGGGCTGAACAGGCGCAGCAGCTGGGTACCGGCCATGCGGTGGCCCAGGCGATGCCGCAGGTTCCGGATGCGGCCCAGGTGCTTGTGCTGTATGGCGACGTGCCGCTGATCCGAGCGCAGACCCTGCGCGACCTGCTGGCGCAGCCGGGCCGGCTGGCCGTGCTGGTCGCCGATGTCGAAGACCCGACCGGTTACGGCCGCGTGCTGCGCGACGCCGAGGGCAAGGTCGGCTCGATCGTTGAGCAGAAGGACGCCAACGACGACCAGCTGCGCGTACGCACGATCAACACCGGCATCATCGCCGCCGAATCCACCGCGCTGCGCCGTTGGCTGTCGCAGTTGTCGAACAGCAATGCACAGGGCGAGTACTACCTCACCGACGTGTTCGCCTTCGCCGCGCATGAGTACACCCCGGCCGAGATGGCGCTGGTGGCTGATGCACAGGAAGCCGAAGGGGCGAACGATCCCTGGCAGCTTTCGCAGCTGGAGCGTGCCTGGCAGCGCCGCGCGGTGCGCGCTTTGTGCGCGCAGGGTGCGCGCGTGCGTGACCCGGCACGCCTGGACATCCGCGGTACTGTCAGTGTCGGCAACGACGTGCTGATCGATGTTGACGTTGTGCTCGAGGGCAACATCGTGCTGGGCGATGGCGTGACCATCGGACCGTTCAACCGGCTGAAGGACGTCAACCTCGGCCCGGGCACCGAAGTGCGCGCGCATTGTGACCTGGAAGGCGTGGTCACCGAAGGTGCTGCGCTGGTGGGGCCGTTCGCGCGGCTACGCCCGGGTACCGTGCTGGCCGACGGTGTGCACGTGGGCAACTTCGTCGAGACCAAGAAAGTCACCCTCGGTGTCGGCAGCAAGGCCAACCACCTGACCTACCTGGGCGACGCGGTGATCGGTAGCAAGGTGAACATCGGTGCCGGCACCATCACCTGCAACTACGACGGCGTGAACAAGTCGACCACCACCATCGGCGACAACGCCTTCATCGGCTCCAACAGTTCGCTGGTAGCACCGGTGACCATTGGCGATAGCGCGACGATTGCCGCCGGTTCGGTCATCACCCGCGACGCCCCGGATGGCAAGCTGACCCTGGCACGTGCACGACAGGAAACCATCGATGGCTGGAAGCGCCCGCTCAAAAAGCCCTGAGCCACGTGCAGCGCGCGCCGATGAGCTCGGGGTGCTGCCTGCGATCGAGCGACGTGCTGGCGAACTGCTGAAGGGCCACCCGGCCTACACGGTGTTCGCCGGCCATGGGCTGGACCTGCAGACCCTGCAGGAGGGCCTGCAGCGCGGTCAGTTGTGGGTGGTGGATGCAGCTGATGGCGGCATCGCGGGTTACCTGCTGGCCGGCGAACTGTGTGGTGAGTTCCATGTGCTGCAGATGGACGTGGACCCCATGCATGCCCGGCACGGCCACGGCCGCGCGTTGCTGCGGCATGCATTGGGCGAGGCCAAAGCGCTTGGTTACCCGGCGGCAGTGCTGACCACGTTGTCCGATGTGCCGTGGAATGCGGACTTCTATGCAAGCGAAGGATTCGCGGTAGTGCCGCAGGCGGAGTGGAGCGATGGCCTGCGCGCCGTGATGGCTGAAGAGGCCGCGCTGGGGTTTCCGATGCATCTGCGGGTGGCGATGCGGCGCGTTTAGTAGCTGCCGACCTTGGTCGGCATATCCACGCATGGCGTGGATCTACTGACAGGCCGACCAAGGTCGGCAGCTGCCGGGAAACCCGCTCAGCCCACCGGCAACAGGATCGACACGCACAACCCGCCATCGCCGCGGTTCTGCAGTGACACCCGGCCGCCATGTGCTTCCACGATCTCGCGGGTCAAAGCCAGGCCCAATCCGGTGCCATTGCGCTTGGTCGAATAGAACGGCATCAGCGCGTTCTGCAGCACCTGCTCGTTCATGCCCTTGCCACGGTCGAGCACGTCCAGGCGCAGCCACTGCGGCAACCGCGTCAGCTGCACCTGCACATCGTCGTTCGGCGGATCAGCCTCGGCGCAGGCTTCATGAGCATTCTTCAGCAGGTTCAACAGCGCCTGCCCGAACTGCGCGATATCGATGCGGCTGCTGAGCTCTTCATCCGGCTCGTGCTCCATGCCGAACGGGATCTGCTGGCGCATGCTGGACAGGAACGGTGCCCAGTGCACGGTCTGCAACTGCGGCTGCGGCAGCTTGGCAAAGCGCGCATAGCCGCGGATGAAACCTTCCAGGTGGCGCGCACGGTCTTCGATGGTGGTGAAGATCTCCGGCAGCCGATCAAAGCGTTCGCGCTGCACCAGCACGCCGCCGGAGTGGGCCAGCGATGCGATCGGCGCCAGCGAGTTGTTGAGCTCGTGGCTGATCACCCGGATCACCTTCTTCCAGGTCTGAACTTCCTGGCGGCGCAGCTCGGCGGTCAGCAGGCGCACCAGCAGCAGGTCATGCGGTCGGCCGTTGAGCTGGAAGGCGCGCCGCGACAGGTGGTAGACCTGCTCGTCGTCCTCATCACCATCCTCTCCCTCGGCGTGCACCGCGAACAGGCTGTCGCCGCCACGGGCGATGGCATCGCGCAGCTCCACCGGCACCTGTTCCAGCACCTCTTCCAGACGTTGGCCTTCCAGTTTCCAGCCGCCGTGCAGCAGCTTGCGCGCGGCCAGGTTGGAGAACACCACGCGGGCGATGCCATCACCGCCGGAGGCGATCAGCAGCATTGCCACTGGCGTGTTCTGCACCATGGTGTCCAGCAGCAGCTCGCGCTGCACCAGCCCCTGTCGCTGCGCGCGCAGCACATCACCCAGCTCGCGGTGGGCTTCCACCAGGTCACCCAGCTCATCGTTGCCGGGCCAGTACACGCCGAAGTTGTATTCGCCATCGCGGTAGCTGCTGGTGGTGCCGGACAGGGCGCGCATCAGCGAACGCACCGGCGCGGTGGCGCGACGCAGGGTCCACCACATCAGCGACAGCAGAACCAGCGCCGATACCGTGGTGACCACCCAGCCATGGTCCATCCAGTACGCCAGCAGCCACGGCAAGGCAGCGGCCAGCGCCAGCACTGGCAGCAGGCGCAGGAACAGGCGGAAGGTGAACGAGCGCCGTTTCATTCGCGAGGGATGCCGTGGCGATCCATCCGCCGGTACAGCGCCTGCCGGCTCAGGCCGAGTTCGGCGGCGGCCTGGGCGATGACGCCGTGGTTGCGCGCCAGTACGTCTTCGATGCGCGCGCGGTCGGGATCATTGCCCACACTGGGCGTCGGGCGCGCAGCGGCGGCTGCGCGCGGCAGGTTGAGATCGGCGACTTCGATGCGGTTGCCGGTGGCCAGCAGTTCGGCGCGCTGGATCACGTTGCGCAGCTCGCGCACGTTGCCCGGCCAGGGGTGCCGCTGCAGGGCTGCGGTGGCGGCACTGGACAGGGGCTTGCCAGCGGTCAGGAAGCGCTCGGCCAGGGGCACGATGTCGCCCGGACGCTCGGCCAGCGGCGGCAGCACCAGTTCCACCGTGTTGAGGCGGTAATAGAGGTCTTCGCGGAAGCTGCCCTCGCGGATCATCGCTGGCAGGTCGGCGTTGGTCGCACTGACCACGCGCACCTTGACCTGGCGCTCGCGGTTGGAGCCCAGGCGCTCGAAGCGGCCTGTTTCCAGCACACGCAGCAGCTTCATCTGCCCGCCCAGCGACAGGTTGCCGATCTCATCCAGGAACAGGGTGCCACCATCGGCGGCTTCGAACTTGCCTTCGCGTGCCTTGTTGGCGCCGGTGTAGGCACCGGCCTCGGCACCGAACAGTTCGGCTTCGATCAGTTCCGACGGCAGCGCGCCGCAGTTGACTGTGATGAACGGTCCTTTGGCCACCAGCGAATTGGCCTGGATGATCTGCGCGATCTTTTCCTTGCCCGCACCATTGGGGCCGGTGATCAGCACCGGCAGTTCCGAGCGCGCGACCTGGCAGGCCAGCGCGATCACGCGCTCGCTGGCGGGGTCGGCGAAGACCGCGCCGCACAGGTCGTACTTCTCTTCCAGCGCGTTGCGCTGGCGCAGTTCACGGCTGCGGCGCCGGTCCAGTTCGCGGCGCGCTTCGGACAGTTCCAGCAGGTTGTTGACGGTGGTCAGCAGCTTGCGGTCGTCCCATGGCTTGGCCAGGTAGTCGGCGGCACCGGCCTTGACCAGGTCCACCGCGCTGCTGAGGTGGGTCCAGGCGGTCAGCAGGATCACCGGCAGGTCCGGATGGCGTGCGCGGATCTGCGCGAACAAGGCCTCACCTTCTTCGCCGGAGGTAGTGTCCTCGCTGAAGTTCATGTCCTGGATCACCAGGTCGACCGGCTGCGACTCGAGCAGGGCCAGCCCTTCGGACGGGCTCTGCGCCTGCAGGGTGTCGATGTCGTGCAGGGAGAACAGCACATCCAGTGCGGTGCCTACACTGGCGTTGTCGTCGATGATCAGGATCGAAGGCATCAAGCGGTTCTGCAGAAAGGGATGGGCGGCGCCGATGGAGCCGATCGTGTCCATGCACCGGGAGAGCCCGGCGCCACCCATCAAGCATAGCCAAACCCGTGGCCGCAGGGGCAGGCGGGGTCAGCGCTGCGCTGGCGGAGGGGGTGGTGCCGGTGGAGGCGGAGCGACCAGCGCCAGGCGCCAGGCAGCCGCATTCACCGGGACTGTCATTTCGCGCCTGTCGCGGCGCAGCAACAGATAGACGGTGGGGCCGGTGGAGTGGCGCAGGGCGCCGGCAAGGTGCTCGACCCGGCGCACCGCAGTGTCGTCCACGCGCAGGATGCGATCACCGCTGCGCACGCCGAAGCGGGCCTCCGGGCTGGCCGCGTCCACATGCACCTGGCCTTCGGTCGAGCGCAGTGCCAGCCGTGCATCATCCTGGCGCCATTCCAGCGTCTGCGAGTTGCCACCGCCGGCCAGTGCCGGCAGTGGCAGGAGCATCACCAGCAGCATCCAGTGGGCGCGCATCTCACGCGCCCCGGGTGGCGACCGCAGGCGGGACGGCTGCAGCACGCCGGGCCGGCCCGAACACCGCGATCTGGCCCAGCACCCACAGCAGCAGCGCGCCCAGCGGCAGGTAGTACAGCGGCATGCGTGGCAGCTCGTACATGTTCATCAGTGCAAGGTTGATCGCATAGGCAGCGAGCATGCCCAGCACGATGCCCAGCGTGGCCAGCAGGAAGTTCTCGGTCTGGAAGTAGCGCAGGATCTGCCCACGGGTGGCGCCCAGTGCGCGGCGGATGCCGATCTGCTTGCTGCGCTGCTGCACCCAGAAGCTGGCCAGGCCGATGATGCCCAGTGCGGTGACCACCAGCAACGAGATGCTGACCGTGATCAGCAGGCCGACCATCGCGCGATCGTTCTTGAAGAAGTCCTTGCGCTGGTCTTCATAGGTCAGCTTGTCGCGCATCAGCCGGTTGGGATCATTGCGTTCCAGTGTTGTGGCGGCGGCGTTGAGCACTTCCTCGCGGCGCGCAGGGTCGGTGCGCAGTACATAGGTGCCACCTTCATCGAAGCTGCGGCGCAGCGGCAGCAGCATCGAGTTGGTCCAGTTGTCATTCCAGCCATTGGGCGTGCTGAGGGTGTCGACGATGCCGACCACATTCAGGGGCTGCTTGCCCATGTAGTAGGTCTTGTTCAGTGCGCTGCCGTTGGGCTCCATCTTGGCGGCAGTGGCCTGGGTGAGGATCACCGGAATCGCCTGTTCCTTGGCGCCGCCCTTGCTCGCTTCCTTCATGTCCTTGTACTCGCTGGGCAGGAAATCACGACCCGCGATCAGGTTGATGCCCATGGTTCCCAATCCACCTTCGGACAGGGTGTACATCGAGGCATTCGTGGTCGGGCGCTCCTGGTCGAGCTCACGCGAGATGCTGCTGCTGGAGGATCCATTGCGGAACGGAACCTGGTTGATGATGGTGGCGCTGGTGACGCCGGGAATGGCACGCAGCGAGGCCAGGTCTTCGCGGGTGCGGGCCATGGCGTTGGTCTGCTCGCCGATGCCGCTGACGCGCACCATCACCAGTTCGTTCTCGGCGATGCCACTGGGCATGCTGATCTTGTCGACGCGCTGGCTGACCAGGAACAGCGCGTTGCAGACGATGGCGCAGGTCAGCGCGACTTCCAGCACGATCAGGGCGGCCGCGGTCTTGTGCCGGCGCAGGGTGCTGAGGATGGGGCGGATGTCCATGGGAGTCCTCGTTCTCGTACTTACTGCGACTTGAGCTGGATGGCCGGGGTGACCTGCATGGCGCGCCAGGCAGGCAGGAAACCGGCGGCGAGGCTGGCAAACAGGGTCAGGCCCAGTGCGAGCAGCAGCATGTTGCCGTCCAGGTGGGCCAGCTTGGCGTACTCCACCGGTTGCTGGCGCACCGCGAACAGGCCGAGCAGGGCCAGGCCGATACCCAGCACGCCACCGACCACGCCGACCGCGCCGGCTTCCACCAGGCACTGCAGGAAGATCTGGCCACGACTGGCACCGAGGGCACGGCGCACACCGATCTCACCGCTGCGGCGCAGGAACTTGGCCAGCAGCAGGCCCACCGTGTTGACCAGGCAGACGCCGAGGAAGCCCAGGGCCAGCCACAGCTGCAGGCGCACGTCGCTGGGCACCGCGCCGTTGAAGTCCAGCCATTCCATCACGGTGCGCAGGCGCACGTTCGGCGGGTGCTTGAAGCGGCCAGCCTCGCGCTGCTGTGTCGAATAGTTCTCCAGGTAGCGGCGATAGTCGGCGGCCTTGGCCGGGTCCAGTTCCACCCAGTACTGCAGCCAGGCGCACGGTGCATTGAGCGAGTAGCTGTTGCCGTCGGGGTTCTCACCGAAACAGTTCATGTTGCCGTTGTTGCCCAGCTTCAGGTCGAACGAAGTGGAGATCGGCAGCAGCAGATCTTCGTCCTTGCCGAAGCTGCCCGTGGTCAGATCGTAGAAGTGCGGCTCCGGGCTCCACTCCTTCATGACGCCGACCACGCGATAGCTCTGGCCTTCCATGCGCACGTCACGCCCCACGCTGTTGGCACCCTGGAACAGCTTGTCGTTGAGTGCCTTGGAGATGACCACCACGCGGGCGCGGGCGCTGTCATCCTCGCGCGTCCAGGGGCGGCCGTACTGCATGGGAACCTCGAACATCGGGAAGAAGTCGGCCGACGTCCAGCGGGTGTCGATGCTGAAGGGCTTGAGCGTGCTGTTGTTCGGCTCGATGGTGCCACCGCCGCCGCTCATCAGGGCTTGGCGCTCACCCTTGGCCTCGCGCAGCAGCGCTTCACCGTCGAACCGGGTCAACTGGGTTTCCGGCTCCTCGCCGGCGACATAGGCGCCGGTTGCCGCATCCAGCTGGACGTAGAACAGGCGGTCGCTCTTGCCGGGAATCGGGTCGCCGGACAGTACATGGAACACAGTCAAAGTGGTCATCGAGGCGCCGATGCCCAGCGCGATGGCAACCACCATCAGCGCGGTCAGTACCTTGTTGCGGCGGAAGCTGCGCACCGCCAGTCGGGCGTAGTAGGCGAACATGGTCGGGCCCTCACTCGTTGACGGCGACGATGTGACGCGGCGGGGTGGCCAGCACCGGCTCGCGCACCAGGTCGGTCACCTGGCCATCGACGATGTGCACGTTGCGCTGCGCGCGGGCGGCCAGTTCCGGATCATGGGTGACCATCACGATGGTGGTGCCAGCGGCGTTGATCTCTTCCAGCAGTTCCATCACGCCGCGGGCCATCTGCGTGTCCAGGTTGCCGGTCGGTTCGTCGGCCAGCAACAGGCGCGGGCTGCCGGCCAAGGCGCGTGCGATGGCCGCGCGCTGCTGCTGGCCGCCCGACAGTTCATTCGGATAGTGCTTCATGCGCGAGCCGAGGCCGACCTGGCTCAGCGCCTTCTCGATACGTTCGCGGCGCTCGTTGGCGCTCATCTTCCGATAGCGCAGCGGCACGTCGACGTTGTCGAACAGGTTCAGGTCGGGGATCAGGTTGAAGCCCTGGAAGATGAAGCCGATCTTCTGGTTGCGCAGGCGGCTGCGCGCATCGTCGCCGAGCTTGCTCACGTCCTGGCCGTCGAGCATGTAGGTGCCGCTGGTGAAGGTTTCCAGCAGACCGGCGATGTTGAGGAAGGTGGTCTTGCCGGAGCCGGACGGGCCGGTGACAGCGACGAACTCGCCTTCCTTGACCTGCAGTTCCAGCGAGCGCAACGCATGGGTTTCCACCTGTTCGGTGCGGAAGACCTTGGCGACCGAACGCATTTCGAGCATGTACATGGGGTGTCCTCTCTCCAGGATTCAGGTATCAGGTATCAGTTGACGGAGACGCGTTCGGCGTCCTTGAACAGGTCGCTGCCGGAGACCACGATGCGGTCCCCCGGCTGCACACCCGACTTGATTTCCACTTCGCCCAGGCTGCTGACGCCCAGTTCCACCGGACGGCGCACTGCGGTGCGGCCATCCATCACGTAGGCGATGCCGTTGCCCTGTTCGACGAACGGGCCGCGCTCGACCTTCAGCACGTCCTTGCGGGTATCGAGCAGCACGCGCACCGACATCCGCTGGCTCTGGCGCAGGCCTTCCGGCTGCGCGCTGGCGAAGCGCACGCGGGCGTTGACCTCGCCGTTGACCACTTCCGGCGACACCGCACTGATCTCGCCCGGGAACGGCTTGCCGTTGCCGCCGGTCAGCTGCGCCGGCATGCCGATCGCCAGGTCGCGCGCGAAGCTCTCCGGCACCTTGATCTCGACTTCGAACTTGGACAGGTCAACCACGCCCAGCACCGGCGCGTTGGCGGCCAGGTTGGTGGACTGGATGGCCTGCACCTGGCCGACCTGGCCGTCGAACGGTGCGCGCAGGGTCAGCGCGTCGACCTGGCGCTGCACCTCGGCCACCACCGCCTTCTGGCGATCGGCCAGCAGACGCTTGTTGCGGGCATCCAGGTCCGCGCCCTGGCTCTGCAGGCGGGCATCGATGGTGGCGTTGGCCAGGGTGATGTCGGCTTTCTTCAGCGAGTCCTTGGCCTTGGCCAGGTCGATCTGCGGCACCGCGCCGCCGTCATAGCCGCGCTGGTAGCGCTGCAGGTCACGGTCGGCGGCCTGCCGTTCGATGGTGGCCTGATCGGTTTCCTTGCGCGACTTGGCGCGGGCCAGGGTGGCGTCCAGTGCGGCCCGGCTCGATTCAGCCTCCAGGCCGGCCAGGGTGGCCTGTTCCTGGGCCAGCTTGCTGCGCAGTTCCGGGCTGTCGATGACCGCCAGTTCCTGTCCCTTCTTGACCACGTCGCCGGCGACCACCTTCAGGTCCACGGTACCGGCCGAGATGGCATACAGAATCGGGCTGTTGGCAGCGATCACGCGGCCGTCGGCAGCAATGTCGCGGACCAGGTCGCCGCGCTTCACTTCGGCGATGCGCACGCGGCTGCTGTCGAAGGAACGGCTGGCATTGGACCAGGCATGTACCGCCCAGCCAATGCCGGCCAGCAGTGCGATGGCGGCAAGCGCCGGCCAGCGGTAGCGCTGCCAGGAGGCGCGGGTGGTGCCTGCCGGGGCGGAGGAAACGATCTGGTCCTGTGCGGAGGTGTCGCGGATCATCGATGCGTGCCTGTCGGTGGTGCCTGGGTGGTACCCGATACAAGCACGATGCATGCCAACTTTATTTCCTTTCAGTTCAATGATTTGGATGGGTGCAAAAAGTGTCCGCGTGTCCGCGGACACCTTTCCGGACACTTTCATTAAGCGGACAGGAGGGCGACGCCGGACGCTCAGGCTAGAATGCGCCGATCGTCTTCAAGGAAACGCCTGACATGTGTGGAATCGTAGGTGCGATCGCTGATCGCGACGTAGTGCCGGTGCTGATCGAAGGCCTGAAGCGGCTTGAGTACCGTGGTTACGATTCCTCCGGTATCGCGGTGATCGACCAGGGTGAGCGCCGGGATGTACGCCGCGTGCGTCGCACCGGTCGCGTTTCGGAAATGGCCACTGCGGCCGAGGCCGAGGGCTTCAATGCAGTGCTGGGCATCGGCCATACGCGCTGGGCCACCCATGGCGGTGTCACCGAGGCCAACGCGCATCCGCACATCAGCCACGGCGTGGCGCTGGTGCACAACGGCATCATCGAGAACCACGAAGAGCAGCGCGAGAAGCTGCGTGCGCTGGGCTACAGCTTCGAGTCGCAGACCGATACCGAAGTCATCGCGCACCTGATCCACCATCACCTGAAGGACGGCGATGACCTGCTGGTGGCGCTGCAGCGCACCGTGAAGGAACTGACCGGTGCCTACGCTCTGGCCGTGGTCAGCCGCGCCGAACCGGAGCGCTTCGTCTGCGCGCGGATGGGTTGCCCGTTGCTGATCGGTCTGGGCGAGGGCGAGAACTTCGTCGCGTCCGACGTTTCGGCGGTGCTGTCGGCCACCCGCAAGGTGATCTTCCTGGAGGAGGGCGACACCGCCGAAATCCGCCGCGACGGCGTGCGCATCTTCGATGAGCATGACCAGCCGGTCGAGCGCGACGTGCACCTGTCCGACGTGTCGCTGGCGTCGTTGGAGCTGGGCCCGTACCGCCACTTCATGCAGAAGGAAATCCACGAACAGCCGCGTGCGCTGGGCGATACCATCGAGGCGGCAATCGACGCCGGTGGTTTCCCGGCCGAGCTGTTCGGCAAGAATGCCGAGGCCGTGCTGTCGGGCATCGAAGGCGTGCAGATCATCGCCTGCGGCACCAGCTACTACGCCGGGCTGACCGCGCGTTACTGGATCGAAGCCATTGCCGGCCTGCCGTGCAGCGTGGAGATTGCCAGCGAGTACCGCTACCGCGCCGCCTATGCGAACCCGAAGCACCTGATCGTCACCATCTCCCAGTCCGGCGAAACGCTGGATACGATGGAGGCGCTGAAGTACGCCAAGTCGCTCGGCCACAAGCACACGCTGTCGATCTGCAACGTGCCGGAAAGCGCGATCCCGCGCGCCAGCGAACTGGTCTGCTACACCCGCGCCGGCGCCGAGATCGGCGTGGCCTCGACCAAGGCCTTCACCACCCAGCTGGCCGCGCTGTTCCAGCTGACCGTGGTGCTGGGCAAGCTGCATGGCCGCATCGATGCGGCGCAGGAAGCCGACTACCTGGAGCAGTTGCGCTTCCTGCCGGGCAGCGTGCAGCACGCGCTGAACATGGAGCCGCAGATCGCCGCCTGGGCCGAGCGTTTCGCGCGCAAGAGCAGTGCGCTGTTCCTGGGTCGTGGCCTGCATTACCCGATCGCGCTGGAAGGCGCGCTCAAGCTGAAGGAAATCTCCTATATCCACGCTGAGGCCTATCCGGCGGGTGAGCTGAAGCATGGCCCGCTGGCGCTGGTGGACGAAGACATGCCGGTGGTGGTGATCGCGCCCAACGACAGCCTTCTGGAAAAGGTGAAGTCGAACATGCAGGAGGTGCGCGCCCGTGGTGGCGAGCTGTTCGTGTTTGCCGACCAGGACAGCAACTTCAACGAGTCCGAGGGCGTGCATGTGATCCGCACGCCGCGCCATGCTGGCGTGCTCAGCCCGATCGTGCACACCATCCCGGTGCAGCTGCTGGCGTACCACACCGCACTGGCGCGTGGCACCGACGTGGACAAGCCGCGCAACCTGGCCAAGAGCGTGACGGTGGAGTAAGGCATTCCCGGAGCTGTTGGATGCTGCATGCGAAAGGGGCCTACGTGGCCCCTTTCGTTTGCGCTGGTGGCCGTGCCAAGTGGGACAGCCGCCGGGTGTTGTGTCCGCTGTCGGCAGCCGGCAATCAATCTTTAACGCGCGACATCGCCTGTATTCAGCGGCGGTTTCAGCCACGGTGCCATTCTCTGGATCGTCAGTTGGTTCCCACGACGAACTGTCCTATCGATGCCGGTAGTGACCGATGGTCGCAGTCGTAGAATCACTTTGACCGAGGGTCGGGTTGAGCCGTTGAGCCCACCTCGTTCGCGTTGCAGCACGACGTCTGCCGATTCATTCCAAGCGGCAGGCGGGTGCGCCAGACGTGCGCTGAAAGGTCTGTTCCCGGGGAGGGGGCGTATCGGAAGAGCACACTTTTTTGACTTCAGTGACCTGCACCAGGAAACAAGAATGAACGTCCGCGAACTCCTGCAATCCAAGAAAGAAGCTGTCATCACCATCGACGCCGAAGACACCATCGGTGCCGCCGCCCACAAGATGAGCGCGAACAGGATCGCTGCGCTGGTGGTGATGAAGGACGATGCCCCGGTTGGCATCATTTCCGAAAAGGACATCGTGCGTACCCTGGCCGACGACGGCCCGCAGGCCGGCCGCCGGGTGATTTCCAGCCTGCCGTCCACTGGCCTGGAAGGTATTGCGCCGGAAGCGACCCTGAAGCAGGCCATGTCGTTGATGACGTACTCGCGGCGCCGTCATCTGATGGTCACCGAAGGCACGCTCCTGGTGGGCATCCTCAGCCTGGGCGACATCGTGAAGAACCTGCTGGGCGAGCTGGAGCTGGAAAAGGCCGTGCTGCAGGACATCTACATGGCGGCCCACTGAGGACTCCATTGTCGGAACGAGAGAAGCCGGGCATTGCCCGGCTTCTTCGTTCACGGCTTCGGTGAAATCAGAAAGTGACCTTCACCGAGTCGGCGCTGTAGTTCGCCGGGCCGTGGTAGACCACTTCGATGTTGTTGCCATCCGGATCAATCACGAACGCGCCGTAGTAACCGGGGTGGTAGGGGCGCTCGCCGGGTGCGCCGTTGTCCTTGCCTCCGGCGGCGATGGCCGCAGTGTGGAAGGCATCGACGGTGGCGCTGTCGCGGGCCTGGAACGCCAGGTGGTGGCGGCCGGTCAGCTGGCCGGCGGCGGCTTCGCTGCTGGCGCTGGAAATGAACAGCTCGTCTGCCCAGAAGTAATCATCGCCTTCGCCGGCGATCGGGATGCCGATCGTATCGAACACCGCCTGGTAGAAGCGCCGACTGGCGGCCAGGTCGCGTACGACCAGCTGGATGTGGTCGATCAGTCGCCCGCGGTGCAGTTCCATCGTTTCCATACCAACCTCGCAAAAAAAAGGGGACGGAGGGGATCAAGTCGCTTCCGGCCAATAGTGCCAGAAACGACTTGATCCCCTCCGTCCCCTTTTGGGGTCAGTTGGAGATGATCTCGACCCAGTAGCCGTCCGGGTCCTTGATGAAGGCCAGGTTCTTCATGCGGCCGTCGGTGAGGCGCTTCTGGAAGGTCACGCCCAGGTCCTCGAAGCGCTGGCAGGCGGCCTCGATATCCGGCACTGACACGCAGATGTGGCCGAAGCCGCGCGGGTCGCTGTTGCCGTCGTGGTAGACCGCGCCGTCCTGGCTCTCGGTGCCGTGGTTGTGGGTCAGCTCCAGCACGCCCGGCAGGCCGGCCATCCACACGCGACGGGCGTCGTCATCCTCGGGTACCACGGCGCCGGCCGGCACATAGGCCAGGAAGTACAGGCTGAACTGGGCTTCGGCGAAGTCGCGCTTGTCGATCAGCTGGTAACCCAGCACGCGGGTGTAGAAGTCCAGCGAGGCGGTGATGTCCTTCACCCGCAGCATGGTGTGGTTGAACACGAAGCCGGTGGTCTCGGCCGGAGCCTGGGCGGCGACGCCGGGGACATCGCGCAGGGCGGGAATGGTCATGGGGGAGGTCCTTCAGACAGGGCCGTTGCCGGCCGGATGGGGCCATTCTACCGGCCGCCACCTGACGGCACCGCGACGTACAATGGCCGGATCGCACCGTTCCGTCCTGATGACCATTGCCCGCCATGTCGCAGCGTGAATGGGTGGCCGCCGCCATCCGCAAGATCGAAGCCGATTTCAACCGTTCCGCCGATACCCACCTGATCCCGTTGGCGCTGCCCGGGTTCGAGGGCATCGATGTGTACCTGAAGGATGAATCGAGCCATCCCACCGGCAGCCTCAAGCACCGGCTGGCCCGCTCGCTGTTCCTGTATGCGTTGACCAACGGCTGGTTGCGCGAGGGGCGGCCGGTGATCGAGGCATCCAGCGGTTCGACCGCGGTGTCCGAAGCCTATTTCGCGCGTCTGCTGGGCCTGCCGTTCATCGCGGTGATTCCGGCCACGACCTCGCCGGAAAAGATCGCAGCGATCGAGTTCCATGGTGGCCGCTGCCACCTGGTCGAGCGCGCCTGCGATCTCAACTGTGATTCGGAGAAGCTGGCCCGCGAGACCGGCGGCCACTTCATGGATCAGTTCACCTACGCCGAGCGTGCCACCGACTGGCGCGCCAACAACAACATCGCCGAATCCATCTTCAAGCAGATGGCCGAAGAGCCCAGCCCGGTTCCGGAATGGATCGTGTGCAGCCCCGGTACCGGCGGTACCGCGGCCACGCTGGGCCGCTATGTCAGCTACCGCCGGCATGACACCCGCATCCTCTGCGCGGACCCGGAAGTGTCGGTGTTCTTCGATGGCTATCAGGCTGCCGTGGCCGGCCAGCAGGACTGGCGCGGCCTGACCTGCAGCGGCGGTTCGCGCGTGGAAGGTATCGGCCGGCCGCGGGTGGAACCGAGCTTCATTCCGACCAGTGTGGATGCGATGGTGAAGGTGCCCGATGCACTGAGCCTGGCCGCGATGCGCCATGTCAGCCGCCAGCTCGGCCGACGCGTGGGTGGCTCCACCGGTACCAATTTCATCGGCGTGCTGCAGGCTGCGCAGTGGATGCGCGAGGCCGGCCACCAGGGCAGCATCGTCAGCATCCTGTGCGACAGCGGTGAGCGCTACGCGCAGAGCTACTACGACCCGGCGTGGTATGCACGGCAGGGTATCGATGTGCAGGGGGCCGACGCGCAGCTGGCTGCTGCGGTAGCCGGGCAGGGCCTGCCGCAACTGCCGTGGTGCAGCCTGGAAGCGCTGTAGCCGGCCGGCATTCCGCCGGGCATGGCCCGGCGCTGCCGATCGTGCTGGGAGGGTAGCGCCGGGCCATGCCCGGCGAGCGCAGCGGTGTGTCGCACCCCGATCAATACCCCGCTGCGGTGAACGCATCCAGCACTGCATCGCGCAGCGCATCGGGCAATGCCTCGATGTCCATCGCGCGATCATCCAGGTGCAGGCTCGGGTCCAGGCCGCTGGCCCGGCCCTGGGCCAGTGCCTGCAGCCACAGCAGCACGCAGATCACAAACTCGCGCTCATGGCCCAGCCGCAGCTGGCTGGCGCCGCGTTCGATCACCTCGAACGGGTACCACTCCTGGGCATCGTTGAAGGTGCCGCCCTGCTGAAGCACGGCCTGCAACTGCTGCAGGTGGCGCGGGGCGTCGTCGCCGGCATCGCACAGCGCGGCGATCCAGGTCAGCTCGGCCGCGCTGGCGGACAACGCCAGCGACCGCGCCGATGAGACGGATGCAACTGCAGCCAGACCTTCCATGTGGGCCCTCGTTGGGTACCTACCGCTGCGGACTCCCCCGCAGCCAGAGCTTCGAACCGCGACCGTAAGGCCGACGTGAATACCGGGCAGCGCCCCCTTGTCAGCCACGCCCGGCAGCGCCATATCTACCGTGCTGCCCGCCTGTCGGGCCCGTACCCTGGAGATCTGCCGTGACCGTTGCCAACCCCCTGCTCGATTTTTCCGGCCTGCCGCGCTTCGAGGCGATCCGCCCCGAGCACGTGGCGCCGGCGCTGGACGTGCTGCTGGCCGAGGCCGAAGCCGCCGTCAGCGCAGCCGAGCAGGTGCAGCCGGTGCGCTGGGAGACCTTCGTTGCCCCGCTGGACGATGCCACCGAACGCCTGTGGCGCGCTTGGGGCCTGGTCGGCCACCTGCAGGGCGTGGTCAACACCCCGGAACTGCGCGAGGTCTACAACAGCAACCTGCCACGGGTGACCCGTTTCGCCAGTGCGCTGGGCCAGAACCTGGCGTTGTACCGGCAGTACCAGACCCTGGCTGCCAGCGCCGAGGCGGCGCACTTTGACGAGGCCCAGCGCAAGGTGCTGGACAACACGTTGCGCGATTTCCGCTTGGGTGGCGCTGAGCTGGCACCCGAGGCGCAGCAGCGTTTCGCGGCAATCAAGGAGGAGCTGTCGGCACTGTCGGCGAAGTTCTCGCAGAACGTGCTCGACGCCACTGATGCGTGGTCGCTGATCATCGAGGACGAAGCGCGACTGAAGGGCCTGCCGGAAGACGTGAAGGCTGCCGCGCATGCTGCAGCAGAGAAGGACGGCAAGACCGGCTGGAAACTGACCTTGCAGATGCCGTGCTACCTGCCGGTGCAGACCTGGGGTGAGGACCGCGACCTGCGCGAGATCCTTTACCGCGCCAGCGCACAGCGTGCGTCCGAGTTCGGCGACGATGCATTGGACAACAGCGGTAACATCGACCGCATCCTGGCCTTGCGCGCTGAACTGGCCGCGCTGCTCGGTTTCGGCTCGTATGGCGATTATTCGGTGGCGACCAAGATGGCGCAGGACCCGGCCGAGGTGCTCGGTTTCCTGCGTGACCTGGCCACGCGCGCCAAGCCGTTCGCGGCCGAGGACCGCGCCGAACTGGAGCAGTTCGCGCGCGAACAGTTGGGCATTGACACACTGCAGGCCTGGGACCTGGCATTCGCCGCCGACCGCCTCAAGCAGGCGCGCTACAGCTATTCCGAGCAGGAAGTGAAGCAGTACTTCACCGAGCCGAAGGTGCTGGGCGGCCTGTTCTCGGTGATCGAACAGCTTTACGGCCTGCGCGTGCAGGAGGACAGCGCTCCGGTCTGGCACGAGGACGTGCGCTTCTTCCGGCTGGTCGATGCGCAGGGCGCGCTGGTGGGCCAGTTCTACCTGGATCTGTACGCGCGCGAAGGCAAGCGTGGTGGCGCGTGGATGGATGATTGCCGCAACCGTCGCGAGCGTGCCGATGGCAGCGTGCAGACGCCGCTGGTCTACCTGGTGTGCAACTTTGGTCGCGGTGCCAACGGTAAGCCGGCTACCTTCAGCCACAATGAAGTGACCACCCTGTTCCATGAGATGGGCCACGGCCTGCATCAGCTGCTGACCCGCATCGGCGAACTGGGCGTGGCCGGCATCAACGGCGTGGAATGGGACGCGGTGGAGCTGCCCAGCCAGTTCATGGAGAACTTCTGCTGGGAATGGGACCACCTGCAGGGCATGACCGGGCATGTGGAAACGGGTGAGCCGCTGCCGCGCGCGCTGTACGAGCGCATGCTGGCCGCGCGCAACTTCCATAGCGGCATGGCCACCGTTCGCCAGCTGGAGTTCGGCCTGTTCGACATGCTGCTGCACAGCCAGTTCGAGCCGGCGCAGGACAGCGTGCTGGCACTGCTGGACCGCGTGCGCGCGGAAGTGGCGGTGAACCATCCGCCGGTCTGGAACCGCTTCCCGCATCAGTTCAGCCACATCTTTGCCGGCGGCTACGCAGCCGGTTACTACAGCTACAAGTGGGCCGAGGTGCTGAGCGCCGATGCCTATGCGGCGTTCGAGGAGGCGCCGCAGGCGCTGGCTGAAACCGGCGCGCGCTTCCGCGAAGAGATCCTTTCTCGTGGTGGCAGTCGCCCGGCGGCGGAGAACTTCAAGGCCTTCCGTGGCCGCGCGCCGCAGATCGATGCGCTGCTGCGCCATTCGGGCATGGCGTAAGGCCAACGATCATCCACGCATGGCGTGGATCTACCGGAATGTTCGGACATGGCGTAACGCCTTGGTAGGCGCCAACCTTGGTTGGCGAAAAGCCCAGGCCAACCAAGGTTGGCCTCTACCGGGCGTCGCGCCTTGGGATCATTCGGCGTAGATCATCTTCCGGGTCATGCCGCCGTCCACGATGAAGTCCTGGCCGGTGGTGAAACCGGACAGCGACGACAGCAGGTACACCGCCAGTGCACCGATGTCTTCGGGGCGGCCGACCCGGCCCACCGGGTGTTGCGCACGGTCGATGGCTGAGTATTCCGGCGCGTGGCGCCGCGATGGTGCCTGCCACGCAGTGGTGCCGATCCAGCCGGGGCTGATGCTGTTCACCCGCACCGCCGGCCCGCTGCTGATCGCCAGCGCGTGGGTGAAGGCGACCAGTCCACCCTTGGCTGCGGCATAGGCTTCGCTGTGTGATTCGGATTGCCACGCGCGGGTCGAGGCGATGTTGATGATCGCGCCGGCAGCATTCGCCGAGAGTGCCGGCAGCGCATGCTTGCTGCACAGGAATGCACCATGCAGCGAGGACAGACGGCGCTGCCATTCGTTCCAGTCCATGTCCTGCAGCAACGTGCCATGCGGTCCAGCGATGCCCGCGTTGTTGACCAGCCCATCGATGCGACCGAAATGCTGCAGGGCTACGGCGATGAAAGCGCGCACGCTGGCTTCATCGGTGATGTCCAACGGTTGGAACGCGGCATCGTCGCCGCGCCGCCATTCCGCCAGGCACGCTTCGCCAGCCTCGGCGTCCAGATCGCCGATCAGCACGCGTCCACCGGCACCGAGCACGGCCTGGGCAATGCCACGGCCGATGCCGTTGGCGCCGCCGGTGACCAGCACAACCTTGCCCGACAGCGGCGCGGCCGGCCATGCGGCAATCGGCGGCACCGTGCTCACGTCAGGTCTTCGCCGCGCAGGCGGCGGTGCCAGCCGTCCACACCGATGCGGTCCAGGGTCTGGATGTTGCGCTCGACGATCACGTCCGGGTCCGGATAGACATCCACCGCGCGTGCCACGCTGTCTTCGCGCAGCAGGTGCAGGGTAGGGAAGGGCGCGCGGTTGGTGTAGTTGCTGGCGTCGTCTGCGGCCACGCCATCGAACTGGTAGTCCGGATGGAAGCTGGCCACCTGCAGGATGCCCTGCAGGTCCAGTGCCTCGATCGCTGCGTCGGCGTTGTCGAGGAAGTCGTTGTAGTCGAGGAAGTCGATCAACACCTGCGGATGCACGATCAGGGTGGTGTCGATCTGCTCGGCCGGGGTATCGCGCAGCAGCACCAGCTCCTCGGCCAGCTGTTCAACCAGGGCTTCCGGCGTGGTCGCATCGCTGAGCACGATGCGGACCTGGTCCTTCACGTACACCGCCTTGGCGAACGGGCACAGGTTCAGGCCGATGACGATGCGCTCCAGCCACAGGCGGGTGGCGGCGATCGGGTCATCGGTGGGCAGGTGGGAATCGGTCATGGCGGGCACGTGGGCTGGCGGGGCCGCCATTGTAGGCAGTGTGCCGGTGCTGCGCTGTCCACTGTGCAGGAACTGGACAGTGGCGAAGCTGGAAATCCCTGACGATTCAAGTCGTTGCGCACTATCAATGGATGGCCGATTGCCAGCCCGGGGCGACGGGCGTGGAATGGATGCACGACACAGGAGGACACCCATGACTGCATCTTCCCCGTGGCTGCCGGACGCTCTCTGGGCCGGCGCCTTCTTCGATGGGCACTGGCAGGCCGCTGTGCAGCGGCAGTCGGTGATCGAACCGGCTACCGGCCAGTCGCTCGGCGAGATCGGCCTGGCGGACCCGGCGCAGGTGGCGCGTTCGGCAGCTACCGCTGCGCAGGCACAACGGGCGTGGGCCGCCGCACCGTATGAACAGCGCGCCGAGGTGCTGCGCAAGGCTGCGCGGCTGGCCGAGGAGAACATCGACACCCTCATCGACTGGTTGGTCCGCGAAAGCGGCTCGACCCGCCTCAAGGCCGGCTTCGAGGCCAAGGTGACGATCAAGGCGCTGCAGGAGGCCGCCGCTCTGCCGTCGCGCAGCGTCGGCGAGATCCTGCCCTCCGAACCGGGCCGGCTGAACCTGGCACGGCGCCGGCCGCTGGGCGTGGTGGGGATCATTTCGCCGTTCAATTTCCCGCTGTACCTGGCGATGCGCGCGGTGGCCCCGGCGATTGCACTCGGCAATGCGGTGGTACTCAAGCCCGATCCGCGCACGGCGGTGTGTGGTGGCGCGGTGATCGCGCGCTTGTTCGAGCAGGCCGGTCTACCGGCGGGTGTGCTGCACATGCTGCCGGGTGACGGTACGGCCGGTGCCGCACTGACCAGCGATCCGAACGTGGCGATGATCCAGTTCACCGGCTCCACCGCGGCCGGGCGCAAGGTGGGCGAAGCAGCGGGCAAGCACCTGAAGAAGGTCTCGCTGGAGCTGGGGGGCAAGAATTCGCTGATCATTCTGGACGATGCCGACCTCGATCTGGCAGTGACCAACACTGCGTGGGGTGTCTACCTGCACCAGGGCCAGATCTGCATGGCGACCGGCCGCGTGCTGGTGCACCGGAAGATCCACGGCGCGTTCCTGCAGAAGCTGGTGGCCAAGGCCAAAGCGCTCAAGGTGGGCGATCCTGCACGCGAGGACGTAGCAATAGGCCCGCTGATCAACGCCGGCCAGCGCGACCACGCCGCGCGCGTGGTCGAGCAGGCGGTACAGGCCGGCGCCACGCTGGAAGCGGGCGGCACGCACCGGGACCTGTTCTTCGCACCGACCGTGCTTGGCAACGTCGCGGCCGACAATCCGGCATTCAACGAAGAAATCTTCGCACCGGTGGCGGTGGTGGTGCCATTCGACGATGACGACGAAGCCGTGCGCCTGGCCAACGACAGCGAGTACGGACTGTCGATGGCGATCATCTCCAGCAATGTCGGCCGCGCGCTGAAGATCGGCGAACGCCTGCGCACCGGCCTGCTGCACATCAACGATCAGACCGTGAACGACGAGGTGATCAATCCCTTCGGTGGCGTGGGTGCGTCCGGCAACGGCACCAGCATCGGTGGCCCGGCCAACGGCGAAGAATTCACCCAGTGGCAGTGGCTGACCGTCAAGGGCGAAGCGCCCGCCTACCCGATCTGATCCAGGAGGATCCACGTATGAACATCGACACTGCAACCCGTGAGATCACCGCCGCCGTGGTGCGCGGCAAGGAACAGCCTTTCGTCATCGAGCAGGCCACGCTGCGCGGCCCGCAGGACGACGAAGTGCTGGTGAAGGTGGTGGCCACGGGCCTGTGCCATACCGACCTGATCGTGCGCGACCAGTACTATCCGGTGCCGTTGCCGGCGGTGCTTGGCCACGAAGGCGCCGGCATCGTTGAAGCGGTCGGGTCCAACGTCAAGGAGCTGAAGGCGGGAGATCATGTGGTGCTGACCTACGGTGCCTGTGGCCACTGCAATCCCTGTCGCGGTGGCCACGGCGCGTATTGTCGCGATTTCTTTGCGCTCAACTTCGGTGGCGACGATGGTCACGGCCATACCGCGATCACCGATGCGCAGGGCCAGTCGTTGCACGACCACTTCTTCGCACAGTCCTCGTTCGCCACCTATGCACTTGCACGCGAGATCAATGCAATCAAGGTGCCGGACGATGCACCGCTGGAACTGCTCGGCCCGTTGGGCTGTGGCATCCAGACCGGCGCGGGTGCGGTGCTCAACTCGCTGCAGGTGCGGTCAGGCAGCAGCTTCGCCAGTTACGGTGCCGGTGCAGTCGGCCTGAGCGCGGTGATGGCGGCCAAGGTGGCTGGCGCCACCACCATCATCGCCATCGATGTGGTGCCGTCGCGCCTGGAGTTGGCGCTGGAGCTGGGGGCCACCCACGTGATCAACAGCCGCGAGACCGATGTGGTCGAGGCCGTGCGTGCGATCACCGGCGGCGGCGCTGATTTTGCGCTGGAATCGACCGGTCGCCCGGAAGTGCTCTCCGCCGGCATCGAAGCGCTCGGCGGGCTTGGCATGATGGGCGTGGTCGGTGCGCCGAAGCTGGGCACCACCGCCAGTTTCGATGTGAACAACCTGCTGCTCGGCGGTCGCAGCATCCGCGGCATCGTCGAGGGTGACAGCGTGCCGCAGGTGTTCATTCCGCAGCTGGTGACACTGTTCCAGCAGGGCCGTTTCCCGTTCGACAAGCTGGTGAAGTTCTATCCGCTGGAACAGATCAACCAGGCCGCCGAAGACAGCACCCGTGGCATCACGTTGAAGCCGATCCTGCGCATCGCGGCGTAAGTGCAGGGTGGCACGGCTGGGTGCGGCCCCCCGCCTTGGACAGGTCTCCGCGATCTGTTGGACATGCGATGGGGTCGGAGCCGATTTCCGGAGGAAATCGGCTCCGACCCCCTTGATTGATTGGGTAAGGAATCCCTGGCGGAAACGTTCCGTTGCCGTGGCGTAACACGGGCATGGCGAACTCGGGTGTACTCTGCCTCCATGATGGCTTCCGCACTGGGACAACAACAGTTGGTGGCCGCCCGGGCGGCCTTCGCCGAGGGGGATGCGCGGTCATTGGGCCTCCTGCCCTTGCCGCTGCAGCAGTCGTGGCAGCGCTCGCGTGCGGCCGGTCTGCAGCCGGGGCAGGAGCCGGACTACCGGCCGCTGCTGGGCGATGGCCGCCATCTGTCCCATCCCGATGACAGACGCCTGGCGCGCTGCGTGCAGCCGGAGCTGCAACAACTCTGGGCGGCCTTCGGTGGGCGTGGCTGGACGATGTTCTGCGCCAACCGCGACGGCATGGTGGTCGCGCAGCAGGCGCATGGCCTGGAAGACGCGCCCCTGTTAAGGCCGATCCAGGTTGGCCGACGGCTGGGCGAGAGCGAAATCGGCACCACGGCACCGGCGGTCAGCCTGGCCGACGACCTGCCGGCGCTGGTGCGTGGCAACGAGCACTACCTGCAGCGTTTCGCCCCGGTGTTCTGCCTCAGCGAGCCGCTGCACGATCTCGACGGCAAGGTCTTCGGGGTGATCGACATCACCGGCCTGGGCGAGCGCGATCCGTCCTTGCTGCAGGGCTATTTCCGGCAGGCCGCGCTGGCCAGCGAGAACCGCCTGTTCCATGCCCTCACCGACGTGCACCTGCTGGCCGTGCAGCATGATCCACGCTGGCTGGCGTCACCGCTGCAGGGGCTGCTGGCGGTGCAGGAGGACGGCCAGCTGCGCGCGGCCAACCGCGTTGCAAGGCGCCTGTTGGGTCTGCCACGGCGCGGGCCGTTGCCGTTGCTGAGCCTGGAGGCGCTGTTTGCCGGTGCCAGTGCGGCGCAACGGCGTCGCCTGCTGCAACCGGGTGCGCCGCATCGGGTCCGTCTGGGCGAGGGCAGTGCGGTCTACCTGCAGCATCTGCAGGCACCGCGAGGTGCATTGCGGCGTGGCGCGCAGCAGAGTGCGCCGACAAACCCGGGTGCGCCGCAGCTGCGTGACCAGCAGCGCGAGGCGGCACGCCGTGCGGCACAGGCCGCAGACGGCAATCTCAGTCTGGCCGCACGCCAGCTGGGTATCTCGCGCACCACGCTGTACAAGCTGCTGCGCGATTGACCGGAAGGTCGCCGGGCATGGCCCGGCGGCATCCATCAGTCGCGGAAGTTGTTGAACTGCAGCGGCAGCTCGAACTTGCCGGCCTTCAGCACGGCGATGGCGTCCTGCAGGTCGTCGCGCTTCTTGCCCTGCACGCGCAGCTTGTCGCCGTTGATCTGGCTCTCCACCTTCAGCTTGGCATCCTTCAGTGCCGCGGCGATCTTCTTGGCGATCTTCTGCTCGATGCCCTGCTTGACGGTGATCTTCTGCCGGGCCTGCGCCAGGTTGGTTTCGATATCGCCGAATTCCAGGCTGAGCACGTCGATGCCGCGCGCGGCCAGGCGTGCACGCAGGATGTCGTTCATCTGCTTGAGCTGGAACTCGGTCGGCGCAGTCTGGTTGATGACATCGCCATCGCGTTCGAACTTGGCATCCACGCCCTTGAAATCGAAGCGGGTGGCGAGCTCGCGGTTGGCCTGGTCGATGGCGTTGGTCAGCTCGTGGGTGTCGACTTCGGACACGACGTCGAAGGAAGGCATGGGCGGTACTCCGCAGAATTCAGTGGCGGCCATTCTATCGCGCCGGCCTGCATGCCCGCTTTCTGTAGCCATGCTCGGCTGCTTTGTGAAGAGCAGCCGAGCATGGCTGGACTCTACAAGACGGCCAGCCAAGCTTGGCTCGGCGCTACATAAGAGCAACAGGCGGGCGATAATGGGCCATGAACCTGCAACGCTCTCCCTCGCGCGCGGTGACCTGGATGGTTGCAGCGGTCGCCTGTTTCTCGTTGATGGACGCTGGCATGAAACAGCTGTCGGCCAGCTATCCCACCCTGGAAGTGACCTTCCTGCGTGGCGCGGCTTCGCTGCCGTTCGTGCTGGTCTGGGTGCTGGTCAGCGCCGGCCCGCGCTCGCTGATCCCGCGTCGCTGGGGGTTGCACCTGCTGCGTGGCGCGCTGGGCATGGCGATGATCGGCTGCTTCGTGTTCGCCCTGCGCGATCTGCCGCTGTCCACCGCCTACACCATCTATTTCGTCGCCCCGCTGCTGATCGCTGCGTTGTCGGTGCCGCTGCTGGGTGAACGGGTCGGCCCTCGGCGTTGGGTGGCCATCGGCATCGGCCTGATCGGCGTGCTGGTGGTACTGCGGCCGGGCGTGGACGGCTTCATCTCGGTGCCAGGGTTGATGGTGCTGGCGGCGGCCACCGCCTATGCCATCGCCGCGATCACGGTCAGCCTGCTGACCCGCACCGATACCTCGCAGTCGATGGTGGTCTGGTTCCTGGTGATCATGGCCATCGGCGCCGGCCTGCTGGCGATTCCGGGCTGGGAGCCGCTGCAGCTGGCGCATGCGCCGCTGATCGCGGGCATGGGACTCGCTGGGGCGCTGGGCCAGATTGCCCTGACCAAGGCGTTCCAGCTGGGCGAGGCCTCGATGATCGCGCCGCTGGAGTACAGCGGCCTGGTCTGGGTGATCGGCTGGGATCTCGCCTTCTGGGGCCAGCTGCCGGATGGCTATACCTGGGTGGGTGCGGCGATCATTGTCGCTTCCGGCCTTTACCTGCTGCATCGCGAGCGGGTGAACCGGCAGGAGCCGCCGAAGCCGCTGGATCATCCCTGAGTCGGTTGGGCCGGGGAATGGGGTTAGAGCCCCTGCGGGGATCCGGCCCCGGGGTCGGATCCCGCAGGGGCTCTGACCCCAGCCAACGCGCCGGTTTGGGTGACTTAGAACCAAAAGGAATAACATTCTGGCCCATGGCGCGGGCGCGCAAGCCCCCACGCTGGTAGGCTGCACGCCCCCTTCCGCCACCCAGCCGGTGAGTCACGCCCGTGATCGAGTTCCAGCGCCTGCACAAATCCTATGCCGTTGCCGGCCGCGAAGTCAGCGCGCTGCAACCGCTGGACCTGACCATCGAGGCCGGTGAGGTGTTCGGCATCATCGGCCATTCCGGCGCCGGCAAGTCGACCCTGATCCGCATGATCAACCGCCTGGAAGAGCCCAGCGGTGGACGGCTGTTGATCGGCGGCGAGGATGTCACCGCGCTGGACCCGAACGGCCTGCGCGCGCTGCGTCGGCGCATCGGCATGATCTTCCAGCACTTCAACCTGCTGTCTTCGCGCACGGTGGCGGGCAACGTCGCCTTCCCGCTGGAGCTGGCCGGTACGCCGAAGGCGGAGATCGACGCGCGCGTGGCCGAGCTGCTGCAGACCGTCGGCCTGGAAGCGCATGCGCAGAAATACCCGGCCCAGTTGTCCGGTGGCCAGAAGCAGCGCGTCGGCATCGCCCGTGCGCTGGCTACCCGCCCGCAGATCCTGCTGTGCGACGAGGCGACCAGTGCGCTCGACCCGCAGACCACCGCCTCGGTGTTGTCACTGCTGTCGAAGATCAACCGCGAGCTGGGCCTCACCATCGTGCTGATCACCCACGAGATGGACGTGATCCGCCGCGTCTGCGACCGCGTCGCTGTGCTTGATGCCGGCCAGATGGTCGAGACCGGCCCGGTCACTCGGGTGTTCCTGCACCCGAAGCATCCGACCACGCGCCGTTTCGTCAGCGAATCGGAGCACGTGGATGAAGGCGCGCTGCACCGCGATTTCGACGTCGTCGGCGGTCGCATCGTGCGCCTGACCTTCCTCGGCGGCGACACCTATGAACCCCTGCTCGGCAGCGTCGCCCGCCAGACTGGGGTCGATTACAACATCTTGTCCGGCCGCATCGACCGGATCAAGGACACCCCGTATGGCCAGCTGGTGGTCGCCCTGGTGGGCGGTGACCAGTCCGCCGCGCAGGCCGCATTCGTGGCCGCCGGCGTGCACGTTGAGGAACTGCGTCGATGATCGCCGCCACTGCTGAAGGTTTCTTCCGCCACCTGGATGCGGACAAATGGGTGGATATCGGCAAGGCGACCATCGAGACGCTGCTGATGATGGCCGGTTCGCTGCCACTGACTCTGGCCATTGGTTTGCCGATGGGCGTGTTGTTGTACGTGTTCGGGGCGCCGCAGCTGAAGCGCCGGCCCTTCGCCTACGGCGTGCTGGCGTTGGTGGTGAACCTGCTGCGCTCGGTACCGTTCATCATCCTGATGGTGGTGCTGATCCCGGTGTCGCTGTGGCTGATGGGCCAGTCGATCGGTGTGCTCGGCACGCTGCCCGCACTGGTCATCGGTGCGGCACCGTTCTACGCGCGGCTGGTCGAGACTGCTCTGCGTGAAGTAGACCGCGGTGTGGTCGAGGCGGCACAGGCGATGGGCGCCACCACCTGGCAACTGGTCAGCCGGGTACTGTTGCCCGAAGCTCGCCCGGGCCTGATTGCAGCCGCGACCGTGACCACCGTGGCGCTGGTCGGGTTCACGGCAATGGGCGGTGCGATTGGTTCCGGGGGCCTGGGCGACCTGGCACTTCGCGAAGGCTACCAGCGCAACCGTACCGACGTGGCCTTGGTCACCGTGGTGGTATTGCTGGTGCTGGTGCAGCTGCTGCAGATGCTCGGCGACCGCCTGGTCACGCATTACAGCCGCAAATAATCGGTTCGTCCGCCGGGCCATGCCCGGCGGCGCCATCTCAACGCACGTTCGGCACTTCGTAGCCCAGCTTGCCGACCTGCTCGGGGTGCTGCGGCACCCGCTTGAGCTTGTCGGTGTTGACGCCGTACTCGTCACGCAGGCGCTCGGCGAGCTCCTTGTACAAGGCTTTGTCCATGTCCGGAGTGCGCGAGAAGATCCAGGCCATCTCGCGACCCGGGTAGCCGATCAGCGCCCATGAGTAGTCCGGGGCCACTTCCAGCACGCGCGAATGCGTAGGCACCACGCGATAGAACCAGGTGCGCCAGCCATGGTTGCCGCTGTCCGGGTCGACGCTGGCGCGGGCGCGGACTTCCTGCAGGGGTTCGCCGAAGCCATCGCGGTAGCGGTAGGTGATGCCGACTTTGTGTTCGTCGCGCAGTTCGTACTGGTTGACGCTGGCGACATGGCCGCGTTCGATGAAGTTCGGTACGCGGCCGATCACGTACCAGGTGCCCATGAAGCGCTTCAGGTCGATCGGTTCGTCCAGGGCGGGAGCGCGCGTTGCGCTGGCACGGGGCGACGGCGGCTCACTGGCGGCCATGGCGGGGCCCGCCAGGGACAGGGCCAGCAGCACGGCGCAGAGCGGGCGGATCGAGGTCATGCGGGAGCGTGCTCCAGTGGGCTTGCACGCGCATGGTCGACTGTGTGCACGCGATCCGTCAATGGTGTCGCAACCTGTGAGAAGGGGCTTGCCCAAGCTGTGTTGCATTGTCTACCGGAGAAGCCCCATGAACGCACGTTCCGTCCTTCGCCCTGCAACTGAACGCGTCATCCTCGAGCGTGCCGACCCGCGCCTGCTGCGCAGCGTGCAGCAGTTGGCCCTGGCCGGCCTGGCGCTGGTACTGGTCTGGCCGGCCGCGCGCGGCAGCAGCGCCTGGCTGGGCTGGCTGCCGATGTGGCTGGTGGGCATGCCGCTGGTGGCTTGGTGGGCACTGCTGCGCTTCCCGTTGCCACGCCTGTCGTGGTTGCGGCTGGCACGTCGTACCGGTGGACAGGCGCGACGTCGCAGCGGCGGGACGCCTCGAGGCCGGCGCGGCTCGACGGCCACGGCCTGACCTTCGACACGGGGGCGGCCGCGACGTTCCGTGCTAGCGTTCCTGGGCTTATGACTGCCTGGAGCTGCAATGTCACGACTCGCTTCCGCCTGCCTGTTGGCCGGCATGATGACCGCTGCCTCGGTGGGGACCGCCGTGGCCGCTGAAGAAACCGATCGCTACGCCTGGCTGGAGGACGTCACCGGCGACAAGCCGCTGTCCTGGGTCAAGGAACAGAACGCCAAGTCCGAAGGGCGCCTGGCGCAGACCCCGGCCTTCAAGCAGATGGAGACCAGCATCCGTGAGGTGCTCGACTCCGATGCCAAGATCCCCGGCGTGCAGAAGATCGGCGACTACTACTACAACTTCTGGAAGGACAAGCAGCACGAGCGCGGCCTGTGGCGGCGCACCACGCTGTCCGAATACCGCAAGGCCTCGCCGCAGTGGGAAACCGTGCTCGACCTGGACGCGTTGAACAAGGCCGAGGGCGAGAACTGGGTCTGGCACGGTGCCGACTGCCTGCGCCCGGACTACAGCCGCTGCCTGATCGCGCTGTCGCGCGGCGGTGCCGATGCCGATGTCACCCGTGAGTTCGACCTGTCCAACAAGTCCTGGATCAAGGACGGCTTCTTCCGTCCGGAATCGAAGGGCGGCCTGAACTGGATCGACCGCGACACCGTATTCGTCTACACCGACTTCGGTGCCGGCTCGATGACCACCTCCGGCTACCCGCGCGTGGCCAAGCTGTGGAAGCGTGGTACGCCGATGGCCTCGGCCAGCGTGGTGTACGAAGGCAAGCCGGAAGACATGTACATCGCGGCGATGCACGATGATACTCCGGGCTTCGAGCGCAACCTGGTCAGCCGCACCCTGGCCTTCTACAACAACGAGCTGTACCTGCGTGCCGACAACGGCACGCTGACCAAGATCGACGCGCCGAACTCGGCGGAGAAGGGCCTGCACAAGCAGTGGCTGACCCTGGAGCTGCGTGACGCCTGGACCGTAGGTGGCAAAACCTACGCCTCCGGCTCGCTGCTGGCGACCAAGCTCGACGATTTCCTGGCCGGCAAGCGTGATTTCGAAGTCCTGTTCACCCCGACCGCGACCACCTCGCTGGCCGGTGCGACCTGGACCAAGAGCCACCTGGTGCTGAACGTGCTCGACGACGTCAAGAACCGCCTGTCGGTGCTGACCCCGGGTGCCAGCGGCTGGCAGAAGAGTGAGTTCGTCGGTGCGCCGGCCTTCGGTACCCTGGCCGTGGGCGCGGTGGACAGCAACGACAGCGACGCCGTCTGGCTGACCGCCACGGACTACCTGACCCCGACCACTCTGGCACTGGCCGAGATCGGGAAGGCGCCGGAAGTGCTCAAGACCATGCCGGCCTTCTTCGATGCCAAGGACAAGGTGATCGAACAGCACTTCGCCACCAGCAAGGACGGCACCCGCGTGCCGTACTTCGTGGTGCACGACAAGGCGATGAAGCTGGACGGTTCCAACCCGACCCTGCTGTACGGCTACGGTGGCTTCGAGATCTCGCTGACCCCGAGCTACTCCGGTGGCATGGGTCGCGCCTGGCTGGAAAAGGGCGGCGTGTACGTGGTCGCCAACATCCGTGGCGGTGGTGAGTACGGCCCGCGCTGGCACCAGGCGGCTCTGAAGCAGAACCGTCACAAGGCTTATGAAGACATGGCCGCCGTGGCGCAGGACCTGGTCACCCGCAAGATCACCTCGGCCAAGCACCTGGGCGTGCAGGGCGGCAGCAACGGTGGCCTGCTCACCGGCAACATGCTCACCCAGTACCCGGAGCTGTTCGGTGCGGTGGTGGTGCAGGTACCGCTGCTGGACATGAAGCGCTACAGCCACCTGCTGGCCGGTGCCTCGTGGATGGCCGAGTACGGCAACCCGGACACCAGCGACTGGGAGTTCATCAAGACCTTCTCGCCGTACCATCTGTTCGACGCGAAGAAGGCCTACCCGCCGGTGCTGTTCACCACCTCCACCCGCGATGATCGCGTGCATCCGGGCCACGCCCGCAAGATGGCGGCGAAGATGATCGACGCCGGCAAGGACGTGACCTACTACGAGAACATCGAAGGTGGCCACGGCGGTGCGGCCAACAATGCGCAGGCCGCGCACATGGCTGCACTGGCCTACAGCTTCCTGTGGGAGCGGTTGGGCGGCAAGTAAGCAGAACGGAATAAGCAGAACGGAAAACGCCGCCCCAGGGCGGCGTTTTTCGTTATCGGGTAGCGCCGGGCCATGCCCGGCGAGCGCGGAGCGCGGCAATATGCCGCCGGGCATGGCCCGGCGCTACCGGAATCGCTTCAACCCGCGTGCGATCCGCGCCACCGCTTCCTGCAACCGCGGCACTTCCTGGGTGTAGGCCAGCCGCACGTGCTGGTTGGCGCGGTGGAAGCCGAAATCCAGGCCCGGGGTGAACGCCACGTGTTCGGTTTCCAGGAAGTGCGCACAGAACGCCTGCGCGTCGTCGGTAAACGCGCTGACGTCGGCGTACAGGTAGAACGCACCCTGCGGTTCCACTTCGATGCGGAAACCAAGCTCGCGCAGGGCGGGCAACAGACAATCGCGACGCTCGCGGAACGCTTCGCGGCGCTGCTCGAAGATCGCCATCGATTCCGCGCTGAAGCAGGCCAGCGCAGCGTGCTGGGCGATGCTGGATGCGCTGATGTACAGGTTCTGTGCCAGCTTCTCCAGGTCCGGCACCGCCGCCGGCGGCGCCACCAGCCAACCCAGCCGCCAGCCGGTCATGCCGAAATATTTGGAGAAGCTGTTCAGCACGAACGCGCTGTCATCCACCTGCAGCACGCTGGCTGCGTCCAGGCCGTAGGTCAGGCCGTGATAGATCTCGTCCACCACCAGGTGGCCGCCACGCGCCTGCAGGGCCTTCGATAGTGCGGCCAGTTCGTCGGCGGAGAGCACGGTGCCGGTCGGGTTGGCGGGTGAGGCCACCAGCGCGCCGACACTGTCGGCATTCCAGTGCTGTTCCACCAGCGAGGGAGTGAGCTGGTATGCGGTGTCCGGGCCGACCGGCACCAGCTGCGCGCCGCCTTCCACAAGGCGCAGGAAGTGGCGGTTGCAGGGGTAGCCGGGGTCGGCCAGCAGCCAGTGGCGGCCGGGATCGACCAGCAGGCTGCTGGCCAGCAGCAGCGCCCCGGAACCGCCGGGCGTGACCAGGATGCGTTCGGGATCGATGTCCAGCCCATAGTGGCTGCGATAGAAGCCACTGATCGCCTGGCGCAGGGCCGGCAGGCCGCGCGCGGCGGTATATCGGGTGTGGCCGGCGGCCAGCGCAGCCTGGCCGGCGCGTACGACCGGTTCGGCGGTGGTGAAGTCCGGTTCGCCGATCTCCAGGTGGATCACATCATGGCCGGCCTGTTCCAGCGCCTGTGCGCGGGCCAGCAGGGACATCACGTGGAACGGGGCGATTTCATGGCTGCGCCGGCTGTAGCCCGGCGTGTGGGGCAGGGTGCTCATGCAGCCATGGTACGCGGCGTGCCGGGGTCGGATCCCATTTGCGTGCAAAAGGGCTCTGACCCGGAGGAGGGGCGCGCGCGATCCATGACGATCCGCAGGGTTGCCGCATTGCCGGGATTGGGGTCAGATCCCTTTTCGGGAAAAGGGATCTGACCCCGTCGAAGACCATTGCATTGATGCACCAGGAGCCTTATCTCATGAAATCCACCCTCTGCCTGTTGCTTGCCAGCCTGATGACCACCACCGCTACCGCCGCCACTCCGCCCGTTCCGCCGGATGCCGCCAAGCATCCGCACGTGGTCAAGGCGCCGTTCGGCGCGACCCGCAACGATGACTATTACTGGCTGCGCGACGACAAGCGCGAGAACAAGGACATGCTGGCCTACCTGCAGGCCGAGAATGCCTATGCCGACCAGCTGCTGGCACCGCTGAAGCCACTGGAAGACACCCTGTACAAGGAGATCGTCGGCCGCATCAAGCAGGACGATTCCAGTGTGCCGGCGCGTGAGCGCGGCTACTGGTACTACAGCCGCTACGAGACCGGCCAGGACTACCCCATCCATGCGCGCCGCAAGGGTGCGATGGAAGCGCCCGAGGAGATCCTGCTCGACGTCAATGCACTGGCCGCCGGCAAGGGTTACTTCAGTGTCGGCTCGATGGAGGTCAGCCAGGACAACCAGCTGTTGGCCTGGGCAGATGATGACGTCGGCCGCCGCCAGTACACCATCCGCTTCAAGGACCTGCGCACCGGCCAGGTGCTGCCCGATGTGATCAGCGGCAGCTCCGGTGATCTGGTCTGGGCCGACGACAACCGCACCGTGCTGTACGTCGAGAACGATCCGGAAACGCTGTTGACCGTGCGCGTGAAGAAGCACGTGCTGGGCACACCGGCCAGTGCCGACACCGTCGTCTACGAAGAGAAGGACGACAGTTTCTACATGGGCATCGGCCGCACCCGCGACGACCGCTTCATCACCATCGGCGTGCACAGCACCGTGTCCTCGGAGGAGCGCTACGCGCCGGCCAGTGATCCGACCACCTTCACCGTGCTTGCGCCGCGCCAGCGCGATGTCGAGTATGACGCTGACCACTACGATGGCCGCTGGGTGATCCGCACCAACGACGGTGCGAAGAACTTCAAGCTGGTCACCGCGCCTACCGATGCCACCTCGCGCTCGCAGTGGCAGGACTGGATCGCGCACGACGCTGCGGTGTTCATCGAAGGCTTCGAGCTGTTCGACAGCTATACCGCCATCGCCGAACGTTCCGAGGGCCTGGAGCGCATCCGCCTGCTGTTCAAGGATGGCCGCAGCGATTACGTGAAGGCTGATGAGCCGGCGTATTCGATGGGCCTGGGCGACAACACCGAGGCCGATACGCCGTGGTTGCGTTACGTCTACACCTCGATGACCACGCCGACCACGGTGTTCGAGCTGAACACTGCCACGGGCGAGCGCCGTCAGCTGAAGCAGCAGCCGGTGATCGGCTATGACGTATCGAAGTACGAAACCGACCGCGTGTGGATCACCGCCCGCGACGGGGTCAAGGTGCCGGTGTCGCTGGTCTACCGCAAGGGCTACCAGAAGGATGGCAAGGGCGCGCTGTTCCAGTACGCCTACGGCAGCTACGGCATGTCGATGGACCCGTACTTCAACCAGACCGCGGTGAGCCTGCTCGATCGCGGCGTGGTGTATGCCATTGCGCATATCCGCGGCGGCCAGGAAATGGGCCGTGACTGGTACGAGAACGGCAAGCTGCTGCACAAGCAGAACACCTTCAACGATTTCATCGACGTCACCCGTGGCCTGGTGGCACAGGGATGGGCGGCGAAAGATCGCGTGGCCGCCTCCGGTGGCAGCGCCGGCGGCCTGCTGATGGGCGCGGTGGCCAACCAAGCGCCGCAGGACTATCGGGTGATGGTGGCGCAGGTGCCGTTCGTCGACGTGGTCACCACCATGCTCGACCCGACCATTCCGCTGACCACCAACGAATACGACGAGTGGGGCAACCCGGAGCAGAAGCCGTACTACGACTACATGCTGTCCTACTCGCCCTATGACAACGTGAAGAAGCAGGCCTACCCGGCGCTGTTCGTGGGCACCGGCCTGTGGGATTCGCAGGTGCAGTACTGGGAGCCGGCCAAGTGGGTGGCCAAGCTGCGTGACGACAACACCGGTCATCTTCCGATCCTGTTCCGCACCAACATGGAAGCTGGTCACGGTGGCAAGTCGGGGCGCTTCCAGCGCTACCGTGAGCTGTCCGAGTCATACGCCTTCGTGCTGCAGCAGTTGGGTATCCAGGACCCGGCCGGCGCCGCTGCGGCGGAATGAGGCACGGTGGCGGCGGTGATATCGCCGCCGCCACCGCTCTGGGTATCCTTGTGCGATGAGCCAGCCCGACCCACCCGTTGCCAAAGCATCGTCCGCGCCGGTCCGGCCGGTACGTTTCCGCTGGGCCTGGTGGCTGCTGGCGTACGTCAGCCTCGGCACCGGCATCGTCGGCATCTTCGTGCCGGGCCTGCCGACCACCGTATTCATCCTGATCTCGGCCTGGGCCGCTTCGCGCGGTTCCGAGCGCCTGCACAACTGGTTGCTGCAACACCCGCGTTTCGGCCCGGCCATCGCCAACTGGCAGGCGCATGGCGCGGTCAGCCGTTATGGCAAGTGGATGGCCACGGTCACCATGGCGGTGTGCGCCGGCATCATGCTGTGGTGCGTGCCGATCGCCTGGGTGAAGTGGTTCTCGATCGGAAGCATGACCGTGGTGGCGATCTGGTTGTGGACCCGGCCGTTGCCGCCACCCGAGTAACGTCCCCCGCCGGGCATGATCCGGCGCTACCAGGGGGCCCGGTTGCGGTGGCGCCGGGCCATGCCCGGCGGATGCGCGGCACGGCACCCTGCACCAACCGCTCAGCCGCCAATGGCTATACTCGGGGCATGAAGATCCCCCATCGAAACGCCATCCTGATTCCGCTGGCAGCGGCTTCGCTGCTGCTCCTCGCCGCCTGCGGCAACAAGGGCCCGCTGGTACTGCCGCAGAAGCCGGTGCCGGTGGAAGAACTGGTCGAACCGGTTGCCGAGCCCGCCAACGAAGCGACTCCGGCGGAGACCCAGGGCACCGGCACCCCGGCCACGACCGTGGACCCGGCCGCGCCGACGACCCAGCCGGCGCCTGCGCCCGCGAAGAAGGTGGGCAGCGGGAATGAGTGAGGCCGGTTCCAAGGCGCTGCGTTTCAGCAAGATGCACGGCGCGGGCAATGATTTCGTAGTGATCGACCTGCGTGACGGCACCGTGCCGCCTACGCCCGAGCTGGCCGCGCGCCTGGCCGATCGCCACACCGGTGTCGGCTGCGATCAGATCCTGACCATCGAAGCGCCGCGTGCGGAAGGCTCGGTGGCTTCGTACCGGATCTGGAATGCCGATGGTTCCAATTCCGAACAGTGTGGCAACGGTGCGCGCTGCATCGCCGCCTGGCTGGTGCGCGAGGGCAGTGCACAGGGCGATGCGTTCGTCATCGACAGTCCGCTGGCCAGCCACGATGTGAAGGTGCTGGGCGATGGCCAGTACGCGGTGACCATGGGCGTGCCCGCGTTCGAGCCGGCCAACGTGCCGCTGGTGGGCTTCGCCCATCCGCGCGAGGAATACCTGCTGCCGCTGCAGGGCGAGACCGTGCGTTTTGCCGCAGTGTCGATGGGCAATCCGCACGCGGTGATTGAAGTCGGCCTGATCGATGCCGCACCGGTCGAGCGCGTCGGTTCGCTGCTGCAGCAGCATGCGTCGTTCCCGCGTTCGGTGAACGTGGGCTTCGCCCAGGTGATGAGCCCCGCGCATGCACGCCTGCGCGTGTTCGAGCGCGGCGTCGGCGAAACCCTGGCCTGCGGCAGCGGTGCCTGTGCCGCTGCGGTGACCCTGATGCAGCGTGGCCGCTTGCAGCGCGATGCGCGCATCAGCCTGCCCGGTGGTGACCTCCGCATCCAGTGGCCGGGTGATGGCCAGCCTGTGGTAATGGCCGGCCCGACTGCATTCGTCTTCGAAGGGGAGTGGATCGCATGACCGAAACCGTCGACAAGCTCGGGGCCCACGAAGTTGCTGCCTGGTTGCGGCGTCATCCCGGCTTCCTCAAGCAGTTCCCGGACCTGGCCCTGACCCTGGTGGTGCCCCGCGATGACGGCCCGACCGCATCGCTGGCCAGCTACCAGCTGGAAGTGCTGCGTGAGAAGAACCGCGAGCTCGCGCGACGCTTGGCCGATCTGGGCGCCACCGCACAGGTCAACGAGCGTCTGGCGGTGCGTACGCACCAGCTGGCCCTGGCGCTGATGAAGCAGGACAGCGCCGCCGACACCCTGCGTGCGATGGCCGCCTCGCTGCAGGAAGACTTCGCCGGCGACCTGGTGCGGTTGGTGGTGCACACGCCGGTGGCGGGACTGGAACAGGCCGATTGGCTGCAGGTGATCGCCGCCGATGATGCGCAGCTCGGTCCGTTCCGCGATTGCCTGAAGGACGGCGAGCCGATCTGTGGCCGCCTGCAGCCGGAAAAGAACGCCGTGCTGTATGGCGTACGCAGCGAAGAAGTGCAGACCACCGCATTGCTGCCACTGCCGGGCGTAGGCCTGATCGCGGTCGGCAGCCATGACCCGAACCGCTTCTACCCGGGCATGGGCACGCTGTTCCTGCGCATGATGGGCGATGCGCTGGTCACCGGCCTGAAGCGCTTCCCGGGCTGAGCAGGACACGACGATGAGCGCGGTACAGGCCTTCCTGCAGCACCTGCAGGTGGAGCGGCGGATGTCGGCGCATACGCTTGATGCCTATCGCCGCGACCTGGACGCTCTGTCGGTGTGGGCCGAGCCGCGGGGCGTGGTGGTGGAAGCACTCGATGCCGAAACGCTGCGCCAGTTCGTCGCCGATGAACACCGCCGCGGACTGTCGGCCAAGAGCCTGCAGCGCCGCTTGTCTGCCTGCCGCAGCTTCTACGCCTGGCTGCTCAAGCACGACCGTATCGAGGTCAACCCGGCGGCGACGCTGAAGGCGCCGCGCGCGCCACGTCGGCTGCCGCAGGTGCTCGATGCCGATGAGGCCGTGCAGCTGGTTGAACTGGAGCCCGAGGGTGAACTCGGCCGTCGTGATCGCGCGTTGCTGGAACTGTTCTATTCCTCCGGCCTGCGCCTGAGCGAAGTGTGTGCGTTGACTTGGCGCGATCTTGATTTTGCCAGCGGCCTGGTCAACGTGATGGGCAAGGGCAATCGCCAGCGCCGGGTGCCGTTCGGCCGACCAGCGCGCGAAGCGCTGCAGGCATGGCGTGCGGAAAGTGGTGGTGGCCCGGCAATGCCGGTGTTTCCCGGTCGCAACGGGTCGATCAGCCAACGCGCGGTGCAGATCCGCATCCGCCAGCTGGCGCAGCGCCAGGGCCTGTTCAAGCACGTGCATCCGCACATGCTGCGGCATAGTTTCGCCAGCCATATCCTGGAATCCTCCGGCGACCTGCGCGGCGTGCAGGAGTTGCTCGGCCATGCCGACATCGCCACCACGCAGATCTATACCCACCTCGATTTCCAGCATCTGGCCAAGGTCTACGACGCCGCGCATCCACGTGCGAAGCGTCGCAGCAAGGACGACAAGGCTGAATAGACCGCCCTTGATCTGGATCAGGGCTGGGCGGATGCAACCGGCGCACCGTGGCCGCAGGCCACGAGGAAACTGCCTGCCATGGCGAAGCCCATTCCGCTGCACCCCAGGCATCCCGAGCGCATCTGCTGGGGCTGCGACCGCTACTGCGCGGCTGACGCGCTGGCCTGCGGCAATGGTTCCGGCCGGACCCAGCATCCGATCGAGACGCAGGGGGAGGACTGGTACATTGCCTGGGGCATCGAGCCCAATCCGGAGCGGCCGTCGCAGGCAAAACGTTGAACGACAGGCGTTCCACGTTCGGGCGGCGGGGTCCGCGCGCATTGCGATGCGTTCGTTGAAAGGGCGCCCGCCTGCCCATGGCGCGCCGCCAAGCGCTGAACGGCAGCCATCCGCACAGGCTTGATCGCACCCGGCGCTGTCCCCATCTCCCGGGAACAGCTATCGGAGGCCGCATGGACCCCAGTCAGAATCCCAACGTTTTCCACGCCACCACCATCGTCTGCGTCCGTCGCGGCGAGCACGTGGCCATTGCCGGCGACGGCCAGGTCACGCTGGGCCACACCGTGATGAAGGGCAATGCGCGCAAGGTGCGACGCCTTGGCCGTGACGGCCAGGTGCTGGCCGGCTTCGCCGGTGCCGCCGCCGATGCCTTCACCCTGTTCGAGCTGTTCGAGGCCAAGCTGGAAAAGCACGGCCAGCTGCAGCGCGCTGCGGTCGAGCTGGCCAAGGATTGGCGCACCGAGCGCCGTCTGGGCAAGCTCGAAGCCCTGCTGGCCGTGGCCGACAAGGAAACCTCGCTGATCATCAGCGGCACCGGTGATGTGATCGAGCCGGAGGACGGCATCATCGCCATCGGTTCCGGTGGTTCCTATGCACTGTCGGCCGCCCGCGCGCTGATGGCGCACACCGAACTGGATGCGCGCACCATCGCCAGTGAAGCGATCGGCATCGCCGGCGACATCTGCATCTATACCAACCGCAACGTGGTGGTCGAGGAGCTGTAACGCTCCCCGATCCGCCGGGCATGGCCCGGCGCTACCGACAACGAATTCGTGAGCACATCCATGTCGAAGATCGAAGTTTCCTCCGCCACCATGACCCCGCGCGAGATCGTGCAGGAGCTGGACCGGCATATCGTGGGCCAGCACGACGCCAAGCGCGCGGTGGCCATCGCCCTGCGCAACCGCTGGCGTCGCATGCAGCTGGTGCCTGAGCTGCGCAATGAGGTGATGCCGAAGAACATCCTGATGATCGGCCCGACCGGCGTCGGCAAGACCGAGATCGCACGCCGCCTGGCCACGCTGGCCAACGCGCCGTTCGTCAAGGTCGAAGCAACCCGCTTCACCGAAGTCGGCTACGTCGGCAAGGACGTCGAGCAGATCATCCGTGACCTGGCCGATACCGCAGTGAAGCTTTACCGCGAACAGGCCAAGGTGCGCGTGCGTACCCAGGCCGAAGAGCGCGCCGAAGACCGCATCCTTGATGCGCTGCTGCCGCGACGTAGTGGCGGCATCGGTTTCGATCCGGAGGTGGCGCGCAACGAGCCGTCGGCACAGGACAACGAGACCCGCATCAAGTTCCGCAAGATGCTGCGCAATGGTGAGTTGGACGACCGCGAGATCGAGCTCGACCTGGCCGCCAACGTCAGCATGGACATCATGACCCCGCCGGGCATGGAGGAAATGGGCCAGCAGCTGAAGTCGATGTTCGCCAACCTCGGTGGTGGCGCCAAGGCGCACAAGCGCACGCTGACCATCAAGGCCGCGCGTCCGCTGCTGATCGAAGAAGAAGCCGGCAAGCTGGTCAACGAGGACGACATCCGTACCGCGGCGATCGAAGCCTGCGAGCAGCACGGCATCGTTTTCATCGACGAGATCGACAAGGTCGCCAAGCGTGGTGACAACGTGGGTGGTGGCGACGTCTCGCGCGAAGGCGTGCAGCGCGACCTGCTGCCGCTGGTGGAAGGCTCCAACGTGTCCACCAAGTACGGCACGATCAAGACCGACCACATCCTGTTTATTGCCTCCGGCGCATTCCACCTGGCCAAGCCCAGCGACCTGATTCCCGAGCTGCAGGGTCGTTTCCCGATCCGTGTCGAGCTGGGTGCGCTGAGCAAGAACGATTTCGTGCGCATCCTGACCGAACCGAAGGCCGCGCTGACCAAGCAGTACGAGGCGCTGCTGGCTACCGAGGGCGTCAAGGTCAGCTTCACCGCCGATGCCATCGATCGCCTGGCCGAGATCGCCTTCCAGGTGAACGAGCGCCAGGAGAACATCGGTGCGCGCCGCCTGCACACCGTGCTGGAGCGGTTGCTGGATTCGCTCAGCTACGAAGCACCGGACCGTGATGGCGAGACCCTTGCAATCGACAGCGCCTACGTCGATACGCACCTGGGCGAGCTGGTGCAGGATCCGGACCTCAGCCGCTACATCCTGTAACGCAGAAGGCCGCTATCCGATGGGGTCGGATCCCTCGCTGTGGCGAGGGCTCTGACCCCGGCCGCTGCAACATGGAAGGCTGCCGCAAGGCGGCCTTCTTCGTTGATGGTCAGCGCGATTGCCGTGTGCGGTAGGCCTGCAGCACCTGATCCATCACCGCATTGGTGCGGGCGGCGCTGACGCCGGTTGACGGCGAGTGGCCGTTGCCACGCAGCTCATCGACCAGAGTGGCGATCAACGGCTGCTGGATCGACGGCGGGTTCGGGATGTCGAACGCCTGCACGCCGGCCTCGGTCTCCAGTACTACCGGAACATCATCGAAGGTGGCAAAGCGCAGCTGACCGTGGTCGCCGGTGATCTCGACCTCATCCTGGCGGCGGAACGCGCAGAAACTCCACTGCGCGATGCCATGCACCCCGCGACCGGCACGAAAGCACATCGAGACGCTGTCCTCGGCGGCATACGCGCCTGCCTGCGAACTGGCCAGGCCACGCACATCGGTCAAAGGCCCGAGCAGGTGATCGAGCAGGTCCAGGGTGTGCGAGCCCAGATCAACGAACAGGCCGCCGCCGGAGATTGCCGGGTTGGTCCGCCAGAAGTCCGGCGACGTGGCATTCGCCGAGTGCGGTCGATGCAGGGTGGCGCGCACGCTGCGCGGTTCACCGATCGCGCCGCTGTCCAGCAGCTGCTTCACCTTCTCGAAGCGGGGCAGGGCGCGGCGGTAATAGGCTACGAACACCGGTACGCCGCTGCGTGCGCTGGCCTCCATGATGCATTTGCACTGGTCATGGTCCATGGCCATCGGCTTTTCGATGTAGACCGGCTTGCCCGCGGCAATCGCCTTCAATGCGTAGTGCATGTGCGTGGAAGGCGGCGTCGCAACGTAGATCGCGTTCACTTCCGGATCGGCGATGAGCGCATCGGCATCGGCGTACCAGCGGGGAATCGCATGGCGCCGTGCGTAGTCTTCGGCCAGTGCCGCATTGCGGCGCATCACCGCGGCCACCCGTGAGTCGGGCGCGCCGGCCAGAGCCGGGCCGCTTTTCTTCTCGGTGACGCTGCCGCAACCGATGAAGCCCCACGCCACATTGTCCAGGATCATGGGGCCGTCCTCACATGGGGCCGTCGTGGCGGCAGCAATGCCGCTCACGCCTCCGGCAGCGGCTCGGGTACTGTGCCCGGCACGAACACGCCTTCCTTCACGTAGGCGGCCAGGGTCATGTCCAGCGCCAGCATGCCATCGCGCTTGAGGTCCATCAGGTCCGGTTCGACCATCGCCCCGTGCAGCACGCCCAGTACCGTGGCATGCAGCATGCGTGCGGCGATCTTCGGGTCCGCACCCTCGCGCAGCTGGCCCAGGTCCTGGGCACGGCGCAGGGCGCGTTCCATGCGGTCCAGGGCATCGCGGAAGCCGCTCTGCTGCAGTTCGGTCAGCACCCTGGTGTCGGCCGAGGCATCGCTGCGCAGCATGATTTCCATGGTCTTGCGCAGGCGCTCGTCCTCGGACAGCTCGATGAACGAGTGGATCATCACCGCGCGCAGGTCATGCACCGGGGTGTCGCGCTGGTCGGTGGAGGTGCGCTCCAGTTCCTGCATGAAAGGCAGGTGCACGCGCTCGACGATCGCGGTCAGCACCTCGCTCTTGTTCTTGAAGTGCCAGTAGACCGCGCCGCGGGTATAGCCGGCACGGGCACCGATCATCTCCAGCGTGGTACGGGCCACGCCGTGTTCATGGAAGCAGGCTTCGGCGGCGTCAAGGATGCCTTCCCGGGTTGCCTGGGTGTCCTCTTTGGTCTTGCGGGCCATGGGTAGGTACGAGTGCGGGTGAAACGTGGCTGAATTGTACCTGTTTACAAACAAACACGCATGTATGTATATTTCGTTCCCATCATTCCCGTCGTGTGCGTGGCAGGCCGGCCCGGCCCACCCACGCCGCATCGGGTGGGCGCTGTTTGCACGGTCTTCACTGTTTCTGGTGGAGGGTCCGCCGTATCAGTGCTCGCTGAGACCCTTTCCTTCAAGAGCCCTTCCGTCATGTTGCTGAGCCGAATCCGACCCTTTGCACTGTCGCTGGCGATCGCCGCGACCGTGGCTGCCTGTGGCGGCCAACCCCAGGCCCCCGAACAGGGCCCGGGCGATGTCACCGTGGTCACGTTGAAGTCCGAAACCGTGGGCCTGACCCGCGAACTGCCGGGCCGCACCAACGCCTTCCTGGTGGCCGAAGTGCGCCCGCAGGTCAACGGCATCGTCGCCAAGCGCCTGTTCACCGAGGGTGGAATGGTCAAGGCCGGCGAGCCGCTGTACCAGATCGAGGATGCGAGCTATCGCGCCCAGGCCAACAGCGCCCGTGCCCAGCTGGCCCGCGCCGAAGCCACCGCCAATGCGGCGCGGCTGAGCGCCAAGCGCATCACCGAACTGGCCAAGGTCGACGCGGTCAGCCAGCAGGATCTGGAAAACGCCGTGGCCGCGCAGAAGCAGGCCGAAGCAGACGTCGGCGCCGCCAAGGCAACGCTGGATGCAGCCAACGTCACCCTTGGCTATGCGCGCATCACTGCGCCGATCAGCGGCCGTATCGGCAAGTCCAGTGTTACCCAAGGTGCGCTGGTCAGCGCCGGCCAGGCCACGGCGCTGGCTACCGTGCAGCAGCTGGACCCGATCTATGTCGACCTGACCCAGTCCTCGGCCGAGCTGCTGCAGCTGCGCCGCGAACTGGCCGCCGGCCGCCTGCAGGACAACCAGCAGACCCCGGTCAGCATCCTGATGGAAGACGGTAGCGAATTCGCCCACAAGGGCACGCTGGAGTTCTCCGAAGTCAGCGTCGATCCGGCCACTGGCAGCTTCGCGCTGCGGGTCAAGGTCGAAAATCCCGATGGCCTGCTGATGCCGGGCATGTACGTGCGCGCGGTGATCGGCGGCGGCGTGCGCAGCGATGCGGTGCTGGTGCCGATGCAGGGCATCGCCCGTGACCCGAAGGGCGATACCAGTGCGATGGTGGTCGGCAAGGACAACAAGGTCGAAGTGCGCCCGGTCAAGGTCAGCCGCACCGTCGGCGACAAGTGGCTGGTCGAGGACGGCTTGAAGCCCGGCGACAAGGTCATCGTCGAGGGCCTGCAGAAGATCGGCCCGGGCATGCCCGTGAACGTCACCGAACAGGGCGCCGCTCCGGCCAAGCCGGCCGCCGCCCAACCTGCAGCTGCGGCCGCAGGCGCGAAGTAAGCGGAGAACCCCATGGCACGTTTCTTCATCGATCGACCCATCTTCGCGTGGGTCATCGCGATCATCATCATGCTCGCCGGCGGCCTGGCCCTGTTCAAGCTGCCGATCTCGATGTATCCCAACGTCGCGCCGCCGGCGGTGGAAATCAGCGCCAGCTATCCGGGTGCGTCGGCCAAGGTGGTCGAAGACTCGGTGACGCAGATCATCGAGCAGAACATGAAGGGCCTTGATGGCCTGATCTACTTCTCCTCCAACAGCTCGTCCAACGGCCAGGCCACCATCACCCTGACCTTCGAGAGCGGCACCAACCCGGACATCGCCCAGGTGCAGGTGCAGAACAAGCTGCAGCTGGCCATGCCGCTGCTGCCGCAGGAAGTACAGCGGCAGGGCATCAACGTGGCCAAGTCCAGCTCGGGCTTCCTCAACGTCATCGCCTTCGTGTCCGAAGACGGCAGCATGGATGCCAACGACATCGCCGACTACGTCGGTTCCAATGTCGTCGACCGTCTCAGCCGCGTGCCGGGCGTGGGCAACATCCAGGTATTCGGTGGCAAGTACGCCATGCGCATCTGGCTGGACCCGAACAAGCTGCACACCTATGGCCTGTCGGTTCCGGAAGTGACCGCCGCGATCAAGGCGCAGAACGCACAGGTGGCCATCGGCCAGCTGGGTGGTGCGCCGTCGGTGAAGGGCCAGCAGCTCAACGCCACCATCAATGCGCAGTCGCGCCTGCAGACTCCGGAACAGTTCCGCAACATCATCGTGCGCGGTGCGCAGGACGGTGCCGAACTGCGCCTGGGCGATGTTGCCCGCGTCGAGCTGGGCGCCGAGTCGTACGACTTCGTCACCCGCTACAACGGGCAGCCGGCCAGCGGCCTGGCGGTCACCCTGGCCACCGGCGCCAACGCACTGGATACCGCTGCCGGTGTCGATGAGACCCTGAAGGAGCTGGAAGGCTTCTTCCCGGCCGGCCTGAAGGCCGAGATCCCGTACGACACCACTCCGTTCGTGCGCGTGTCGATCAAGGGTGTGGTGCAGACCCTGCTCGAAGCGATCGTGCTGGTGTTCGTGGTGATGTACCTGTTCCTGCAGAACTTCCGCGCCACCCTGATCCCGACCATCGCCGTGCCGGTGGTGCTGCTGGGTACCTTCGGCGTGCTCTCGGTGCTGGGCTTCTCGGTGAACATGCTGACCATGTTCGCGATGGTGCTGGCCATCGGCCTGCTGGTGGACGATGCCATCGTGGTGGTGGAGAACGTCGAGCGCATCATGTCCGAAGAAGGACTATCGCCGCTGGAGGCCACCCGCAAGTCGATGGGCCAGATCACCGGCGCACTGGTGGGTATCGGTCTCGTGTTGTCGGCGGTGTTCGTGCCGATGGCCTTCATGAGCGGCTCCACCGGCGTGATCTACCGGCAGTTCTCGGCCACGATCGTTTCGGCGATGGCATTGTCGGTGCTGGTGGCGATCGTTCTGACCCCGGCACTGTGCGCCACCATGCTCAAGCCGCTGAAGAAGGGCGAGCACCACGTTGCACACAAGGGCTGGTCGGGCCGCTTCTTCAATGGCTTCAACCGCGGCTTCGACCGCACCAGCGAAAGCTACCAGCGTGGCGTGCGCGGCATCCTGCACCGCCCGTGGCGGTTCATGGGCATCGTCGCCGCACTGTTCCTGCTGATGGGCGTGCTGTTCGTGCGCCTGCCCAGCTCGTTCCTGCCCAATGAAGACCAGGGCGTGCTGATGGCGCTGGTGCAGGCACCGGTCGGTGCTACCCAGGAGCGCACGCTGGAGTCGATCGCCGCGCTTGAAAAGCACTTCATGGAAAACGAGAAGGACGCGGTCGAGTCGGTGTTTTCGGTGCAGGGCTTCAGCTTCGCCGGCATGGGCCAGAACGCGGGCATGGCCTTCGTCAAGCTGAAGGACTGGAAGGACCGTGATGCCGACAACGGCGTGATGCCGATCACCGGCCGCGCGATGGCAGCACTGGGCCAGATCAAGGATGCCTTCATCTTTGCCTTCCCGCCGCCGGCCATCCCAGAACTGGGCACCGCCTCGGGCTACACCTTCTTCCTGAAGGACAACAGCGGCCAGGGTCATGAAGCCCTGGTGGCGGCGCGCAACCAGCTGCTGGGCCTGGCGGCCCAGAGCAGCAAGCTGGCCAACGTGCGTCCGAACGGCCAGGAAGACACGCCGCAGTTCCGCATCGATATCGATGTGGCCAAGGCGACGTCGCTGGGGCTGTCGATCGACCAGATCAACACCACCCTGGCCACTGCGTGGGGCAGCTCATACATCGATGACTTCGTCGATCGCGGCCGCGTCAAGCGCGTATTCGTGCAGGCCGACCAGGCGTTCCGCATGGTGCCGGAGGACTTTGATCTCTGGTCGGTGAAGAACGACAAGGGCGAGATGGTTCCGTTCAGCGCCTTCGCCAGCAAGCGCTGGGACTACGGTTCGCCACGCCTGGAGCGCTACAACGGCGTGTCGGCCACCGAGATCCAGGGTGAGCCGGCGCCGGGCGTGGCCTCCGGTGATGCGATGGCCGAGATCGAACAGCTGGCCAAGCAGCTGCCGCAGGGCTTCGGCGTCGAGTGGACGGCGATGTCCTACCAGGAACGCCAGGCCGGCTCGCAGACACCGCTGCTGTACACGCTGTCGCTGATGATCGTGTTCCTGTGCCTTGCGGCCCTGTATGAAAGCTGGAGCGTGCCGACCTCGGTGCTGCTGGTTGCGCCGCTGGGCATCCTCGGTGCAGTGCTGGCCAATACCTTCCGCGGCATGGAACGCGACATCTACTTCCAGGTGGCGATGCTGACCACGGTGGGCCTGACCAGCAAGAACGCGATCCTGATCGTCGAATTCGCCAAGGAAAATCTGGAGAAGGGCGCGGGGCTGATCGAAGCGACGATGCATGCGGTCCGCGACCGCCTGCGTCCGATCATCATGACCTCGCTGGCCTTCGGCATGGGCGTGCTGCCGCTGGCGATCTCCAGCGGTGCCGGCTCCGGCGCCAAGCAGGCGATCGGCACCGGCGTGCTCGGCGGCATGGTCGTCGGCACGGTGCTCGGCGTGTTCTTCGTGCCGCTGTTCTTCGTCGTGGTGCAGCGCGTGTTCAAGCGCAAAACCGCCGAATGATGAAATCAGGCAGCGCCGGGCCATGCCCGGCGGATGTCTCACCGCGTAGCAGCCGGGTACGGCCCGGCGCTACCACCGTGATCCCCAAGGTGTTGCCATGAAGCTTCATTCCATTGCTGTTTCCATCGCCGCCGCGCTCGTGCTGGCCGGCTGCTCCACCCTGGTGCCGAAGGACACCGCCGTTGCGCCTGCCATTCCGGCGCAGTGGCCGGCCGAGGCCGCGCAGGGCCAGGTGGCTGACGTCGCCGCCGTCGGCTGGCGCGACTTCTTCACCGATGCGCGCCTGCAGCAGGTGATCGACCAGTCCCTGCAGAACAACCGCGACCTGCGTGTGGCGGTGCTCAATGTTGAACGTGCGCGTGGCCAGTACCGCGTGCAGCGCGCTGATCGCGTGCCGGGCGTGGCCGTTACCGGCCAGATGGATCGCCGTGGTACGGACGCTGGCGTCACCGAGCAGTTCACTGCCGGTGTTGGTGTGGCGGAGTTCGAGCTGGACCTGTTCGGTCGCGTGCGCAATCTCAGCGAGGCCGCCCTGCAGCAGTACTTCGCCGTGGCTGCGAACCGTCGCAACGCGCAGCTGAGCCTGGTCGCCGAGACCGCCACCGCGTGGTTGACCTACGGTGCGGACGCGCAGCGATTGAAGATCGCCGAAGCGACGCTGAAGACCTACGAGGATTCACTGCGACTGGCCGAGGCCCGCCACGAACGCGGTGGCAGTTCGGCACTGGAGCTGACCCAGACCCGCACCCTGGTCGAAACCGCACGCACCGACGCCGCACGCCTGCGTGGCCAGCTGGCCCAGGACCGCAACGCGCTGGCGCTGCTGGCCGGTGGCCAGCTCGACCCGGCGCTGCTGCCCGACGCTGTGGCGCCGAGCCTGCTGGCACTGGCGCCGCCGCCGGCCGGGCTGCCCAGCGACGTGCTGCTGCAACGCCCGGACATCATGTCCGCCGAGCATCAGCTGTTGGCCGCCAACGCCAGCATCGGTGCGGCGCGCGCGGCGTTCTTCCCGAGCATCTCGCTGACCGGCAGCATCGGCAGCGGTTCGAACGAACTGTCCAACCTGTTCGATAGTGGCACCCGCGTATGGAGCTTCCTGCCGAAGATCACTCTGCCGATCTTCCAGGGCGGCAAGCTGCGCGCGAACCTGGCCATCGCCAATGCCGATCGTGACATTGCATTGGCGCAGTACGAGAAGGCGATCCAGGTGGGCTTCCGCGAGACCGCCGACGCACTGGCGCTGAATGTCAGCCTGGATGAACAGGTCGCCTCGCAGCAGCGCCTGGTCGAGGCTGCCGAGCAGGCCAACCGCCTGTCGCAGGCACGCTATGACGCCGGCCTGGACAGCTTCGTGACCCTGCTCGACGCACGTCGTACCGCCTACAACGCGCAGCAGACGCAGCTGCAGGCGCAGCTGGCCCAGCAATCCAACCGCATCACCCTGTACAAGGTGCTGGGCGGCGGCTGGCACGAGCGCGGATAAGCAGCGCTTCTGGTAGGTGCCAACCTTGGTTGGCACGGATGCGTCAGCGCAGGCGGCCGGCATTGTGCCAACCAAGGTTGGCACCTGCCAGAGCAGGTAGCGCTACCTTCAGACCGCTTCATCATCCCGGCGCACGCCATGGCAGGCGCGCACGCGCGCCAGCGCGTCACCGGCCTCGCGGGCCATCTGCTCGTACTCGGCGCGGATCTCCTCCAGGCGCTCTTCGTCCAGCTCTTCCAGGTCCAGAAGCTCGTTGTTGGCTTCGGCTGTCGCCCGGATCAGCTCGTCCAGCTTGATCTGCATCGCCGCGGTATCGGCGTTCTGCGTGTGCTGGATCAGGAACACCATCAGAAAGGTGATGATCGTGGTGCCGGTGTTGATCACCAGCTGCCAGGTGTCGTTGAAGCCAAACACGGGCCCGCTGATGCCCCATATCACCACGATCATCACCGCAGCCAGGAAGGTCCACGGCGAACCGGTGGCGGCCGCAGCCTTCTTGGCGATCGTATTGAACAGGTTTCTTGCTTTCATCGTCGTCGTCCCACTCAGGTGACGAGGATGATCGGCAGTGGCCCGTGCAGGGGCCGTGCAGCCGTAGTTCGGCTCAGGCGCGCAGGCGCGGAGCGTCCTGCAGCCGCACCGGGCTGGTCTGGTAGACATGCTGCCAGCAGCGGTCTACGAACTCGCGGGCCTGGGACTCGCTCAGCCTCGGCATGATCTGCAGCGCGTACTGGGTCTGGAACATCTCGTCGCGCTGGGCATTGCTTGCGCGCGGTTGGGTGATCAGCGAATCGCAGGCGAACTTGATCCACGGCACGTAGGAACCGAACGAGTTGTGCGGCAGTGCGCCGTCGGCATGCTGGCGGCGCCAGTGATCAAGCTCGGCATCGACATTGATGACCGGGGGAATGGTGGGGACTTCAGCGTGCATGTCGATCCAATCGGTTGAGGTGGATGGGAGTGGGGGTTCATCGCAGTGTGGCGTATGCGCCGGTGCATGCCGCGTCAGCGCGGCGTGCAGCCGGTGTTGCCATCGAGCAGCTGCGCGCGGGTCACGGCACCGAGGTCTTCGGCGATGTCGGCCATGGCATTGCACAGCCGCACATGATCACGCGGATGGGCGCGGATCACTTCCTGCTGCAGTCCCTGGTAAGCGGTCCAGAACGGCGCGGTGCGTCGATGCAGCGCGAACTGCTGCGTCAATCGGTCGCGGATGCCGGCAAGGGCCGGGTCTGATGCAGGGCGTAGGGCGAGCGCGCACATGGCTGGCTCCGCCGGGGAAAGGGGCCCCGGTGATTCCACCCTAGGTGCGATGGCGGGCTCGGGTGTTACCGGCGCGTGTGCATGCCAGGCAACTGACTGTGCACTGGTTCACGGTGATGGCTGCAAACGCTGCCGGCACAAGGATGTGCCGGCACTGAAGCGTTCATTAAGCGGGTTCAACAGGAGGCTGCGCGGTGTTCATTCACCGATGTCTTCGTTCCAGATCTCCGGGTGCTGCGCAATGAAGCCGCCCAGCAGGTCCACGCATTCCTGGCTGTCCAGGTCGATCACCTTGACGCCGTTTTCGCGCAGCCAGTCGATGCCGCCCTGGAAGGTGCGCGATTCGCCGACCACCACGGTGCCGATGTTGAACTGGCGCACCAGGCCCGAGCAGTACCAGCACGGCGCCAGGGTGGTGACCATGATGGTGTCCTGGTAACGGCGCTGGCGGCCGGCCTTGCGGAAGGCATCGGTCTCGCCATGCACTGACGGGTCGCCTTCCTGCACGCGGCGGTTGTGGCCGCAGCCGAGCAGACGGCCGTCGTTGTGGTACAGCGCCGCGCCGATCGGCACGCCACCCTCGGCCAGGCCCTGGCGGGCTTCGGCGATGGCGGTCTGCAGCAGGGCCTGGTAGTCGGGCGTGGTGATCATGCGGGGCTCCGGTAAGTCATGGCCCGCCATGATACGGGCAGGGGGTGCCGATGGCCCCCGGCGGTGCGATAATCGGGGCATGAGCGAATCCCCCTACAAATCCGGTACCACCCATTTCGGGTTCCGCGACGTCGCCGCCAAGGACAAGCAGAAGCTGGTCGGCCAGGTGTTCACGTCGGTCGCGCGCAACTACGACCTGATGAACGACCTGATGAGCATGGGCGTGCACCGGGCGTGGAAGCGCTACTACGTCGCCACTGCGCAGGTGAAGCCGGGTGACCGCGTGCTCGATCTGGCCGGCGGCACAGGTGACATCGCCGCGCTGCTGAAAGAGCGCGTCGGCGCCGAAGGTTCGGTGGTGCTGGGCGACATCAACGCCGGCATGCTGTCGGTCGGCCGCGACCGCCTGACCAACCGCGGCCTGGTGCTCGGCCTGGACTACGTGCAGTGCAATGCCGAAGCCCTGCCGTTCCCGGACAACAGCTTCGACCTGGTGACCATTGCCTTTGGCCTGCGCAACGTGACCGACAAGGACGCCGGCCTGCGCGAGATGTACCGCGTGCTGAAGGTCGGCGGCCAGGCCCGCGTGCTGGAGTTCTCCGAAGTCACCGCCGACTGGTTCAAGCCGATCTACGACTTCCACTCGTTCAAGATCCTGCCGAAGCTGGGCAAGCTGTTCGCCAACGATTCGGACAGCTACCAGTACCTGGCCGAGAGCATCCGCAAGCACCCGCCGCAGGAAGAGCTGAAGGCGATGATGGGGCAGGCCGGTTTCGAGCGCTGCCACTACAAGAACCTGACCGGCGGCATCGTCTCGATCCATTCCGGCTACAAGCTGTAAGCCCCGCTTTGGTAGGTGCCAACTTTGGTTGGCACACGCCCGTCCGCGAGCGATGACAGATCCGTGCCAACCAAGGTTGGCACCTACCGGTAGAGGCCAACCTTGGTTGGCATGCGCCCGAGGCGCAGCGCAGCCCCGGCCGCCCGTACCGCGTCCGTCGCCATTCCGGTAGAGGCCAACCTCGGTCGGCATGCGCCGGAGGCGCAGGATCGGCCCCCCCGCCATTACCCCGCAGCGCGCAACGCCTGCGGGGCCGGACGGAGGTACCATTGGGGTTTGTTCCCCGTAACGGTCCCGATTCATGCGTAATCCGCTGATGCTCCTTCCGCTGGCCGTGGCCCTGGCCGCCGGCTGCTCCCAGGAGGCGGCCGCGCCCGCCGCCGCCCCGACTGCCGAAAAGGCCCCCGCTGCTCCAGTGAACGCCGAAAACCGCAGCCACGACGAAAGCTCGTATGCCGAGCCGGACAAGGTCGTCATCAAGGACATCGCGCTGGACCTGAAGCTGGACTTCGACCAGAAGCAGATCGGCGGTACCGCCACCTACACGCTGGAGTGGAAGCAGAAGGACGCCAAGCAGCTGGTGCTCGACACCCGCGAGCTGAGCGTGTCCAAGGTCGAGGCGATCGCCGCCGATGGCGCGCGCAGCCCGCTGCAGTTCGTGCTGGCCCCGGTCGACAAGGTGTTCGGCAGCAAGCTGACCATCGAGACTCCGGCGCAGCCGGCGAAGGTGGAAGTGACCTACCACACCGCACCGACCGCATCGGGCCTGCAGTGGCTGGCGCCGTCGATGACCGAAGGCAAGAAGCTGCCCTTCATGTTCAGCCAGTCGCAGGCCATCCATGCCCGTTCCTGGGTGCCGCTGCAGGACACCCCGAGCGTGCGCTTCACCTACAGCGCGCACGTGGTCTCGCGCCCGGACGTGATGGTGCTGATGAGCGCCGACAACGACCCCAAGGCCGCGCGTGACGGTGATTACACCTTCAAGATGCCGCAGCCGATTCCGTCCTACCTGCTGGCCATCGCCGCCGGCGACCTGGTGTTCGAGCCGATCTCCGGCCGCTCCGGCGTATGGGCCGAGCCGACCATGGTCAACAAGGCCGCCAAGGAATTCGAAGACACCGAGAAGATGATCGGTGCCGCCGAGAAGCTGTACGGCGAATACCGCTGGGGCCGCTACGACATGCTGGTGCTGCCGCCGTCGTTCCCGTTCGGTGGCATGGAAAACCCGCGCCTGACCTTCGCCACCCCGACCGTGATCGTCGGCGACAAGTCGCTGGTCTCGCTGGTTGCACACGAACTGGCGCACAGCTGGTCGGGCAACCTGGTGACCAACGCCAGCTGGAAGGACATCTGGCTCAACGAAGGCTTTACCACCTACGTCCAGGGCCGCATCACCGAAGCCCTGTACGGCAAGGAGATGGCCGAGATGGAGAAGCAGATCGACCAGACCGATCTGCTGGCCGAAGTGAAGGACATGAGCCCGGCCGACCAGGCCCTGGCGCTGCCGCCGCTGAACGAGCGTGACCCCGACGAAGCCCTCAGCCAGGTCGCCTACGTCAAGGGTTCGTGGTTCCTGGAATTCCTGGAACAGCGCTTCGGCCGCGAGACCTTCGATCCGTTCCTGCGCGGCTGGTTCGATGACCACGCCTTCCAGAGCGCCAACACCGACCAGTTCGTCGAGTACCTGAAGAAGAACCTGCTGCCGAAGAACCCGTCGGCGGTGACCGAGGCCGAACTGAAGGCATGGCTGGACGAGCCGGGCATCCCGGCATTCGCGGCCAAGGCGCAGTCGCGCAACTTCAGCAGCGTCGATACCGCACGCATCGCCTTTGCCAGCGCCGGCACCGTGCCGAGCAGCCAGGTCATTGCTGACTGGAGCACGCAGGAATGGGTGCGCTTCATCGACGGCCTGGGTGCCACCCAGCCGCTGGACAAGTTGGCCACGCTGGACAAGGCGTTCCACTTCACCGGTACCCCGAATGGCGAGATCGCCATGCGCTGGTATCCGTTGGCGATCCGCAGCGGTTACGAGCAGGCCAATGAAGGTGCCGCCGCGTTCATCGAGCGCGTCGGTCGTCGCAAGCTGATCCTGCCGATCTACGCCGAACTGGTGAAGACCCCGAAGGGTCTGGAGCTGGCCAAGCAGGCCTTCGAGAAGGCCAAGCCGGGCTACCACCCGATCACCACGGGCTCGGTGCAGGACATGCTGTCCAAGGCTGAAGCGAAGTAAACGGTAGTGCCGGCCGCTGGCCGGCAACCTGATACTGCTTCACCAGCAACGGCGGGGAAACCCGCCGTTGCTGTATCCGCTTTTCGCTGCCGATAGAATCGGGATGCACCCGTAAAGGACCTCCGCCATGAAACGACTGATCCTGCTCACCGCCTGCACCCTGGCCCTGGTTGCCTGCAGCAACCCCGAGGAAGAGCGCAAGGCGCAGGAAGCTGCCGCTGCCGCCGTGCAGGCACAAAAGGAAGCCAAAGCCGAGGACGTGGCCAAGCAGTACGATATGGCCGTAGCCGCGCAGGACTGGGAGCGCGCGCGCCTGCACGGTGCCTCGCTGCTGGACCAGTACAAGGACACCGCCGCCGCCGAACGCATCGCTGCCGGCTTTGACGAGGTCAAGGCCAAGGGCGATGCCGCACGCGATCTGCGCCGCATGCAGGGGCTGTGGCAGTACAACCAGATTCCGGTCGGCAGCAAGGGCAACCAGGTCTCGGCGCAGATCTACAGCAAGGAACGGGTGGACGTGGATGGCAGCGGTGCGAAGCCGGTGCAGCTGGTGTTCCGCGATCACCCGGAATGGAAGCGGCATGCCTACCTGGTGCTGCAGGCCGGCGATTTCCGCTGCCCGCAGTGCACGGTGAAGGTGACCGTGGACGACGGAAAGCCGATTTCCATGGCCGCCTGGCGGCCGAAGACCGATGAAGCCATCGCCATGTTCATCACCGACCAGAAAGCGCTGTGGAAGCTGGCAGCCAAGGGCAAGTCGATCAGCATCGAGTTCCCGGTCAAGGCCGGTGGCACCCGTACCGCGGTGTTCGAGACCGGTGGCGTCGATGCCAGCCGCATGCCAGCGTGGTGGCGGTGACCTTGGCGGTACCCGTGGTGGCACCCGTGGCAGTAGCGGCGTTGTCGACAATCCGCCACTGGGTGTTCGACATGGATGGCACGCTGACCGTGGCGATGCATGATTTCGCGCGGATCAAGCGCGAACTGGCGATTCCGGCGCAGGACGACATCCTCACCCACCTGGCCGCTCTGCCCGCTGCAGAGGCCAGCGCCAAGCATGCTTGGCTGCTGGCCCACGAGCGTGAACTGGCCGCGGCCTCCGTGCCGGCGATGGGCGCGGTGGCGCTGGTGCGTGCGCTGCAGGGCGCCGGTTGCCGGCTGGGCATCCTCACCCGCAACGTGCGCAGCCTGGCCCAGGTCACGCTGCAGGCGATCGGGCTGGGCGATGTGTTTGCCGAAGAGGACATCATCGGCCGCGACGAAGCCGAGCCCAAGCCCTCGCCGGACGGCCTGCAGTACTTCCTGCGGCGCTGGCAGGTGGATCCAGCACAGGTGGTGATGGTGGGCGATTACCGCTTCGACCTGGAATGCGGCCGCGCCGCGGGCACGCGCACCCTGCTGGTCAATGCTCCGGACAACCCGTGGCCGGACATGGCCTGCTGGCACCTGGCCGATTGTGCGGCGGTGCTGGAGCATTGGCAGCGCTAGCGGGGCACCCTCTGCGCCCCATGGCGGGCAGGAGGAGAGGGTTCAGATGTCGAAAGCCGTCGAAGTAGACGGCCATCACAGTGTATTGTTCGCGATCACCGCGCTGGACCCTTGTCTGGCGGGAAGCCCGGCCGGAGCTGAGGCCGGGGGCGGTTGGGGAACCGCTGCCGACGACTGTCGCGGCCTGGTCGGGCGCTGGCGACGGTGTCAGGTAACACGTTGGTCGATGTGGCCCGCTGCCAGGGAGGTGGCAAGGGTCTCTGTTGTTCCATTCCTGGATTCCTTTCATGCCTCGAACTGTGTTGCTGTCGCTGTACCGGCGTCTGTGTCCGATCGCCGCCTTCTTCCTGTTTGGCCTGGTGGCCCTGTCGCTGTCGCGGCTGGGGCTGGCGCTGTGGCATGCCGCGCGGGTCAGTGCCGCCGACGGTTGGTCCACGATCTTCCTGCAGGGACTGCGTGTGGACGTGTCCACGCTGTGCCTGCTCTTTGGCATCCCTGCGGTGCTGGCGCTGCTGTTGCCGGTCGAAGGACGGTTGGGCCGCGCCTGGCGGCATGTCCTGCGCGGGTGGCTGATCGTGGCCAGCGTGCTGCTGGTGTTCATGGAGCTGGCTACGCCAAGCTTCATGGCCGAGTACGGCCTGCGGCCCAATCGTTTGTTCCTTGAATATCTGATCTACCCCGAAGAAGTTGGAATGACGCTGCTGCGGGGGCATCTGCTGGCGGTGGTGATCGAAGTGGTCGCCGTGATCGTGCTGTGCTGGGCGCTGCTGCGCGGCTCGCGTCGCTGGGTGGAAATCCGCCCGGCGACGGTGGTCGAAGCCGGGTGGCTGTGGCGATTGCCGCTGGCGGTGCTGGTGCTCCTGCTGGCGGCGATGGGTGTGCGTTCGAGCCTCGGCCATCGGCCGTTGAATCCGGCGCTGGTGGCGTTCTCCACCGACCCCACCATCAACGTGCTGCCACTCAACTCGCTGTACACCGTCGGCTATGCGGCGCGCCAGCTGGCTGCCCGCAGCGAGACCTCGCGCATCTATGGCGAGCTGCCGTTGGGGCAGGTGGTCGACGAGCTTCACGCGACCAGTGGCCTGCCTGCCACGGCGTACGTGTCCGAGGCGCTGCCGAGCCTGGCACTGCGTCCGCCGCTGCACCAGGGCAAGCCGCGCAACCTGGTGATCGTGCTGGAAGAAAGCCTCGGTGCACAGTTCATCGGCAGCCTCGGCGGGCGGCCGCTGTCGCCCAACTTCGACCGCCTGAGCAAGCAGGGCTGGGCGTTCGAGCGCCTGTATGCCACCGGTACGCGTTCGGTGCGCGGGATCGAGGCGGTACTGACAGGGTTCCCACCGACCCCGGCCGAAGCGGTGGTCAAGCTGCCCGCCAGCCGCCAACGCTTCTTCACCCTGGCCGATGTATTGGGCCGGCATGGCTACGACACCGGCTTCTACTACGGCGGTGAAAGCCATTTCGACAACATGCGCGAGTTCTTCCTCGCCAATGGCTTCACCCGCATCGTGGATCGCAAGGACTACCGCACGCCGACGTTCGTCGGATCATGGGGGGCATCGGACGAGGATCTGTTCAACCGCGCCGATGAGCAGTTCCAGCAGTTGAATGCGCAGGGCAAGCCGTTCTTCGGCCTGGTGTTCACCTCCAGCAACCATGATCCGTTCGAGTTCCCGGACGGCCGCATCGAGCTGTACGAGCAGCCCAAGCAGACCCGCGACAATGCCGCCAAGTATGCCGATCACGCGCTGGGAGAATTCTTCCGCAAGGCGATGGCCTCACCGTACTGGGAAAACACCGTGTTCCTGGTGGTGGCCGACCATGACTCGCGCGTGTTCGGCAAGGACATGGTGCCCATCGCCAACTTCCATATCCCGGGCTTGATCCTTGGCGGCGGCATCGAGCCGCGGCGGGATACCCGCATCGTCAGCCAGATCGATCTGGCGCCGACGCTGCTGTCGCTGCTGGGCATCGCCGACCCCACGCCGCTGGTAGGCCAGGACCTGACCGACATGCGGCGGCTGCAACCGGGTCGCGCGCTGATGCAGTACGACCGCAACCTGGCATGGATGGAGGGCAACGACGTCGCCATCCTGCAGCCGGACAAGCCAGCGCAGGGATTCCGCTACGACCCGGCGACCGATCAGCTGCAGCCACATCCACTGCGGCCGGAGCTGGCACGGCGCGCACATGCCTATGCCATGTGGGGCACGCTGGCTTACGAGAAAGAGCTGTACCGGTTGCCGGAGAAACCCAAGCCCTGAGCCGGAAGGGCAGGGCGGCGTTGCGGTCCTGAGCCGGCCGCTGGCCGGCAGTGTCGACCAAGGTCGACACCTACCAGACGCATTCCCGATAGCGCGTCGGGTGGAAAGCCCCCTTGTTGTTCAAGGGGGCGCGCCAACGGCGCGGGGATAAGGCGGAATGCGCGGGCAATTCGCTTACGCGTTCAACGCGTAACCGAACTGCTGCTTGAACTGCTCGTTGAACTCTTCGAAGGTGAAGCGCTGGTTCTGGGTGCCCGGGTGCTCCACCTTCAGCGCGCCCATCAGGTTGCCCATGCGGCCGATGGTCAGCCAGTCGTAGCCCTTCTGGATGCCGTAGATCAGGCCGGCGCGGAACGCGTCGCCACAGCCGGTCGGGTCGACCACGCGGCGTTCGTGCGCCGGCGGGATGTCGTAGCTCTTTTCCGGGGTGTGGATGACCGCGCCCTTCGGGCCACGGGTGGTGATGTAGGCCTTGACCCGGCTGACGATCTCCTTTTCGTCCCAACCGGTGCGTTCCTGCAGCAGGTTCGACTCGTAGTCGTTGACCACCACGTAGTCGGCCTGGTCGATGAAGGCGCGCAGCTCCGGTCCGTTGAACAGCGGCATGGCCTGGCCCGGGTCGAAGATGAACGGGATGCCGTCTTCGTGGAATTCCTGCGCGTTCTGGATCATGCCTTCGCGACCGTCCGGGCCGACCAGGCCGAGGGTCACGCCGGGCACGCCACGCACGTGGTTCTCGTAGGAACGCATCATCGCGCCTGGATGGAAGGCGGTGATCTGGTTGTTGTCGTGGTCGGTGGTGATGAACGCCTGCGGGGTGAACAGCTCATCGATCACGCGCACGCGGGTCAGGTCGATGCCCAGGCCTTCGAAATACTCGCGGTACGGGCCGAAGTCCGAACCGACGGTGCCCATCGGGATCGGCTGGCCGCCCAGCAGGTGCAGGTTGTAGGCGATGTTGCCGGCGCAGCCACCGAACTCGCGGCGCATGCGCGGCACCAGGAAGGACACGTTCAGGATGTGCACCTTGTCCGGCAGGATGTGATTCTTGAACTGGTCCGGGAACACCATGATGGTGTCGAAGGCAAGAGAACCACAGATCAGAGCGGACATCGATGTAAGCCTATGCGGTGAATTTTGGGGTGGGCCGGCCCGGTTCAGCAGGCAAGCAAACGGCGCCCTTGGGCGCCCGACGGCGCAAAGGTTACCCGCTGGTGCCGCTCAGGGCCAGAACCGGGTGATGCCCGATCGGGCCGAAAGCCTGTCAAGGCGCGGGTTCAGCTAGTTTTTTCCTTGCTCGGCGGCAGGCGGGTTGCTAGGCTTGTCGGCCTCGATTTCTGCCCATTTTTTCGCCATCCCGCGGCGGGCACGACACCCCTCAGGACTCCTTCCTCAGATGTTCAAGAAACTCCGTGGCATGTTCTCCAACGACCTGTCCATCGACCTGGGCACGGCCAACACCCTCATCTACGTGCGCGGGCAGGGGATCGTGCTGAACGAGCCGTCGGTGGTCGCAGTGCGTCAGGATCGCGCCATCGGTGGTACCCGCTCGGTGGCAGCCGTCGGCGCCGAGGCCAAGCAGATGCTGGGCCGTACCCCGGGCCACATCACCACCATCCGCCCGATGAAGGACGGCGTTATCGCCGATTTCACCTACACCGAGGCGATGCTCAAGCACTTCATCAAGAAGGTGCACAAGTCGCGCGTGCTGCGCCCGAGCCCGCGCGTGCTGGTCTGCGTGCCGGCCGGCTCGACCCAGGTCGAGCGCCGTGCGATCAAGGAATCGGCCGAGGAAGCCGGCGCCCGTGACGTGTTCCTGATCGAAGAGCCGATGGCCGCCGCGATCGGCGCCGGCATGCCGGTCACCGAGGCCCGTGGCTCGATGGTCATCGACATCGGCGGCGGTACCACCGAAGTGGCGGTGATCTCGCTCAACGGCATCGTCTACTCGGCCTCGGTCCGTATCGGCGGCGACCGCTTCGACGAGTCGATCACCAACTACGTGCGCCGCAACCACGGCATGCTGATTGGTGAAGCCACCGCCGAACGCATCAAGGTCGAACTGGGCTGCGCCTATCCGCAGGCGGAAGTGATCGAGATGGAGATCTCCGGCCGCAACCTCGCCGAGGGCGTGCCGAAGATGATCAAGATCAGCTCCAATGAAGTGCTCGAGGCCCTGCACGAGCCCCTGTCGGGCATCGTCAGCGCGGTCAAGCTGGCGCTGGAGCAGACCCCGCCGGAACTGTGCGCCGACGTCGCCGAGCGCGGCATCGTGCTGACCGGTGGTGGTGCCCTGCTGCGTGACCTGGACCGCCTGATCTCCGAGGAAACCGGCCTGCACGTGCAGGTGGCCGATGACCCGCTGACCTGCGTGGCCCGCGGTGGTGGCCGTGCACTGGAGCTGGTCGACATGCACGGCAACGAGTTCTTTGCGCCGGAGTAAGCCGACCCGGCTGCCTGCGCCCGCAGCGCCCCTCCGGGGTGCGGCCCGCCATGATGGCGGGTCGGCACCGGCGGGGCGTCCGCGTGTTTCCCCTCCGCCTTCTGCCAGTTGAATCGTTGCCGTGCCGCCCTACGCCGGACCTCCCGTCGCTTCCCGATCCGGTGATGCCGCCAGCCCGCTGCGGCTGCTGGCTTACCTCGCACTGGCCATCACCCTGATCGTGCTTGACGACCAGGCCGGCTGGCTGGCGCGCCTGCGCGGGCAGGCCAACAGCCTGGTGCAGCCGGTGTGGGCACTGGCCGGCCTGCCAGGCAAGCTCGGCAACCAAGTCAAGGATTCTGCGGCCAGCCACAGCCAGCTGGTGACCGAGAACCGCGAACTGCGCAACCAGCTGCTGCTGGCCAACGCTCGCCTGACCCGGCTGCAGACCGCCGCGCTGGACAACGCACAGCTGCGCGAGCTGCTGAACGTGGCCGAGCGCAGTGGCCTGGACGTGCAGCTGGCGCCGATCCTGGACATCGACCTGGACCCGGTGAAACAGCGCCTGGTGCTGGATGCCGGCAGCCGCGAGGGCGTGCACGTCGGCCAGGCAGTGATCGATGTCGGCGGTCTGATGGGCCAGGTGATCAGCGTCACCGGGAGCACCTCCACGGTGCTGCTGCTGACCGACCCTGACCACGCGGTGCCGGTCACCGTGGCCCGCAACGGCGTGCGCCTGATCGTCTATGGCCGCGGTGACAAACTGGAACTGCGCGACATCCCGCTCAGCGCCGGCGTGGAAGTGGGCGACGAGATCGTCACCTCCGGCCTCGGCGGTCGATTCCCGGCGGGCTTCCCGGTCGGCACCATCACCGGCCTGCGCCCGGACGACACCCATGCCTTCCTGGTCGGCGAACTGAAGCCGGCGGCCCAGCTCGACCGTGGCCGCGACGTGCTGCTGCTGCGCCCGGGTGCGGCGATCCGCATCCCGCCGGAACTGCGCCTGCAGCTGGAAGAGACCGCCCCGGGTGGCCCGGCCGCGGGCGGAACTGTGCCGGCGGCAACCGCACCGGCCACAGCCACGCCGACACCCGCACCTGCAACGCCCGCACCGGCTGTGGGCCGGTCGCCGGCTCCGTCTGCGACGCCGACGGTGGCCCCGGCATCGTCGCTTGATCCTGCTGCTCCGGTAGTGCCGGCCGCTGGCCGGCAACCGCAACCCACCCAGCCGCAGCCGGAGGCCCAGCGATGAGCCGCCTGCGCGACAACCCCTGGGTGCTTCCGGCCAGCCTGGTAGTGGCCCTGCTGCTCGGCCTGTTGCCGTTGCCGACACTGCTGCAGCCGCTGCGCCCTTACTGGCTGGCGCTGGTGCTGGCCTACTGGGTGATCGAAGCGCCCGAGCGTGTCGGCCTGGGCATTGCCTTCGCCAGTGGCGTCATCGCCGATCTGCTGTACGGCGGCGTGCTGGGAGAACAGGCGCTGCGGCTGGTGATGCTGGCCTTCATCCTGCAGCGCTTCCGTGCCCGCATCCGCTTCTTCCCGATGTCGCAGCAGATGCTGGCCATCGGCGGCCTGCTGTTCAACGACCGCATCGTCAGTGCGCTGGTCCACATCCTGGTGGGTGAGCCGACCCTGCCGTGGTCGTACTGGTGGGCGCCGTTGCTGGGCATGGGCCTGTGGCCGCTGGTGTTCGTGCTGCTGGACGCGGTGCGCTTCGGCAAGCGCGGGCGCTGAGCCATGATCCCGCGCCGCCAGGTCAAGAATCCGCACGCCGAAGCCGAGCAGTTCCGCCGTCGCGCGGCGCTGGGTTTCCTCGGCGTGCTGGTCTGCCTGCTGGGCCTGGGCGGCTGGTATTTCAAGCTGCAGGTGCTGGACCACGACGTCTACGCCACCCGCTCGGAAGCCAACCGCATCAAGCCGCGGCCGGTGGTGCCCGGGCGCGGGATGATCTACGACCGCAACGGCCGCCTGCTGGCGGAGAACGTGCCAGCCTTCCGCCTGGACGTGACCCCGGACAAGGTCAAGGACATGGATGCCACCCTGGAAGGGCTGGCGAAGATCATCAGCATCAGCCCAGAAGAGCTGGAAGCGTTCGACAAGTCGCGCAAGGCGCGCCGCAAGTTCCTGCCGGTCACGCTGAAGCTGCGCATGAGCGACGAGGAGATGGCGCGCTTCGCGGTCGATCGCTGGCGTTTCCCCGGCGTCGAGCTGGAACCCTATCTGACCCGGCGCTACCCGTACGGTGACCTGTTCGCGCACATCATCGGCTACGTCGGCCGCGTCGATGAAAAGGATCTGGAGATCCTCGGCGAGGGCAATGCAGCCCTGACCCACATCGGCAAGTCCGGGCTGGAGCGCTATTACGAGCAGCAGTTGCGCGGCAAGGTCGGCTACGAACAGGTCGAGACCAACGTACAGGGCCGTGCGATCCGTACGATCGGCCGCGTCGCCGCGCAGTCCGGCGCCGACCTGCGGTTGTCGATCGATGCCGACCTGCAGCGCGCAATGGTGGCCGCCTTCGGCGAACAGGAAGGCTCGGCCGTGGCGATGGACCCGCGCACCGGAGAGGTGCTGGCAATGGTCAGCCTGCCGTCCTACGACCCCAACCTGTTCGTCAACGGTATTTCCCATGCCGACTTCAAGGCGCTGAACGACAACCCGTCGCGGCCGCAGTTCAACCGCCTGGTGCTCGGTGGCGTCGCGCCCGGTTCCACGCTGAAGCCGCTGATCGGGCTGGCCGGCCTCGATTCGGGCGTGCGCCGGCCGGAAGACAAAGTGCTTTCCACCGGCATGTTCTACCTGCCCGGCACCTCGCGTGGCTGGGGTGACTCGCATCGCGGCGGCCATGGCTGGACCGACCTGCGCAAATCCATCGCGCAGTCGGTCAACACCTACTACTACAAGCTCGCGCTGGACCTGGGCATCGAGCGCTTCGACCATTACATGGAGTACTACGGCTTCGGCCAGCCGACCGGCATCGACCTGACCGGCGAGATCGGCGGCATCCTGCCGTCGCCGGCCTACAAGCGGAAGAGCCGCAAGGAAGCCTGGTACCCCGGCGACACGGTCAACATCAGCATCGGCCAGGGCGACTGGAAGGTCACTCCGCTGCAGCTGGCGCGGGGTGTCAGTGGGCTGGCCAACGGGCAGCTGCGCACGCCGCACCTGGTGATCCAGCAACGTGCAGGTTTCGACCATGACTGGATGGCCACCGACCCGGGCGAGAGCAAGCCGGTCAGCCCGAACCCGAACAACCTGCAGGCGGTGCGCGAAGGCATGATGGCCACCATGCTGCCAGGCGGCAGCGCTGCGCGGATGGCAGCCGGCGCACCCTATACGATGGCAGGCAAGACCGGTACCGCGCAGGTCGTCAGCCGCAAGGGCACCGCCGCAGTGAACCCGAAGAGTCTGCCGATGCACCTGCGCCACCGCGCGCTGTTCGTCGGTTTCGCGCCGGTCGATCAGCCGGTGATCGCGCTGGCGATCGCGGTGGAAGGTGGGGGTTACGGCGGTGCGGCCGCCGCACCGATTGCACGCAAGGTGTTTGATGCCTACCTGCTGGGCAAGATGCCTGAAGGCATGCAGCCGCTGGACAGCGAGCGCGGTACCACCGCCATCGGCGCCACCGCGTTCGACAACGAAGACGTGGGGGCGCGTCAGGCGGGCGACCTCGCCGCCGGACAGATGGGTGAGCACCCGGTGCTGGTCGGCGTGCCTGCGCCGGAACCGGTACCTGCACCACAGCCGGGTACGCCGGCTGCCGCCGCACTGCCGGTCACACCACGCCCGACCGCCGCGGAGCCCGCGCGATGAAAGTATTCCTGCGCTGGGCCGGCGACATGCTGCGCCGCTTCTTCAGCACGCTGGACTGGGTGTTGTGCCTGGCGCTGGGCGCGTTGATGGTGATCGGTCTGGCGACACTCAAGAGCGCAGGCGGCGACAGCCTGGTGATGGCCCAGGGCGCGCGTTTCGCGGTGGGCATGGCCGCGCTGTGGGGCATCTCGCGGGTGCCGATCCTGCGCATCCGCTCGGCCACGCCGATGATCTATGCGATCTCGATGATTCCGCTGCTGGCAGTGTTCGTGCTTGGCACCGGCAAGTACGGTCGGCAGTGGCTGGACCTGAAATTCTTCTACCTGCAGCCGGCCGAACTGCTGAAGGTCAGCCTGCCGATGATGGTGGCCTGGTACCTGCACAAGATGCCGCTGCCGCCGCGCTTCAACACGGTGCTGGTTGCCCTGGTCATCATTGGTGTGCCGACCGGCCTGGTGATGCTGCAGCCCGACTTCGGCACCGGCGTGCTGATCGCTGCCAGTGGCGTGTTCGTGCTGCTGCTGGCCGGCTTGCCGTGGTGGTGGGTTGGCCTGGGCGTGGGTGGCGTGGCAGCGGTCGCACCGGTGGCCTGGTTCTGGCTGCTGCGGCCCTACCAGAAGGACCGCATCATGATGTTCCTGGATCCGGAGATGGATGCACTGGGCGCAGGCTGGAACATCATCCAGTCGAAGATCGCGATCGGCTCCGGCGGCTTCGATGGCAAGGGCTGGGGCGAAGGCTCGCAGTCGCACCTCAACTTCATTCCCGAGCAGACCACCGACTTCGCGTTCTCGGTACTGAGCGAGGAATTCGGCTGGATCGGCGTGGCCACCGTGCTGGCGCTGTACCTGGTGGTGATCGGTCGCTGCCTGTGGATTGCCAGCCAGTCACGCGACTCCTATTCGCGCCTGCTGGCCGGTGCCACCGGGCTGGCGTTCTTCGTCTACGTGCTGGTCAACGGCGGGATGATTTCCGGCCTGCTGCCGGTGGTGGGCGTGCCAATGCCGCTGATCAGCTACGGCGGCACCTCGGCGGTTTCGCTGCTGGCCGGCTTCGGGCTGGTGATGGCCGTGCGCAGTCACAACCCGGTGCACGGCGGCTACGGTTGAGTCCGGCTGTGGGGTCAGATCCCTTTTTCCACAGGAAAAAGGGATCTGACCCCACAGCTCGGAAGCAGTCGAGCATGGCTCGACGCTACAAACGCAGAAGCACCATGACAGCTTCACGCAAGCGCCCGTTGCTACCGTGGCCGCGTGGAATGGAAACGTATGCTTGGCGGCTGCCGTGAGGCGGTGCGCACGATCGATCTGCCGTTGCTGGTCGCGCTGTTAATCCTGATGGCCGCCGGCCTGGCGGTGCTTCACAGCGTGTCCGGACCAGTGGCCGGGCAGGCGGCGCGCTTTGCCGGTGGTCTGTTGGCAATGTGGCTGCTGTCGCGTGTCTCGCTGCTGCGTCTGCGCGCATGGACGCCTGCGTTGTATGCACTGTCGATGCTGCCGCTGATGGCGGTGTATGTGATCGGCACCGGCAAGTACGGGCAGCGCTGGCTCAACCTGGGCGTGTTCTACCTGCAGCCGTCCGAACTGCTCAAGCTCAGCCTGCCGTTGATGATGGCCTGGTACCTGCATCGGCAGCCGTTGCCGCCGTCGCCACGCTCGGTACTCACCGCAGTGGTGCTGATTGGCGTGCCAGCGGTTCTGATCTTGATGCAGCCCAACCTCGGCACCGCCACGCTGGTGACCGCCAGCGGCGTGTTTGCGTTGTTGCTGGCCGGCCTGCACTGGGGCTGGGTGGCGACGGGTGCGGCGGGGCTGGCGGTGGCCGCGCCACTGGCGTGGTTCGGACTGCTGCGGCAGTACCAGAAGGATCGCGTGCTGACCTTCCTTGACCCAGCGGCGGACCCGCTCGGCACCGGCTGGAACATCCTGCAGTCTCGCATCGCCATCGGCTCCGGAGGCTGGCAGGGCCGTGGCTGGGGGCAGGGTACGCAGGCGACACTGGATTTCCTGCCCGAGTACACGACCGACTTCGCATTTTCAGTGCTCGCCGAGGAGTTCGGTTGGATCGGCGTGGCGACAGTGTTCGCACTCTATCTATTTGTGGTTGGGCGCTGCCTGTGGATCGCGGTGCAGGCGCGCGACACCCATGCACGGTTGCTGGCCGGCAGCCTGGGGCTGGCGTTCTTCGTCTACGTACTGGTGAACGGTGGAATGATTTCCGGCCTGCTGCCGGTGGTGGGCATTCCGATGCCGTTGATCAGCTACGGCGGGACATCGGCGGTCTCGCTGCTGGCCGGTATCGGATTGGTGATGGCGGTACGTGGGCACCGGCCGGTGCACGGGGGATAGGGTTTCCAGCCAACGGCGCAGCCCCTCGTGGGTGGTCGCGCAAAGCAGTTCATCGGTGGGGCCGGGTAGATGGGCTGCGCAGGGGGCGCTGCAAGTACGTCCATGTAAGCTCGGTCGCCGCATCCATGCGGCTCACGCCCCTGCGCAGCCCATCTACCCGGCCACGGACAGGTTCCGTGCGCGTCCACCCACGGAGAAGAAAGAGAAGATCAAAAGCAAAAACGGCCTGGCGGGTCGCTTCCTTGCCTTGTGTAGAGCCGAAGGCAGCGGCAGGAGCCGCTGCCAACGTCGCCCACGGCGACGGCCCGAAGGGTGCCGGTCAGGACGACCGGCATAGCCATGCTCGGCTCACGAGCAAGCGCAGCGCGCGACCCGCTTTTGATCTTCTCTTTCTTCTCCGTGGGTGGCAGACCTCCGAAATCTGTCAGAGGGCGGTCGGGTTGGGTACGCGGGGGTGTCAGCCGCATGGATGCGGCTGCCAAGCCTCCAGGGACGGATTCACGGCGTCCCCCGCGCACCCAGCCCGACCGGCCCACCCACGGCTTCTGCTTTCCACGACCAACCAGACACCACCCACGAGGGGCTGCGCCGTTGGATGGAAACTTCCTGACTCTGCGCAACGCCCGTTGTGGAAGCGTTCTCACGACGATGCACGGCAGCACGCCCGCCGACCAAAGTCCGTAAAAAACGTTATCTGGTTCACACTTTTACAGCGCGTTGATCCTGATCAATGGACTTGTCGTAATCGGCCTGCACAATGGCGGCCCGTTCGGCACGGCGCGCCGTCAATCGTTGCAGCGCGAGGGGGCGTCGGGCGGGAAGCAGTACTGGTCCAACGGGTACAGGGAGCGCGGGGTACTGCCACTGGGGAGCGGCAGCCGCGCAGGTACCGACCGGATCCGGTCGCCGGTTGCGTCTGCGGGGATGGGGACGCAACCGGCAACCTCTATCTGAATGGGGAAACGGGATCACGAGGTCTTCACATTTCCCGCTGCTCGCAGGCAAATCGTTGTGATTCATGGTGTTAGGGGTTTTAATTCATCCATGACCTGCTAACCTGCGACGATGATTCGACGCACTCTGGCCTGCATGCTCACCCTCGGCCTGGTCGCCTGCGCGACCCAGCCGAAGTCCCCACCGTCTTCGCCCCAGGCCAGCAGTACGCCGCGCCAACCTGCCGCCAAGGCCCATGGCCCGGCCGAGGCCGCGCCTGAAGCCACCGCTGCCACCGCGCCGCCGGTCGACCTCACCCCGGTCCCGTTCGAGACTGCGCGGGCACGGTTCATTGCCGATACCGCCAAGCGCTACGGCCTGAAGCCGGAGCAGATCAGCAGCGTGCTCGACCAGGCGCAGGTGCGCCAGCCGATCATCGCCGCCATGTCGCGCCCGGCCGAACGGGTCAAGCCGTGGAACGAATACCGGCCGATGTTCATCAGCAAGGCACGCATCGATGGCGGCCGCGCGTTCCTGGCCCAGCACCGTGCCGAACTGGATCGCGTGCAGCAGCGCACCGGGGTGCCGGCTGAAGTGATCGTGGCGATCATCGGCGTGGAAACCAGTTACGGCAAGAACGCCGGCAGCCATCGCGTGCTCGATGCGCTGTACACGCTGGCGTTCTATTACCCGCGCAGTGGCGACCCGGCCAAGCTGGAGCGCGAAGTGCGCCGCGAACTGTTCTTCCGCGATGAGCTGGCCAAGCTGTTCGAGCTGGGCCGCGAAGAAAACCTGGACATCACTACGCTCAAGGGCAGCTATGCCGGTGCGATGGGCATGGGCCAGTTCATGCCGTCCAGCTATCTGGATTACGCCGTTGACGGCAACGGCGATGGTCGCCGCGACCTGTTCACCAGCTATGACGACGTGTTCTCGTCCATCGCCAATTACTTCGTGAAGAAGGGCGGCTGGGTACGTGGTGGCCAGGTCGCCGTGCCAGCAACGCTGGCTGCTGGCCGCGAGGAATTCAACCCGACCGAGTGGATGCCCACCTGGTCGCTGGCCGATCTGGCGCAGCGCGGCTACCAGCCGAACGCAGCGGTACAGCCGGGCGCCACCGCTACCCCGATCACCCTTGAAGGCAGCGCCGGCAAGCAGTACTGGCTGGGCTTCCAGAACTACTACGCGATCACCCGCTACAACCTCTCGAAGATGTACGCGATGGCCGTGTTCCAGTTGTCCCAGGCCATCGCCGGACAGGAGCTGCCCCCGGCATGAACATCAGATGGCTGGTCCCAGGCTTGATCGTCCTCGCGCTGGCTGCCTGCAGCAGCGCGCCGAAGAAGCCGGCCACGGCCGGCCATGGCGGCAAGTCCGGCGGTACGCTGGTGCAGGGCCGTGGCTCACGCCCGGCGCATTGCCCGGAGGGCTCGCCGTATGCGGCCGCCAAGGAAGACCTCAATACCCGCGGCAACTACACTGCCGGTGGCCTGTACAAGCCGGGCGTGCGTGACAGCACGCCAGACTACATTCCCAACGTGGCCTGCATCCCCGAGCCGGAAGTAACCGCGGAAGAACGCTCGGCGATCGGCAACAAGACCCCGTACGTGGTGCTGGGCAAGTCCTACAAGGTGCTCGACGACACCCGCAACTATGTCGAGCGCGGTACCGCGTCGTACTACGGTGCCAAGTTCCATGGCCGCCTGACCTCCAACCGCGAGGTCTACGACATGTACCAGTTCACCGCCGCGCACAAGACGCTGCCGCTGCCCAGCTTCGCCCGCGTGACAAACCTGGACAACGGCGAATCGGTGATCGTGCGCGTCAATGACCGTGGCCCGTTCCACGACGGCCGCGTGGTCGATCTCAGCTATGCGGCCGCCGTGCGCCTGGGCATTACCCAGCGCGGCACCGGCAACGTCGAAGTGCGCGCGCTGCAGCCGGGCGAAAGCAACCTGATGGCGCAGAAGCCGTCTCGTCGCGAACGCCGGGCTGCGGAAGCCGCCGCTGCGGCAACTGCGGTGGCCAGTGCGCGGCCGGTACCGGGCGCACGTGCCGCCGCCGACAGTGACATCGATCGCCTGGTCAAGGGCCTTCCTGCCGAGGGCATGCCGGCGCGCGGCCAGCCGGCCACCACCCAGGGCGTGGCCAGCACCGTGCCGGACGTGGCGGTCAGCAGCCTGCCGCCGAGTGCGCCGCCGGTACGCGGCACCGCGCCGGCACAGGCGGTCGTTGCCAGCACCACGCCGCGTGCTGTTGCGCCGGCGCCGGTCCGCACCACGCCAGCGGCACCCAGCCTGTCGCAGCAGGTAGTGGGCGCGGTGATGGTGCAGGTCGCCAGTTTCTCAAGCCGCGACAACGCCAACCGCGCGATGGGCCAGCTCAACGCCGCCGGTATCGTCGGCGCGACCATCAGCGACATCGCTGCCGGTGGCCGCACCCTGTTCCGCCTGCGCGTTCCCGCCAGCGACCATGCCAGTGCCGCGGAACTTGCCGGCCGCATCGCCGGTCTGGGCCTGGGTTCGCCGCAGATCGTCAAGGATTGATCCGCCCGGGCCGGTGCTGCCGGCCCATGCTCCCCCGGCCTTACAATGGCCGTTACGTTCCACCCTCCATTCCCGGCCGTCCCCTGGAGCCTGCTGTCCAATGAATTTCCGTTCCGCCGCCACCGCCCTGGCCGCCACCCTGGTGGTGGGCCTGGCCTCCGCCCAGACGCCGCTGCCGACCCCGGCCACGCCGGCGCCTGCCGCCGCTGCCCCGGCCACCGTCGCCACCCCGCCGGCACCCGCGCCCAGCGTGTCCAAAGCCTGGGTGCTGATGGATTACGCAACCGGCCAGGTGCTGGCTGGTGAAAACATCAACGAACAGCTGGCCCCGGCCAGCATTACCAAGGTGATGACGTCCTACGTGATCGCCGCCGAGGTCAAGAACGGCAAGGTCCGTCCGGACGACCAGGTGATGATGAGCGAGCGCGCCTGGCGCGAAGGTGGCGCGGGTACCGATGGCAGCTACAGCGGCTTCCCGGTCAACCAGACTGCACGCCTGGAAGACATGGAAAAGGGCATGGCGATCCAGTCCGGCAATGACGCCGCGATCGCCCTGGCCGAGCACGTGGCCGGCAGCGAAGAAGCCTTCGCTTCGCTGATGAACAGCTACGCTGCCAAGATCGGCATGAAGAACTCGCACTTCGTGAACGCCCACGGCCTGACCGCCCCGGGCCATCACAGCAGCGCCTACGACCTGGCCCTGCTGGGCCGCGCGATGGTGCGCGACTACCCGGAAACCTACGCGTACAACAAGATCAAGGAATTCCAGGTCGGCAACATCAAGCAGCCGAACCGCAACCTGCTGCTGTGGCGCGATGGCAGCGTGGACGGCATCAAGACCGGCCACACCTCGGAAGCCGGTTACTGCCTGATGAGCTCTGCCCAGCGCGGCGACCAGCGCCTGGTGGCCGTGGTGCTGGGTGGCGCTTCGGAAAAGCAGCGTGCCGACGACAGCCTGGCGCTGCTGAACTGGGGCTTCCGCTTCTTCGAGACCCACCGCCTGTATGAGCCGGGCAAGGCCGTGGCCGAGCACAAGGTCTGGAAGGGCACCACCGACAAGGTGCAGCTGGGCGTGGCCCAGCCGATGCTGGTGAGCGTGCCGCGCGGTCGCTACAACGACCTGAAGCCGAGCATCGACGTACCCAAGACCCTGGAAGCACCGTTCACCGCCGGCCAGCAGATCGGCACCGTGAAGGTGATGCTGGATGGCAAGCTGGTGGCCGAAGCGCCGCTGGTGGCGGTCGCTGCCGTTGAGCAGGCCGGCTTCTTCAAGCGCCTGTGGGACAGCTTCTGGATGTGGTGGGAATCGGAATGATCCACGCCTTGGCGTGGTGAACGAAAAAGGCCGGCGAATGCCGGCCTTTTTCGTTGGAATCGGTGTGCCGACCAACGGTCGGCAACTACCTTACAGCGACCGGCTGATGGTGAAGCTGCCGAACACGGGCGACTGGCGCTGGCCATCGAATTCGCGGGTGCTGTGGTAGCGCGCCACCGCGAACTTCCAACGGCCGCGCATCACTGCAATGCCATAACCGCCCTGTGCGACCACGTGGCGCTTGTCCACACTGTGGCTGCTGCGGAACGTGTTGCCGTCCAGCGTAATGTCGCGGATCACCCACGCCGCGTCGGTGGTCAAGAACATGTGCCACGACCAGCCGCTGGCACGTCCACCACGTGTCGGCGCGGTGTTTTCGCCGGCCGGGCGCAACGGCGTGCTGCCGAAGTCGTCGGGCAGCTTCCAGCCGAAGCGCACTTCGCCACCGGCGTTGGCCTTGGTTTCCAGGTTGCCGATCGCGCCGCCGTAGTGGCTGATCGCATCCCAGCCCCAGCCGCCGGCATTGACGCTGGCATCGGCCGGCCAGCGCCGCATGCGCTCGTGGGTCAGCATGAACACCGGCTCGTTGTGCAGCTGGTTGTCCCAGCCTTCGAACTTCTTGTCGTTGAGGATGTTGTGCACCGCATCCTGCACCTGCTTGCCCTGCGCCCACGGGCCGACCACGCCCAGCGCCAGCTGGGTGGTCTGCAGGCGGTCGCCGCTGCGCGCGTTGAAGCCGAAACTGGCCAGCAGCACACCGGCATACGGGCGGTCATCCTCGATCAGGTCGCGGCGCGTCGGGTCGGTCGGGGTGAAGATGCCCTGGCCGATGCTGAAGATCATGTTCTGTTGTTCGAACTTTCCCGGGTGCAGGCCTTCCAGGTACTGGTTCACCCAACGCGCCATACGCGGCAGGCACGGGTCATCGGTGTAGTCGACCAGATTCGGCGAGACCAGGGTCAGCTGCGCGCCGTTGGTATAGCCCTGGTCCTGGTGGCGGCCGCCAAACAGGTCGTTGTCGACGCGGAAGTTGATCTGCGGCGGATGGTCGCGCATCGCGTCCGGACCACATTGTTCAGCTGCCTGGGCAGCAAGGGGGAGGGCGGTGGCCAGCAGGCCAGACAGCCCGAAGGCTGCGAAACAGCGTTTGGAAGGGGGGCTCATGGGGGGCGGATTCTATTTGTCGTTTTCAGCCGCGACACGGTACCCCCAGGCGGTCCGTGAAACGACCACACGGCGCTCACTTGTCTGTTCCGAAAACAACATTGTCCATCCGACACGATGTGATACGGAATGTGGGGGACTGCGGGCAGGGACGGGTGCCGGTGGCCCCGTGCTCGGGACCGGTCGCGCGCCCCGGCGGGGGCCAAACCGCACGTCCAGTCAGCTGCGGTTGTGGTTGGGGGCACCTTGCCCTATTCTCTGCGCCGACGCCTGGGGGGCGTCGCAAAGGATTCAGGTCCCAGACCCTTTCTCAACCCATGGATTGTGCTTCGCCGTCGGCGAGGTGCTGGATGACTCAAATGAACAAATCGAATTCGCTCGCCCATGCGCTGGCCTGCGCGCTGCTGGGTGTCGGTCTGGTGGCCATCAGTGCCCCGGCTTCGGCTGGCCTGCGTGACAGTTTTGCCAACAGCCGTACCTCTGCCCAGGAGCAGAGCAAGAAGGGCCAGGCCGAGATTCCGGTGTGCACCAAGCCGCTGGGCTCCATCTCGGTGATCGAGCCGGAAGACGTTGTGAACTGGTGGACCGGCCAGCAGCTGCCGGCGCCTTCGAAGCTGATCAAGGTGTTCGTCAACAAGTCCAAGTGCTTCACGCTGGTGGACCGTGGGGTCGGCATGGCGGCGGCCCAGGCTGAGCGCGCGCTGGCCAGCGAAGGCCAGTTGCGCGGCCGCTCCAACATCGGCAAGGGCCAGATCCGTGCCGCCGACTACGTGCTGGTGCCCGACCTGATCTCGCAGAACAGCAACTCCGGCGGCAACGCCATCGGTGGCCTGCTGGGTGGCCTGATCGGCGGCAAGGCCGGTGCCGTGGTCGGCGGGCTGAACTTCCGCAGCAAGACCGCCGACGTGACCCTGACCCTGACCGACGTGCGCTCCTCCGAGCAGGTGGCCATTGTCGAGGGCAACTCCAAGAAGACCGACCTGGGCTGGGGCGCTGGTGGCGGCCTGTTCGGCGGCGGCGGCATCGGGGCCATGGGCGTGGGCGGCTATGCCAATACCGAAATCGGCCAGGTGATCACCCTGGCCTACCTGCAGGCCTACACCAACATGGTGGCCGAGCTGGGTGGCCTTCCGGCCAATGCGTCGGCCGCCAACGCCGGCCAGGCCGTGACCATGCTCAAGGCCGGTCGCCTGCTGGCCAATGCCAAGGGCACCGGCGCGCCGGTACGCTCGCTGGAGCCGGGCATGCTGCTGTACCCCACCGGTGTCAAGGAAGGCACGATGTGGGAAGTGGAAGACGAAATGGGCAACAAGGGCTGGGTCAACTCCACCCTGATGGAAACGGCCAAGTAAGCGGCCTGCATACCGGCCGCGTGCGGTATGTGTCCTGCCAGGGGCCGGCCTTCACGGGCCGGCCTTTTCCATGTGTAGGCCCCCTTGCAACGCAGCGGCCCGCAGATGCCGCGTTTGACGTTGATGAATACTCTTGGGTTTGTTGCCCTGCGGCCCGATAATGGGGGCATGGAAATCAAGTCCGACAACCCCGACCACGGCTTCCAGTTCCCCGGCCAGTTCGAGCTCAGCGCGATGGGCCCGGCCAACCGCGGCCTGGAACATGAGCTTCCCCGCCTGCTGCTGGCTGCCGGTATCGATGTGGTCAATGAACGCATCAGCTGGAAGCACTCGACCAACGGCAAGTACGTGTCTGTGCGCATGGTGTTCAAGGCCGAGAGCCGCGAACAGTACGATCTGGCGCACCAGGCACTGCGTGACCATCCGGAAGTGAAGTGGACGCTGTAGCCGACAGCTGCCCGGCCGAAGCCGCCCCTGAGCACCGCGCGCCGCGTCCGGCGCTGGTCCGTGATCTCGGTCGCCAGGCCTATGAGCCGGTGTGGCGTGCCATGCAGCGCTTCACCGACCAGCGTGGCGACGCCGATGCCGACGAGCTGTGGGTGGTCGAGCACGATCCGGTGTTCACTCTCGGCCAGGCTGGCAAGGATGAGCACGTGCTGGCGCCGGGTGAGATCCCGGTGCTGCACGTGGATCGTGGTGGCCAGGTGACCTACCACGGCCCCGGCCAGATCGTGGTCTATCCGCTGCTGCGCCTGCCGCGGCTGGGTATCGGCGTGCGCGACTACGTGTGCCGCATCGAACAGGCGATCATCGACACGCTCGCCGAATGGAACATCGGCGCTAAGCGCCGCGAGGGCGCCCCCGGCGTCTATGTCGGTAACGCCAAGATCGCCGCGCTCGGCATCCGCGTGCGCCGTGGCTGCACCTTCCACGGCCTGGCCTTCAACGTGGCCATGGACCTGGAACCCTTCCACCGTATCAACCCCTGTGGCTATCAGGGGTTGCAGGTGACCTCGGTGGTAGACTTGGGTGGCCCCTCCGGGATGGATGCCGTCAAGCCGGTGCTGCTGGACCACCTGGCCCGCCAGTTCGGCCTGCTGCTGCAGCACACGCCCGAACTGCCTGATTTTTCTGCGGCCGCCTGACCGCCACCCGGAACTGCCATGACTGAATCCACCGCCCGTTCCATTCCCCTGCAGATCGTGCAGGGCGATTCTCCGTCCGCCGCGCCGTTGCAGGCCGGGGTCAAGCAGCTGGGCGGTGACAAGATCAACCGCTCGCCGGTGCAGTTCGCCGACGCGCCGGTGCTGCGCAAGCCGTCCTGGATCCGCGTGCGCATTCCCTCGGGCAATGCGGTGCAGAACCTGAAGGCCAAGCTGCGCGAGAACCGCCTGGTGACGGTGTGCGAGGAAGCCAGCTGCCCGAACATCCACGAGTGCTTCGGCCACGGCACGGCAACGTTCATGATCCTCGGCGAAGTCTGCACCCGCCGCTGCTCGTTCTGCGACGTCGCCCATGGCCGCCCGAAGCCGCCGGATGCCAACGAGCCGGCCAGCCTCGGCCAGACCGTGGCCGACATGGGCTTGAAGTACGTGGTGGTGACCAGCGTCGACCGCGATGACCTGCGCGACGGCGGTGCCCAGCACTTCGTCGACTGCATCACCGCCATCCGCGAGAAGTCGCCGGGCACCCGCATCGAAGTGCTGACCCCGGACTTCCGTGGCAAGGGCCGCATGGAGCGCGCGCTGGAGATCCTGGCGCAGAACCCGCCCGATGTGTTCAACCACAACATCGAAACCGTGCCGGACCTGTACCGCAACGTGCGTCCGGGTGCGGACTACCAGTGGTCGCTGAACCTGCTGAAGAACTTCAAGGCGCAGCATCCGGAGGTGCCGACCAAGAGCGGCATCATGCTGGGCCTGGGCGAAGAGTTCGAACAGATCAAGGCCACCATGCGCGACCTGCGCGCGCATGACGTGGACATGATCACCATTGGCCAGTACCTGCAGCCGACCGCGCACCACCATCCGGTGCTGAAGTACTGGACGCCGGAAGACTACAAGGCGCTGGAAGACTACGGCTACGAGCTGGGCTTCAGCCACGTGGCCTCCGGCCCGATGGTGCGCTCGTCGTACCACGCCGACGTCCAGGCCAAGGGCGCAGGGGTCTCCTGAGGCCCCAGGCGGGCGCGGCCCGCCACCTTCGGTGGGTGCGAACCGTCCCGGTGGGTGCGAACCTTGGTTCGCACGCCTTTGCCTGCTATAGAGCCGAGCCCATGCTCGGCTGCTTGCTGACGGCTTGCCGAGCAAGGGCTCGGCCGTGCCTTCGCCTGCATTCACAATTTGCTACACCGGCCCCGCTAGGCTGGTTTTCCACCGAGCGCGGCCGGGTGACAAACCCGGCAACTTTCGGCACTGTCGTGGTGTCTGAACACCCCGCAGTCTCCCCCTTGGCAAGGCGCCTTCGAGCACGTCAATGAAATTCAAAGCCCCCGCATTCCTGATGGCCCTGGCGCTGGTCGCGCCGCTGGCGCTGGCGGCCAAGGCCGACTCGCCTGCATTGCCCGCAGCGGCAACTGCCGATCAGGTGACCACCTCCAAGCTGGTGTACGGCCTGTTGTCCGACAGCCGCTACGCCTATCGGCCGCGCGCGCTGGACGAGGCCACTTCCAAGGACGTGTTCAAGCGTTACCTGGAAACGTTGGACGGCGGCAAGCAGTACTTCACCCAGGCCGACGTGGCGCGCTTCGCGCCGTTCGAGGCGAACATTTCCTCGGCCATCCGTGGTGGCGAGCTGGAGCCGGCGTTCCAGGTGTTTGCCGTGTACAAGCAGCGGGTCGGCGAACGCGTGGCGTATGCACGCAGGCTGCTCAAGCAGGAGCCGGACTTCACCGCCGACGAGCGCTTCGAATACGACCGCAAGAAGGTGCCGTGGGCGGCCAGCAGTGCCGAACTGGACGAGCTGTGGCGCAAGTCGGTCAAGAACGATTGGCTGCGCCTGAAGCTGGCCGGCAAGAAGCCGGACGACATCCGCAAGACGCTGGACAAGCGCTATGCGACGCTGCAGAAATCGGTCAACGAACTGAAGGGCGAAGACGTCTTCCAGTTCTTCATGAATTCGTACACCAGCGCGGTCGATCCGCATACCGACTACTTCACCCCGCGCACCGCCGAGAACTTCAACCAGGCGATGTCGCTGTCGCTGGAAGGTATCGGCGCGCAGCTGCAGCGCCAGGACGACGTGGTGGTGATCCGCGAGATCATCGCCGGTGGTCCGGCGGCGGTGGACGGCACGCTGAAGCCGGGTGACCGCATTGTCGGCGTTGGCCAGGGCAAGTCCGGCCTGGTCGAGGACGTGATCGGCTGGCGCATCGACGATGTCGTCGCCAAGATCCGCGGCGCCAAGGACACCGAGGTCAAGCTGGAGTTCATTCCGGCGGCCGAAGGTGCCGACGGCAAGCACCACACCCTGGTGCTGACCCGGCAGAAGGTGCGCCTGGCCGAACAGGCCGCCAAGGGCGAGACCATGAGCATTCCGGCTGCCAACGGCGAGCCGGCACGCAAGATCGGCGTGATCAAGCTGCCGACCTTCTACCAGGACTTCGAAGGCCGTCGCCGTAATGCCGCCGACTACGCTTCGGCGACCCGCGACGTGGCCAAGCTGCTGGCCGGCTTCAAGAACGACAAGCTGGACGGCGTGGTGCTGGACCTGCGCAACAACGGCGGTGGTTCGCTGGATGAAGCCATTGAACTGACCGGTCTGTTCATCGAGCAGGGCCCGGTGGTGCAGGTGCGTGAATCCGGTGGTCGCATCACCGTCAACAGCGACCGCAACCAGGGCGTGGCCTGGGACGGCCCGCTGGCGGTGCTGATCAACCGTGGTTCGGCCTCTGCCTCCGAGATTTTCGCCGGCGCCATCCAGGACTACGGTCGTGGACTGGTGATCGGTGAGACCAGCTTCGGCAAGGGCACCGTGCAGAACATCGTCGACCTCGACCGTTGGCCGAGTGGCGAAACCCAGCGCTTCGGCCAGGTCAAGCTGACCATCGCCCAGTTCTTCCGCATCAGCGGCAGCAGCACCCAGCACAAGGGTGTGGTGCCGGACCTGGCGTTCCCGGCCAGCGTCGATGCAACCGAATTCGGCGAGAGCACCTACGACAACGCGCTGCCGTGGACCCGCATCGCCGCCGTGCCGCACACCCAGTACGGCAACTTCGCGCCGCTGCTGCCGAAGCTGGAAACCCGCCATGACGCGCGCATTGCCGCCGACAAGGAATTCCAGTGGTGGAACGAGGACGTGCAGCAGTTCCGCACCGAGGCCGCGAAGAAGTACATCTCGCTCAACGAGGCCACCCGTCGCGCAGAGCGTGAGCGCCAGGACACCCAGCGCAAGGAGCGCCAGGTGATGCGCAAGGAACTGGGCCTGGCCCTGGACCCGCTGGCCGATGACAGTAGCGATGACGGTCTGACCGGCAACGAGCGCGACATCGTCAAGGATGCCGCCCGCGAAAAGGCTGCCGAGAAGCGTCCGGACCCGCTGCTGCGCGAGTCCGCGTCGATCCTGTCCGATGCGGTGAACCTGCTGGCCAACGATCGCCCGCTGTCGGCGCAGGTGCTGCCGCAGTCCACTGGAGCCGGTCGCTGGGCTGACTGAGCCGGGGCGACGACGTTAGATACCCGAGGGGCCGGCATTGCCGGCCCCTTTGCGTTTGAGGACCTCATTCCAAGTGGCGCCTGGCCATGCCCGGCGAGCGAAGTGGATCGCGCGCTTCCGCCGGGCATGGCCCGGCGCTACCGGTGCATGAACAGGCCGCAACGACGGGGTCTGGTGGGCGTACTTTCGACCTGCCGCACACGGGCGCGGGACTACCCTTGGCCGTACTGTCCTCGCAGGAGTACCCATGCGGGCCTCCCGTTTTTCCAGTGCTGCCGTGGCGCTCGCCAGCGCCCTGATCCTGTCGGCCTGCGGTGGTCGTGCCGCCGACAGCACCGTGCTGCGCGAATCCTTTGATTCCGGCGATACCTTCTCGCGCACCGTCGATGGCCGCGCGGCTGACGCCTGCGAGGCTGCGCGGCGCACGCTGCTCAGCCAGGGCTACGCAATCGCCCGTTCCGACGACACACAGGTGGAAGGCAACAAGAACTTCCAGCCGCGCGAGGATGACCACGAACAGCTGGTGCTGCGCATCTCCTGCGCGCCGCGTGGCAGCCAGACGCTGGTGTTCGTCAGCGCGGTGCAGGACCGCTACGCGCTGAAGAAGAGCCCGACCTCAGCCAGTGTCGGTGTCGGTGCGCTGGGCTCGGTGTCGCTGCCGTTCGGCAGCAATGACGACTCGCTGGTGAAAGTGGCCAGCAGCACGGTCACCGATGCCGAGTTCTATCGCCGCTTCTTCCAGCGCCTGCAGCAGTATCTGCCGGCGGCCGCAGCCCCGCCCGCGCCGCCTCCGACCGCACCATCGGAACCCGCACCGGCCAGCCTGGACCAGGGTTGAGCGTGCGCGGCAGGTTCATGTGCGTGGCCCTGTTGCTGGCCCCGCCGCTGGTCACGGCAGCTCCCATCGACTGCACGCAGGGCCTGCTGCAGCGGTTGGGCTGGCAATTCGACGAGGCGACGGTGGCCGCGCCACAGGTGCAGGGTGGTCCGGTGTGCACGCGTGCGTCGCTGGCTGAAGCGCAGGCGGCAGGTGATCTGCGCGTGCGCTGGCCGACGGCATTGCCGACCCAGGCTCGACAGGCGCTGCTGCAGCAACTGCTGGACGATCCGGCCACGGTCTGCGCCTATGCCTTCCAGTTGGGGGCAGCCACGCAACGTACGGCCTCGGCATTGCAGGACAACCCGGCCTTCCGCTTCTCCGGCCCGCAGCTGGGCTGGATCGGCTTCGGACTGGAGGGCGCGCAGGCACAGGGCTGGCAGCGCACGCGTAGTTTCGGCCGCGGCTTCGTGCCCAGCGCGGGCAACAGTCAGGCGCTGCAGGCGTTCTACAGCGGTGCCGTGCGTGCCGAATGCGGGGTCGGCCGCCAGGTCGCGCAGCTGGCCACGCAACGAGAGCTGTATGGCGATGCTGCGTTCGATACTGAGTTCGCAGCGGATGAACTGTCGATCGGCACCTTCCTCGCCCTGCACAAGACCGACAGCATCCTGCTTGGCGCGCATGCCGGCGATTTCTTCGCCGATGGCAAGGCGGTGCGCACGTCGGCGATGGGGCGGCAGGCCTTCGTTGGCGTGCCCGGTTTCATCGAGCATGTGTATGACAAGGGCACGCTGGATGACCTGAGCAACCAGGCCGAGAACTTCGTCGTGGTCGAGGTGGGCGAGGGCGCCGCGCAGGCACTGGCTGAGCATGGCGGCCTGGCCTGGTACGACCAGCGCAATGCCGAACTGTGGACGCTGGCGCAGCGTATTCCGCGCGTCGGCCGGCGCTACTTCGAGCGGCTGCTGTTCGAGCGCGACCCGGACCTTCGTGCACGGCTGGAACCGCGCTACCACGACACGCTCGCGCGAATGGACCAGCTGCTGGACGATCCGTTCTACCAGCAGTTCGTGATCTATGTGCACCCGCGCGGTATACGTCCCATCGGCTACCACATCGCCCGCCTGCTTGATCGCAACCCGCGAACGCCGTTTTCGATCGATCTGGCGGTGCACAATCTGCATACCACGCTCTACCGGCGTTGGCGCGAGGCGCAGCTGCGCCACTGCGCGGCTACCGGCAGGCCAGGCAGCCTGACCCTAGACCCCAACTGAAGGTGAAACAATGGACATTGCAATGATCGGCCTCGGCCGCATGGGCGCCAACATGGCCCAGCGCCTGCATCGCGGCGGCCACCGCGTGGTCGGCTACGACCCGGGCGAGGGCGCCCGCCAGCGCGCTGCCGAGGCCGGCCTGGAAGTGGTTGATTCGCTGGCCGCGGCCGTCACCGCCCTGCCGGTACCGCGCGTGCTGTGGCTGATGGTGCCGGCCGGCGAAACCGTCGACCAGACCCTGGGCCAGCTGACCCCGCACCTGGCCGAGGGTGACATCGTCATCGATGGCGGCAACTCCAACTACCAGGACTCGATCCGCCGCGCCAAGGCGCTGGCCGAGGACGACCTGGGCTATGTCGACTGCGGCACCAGCGGTGGCGTGTGGGGCCTGCAGGAAGGCTACAGCCTGATGGTCGGTGGCGAAGCGTCGGTGGTGGAGCAGGTCGCACCGCTGCTGCGCACGCTGGCACCGGCCGAAGACCGCGGCTGGGCGCGTGTCGGCCCGTCCGGCGCCGGCCACTTCACCAAGATGGTCCACAACGGCATCGAGTACGGAATGATGCAGGCCTACGCCGAAGGCTTCGCACTGATGGAGCGCAAGCAGGAAATGGAGCTGGACCTGGCCCAGGTGGCCGAGGTGTGGCGCCACGGCAGCGTGGTGCGTTCGTGGCTGCTGGACCTTAGCACCGAGGCGCTCAAGCGCAATCCGTCGCTGGATGGCATTGCACCGTACGTGGAAGACTCCGGCGAAGGTCGCTGGACGGTTGCCGAAGCGATCGCACTGGATGTACCGGCGCCGGTGATCACCTTGTCGCTGCTGGAACGCCTGCGCTCGCGTGAATCGAATTCGTTCACCGACCGCCTGTTGTCGGCGATGCGCAACGAATTCGGCGGCCATGCCATCAAGAAGTCGTAATCACTGCGGTGGGGTCGGATCCCTTTCCGCAGGAAAGGGCTCTGACCCCATGAAGCCAATGGTTTCCACGTCGATGTGTCGACCAAGGTCGACACCTACCGTCGGGCGCGGATAACTGTCGAAGGCGGAGTGGGTCCGGTTGCGGGGGCGTGAGCGGCCCCCCCGCCATCACATGGATAGCCAGCTATTGCTTTGACGTTGACGTTGCCGTTGATTCGGCAGGTGCAGGGCGCAGCCCTGCCGGTCACCCCAACTGAACCCGCCGCCCTTCGCGCGCACTGACCATCCCCGCCTCCAGCAACCGCATCAGCTGCAGCGCCTGCATCGGGCTGACCGTCGCTTCGCCGTCACCATGCATCGCCGCCGCGAACTGCGCATACAACCGCCGGTAGTCACCGGGCAGGTTGTCGACAGTACTGCGCTGCACGTTGTCCTCCGCATCGCATTGCACCCGCTCACCATGCCGTGGATCGATGCCCCAGCCTGGCGCCCCCGGCGCAACCCCACGCCGCAACTGCGCTTCCTGCACGTCAAGGCCGTGCTTGATCCAACTGGCCTTGCTGCCATGCACGCTGAAGTGTGGTGTCTGCGCCGCAACCAGCGAACCGGCATGCACGATTGCGCGATGCCGTGGGTAGTGCAGCACCGCATGGAAGTAATCGATGCCGCTGCCGCCTTCGCGCTGCACGGCCAGATCGGCATCGATCGACTGTGGCCAGCCGAACAGCTCCAGCATCTGGTCCAGCAGGTGCGGTGCCAGGTCGTACCACAGGCCGCTGCCGGGGCCATCCTGCTCGCGCCAGCGGTCGCGCACCTGCGGCCGGTAACGGTCGAAGTGCGCGTGGCATTCGGCAACATCACCCAGCACGCCTTGCGCCAGCAGTGCCTGCAGGGTGAGGAAGTCGGCGTCGAAGCGCCGGTTCTGGAACACCGTAGCGATGCGCCCGGCGTCGCGCGCCGCAGCCAGTACCGTTTCCGCTTCGGCCACGTCCAGCGCGAACGGTTTGTCGACCAGCACGTGCTTGCCCGCGGCCAACGCCGCGATGGCCAGCGGAGCGTGTTGTTCGTTCGGTGTGGCAATCACTACCGCATCCACTGCAGGATCGCCGAACACTTCCTGCGGCGTGGCACGCACGTGCACGTCGCTGAACGCGCGCAGCAGCGTGTCGCGTTGCGAACTGACGATGCTGTGCAGCACCAGGCCGGGCGTGTGCTGGATCAGGGGCGCATGGAAGACGCGGCCGGCGAGGCCGTAGCCGATCAGGGCCAGTTGCAGGTCGGGGCGCATGGCAGAGCTCCGGCAGTGGGGAAGGGCAGGGTAAACGACGGGGGATGGCAGGCCAAAACTGAACCGTTGCCGTTGGAAACGCTTCGATTCACGGCAGCATGACCGTAACGCCACGCCTGCTCTACGCCGGTATGTCCAGACTGGCAGCACATTCCGAAGGAGTACGACACGATGAGCAATACCACCCGCACGCTGATTGCTTCCGCCCTGACGCTGGGCCTGGCGCTGTCCTCCTCGGCCGCATTCGCCAAGGATCCGGCCGCGAAGAGCCCGCCGACCAGCACTCATCCGGCCACCCACGCCGACCGCCATGATTCCAACGAGCCGGTGACCGACAGCTGGATCACCACCAAGGTGAAGGCCGACCTGCTGGCCAGCAGCAACGTCCCGGGCACCGAAATCAAGGTGGAAACGGTGAATGGCGTGGTCAGCCTGAGCGGTGCCGTGGCCACCCAGGCCGAGAAAGACAAGGCGGTCACAACTGCCAAGGGCATCAAGGGCGTGACCCGCGTCGATGCCGCCGCATTGAAGGTCAGCGCGGCCGCCAAGCGCTGAACCCGGTGGGCGCCCCGCATGGGGCGCCCACTGCCCGGGTAGATTCGAGCTTGCTCGGCTCGCTCCACTGCAGATCAACCCCGAGTCAACCGCCCGAGCAGTCGAGCGAGCTCGACTCTACGAAGCAGAGCCGACGGCCCCGGCCGGCCCTACCGTGGGTTTCCGGAACCCGTTCAGCCAACCAGGCTGGAAACTCCAGAGTTGTGACCGCCTGCGCTATATTGCCCGTTCCGCCGCAGCCGGGCCGGTATCGGCCTACGCTCCGCGGCCGTGCTGACGAGGAACTATGGCGCAGGTTTTCAGTGATGACGTCTGGGATCGCTGGCGATTGCCGGCCCTGGCGCTGGCGGCTGCCGCGATCATCGTGGTGCCGTGGTTGACCCTGCGCAAACTGCAGCAGGACAACGAACAAGCGATGGCCTGGGTCAGCCACACCCAGGCCGTGGGCGTGGCCCTGCAACAGCTGCAGGCCGATGTCCGCGATGTCGAATCGGCTGCGCTGACGCTGTCCAAGGGTGTGGACGCGCCGGGCCTGCGTGAGCGCATGGCCAAAGCGAATGAAATACCGGGCCGGCTGGCCCAGCTCGGCCGCATGACCCGCGACAATCCCGAACAGCTGATCCGCATCGGCCGCATCGAGTCGATGCTGGACGGGCGCTTGGTGGTCGCGCGCGAGCTGGCCAAGTCCGAACCGAACAGCGACCAGCGTGAACTGGTGCAGGACCTGAGCACGCGTTACCCGATCCGTGGCCTGGTCGAGGAGCTGCAGGCCAGCGAGGAAAAGTTGCTGGCTCTGCGCGCCGAGCAGGCCGCACGCCAGCGCAGGCAGACCGAGTTTGTTTCCTGGAGCTCGCTGGTGGTGCAGCTGGCCCTGCTGGGCCTGGTGCTGTGGTTGTTGCAGCGGCAGATCGGCCGCCGCCTGCATGCGGAACAGCAATCGCAGCGCGCGGCCGCGCGCGCGGCGTCGGTACTGCAGACTGTGCGTGAGCCGATCGTGCTGCTGGATCGTGAGTTGCGTGTACAGCTGCACAATCCTGCATTTGCTGAGCTGTACGGGTTGCAGGATGAGCGTGCCGATGGCCTGCTGCTGGAATCGGTCGGTGATGGCGCCTGGCGGGATCCGGTCATGCGCCAGCGACTGTCCGATGTGCTGCTGCGTGGCCGCGAACTATGGGACTTCGAGCACGAACAGTGCGCCGCCGACGGCATGGTGCGCTACATGCTGCTCAACGCCCGGCGCATGCCGCTGCCCGATACCGATGACGAGGTGGTGCTGATGACCGTCAGTGACGTCACCGTGCAGCGGGCCGTGCAGCTGCGCGTGGAAGAGCTGAACCGCCAGCTGGAGGGCAAGGTGGCGCAGGTATCGGAGGTCAACCGCGAATTGGAGGCGTTCAGCTATTCGGTCTCGCACGACCTGCGTGCGCCGCTGCGCCATGTTGCTGGTTTCTCCGACAAGCTGTCGCGCCATCTGGGCGAGCAGGCCGACGACAAGAGCCGCCATTACCTTGAAGTGATCTCCAGTTCGGCGCGGCGCATGGCAGCCCTGATCGACGACCTGCTGGTCTACTCGCGCCTGGGGCGCGTGGCGATGCGCCAGCAGGCGGTGGACATGCAGTCGCTGGTGGCCGATACCCGTGCCATGCTCGATTCCAACCTGCAGGCCGAGGCCGAAAACAACGGCCATGCGCATCAGGTGGAGTGGAGCATCGCACCGCTGCCGATCGTGGTCGGCGATGAAAACATGATCCGCCAGGTCTGGCTGAACCTGCTCGGCAACGCGGTGAAGTACTCGGGCAACCGCGAGCCGGCAAAGATCCGCGTGGACTACCAGCTGCAGCCCGACGGTGGTCATCAGTTCACGGTCAGCGACAATGGTGCAGGCTTTGACATGGCGTACGCCGCCAAACTGTTCGGTGTGTTCCAGCGCCTGCACAAGGCCAGCGACTACCCGGGTACCGGCATCGGCCTGGCCAGCGTGCGCCGCGTGCTGACCCGCCATGGCGGCCGTATCTGGGCAGAAGCCGAGCCTGACGTCGGCGCCACCTTCCACTTCTACCTGCCTCCCGCGATCGACGCGGACAAACAAGGTCCCTCTGCATGACGACTCTGCGCACCATTCTTCTCGCCGAAGACAGCCCGGCCGATGCCGAAATGGCAATCGACGCTCTGGAAGAGGCGCGTCTGGCCAATCCCATCGTGCACGTCGAAGACGGCGTGGAAGTGATGGACTACCTGCTGCGCCGCGGCGCCTTCGCCAACCGTGAGGAAGGCCTGCCGGCGGTGCTGCTGCTGGACATCAAGATGCCGCGCATGGATGGCCTGGAAGTGCTGCGGCAGATCCGCGAGCACGAAGAACTCAAGCGCCTGCCGGTGGTGATCCTGTCGTCCTCGCGCGAGGAAAGCGACCTCGCCCGCAGCTGGGACATGGGCGTGAACGCCTACGTGGTCAAGCCGGTGGACGTGGACCAGTTCTTTGGCGCGGTGCAGACCCTGGGCAAGTTCTGGGCGTTGATCAACCAGGCACCGGAACTCGAGTGAGCCCATGCCCCTGACCGGTCCCGCCCTGGGGGCGCTGCGCATCCTGCTGGTGGAAGATTCCCCGGAAGATGCCGAGCTGATGTCCGAACAGATGCTTGATGCGGGCCTGGAAGCCCGTTTCGAGCGTGTCGAGAGCGAGGTCGAGCTGCGCCAGGCGCTGGCTGCGTTCGTGCCGGACATCGTGCTGTCCGACCTGAGCATGCCGGGGTTCTCCGGTGACGATGCACTGCGCATCGTGCGTGAGACCTCACCGGAAGTGCCCTTCATCTTCGTCTCCGGCACCATGGGTGAGGAGAACGCAGTGGCGGCGCTGCAGAAGGGTGCCAACGACTACATCATCAAGCACCTGCCGGCGCGCCTGCCGTCGGCGGTGGCGCGCGCGATCCGCGAGGCGCGCAGCGCTGTTGAACGCGCACGCGTGGAAACCGAGCTGATGCGCGCACAGCGGCTGGAAAGCCTGTCACTGCTCGCCGCCGGCCTCAGCCATGACCTGCGCAACATCCTGCAGCCGCTGCTGATCATGCCGGACCTGCTGAAGGCCCGTACCGACGATCCACAGCTGCACCACCTGGCCGACGTCATCGCCGAGTGTGGTCGTCGTGGCCACGAGATGGCCGAATCGATGCTGTCGTTCGTGCGTGGCTCGCGCAAGCCGAGTGAACGCATCGAGATCGATGGCCTGTTCGATGCAGTCGCACTGCTGTTGCGCAGCAACGTGCCCGATGCCGTGCGCCTGGAACTGCAGGTGCAGGACCAGGGCCTGGTGGTCGATGCCAATTACACCGAGCTGCAGCAGGTGATGTTGAACCTGGCGCTCAACGCGATCCAGGCGATGCCCAACGGGGGCCGGCTGAGCCTGACCGCCAGCCATGCCGGCCAACGCGATGGCGTGGACTGGATGCAGATCCGTGTGGTCGATGAGGGCATCGGCATGGATGCGGACACGCTCTCGCACCTGTTCAACCCGTTCTTCACCACCAAGGCCGATGGCACCGGCCTGGGCCTGATTTCCTGCAAGCGCATCGTTGAAGGCGCCGGCGGCAGCATCCACGTCAGCAGCCAGCCGGGGCAGGGCACCTGCTTCGAACTGCGTCTGCCGATGCATGAGGCCATTGATGGCAGCGAGCCGATCGAGCAGCTGGTGGCGCTGGGCAGTGGCCAGTCGATCCTGGTGGTCGATGGCGAAGCCACCCGCCTGTCGCTGCTCGGCAATGCGCTGTCCAGCCAGGGCTATCAGCTGCAACTGGCGTCCGATGGTCCGGCGGCGCTGCGCTGGATGCAGCAGGAGGCGTTGCCGGCACTGGTGATCGCCGACGCCGGTTCCAAGCTGCTGCCGGCCAGTCAGCTGCTGGGCGAGATGGCTGTACTGGGCTATCGCGGCCCGGCGCTGGTGCTGGAAGACGCAACGGTGGATGTATCGGCCGATGCATTCCCCGCTGGCGTGGAAGTGCATGTGCTGCGCAAGCCGCTGCAGATGCAGCAGGTGTTCCGCGCGGTGGCCGAAGCGCTGGGCTGACGCCGCGGTAGTGCTGGCCGCTGGCCGGCGTCTGCGTGTGGTGGGATCATTGCGGTTGCCGGCCAGCGGCCGGCACTACCGTTAGGCGGTTTCCCACGGAAACCGCGGCAGGCTGTCCACTGCCTGTTCCAGCCGCCGCGACCAGTTCTGGTGGATGTCCGCATACAGCGCTGAATCCGCACCCAGCCGCAGCTGCTGGCCGATGCGCAGTTCGCCGTCGCGCAGCAGCGCCAGGTCGATCGGCAGGCCCACCGACAGGTTGGAGCGGATGGTGGAGTCCAGCGAGACGATGGCCGTGCGTGCGGCATCTTCCAGGCGTGTTGCCGGGCTGAGGATGCGGTCGAGGATCGGCTTGCCGTACTTGGATTCGCCGATCTGCAGGTAGGGCGTCTCCGGCGAGGCGGCGATGGCGTTGCCCAACGGATAGACCATGTACAGACCTGGGCGTTCGCCGGCGACCTGGCCGCCGAAGATCAGCGTGGCCTGGGTGTTGACCCCGTCATGGCCGTGCTCGCTGTGCTCGGTCTTGACCTGGCTGTCGACCAGCAACTGGCCGACGTAGGCCGCGGCCTCGAACAGGTGGGCCATGTCACGCAGGTTGGGCGTACGCCGCTCGTCGGCGTCGCGGACCAGGCGCGACACCAGCAGCTGGGTGGTGGCCAGGTTGCCAGCCGCCATCAGTACGTAGGCTGCCTGGCCGGGGTACTCGAACACGTGCAGCTTGCGGTGCACGCGCACATCGTCCAGCGAGGCATTGGTCCGGGTGTCGGCGGCGAAGACCAGGCCCTCGTCCACCTCGATTCCAACGCAATAGGTCATGTCGGTGCCCTATCATGTGCGTCCCGGATTGTAGGCAGGCCGCCGTGACGACGGCATGTCCACGCCCCCCCAAGTGCCGTCACCTGAACCGCATGACCACCGTGCTCCTGAGCCTGGGCAGCAACGTCCAGCCCCGCCGCTACCTCCACGCCGCGGTGACGGCCCTGCGCGAGCGCTTCGGCGCGCTGCAGGTGTCACCCGCCTACCGTACCGCTGCGGTCGGCTTCGATGGCCCGGCCTTCCTCAACAATGCGGTGGCGATCGAGACCGACCTGCCACTGCAGGAACTGGACGACTGGCTGCATGCGCTGGAAGACGCGCACGGGCGTGACCGCAGTGGCCCGCGCTTCTCCGACCGGACCCTGGACATCGATGTGGTGTTCTACGGCGACCTGGTGGTGGAGGGCCCTGGCCACCTGCGCATCCCTCGCCCGGAGCTGAAGCATGCCTTCGTACTGAAGCCGCTGGCGGACATTGCGCCGGGCTTCGTCGACCCGGTCAGCGGCCAGGACCTGGCCACGCTGTGGCGTGCGCACAGGCAGTTTGGCGAAGCGTTCGAGGTCGTGGACCTCGAATAAAGGGGTCAGATCCCTTTTCCTGCCTGGAAAAGGGATCTGACCCCATCGTGCATCCCGGCAACGCCTCAGCTGACCGTACGCCCGCCATCCACGCGCAGGGTATGGCCGGTGACGAAGCTGGCATCGGCCACCAGCCAGTACACCGCCTCGGCAATCTCTTCCACGGTGCCGATCCGTGCCAACGGCGTGCGCGCCAGCAGCGCCTCGCGGGCGAAATCGTCCTTGCCCTGTTCCGGCCACAGGATCGCGCCGGGGGCGACCGCGTTGACCCGCACCTTCGGCGCCAGTTCCAGCGCCAGCGAGCGGGTGGCCATCTCCAGCGCGGCCTTGGCCATCGTGTAGGCGATGTGGTCGCGCATCGGGTCGGTGCCGTGCAGGTCGGTCAGGTTGACGATGCAGCCGTGTTGGCGGCGCAGGTACGGAGCTGCCGCCTGCGACAGCAGCAGGGGCGCCCGTGCATTGACCGCGTAAAGCTCGTCCATCGCCTCGGCGGTGACCTGGCCCAGCGGGGTAGGGAAGAAGTTGGAGGCGTTGTTGACCAGCGCATCCAGGCGGCCGAAGTGGGTCACGGCCTGTTCCACCAGATCGGTCAGCGCGTCGGCGTCACGCAGGTCGGCCTGCAGCGCCAGCACGCTGCCGGGGCGCACGTTGTCGAAATCGAACGCGGCCTGCTGCAGCTCGGCGCTGGAGGTGTTGGCATGCAGCACCACCGACCAGCCACAGGCATGGAACTGGCGGGCAATGGCCGCGCCGATCCGGCGCGCGCTGCCGGTGATCAGGACCACGGGGGTGGTGTCGCTCATCGAGGGTCCTCCAAGGCTCGGCTATCCTGTGCACCATTGTCACCGCATTCGAAGACGCCATGCAGCCCACCTTCCCTCTGCCCGAAGCCGATGCCCTGGCCCACAGCGACCAGCTGGCCGCCGCCCTGCGCGCTGAAATCCTTGCGCAGGGCGGGGCGATGCCGTTCTCGCGGTTCATGGAGCTGTGCCTGTATGCCCCCGGCTGGGGCTATTACAGCGCCGGCGCCAGCAAGTTCGGCGGCAGCGGCGACTTCACCACCGCGCCCGAGCTCGGCAGCCTGTTCGCCGGCAGCGTGGCCAATGCACTGGCCCCGGTGCTCGCCCAGTTGGGCGCGCAGGCGCGCATGCTGGAGCTGGGCGGCGGCACCGGCGCCTTCGCCGAAGCCGTGCTGCTGCGCCTGGCCGAGCTGGACGCACTGCCGGCGCGCTACGCCATCCTCGAACCCAGTGCCGACCTGCGCGAGCGCCAGCAGCAGCGTCTGCAGCAGAACCTGCCGGCCGAGCTGGCCGCGCGCGTCGACTGGGTCGACCGCCCGTTCGAAGAGGATTGGGAGGGCGTGGTGTTCGCCAACGAGGTGATCGACGCGCTGCCGACTCCGCGCTTCCTGATCAGGGACGGCGAGGTGTACGAGGAGACCGTCGAGCTCGATGGCGATGGCAACTTCATCCGCGGAGCGCAGCCGGCCGACATCCTGCTCAACGGTGCGGTGCGCCATCTGGAACGCTACCTGGAAAAGCCCTTTGCCGAGGGCTACCGCTCCGAAGTGCTGCCGCAGCTGCCGTATTGGCTGCAGGCGGTGGCCGGTGGCCTGCAGCGTGGTGCAATGCTGTTCGTCGACTACGGCTACAACCGTGGCGAGTTCTACATGGAAGATCGCGATGACGGCACCGTGCGCGCGTTCTATCGCCAGCACGTGCACAACGAGATCTACCGCTGGCCGGGCCTGCAGGACATCACTGCTTCGGTCGATTTCACCGCGCTGGCCGAAGCTGGCCTGCACGGTGGCTTCGAGCTGGCTGGCTACTGCAGCCAGGCCAGTTTCCTGCTCGGCAACGGCCTGGACCAGGTGCTGCTGCTGGCCGAGGAACGCACCGATGAGGTCGGCCGCATCCAGCTGCGTGACCAGGTGAAGAAGCTGACCCTGCCGACCGAGATGGGCGAGCGCTTCCAGGCTATCGGCCTGCAACGGGGCGTCGATTTCGAGCCGGCGTTCGAGCTGGGTGACCTGAGCTGGCGCCTGTGAGTGACGTGTTGCCGGTGATCAAGCCGCTGCAGCGGCCGCGGCTGTGGGGCGTGCTGTGGGCGCTGGCGGTGCTGTTGGTGATCGTGGTCTGCCTGATCCCGCCGCCGCCGATCCCGCTGCCGGAAAACAGCGACAAGGGCGAGCACTTCCTCGCCTATTTCATCCTCGCCGGCAGCGCGGTGCAGCTGTTCCGTCGCGGCCGCCCGCTGCTGTGGGTGGGCATGGGCCTGGTGCTGATGGGCATCGGCATCGAGTTCGCGCAGGGCGCACTGACCAGCAACCGCATGGCCGACCCGATGGATGCGCTGGCCAACACGATTGGCGTGCTGGCCGGCATGGCCACCGCGCTGACCCCGCTGCGCGACCTGCTGCTGCGCTGGCGGGGGTAAAGGCGTGCCAACCAAGGTTGGCACCTACCAGTAGATCCACGCCATGCGTGGATGGAATTTCAGTAGATCCACGCCAAGCGTGGATGGACTGCCCGAGGTGCCGACTAAGGTCGGCACCCACCAGGACAGACCTGCCGTTACTTCCCCAGCGTCACCTCATCCAGCACCCACATCGCCGGGCGCGTATCGCCGGTGAAGTTGATGCACAGGTCACCGGTGCCCTGGGTCCCCTTCGGCAGCGTGGCGCGCAGCGTCACGAAGCCATCGGCATCCGGCTTGGCCGGTAGCAGTACCTCAGCCAGCACCTTGCCGCTGCAGTCACCGCGACGCACCTGCATCTCGCCGTGCGCACGCTTGGCCTTCTCGAAGCGGCGCTTGGGTTCGTCGTGGGCCAGCTGGAAGTAGTACGGAATGCGGCCAGCACGTACCTCCACGCTGCCGACGCCCTCCAGCTGCGCCTGCGGCCAGCGCCAGCACGGCTGGAAGATGTCCACGTTGAACACTGCACGCGTTCCCTCGCGCGGGCCATCGTCTTCCAGGCGCAGCACCAGCCCCTTCTTGCCTACGCAGCTGAGCAGTTCATCACTGCGGCGGCTGAGCAGTGACTGCGCGGTGAACGTGGCGATGGTCGGTTTCGCGGCCAGCATCTGGCCCTGGTAGAACGCAGCGGCCTGCACGGTGGCGGGCAGCTGCGCCGTCAGCGGCTGCTGGTACAGCGGCGACTGCGCGGTCACCGGCTGGCCATCGGTGCTGTAACGCACTTCATAGCCCAGCGGATTGGCCAGCGACACGGTCACGGTGTTCTTCGCGCGATCATCGGTGTAGTCCACGCCCACCTCGAACGGGGTCTGCGCGTAGGCCAGGCCCCAGGCGCGGTAACGCTGCAACTGTGCGGGCAGGCGTGCGAGAAAATCGCGGAAGTCACGATGCTCCGGCGTGCTCCAACCGGTCTCGGCCACCGCAGCCAGGCGCGGAAACAGGTTGTGCTGCAGGCGTGCGTAGCTGCGTGTGTGCTCGGTGAACATGTTGGCTTGAAGGCCGAGGATGTGCCCGCGCTTGTCGGCCGCCAGCTCGGCTGGCACCGGCTCGAAGTTGTAGAGCTTGCCGAGGTTGACCTGGGTCGGTCGGCCCGGCGGTTCGTTCGGCGAGGCGGTCTGCAGGTAGTCCAGGTACAGGTAGCCGACCGGCGACATGATCACGTCATGGCCGGCACTGGCTGCAGCCAGCCCACCTTCGGTGCCCTGCCACGACATCACCGTGGCCTGTGGCGGCAGCCCGCCTTCGAGGATCTCGTCCCAGCCGATCAGGCGCCGGTCGTGTTCCTCCAGGAAGGTCTCCAGGCGCTTGATGATGTGGCTCTGCATGGCCATCTCATCCTTGATGCCCAGCGCACGCATGCGCTGCTGCACCTGCTTCGAAGCTTCCCACTGGTCCTTCACTGCCTCGTCGCCACCCACGTGCACGTACTTGGCCGGGAACAGTGCGATCACTTCTTCCAGTACGTTCTCGAGGAAGGTGACGGTGCTGTCTTCCACATTGAACAGGTTCGGGAACACGCCCCATTCGCTGATCGGCTTCAGCGGCATGCTGATCGAACCCAGCTCCGGATACGCGGCGATCGCGGCGGTGGCATGGCCGGGCACGTCGATTTCCGGGATCACCTGGATATGAAGTTTGGCGGCATAGGCGATCACTTCGCGGATCTGCTCCTGCGTGTAGAAGCCGCAGTACGGATGCTCCTGGCCACTGACCGGATCGATGCCACCGTCGCCGGCCGGCAGGCGACAGCTGCCCACTTCGGTCAGCTTCGGGTAGCGCTTGATCTCCATGCGCCAGCCCTGGTCATCGGTCAGGTGCCAATGGAACGTGTTGAGCTTGTGTGCGGCCATCGCGTCGAGCACGCGCTTGATCTCGTCCAGGCTCTGGAAATGCCGCGCCGAGTCGAGCATGAAGCCGCGCCAGCTGAAGCGCGGCGCGTCCTGGATCTGCACCGCTGGCAGCACCCCATTGCTGCCGCCGGTGGCGAGCTGGGCGAGGGTGGTCGCGCCGTAGAACAGGCCGGTCTCGTTGCCAGCCTGCACCAGCACGCCCGTCGCCGTACTTTCCAGCGTGTAGCCCTCACCGCTGTCGCGGAAGGTCGGGATGATCTGGAAACGGATGCCGCCGTCCTGGGCGGCCGACTTGCCCTTGGCCAGCGCAAGGCGCGGGCCTCCGCTGCGCGCCAGCAGGTCGGCGAACTGGCTGGCGACCCGCTGCGCGGCCTCGCCTTCGGCATGCAGCGGAGTGCCAGCGCGTACGCTGATGCCGCTGCCCTGGCCGGCTTGCACTTGGGTGGGTGCGGGAATCAGCATCAGGCTGCCGGCGCGCAGCTGCGGGCCAGGAGCTTCAGCGACGGGCGTGGGATCGGCGGCGAGTGCCGGCATCGCCGGCAGCATCGCGAACAGGCTGCCCAGCAGCAGTGCGCTGCGCATCCGGGCGCGGGAAGGCTTGACCATCGGAACGACTCCTTGGAACGGTGCGATGAACGCTATACATGAAAAACGCCGGGCCCGGAATGACCCAGGCCCGGCGTGCGTGCACGACTCGGCGATGTTGCCGCCGCTGGATCAGTACTTGAAGCGGAAGTTGAGGTAGTACTGGCGACCGTTGCTGTAGAACGAGGTCGGGATGGCCGCGGTCTGGTAGTACTTGTAGGTCGGGTTGTTGAGGTTCAGCGCATCGAAGCTGATGCTCAGCCAGTCGGTGGCCTTGTAGCTCAGCGATGCCGACAGCGTGCCGAAGTCATCCTGGTAGTAAGGGTTGGCACCGGACAGGCCGATCAGGAACGACGAACGGCGGGTGTAGCTGACGCGTGCACCGAAGGTGTCGTTCTCGAAGTAGGCACCCACGTTGTAGGTGTTCTTCGAGGTGCCCAGCAGGTTGTCGGTGCCATCGGCCCAGGTGTGCTCGGTGCTGCCATCGGCGTAGGTGTAGTTGGCGTTGACGCCGAAGTACTCGCCGATCGGCTGCTCATAGGCCACTTCGATACCGCGTACCTTGCCGTCGGCGTTCTTCGGACGCGAGATGTCGTACTCCTCGAGCTGGTTGGTCAGCTCGCTGAACAGCATCTGCTTCTCGGTGCTGAAGGCCACGTAGTCCTTCAGGCGCATCGAGTACGCACCGACCGACAGCATGCCGCGCGGCATGAAGTACCACTCCAGGTTGGCGTCGAAGTTGGTCGAGATCACCGGCTTCAGCTTCGGGTTGCCGCCGCCGCCCTTGCGGTTCAGATCCGAGCCGTACGAAGACGCACCCAGCGCCGAGTAGTCCGGCAGGGTCTGGGTCTGGGAGGCGGCGAGGCGCAGCACCAGGTCGTCGCGCAGGTCGTACTTGAAGTTGGCGCTCGGCAGCACGCGGTTGTGCTTGTTCTCGAAGGCTTCGCGGGTCCACGCACCGAACAGGCTCTTCACGTCCGGCACGGTCGAGCCCGTGGCGGTGGCATAGGTATCGATGTCCTGCTTGATGTTGACGTAGCGCAGGCCGACGTTGCCGCTCCAGCGGTCGCCGCTGAAATTGCCCTGCACGTAGGCAGCGAAGTTCTTTTCGGTCACCTTCCATTCGGCGCCGTAGTTGTGGCGGCCATCCGGACCATCATTGCCCGACAGCCATTCGGAATTGTTGGTCACCGCATTGCGCAGCGCTGCCGGGGTGTAGTACCAGATGTTGCGCGGGAAGTTGCCGCCGATGTCGCCGGCGAAGCCACCCGGGTAGTTGGCGGTGGGGCTGCCGCGCAAGGCGTCCCAGATGTTGCCCGGGGTAGCGCCTTCCGGCGACTTTGCTTCACGCGTGTGCTTGGCGTAGCGCGCGCCGAAATCGATCGAGCTCAATACGCCGGCATTGAAGTACTGGCTGAAATCGACGTTGGTCCACTTTTCCTTGTCGATCGCAGTGACCTGCTGGTTGCCCCAGGTACCGCCCCAGCTGGCGCCGGCGGGGCTGAGGTCGCCCCCTACGTTCCAGTCCACCGGCGAGCCATTGCCATGGGTGGTCCAGCTGGCGCCACCACCGTTTGCGGTCAACAGCTCCGCGATGTACTGGCGTGGCGTTTCGCCAGTGCCCTTGGTGGTACCGGCCTGGAACTTCGCAGTCAGGTTTTCGCTGACCTGCCAGTCGGCATCCAGGGTGATGTAGTTGGTCTTGGCGGTCGACTCGCGGTAGATCATGTCGTACACCGCGTAGTTGGTGCCCGGCTTGCCTGCGTAGCTTGCCTGGGTCAGCACGCCATCCTTGACCACGTAGCCCGGATCAGGCGCCTGCGACTTGCCGAAGCTGTTGCCGAACATCATGAAATTGCGGTTGTAGTTGTTGGCTTCCAGCTTGGAGCTGAAGCCGCTGAGTACGAAGCTCAGATCGTCGGTCGGCTTGAACTGCAGCGAAACCAGGCCGCCGGTACGCTTGCGGGTCTGTTCGAACAGGGTTGAGCCCAGCAGGCCCGGAACCTGTACGCCGACCAGATCCGGGTTGGTCTTGGCCACCGGATCGTTGGCTTCAATAGTGAAGAAGCCACCCGGGATTTCCTGCGCTTCGCGGCGCAGCTCGCGCTTCTGGCTGAAGGCCTGCAGCATCACGCCGAAGGTGCCTTCATCGTTCTTGTAGTTGAACAGCGCCGACAGCTGCGGGTCGTTCGACTTGGCCTGGTCCGAGCGCACCGCGCCGATCGAGCCTTCAGCGGTGAACTGCTTGGAGAATTCCAGCGGCTTGCGGGTGATGATGTTGACGGTACCGGTGGTGCCGCCGTCCTGCAGCTTGGCCTGCGAGGACTTGTTCACTTCCACCGAGCTGACCAGTTCCGACGGCAGCAGCGAGTAGCTGACGCTGCGGCCGACGTTGTTGCCCTGGCTGAGCACGAACCAGTCGGCGGAGCCGACGGTGTGGCCGTTGATCAGGGTCTGGGTCAGGCTCGGGCTGGTGCCGCGAAGGCTGACACGGTCGGCTTCGTCGAAGCCGCCTTCATCGGCGCTGGACGAACTGATGTTGACGCCCGGCAGGCGCTGCAGGGTGTCGGCGACGTTGTGCGCGGGCAGTTTGCCCACGTCTTCGGCAGTGACCACTTCCACGCGCGCATTGGCTTCGCGCTTGGTGTCCAGCGACTTTTCCATCGAACCGCGGATGCCGGTGACGGTGACGGTGTCCAGATCGGTGGCGGTCTGGGGGGCCTGCTGCGCGTGCGCACTGAAGGCGATGCAGCTGACGATGGCGGCCGAAAGCAGGGTCTTGCGGGTGTTCATGATGTCTCTCCTCATCACTCGAATGGATGCCGGCGGCGGTGTTCGATTACGGTTGCGATGACATGCGCGGGGCGGCGGCGAAGTCCCGTGCGTTGGCGTGCCACGTACTGCGTGCTGCGATTGCGTTGAAGCCTGTTGCGGTGTCAGGCGGCGGACTGCTGCTGCAGGTACCAGCTGGCAGCGCCGACCACGCCCAGCTGGCCGTGTTCGACCACCTTCACCGGGATGCGTGCCAGCGCTTCGCCCATCGGACCCTTCTGCAGGTAGCGTTCGACGAAGGTGCTGCCGCGCAGGTATTCGCGGATCTGCGGCAGGATGCCGCCGGCCAGGTAGACGCCGCCATGGGCGCCGTAGAACAGGGCCATGTCGCCGATGGTGCTGCCGAGCAGGCCGCAGAACACATCCAGCGCCTGGCGCGCATGCGCATCGGTATCGGCCATGGCCGCTGCGGTGACCGCGTCGGGGCTGGCCAAGGTCGGTGCCTGGTCCTGCAGCGCACACACTGCGCGGTACAGGTTCATCAGGCCCGGGCCGGAGATTGCGTGTTCGATCGACACGTGGGCGCGGTCACGCTGCATGTGGCGGACGATGGCCATTTCCAGTTCGGTGCTGGCCGCCAGGGTCGGCTGGCCGGCTTCGGTGGGCAGGACCACCGGGCCGTGCGCGGTGGGAATCCACAGCGCCGCGCCAAGCCCGGTGCCGGGGCCGACAACCAGGGTCGGACCGCGTGCGGCAGTGTCAGGTCCGCACAGGTGCAGCACGCCACTGGCGTCAACCTGCGCGGCTGCGTAGGCCACTGCTTCGAAGTCGTTGACGATGTAGACCCGCTGCAGGCCGACGTCGGCTTCCACCTGGCGGGCTGACAGCGGCCACGGCAGGTTGGCGGTGATCACCGTGCCGTCTTCGCGGGCATAGCCGGCGCTGGCGACCACGCAATGGGTAGGACGCACGCCTTCACCCAGGAAATCGGACAGGATCGCGCTGAGGCCAGCATGGTCGGCATTGCGGTACTTGCGGTATTCCAGCACCTGCACCGGATGGGCAGCATCACCGCTGGCCTGGACCCGGGCAACGCGCACATGGGTGCCACCGACGTCGGCGGCCAGGAACGAGGGCGCGACTCGGGACAGGACATGGGCCGGGGCGGGGTGGCTGGCGGTCACGCGGGCTCCTGCTGCAGGTGGGGCCGGCCCCGGGATCGGGGGCGGCGATTGGGGCGGAGTCTGTAACCCCGCTGACAACGATGTCAACGAGTTCGTGACACTTTCGTTGCTGCATCGCAACGAATGCGATAGGCAGTAAACGTTTACATGGCGTGAGTGCGGGTTTCACGTTGGAACCATTGCCGCACATGGCCCAAGGCCTCCGGCGCATTCAGCACGAGGCGCCGCGATCGGGTTGCGCAGTGCAGCACGAGGTTCACAGGGCTGCGCGTGGAAGTTGACAAACCGCAGCTGTCCATCGAAAGAATGTGACAACGTTGTTCCCAGCCACTCTCCGACGCCGCGTTCTGCGGCCGTCGCCGCAGGAGCCCTCCTGATGTCCGCCGTCCCCGCTGCAAGCGCGCGCCCGAACGTGGCCACCTCCATCGCCATCGTTGGCGTGTTGTTCTTCCTGATCGGCTTCTTCACCTGGCTCAACGGCCCGCTGATCACCTTCGTCAAGTTGGCCTTCGAACTCAGTGAGGTCGGCGCCTTCCTGGTGCTGATGGTGTTCTACCTGTCCTACTTCTTCCTGGCCTTGCCGGCGTCGTGGATCCTGCGTCGCACCGGCATGAAGAAGGGCCTGAGCCTGAGCCTGCTGGTGATGGCCGGTGGTGCCGCGTTGTTCGGCGAATTCGCCACCCAGCGTTGGTACCCGGGTGCGCTCGGCGGCCTGTTCGTGATCGGCAGCGGCCTGGCCCTGCTGCAGACCGCGATCAACCCCTACATCTCCATCCTCGGCCCGATCGAGACCGCGGCGCGGCGCATCGCGCTGATGGGCATCTGCAACAAGATCGCCGGCATGCTCGCCCCGGTGCTGATCGGTACCGTGGTGCTGCATGGCATCGGTGACCTGTCGGCCACGGTGGCCGCTGCGGACGAAGCCACCAAGGCGCAGCTGCTCAACGAATTCGCCGCCAAGATCCACGCGCCGTACCTGGCCATGGCCGGCCTGCTGGTGGTGCTGGCGGTGGCCGTGCTGTTCTCGCCGCTGCCGGAAATCAAGTCCTCCGAGGCCAACGCCACGCCGGTGGCTGCCGGTGCCGCCGAGCGCCGCAGCATCTTCCAGTTCCCGCACCTGTGGCTGGGCGTGCTTTGCCTGTTCGTCTACGTGGGAGTTGAGGTGATGGCCGGTGATGCGATCGGCACCTACGGCCATGGTTTCGACCTGCCGCTGGACCAGACCAAGATGTTCACCTCGCTCACCCTCGGCGCGATGCTGGTGGGCTACGTGGTCGGCCTGCTGCTGATCCCCAAGGTCGTGTCGCAGTCGCGCTACCTGACCATTTCGGCGGTGCTGGGCGTGGTGTTCTGCCTCGGTGCCTGGGCCACCCACGGCTATGTGTCGGTGGCCTTCGTGGCCCTGCTGGGCTTCGCCAACGCGATGATGTGGCCGGCGATCTTCCCGCTGGCGATCCGCGGCCTGGGCCGTTTCACCGAGACCGGCTCGGCGCTGCTGGTAATGGGCATTGCCGGTGGCGCGATCATTCCGCAGCTGTTCGCCGTGCTCAAGCAGCACATCGACTTCCAGCTGGTGTTCGTGCTGCTGATGGTGCCCTGCTACCTGTACATCCTGTTCTATTCGGTGATCGGCCATCGCGCCGGCCTGCCGCAGGACAAGGTCTGATCGGCGATGATGGACGGCAGCCAACCCCAGGGGAAACCGATGCGCAGAGCGACCATCAAGGACGTTGCGGAGAAGGCCAAGGTCTCGCTGAAGACGGTCTCGCGGGTGATCAACAACGAGCCTTCGGTGATGCAGGCCACCCGTGCACGGGTGCTGCGTGCCATCGCCGAACTCGATTACGAGCCCGATCCGTCCGCGCGTAACCTGCGCAGTGGCACCACCTTCGTGATCGGGCTGGTCTACGACAACCCGAACCCGTACCACATCATCGGCGTGCAGAACGGCGTGCTGGCCGCGTGCCGCGAGACCGGCTTCGGCCTGCAGATCCATCCCTGCGATTCCAGCTCGCCGCTGCTGGCCGACGAGCTGGCCGATTGGGTGCAGCGTTCGCGCCTGGCCGGTCTGGTACTGACCGCGCCGATGTCCGAGCGTCGTGACCTGATCCAGGCGCTGACCGCGCGCGGCATCAAGCTGGTACGCATCATCGCCGCCACCGAAGACCCGGCCGACGGCGCCTGCGTGTTCGTCGACGACCGTGAGGCCGCCTATGAGATCACCGAGCACCTGATCCAGCTGGGCCACCAGCGCATCGGCTTCCTCTGGGGGGGCATCTCGCACCGTTCCTCGGGCGAGCGCTACGCCGGTTACGAAGCCGCGCTGAAGGACTACGGCATGACCGTGGACAAGCACCTGGTGGTGCAGGGCGACTACACCTTCGACGATGGTTTCCGTGGTGCGCGCCGCCTGCTGGCGCTGCGCGAACCGCCCACGGCCATCTTCGGTTCCAACGACGAAATCGCCGCCGGTGTGCTGGCCGCAGCGAAGTCGGCCGGCATGAACGTGCCGTACGACCTGTCCATCGCCGGCTTCGAGGACAGCCCGTTCTCGCGCCAGTCATGGCCGCCGCTGACCACCGCCAAGCAGGCCACCGAAGACATCGCCCGCCATGCCGCGCGCCTGCTGATCGCACAGCTGCGCAGCGACGCCTACGACGACGCGCCGGCACCGCTGCACAACCAGGGCTTCGTGCCGCAGCTGGTGGTGCGCGGTTCGACCGCGCCGATGCGCCCGGCCGGCGCACGCCCCCTTCCTTCCGATCCTGCCTGAGCCTGCCATGTCGCTGTCAGACCCCACTTCCACCCTGATGTTCGCCGAAGCCGCTGAAGCGGCCGACGTGGTCGCCCGCCAGTTCTCGCGCAACCACGCCACCATGGAGACCCTGGCCGCCAGCCTGCGCGCGGCGCCGCCGCCGTTCGTGGTCACCTGTGCCCGTGGCAGCTCCGACCATGCCGCCACCTACGGCAAGTACCTGCTGGAAACCCAGCTGGGCCTGGTGGTGGCCTCGGCCTCGCCGTCGGTGGGGTCGGTCTATGCCGCACCGCTGCAGCTGCGCGGCGCGCTGTTCATCGTCATCTCGCAGTCGGGCAAGAGCCCGGACCTGCTGCGCAACGCCGAGGCCGCCAAGGCGGCCGGCGCGCGCGTGATCGCGCTGGTCAATGTCGAGGATTCGCCGTTGGCGCAGCTGGCCGACACGGTCATTCCGCTGCATGCCGGTGCCGAGAAGAGCGTGGCAGCGACCAAGAGCTACCTTGCTTCGCTGGCCGCATTGCTGCAGCTGGCCGCGTACTGGAAGCAGGACAGCAGCCTGCGCAATGCGCTGGATCTGCTGCCGGATGCGATGCGCGAGGCCTGGCAGTGCGATTGGACGCCGGTGACCGAGGGCCTGGTCGAGGCGACCAATCTGTTCGTGCTGGGGCGCGGCTTGGGGCTCGGCGCGGCGCAGGAAGCTGCATTGAAGTTCAAGGAAACCTGCAGCCTGCATGCCGAGGCCTACAGCTCGGCCGAAGTGAAGCACGGCCCGATGGCGCTGGTCGATCGCGGTTTCCCGGTGCTGGCTTTTGCCCAGCCCGACGAAACCGGCGCCGGCACTCGTGCTGTCGTCGAAGAATTCACTTCGCGTGGCGCGCAGGTGTGGATGGCCGGTGCCGGTGGCAACCTGCCGGTGGCCGCCGCGCCGCACCCGCTGTGCGCACCGCTGCTGACCGTGCAGAGCTTCTACCGCGCGATCAACGCGCTGGCACTGCGTCGTGGCTTCAACCCGGACCTGCCGCCGCACTTGAACAAGGTCACGGAGACGGTGTGATGGCAACGGTCCTGCGCAACGCTCGTGTCCTTGCCGGCGACGAGTTCCGTGATGATCTGGCGGTGGTGATCGAGCACGGACGCATCAGCGCGCTGCTGCCCGATGCAGCGCCGCAACTGGGCCAGGCTGCCGAGCAGTTTGATCTGGGCGGTGGCTGGCTGCTGCCCGGTTTCATCGATGTGCAGGTCAATGGCGGTGGTGGTGCGCTGTTCAACAACACGCCGGACGTGGCGGCACTGCGCACCATCGCGCAGGCGCACCGCCGCTTCGGTACCACCGCGATGCTGCCGACGCTGATCAGCGATGACGTGGGCGTGATGCGTGAAGCCATCGATGCGATGCGCGAGGCGATCGCGCAGGGTGTGCCAGGCGTGATCGGCATCCATCTGGAAGGACCGTACATCGCGCCGGCGCGCAAGGGCACGCACGATGCCAGCAAGTTCCGCGTACCGGACGAAGATGAGATCGCGCTGGCCGCCTCGCTGGACAACGGCGTGACCCTGCTGACGCTGGCACCGGAACGCGTGCCGCTGGAAACCATTCGTGCGTTGGTCGAGCGCGGTGTGATCGTTGCCGCTGGGCACACCGCAGGCACCTACGAAGAGATCCGTGCCGGCCTGGATGCCGGCGTGCGTGGCTTCACCCATCTGTACAACGCGATGTCGCCGCTGCAGGGGCGTGAACCCGGCGCGGTTGGCGCTGCGCTGGAAGACCGCGACAGCTGGATCGGCATCATCGTCGATGGCGTGCATGTACATCCGGCCAGCCTGCGCGTGGCGCTGGCAGCCAAGCCGCGCGGCCGCCTGTTGCTGGTCACCGATGCGATGCCGCCGGTGGGTGCCGATGAACCCAGCTATGTGCTGTATGGCGAAACCATCACCGCCATCGATGGCGTGGTGCGCAATGCCGCCGGTTCGCTGGCCGGCTCGGCGCTGGACATGGCCACTGCCGTGCGAAACACCGTGCAACTGCTCGGCCAGCCGTTGGCAGAAGCCGCGCGCATGGCCTCGACCTATCCGGCGCAGTTCCTCAACGTTGACGATCGTCTGGGTCACATCGCCGAGGGCTACCAGGCTGACCTGGTGCTGCTGGATGATGCCCTGCAGGTGCGTGGTACCTGGATTGCCGGACAGTACGAGGCTGCCTGATGAACAGTACGCCGCCACGCCGGCTGGGCTCGATCGATGCCCTGCGCGGCATCACCGTGGCGGCGATGCTGCTGGTCAACAACCCGGGTGACTGGAGCGCGGTGTTCGCGCCGCTGCGTCATTCGGAATGGCATGGCTGCACGCCCACCGATCTGGTGTTCCCGTTCTTCCTGTTCCTGGTCGGCGTGTCGATGGCCTTCAGCGTAGCGCCGCGCGCGCTGGACGCGTCGGCGCGACCTGCACTGGCGCGTGGCGTGCTGGAACGCGCGCTGCGCATCCTGGTGGCCGGTGCGCTGCTGCATCTGCTGATCTGGTGGGCGCTGCATACCCATCACTTCCGCATCTGGGGCGTGCTGCAACGGATCGCGGTGTGCGCAGCCTTGGTGGGTGTACTGGCGGTGTATGCACGGCCGCGCGTGCAGTCCGGCGTGCTGGTCGCGCTGCTGGTGGGCTATACCGTGTTGCTGCTGGGCATCGGTGATCTGGCGCCATGGACCAACCCGGCCAGCCGCCTGGATACCACGCTGTTCGCACCGTGGATCTACCAGTGGCATGCCGATACCGGGCTCGGACATGACCCGGAAGGATTGCTGAGTACGCTGGGCGCGCTTGCCAGCACGGTGCTCGGCCTGCTTGCCGGTGGCCTGCTGCGCAACGGGCGTTCGGCGGCATTGGCCGGGCTGGGCGTGGCGACCGCTGTGCTCGGCCTGCTGCTGGCCATCGTGTTGCCGCTGAACAAACAGCTGTGGACGCCCAGCTACGTGCTGTGGGCCGGCGGCCTGGCCGCGCTGGCGCTGTGGCTGGGCCACATACTGATCGACCAGAAGGGCTGGCCGGCGCTGGGCCGGCGCTTCGGCGTCAACGCGATCACCGCATACCTGGGGGCATCGGTGATGTCGGTGGTGCTGATGGCGACCGGCGCCTGGGGCTGGATCTGGCAGCAGCTGGCCAATGCAATGCCGCAGTCGCTGGAACTGGCGTCGATGCTGCAGGCGCTGGCGTTCGTCGCAGTGTGGTGGGGCGTGGCGTGGTGGCTGGACCGGCGGAAGATCTATCTGAAGATCTGATGGCACTTCATCCACGCATGGCGTGGATCCACCACATGGGGCAGTAGATCCACACCATGCGTGGATGCTCTCCGCCTGGCTCGCGCCCGCCGCCATGATGAACAGTTTCAGCCACGTAGAGGTGAGGTGATGCCCGATCAAGTTCGCATCTGAACTGTGATGGCTGGCACGCAATTTCACCTATCGGAACCGTTCACCACACGGCAGACTGCCTGCGCAGTACCGCATGTCCGCAGTTCCTGATCCCCTGTCCAGGAGTGCTGTATGACCCATGCCGTCCCGCGCGCATTCCGTCCGCGCCGCCTCACCGTTTCCGTGCTGCAGGCCCTGGCCGTCCCGTCCGTCATGCTGATGACCGCCAGCGGCGCCTGGGCCGGCTGCAACAACTCGGCACCGACCGCCGGCCAGACAGTCACCTGCGATGCCAATGCGCCGAATCCACAGACCGTTCCCATCACCGCCAGTGGCGCGGCCGGCATCATCGTCAACGTCTCCAATGCCGCACAGCTGCAACAGAGCGGCGGCGGAAGTGCGATTTCGCTCGTCGGTGCAGGTGGTCACCTGCTGTCCAATCTGGGGGCGATCAGTTCGACGGGGGGTGTAGCCGTCCAACTTGGTGGCGGTAGCCGCGTCGAGAACAGCGGCAGCATCAGCACGGGCAACAACGTGGCCCTGCAGTTCGTCGGCACTGGTGACAGCGTTCTGGTCAACCGCGGAACGATCAGTGGCCGCACTGGCGTGCAGTTCGGTGCCGGCAACGATCGCCTCGAGATGCAGGCCGGCAGCATTACCGGCGGCGTCCTGCAAGGGGATGGCAACGACGTGTTGCTGCTCAACGACGGAACGATCGACAGTGTCGACCAGGGCGCCGGTGATGATCAGATGACGATCAACGGTGGCACCGTTACTGGCCTGGTGACGCAGGGCAGCGGCCGCGACGATTTCGTCATGACCGGCGGCACCGTCGGGGCCCTCCAGCAGGGTGACAACATCGATACCTTCCGCATGAGCGGCGGTCGCATCGTCGGCGCGTTCGAGGATGGCGATCAGGCCTGGATGACCGGTGGCCGCATCGGCCGGGTCAACATGAAGCTGGACAAGAACCTGTGGGACCAGTCCGGCGGCACGGTGGACGGCAACGTGGTCACCGGCTTCGACACCGATACCATCATCATCTCGGGTACGGCCTACATCGGCGGCAACATCAGCGTCAGCGGCGGCAATGACAGCGTGACCATCACTGATGGCACCGTGCGTGGCCAGGTGCTGCTCAGTACCGGCAATGACACGTTCAACTGGAATGGCGGTGGCATCGTCTACGGCGCGATCGACATGGGCCCGGACAACGATGTGGCCAACCTCAGTAACCTCAACCAGGCCAACATGGGCGCGGTGCCGCTGTTCGACGGTGGCGCAGGCGACGACAGGCTCAGCTTCAACAACGTAAAGACCGCAGGCGTGGGGCGCTTCCAGAACTGGGAAGCGATCAGCCTGGCCAACAGCACCGAGCTGAACTTCGACGGCGATCTGGTGCTGGGCGACAGTGCCAGCGGCACCGGTTCGCTCACCGTGGATGACACCAGCACGGTCTACGCAGGCAGTGGCGGCCATGCCATCCGTCCGTTCAACAGTGGTGCATTGGTGGAGATGGTCAATGCCGGGCGCATCGACCTGACCGGTAGCGGCGCCGGGGATGTGTTCACTGTCCGCGGCAACTATCGCGGTGACGGCGGTGGCCTGTACCTGCGCACCGTGCTGGGCGCGGACAATTCCACCAGCGACCGACTGGTGATCGATGGCGGCGCCGCAACCGGCACGACCGGCATCGGCATTCTCAACGCCGGCGGCGGCGGAGCGGCGACGCTGGCAGACGGCATTCTGGTGGTACAGGCCTTGAATGGTGGCAGCACCGCAGCAGGCGCATTCTCCTTGTTCGCGCCGGTGTCTGCGGGTGCCTACGAGTACTTCCTGTTCAAGGGCGGCGTCAGTGCCGGCACCGGCGAGAACTGGTATCTGCGCTCCACGTTGGTCAGCGGGCCGACGCCGGCACCCAACGGCGGCGGCAGCGAGACACCGCCGCCCCTGACGCCGCCGGTGGCGCCACCTCCGCCGATCACCCCAGCGCCGCCACCGCCGCCCGAAGGCGCCACTGATCCGGACCTGACCGCGGGCGAGACCGCACCGCCACCGCCGCCTCCAGAACCCGCGCCGGTGGCCCCACCCAGCGATCCAGCGGTGCCTGACGTGCCGGTGGCCGGCGGTGCATTGCCCGGTACCGGCGCGCCGCCGACACCGGGTGCGCGTCCCGCCGAAGGCGCGGTGGTGCCGCTATACCGCGTGGAGACCGCCACCTATGCGGTGGTGCCTCCGTTGCTGCGTGAGGCTTCGCTGGCCAGCCTGGGTACCTTCCACGAGCGCCAGGGCGAGCAGCGCCTGCTGTACAACCAGGGTGCGCTGCGTACCGCATGGGGCCGGTTGGTCGGGCAGAGCAGCGAGATCCACTGGAAGGGCGATGCGCAGCCGGGCTTCGACGGCGACGTGATGGGCCTGCAGGCCGGTCTGGATGTGTGGGCGGTGGCCAACGACAACCATCGCAACCAGATCGGCGTGTTTGTCGGACGTACCCGTGCGCAGGGCAAGACCACCGGCCTGGCACTGGGCTGGGAAAACGTGCAGGTGGGCCAGAGCCGTTTGGATGACAAGCACGTCGGCCTGTACTGGACATTCACCGACAGCAGCGGCAGCTACATCGATGCGGTGGCGATGCAGAGCCGTTACGACGGCCGCGTGCATTCCTCGCGCGGGCTTGGCTTCGGCGTGAGCGGTGACGGTACCAGCGTGTCGGTGGAAGCCGGAAAGCCGCTGCTGCACTTCGGGCAATCCGCATGGTGGCTGGAGCCGCAGGTGCAGGTGATCTGGCAGCGCACCTCGCTGGACGATCGCCGCGATGAAGTGTCGAGCGTGCGCTTCGACAATGACAATGCCTGGACCGGCCGCATCGGACTGCGCCTTGCCGGCGACTACCAGCTGGCCGACAACGGCTGGCAGCCGTACTTCAAGCTCAACTACTGGCATGGCCGTTCCGGCGAGGATCGCATCCGTTTCGACGACGACGTGATCGTCAATTCGCAGCGCTCACGCGCGCTGGAAGCCGGTGTCGGTGTGGTCGGGCGCTTCAACCGCACCATCAGCGCCTATGCCGTGGCCGACTACACCCGCGAACTGGGCGGTGACCGCAACGAGAAGCGCCGCATCATCGAAGGCAACATCGGCCTGCGCGCGGATTGGTAGCGCCGGGTATGGATGTCATGACCCGCTCTGGTGGGTGTCGACCTTGGTCGACACGTTCTGAAATATGGTTCGCTTTGGGCGATCGGGAACTGCTATGAATTGATGAATCCGTAGATGAGATTACCTTTCTCGAAATGGACATGAAGAATGGCTTCGCTGGGCTCGCCGTCCTCGAGGAGATAGCACTCAACTGCAATGTCACCATCACCATAGTCATATGTGGTCATCAACGGTACTAGGTCGTCTGCTGCGCCGTACGTAGGTGGAGGGATGGAAATGGCGGCACCTTCCAGGAGGTACACCGGAAGAAGTTCGTAGATTTCCAGAATCATGGCTGAGGTCAGGTCAAATTCTTCCTGTAGTGTGCTGCTATCTCGATCCGATAGCGCCTGCACGAACCTCCGAAGTAACTCATATCTCTTTTCGTCCAGGGCTTGCTCTGATTGCTTTCTCATGGGTCGATTTTTCCAGTAGGGTTCTAATGCCTAGCAGTATTCGTTGGCTCGTATCGGCAGCAGCTCTGGCGCGACCAGCGCCCCGGCATGATCGGCCAGCACCACCACCGCGTGCAGCAAGCCTTCCTCCACCTGCGGCGGACACTGCGCCGCCGCATCATCCATCTCGCGTGCCGACTGTGCGGCCAGCAAGACACCCCCACATGCAGACAACGCCGCCAGACAGCGCGTCGCCTCGGCCAGGTCCCGGCCGCGCGCCTCGCTGAGTTGCCGCTCGCGCCACGGCTGCCCATCGGCCGCGTGGTTGTGCGCGATACCACGCAACCGCGCGAAGAATGCGGAGGGCGGCGCCTGTTCGTGGACTTCGGCGAGCGCATCTTCCAATGCTTCGGCGGCGGTAGTGGACAGCTGCAGGCCGGGCAATGCTGCGCCGAGCAGTGCCTGCAGGCGTGGATAGGTGGGGTAAGGTGTGTTCATGGCGGCAACCTCACAAGGCAAGGCCACCTGCGGGATGCGAGGTGGCGGGCGGTGCGGGTTGGCGTGCCGGTGAAGCTCTTCACGAGGAATGACGCCGGCGGATCCGGGGATCCCCACGCACCGCCCGCCGCAGAACGACAGACGGTGCATTGTTCGGGCCGGCAACGACGTTGCAAGCCCGCTCGTGAAAAGCTTCATTCAGGACGCCAATCCCGGTCAGCGCAGGAAGCGCCGACGGGGCCACCTTGGCGCGTTGTACACCGCGATGACATGGGCAAAGTTGCAATGTTGTGATCGCCTGGCGCCTGCTTTACTGCAGGTCGCGGCAGGGTCAGATACGTCAGTTCGCGCGTGGCGCAAGCGATCATGCCCCGGTTATGCTGCGGTCCTGATTCAACGACAAGGAAGCGTCGCATGCAGGTTCGCAAGGGAGTGCGTCGCATCAGCGCGCTGATGCTCGTGTTGCTGGCGACCGGCGCCATGGCCGATACGCCAAGCGCCGTCGAGGTGCCCTCGCCGGAGGCCCAGGCCGAGATCCTCAATCTGCTTGAACGCCAGGCGCTGTATCGCGATCGGGTGGACTGGCCCGCCACCCGCGTACGCCTGCAATCGGCGCAGGGCGACCCCGCGCAACGGCTGGCCGTTCTGCGCGAAGCCATTGCGCTCAGCACCGGCCACCATGGTGCGTGGACAACGACCCAGCGCCAGCGCGAATCCCTCGCGCGTGCGCAGCAGGCCGGTGCCGCCGCCGTGGACCGGGCCAGGGCCGCTGATGCGGTGGATGCGCGCATCGGCTGGGTGGTCATCGAGGGCTATGCCTCCACGCCCGGCGCGACGCCGCAGGAAAAATTCCGCCAGGACATCCAGCGTGCCGCGCGCTGGCAGCAGGTCATCCGCAGCAAGGACGACGGCGCGCGCTGTGGCTGGATCGTCGACCTGCGGGACAACGGCGGTGGCGCCATGTGGCCGATGCTGCTGGGCATGGCCCCGCTGCTGCGCACCTCGGTGGTGAACAACGAGGACGTGGGCTCGTTCGAAACCGCGCACGGACCGCAGCGCTGGACGTTGACGGCGACCGCTGTGCAGCTGGCAGGCAAGCCATTGCTGGATTTCGGCCAGTCCGGTTATGTGCTGCGGCAGCCTGGCGCGCCGGTGGCGGTGCTGTTCGGGACCCGCACCGGCAGCTCGGGCGAGGCTTCGGTGCTGGCGTGGCGTGGCCGCCCGCAGGCGCGGAGTTTCGGCCAGCCGACCGCGGGTGTCTCCACCGGCAATGTCGTGCACACGCTTGCCGATGGCAGTCGCCTGCTGCTGACCACCAGCGTGATGCGCGACCGCAATGATCGTGGCGATGGGTTGAAGATCGAGCCTGACCAGCGCGTCGAGGGGGAGGTCGCCACCGTGGCTGCCGCCCAGGCCTGGCTGCTGGCCCAGCCCGCCTGCCAGGGCCACTGAGCCATGATCCTGATCGGCCAACAGGAACGGGTGCTGATCGTCGGCCCCATCGAAGTGCACCACTGCCTGCGCTGCCAGACGGAAACCGAGTTCGCCCCGCAGCTGCGCTACAAGATGGCGCGCATCGACCTGCTGTTTGGGTTCACCTACCAGCGCCGCTACGAACTGGCCTGCACCCGGTGCGGGCACGGTTGGCTGCTGGACACCGACATCCTGGACCAGCAGCTGGGCGGGGTGCCGATCCCGTGGCGGCATCGCTTCGGCCTGCCGCTGATGCTGGTGGTGGTAACCGGGCTGGCCCTGCTGGGCTGGCTGTGGCGGCACGGATTCATCGGTTGAGGGCCGGGGCTGTTAAAGTCTGTCCTGCAATCACGTACCGGAACCGACCATGGACCACGACACCCCGTTCGAACCCCTCAACGACCTCGAGGTGCGCCTGCTGCAGGCCCAGGACGGCACGCTGACCGCAGCACAGTTCCTCGATGGCCTGCTGACTTCGACGGCGTTCGTGCTGCTGGACAAAGCCATCGGCGAAGACGGTGCCTGGGATGAAAGCATTTCGCCGCTGGTGCTGACCAGCGAGAACGGCGAGGCGATGTTCGCGGTGTTCACCGCGCCCGAGCGCGCCGGCCTGTGGCACGAGCAGCTGCCGCAGTTTGCGCATGCCATGCCGATCGCGGTGCACGCGCTGCTGGCCGGTATCGGCGATGGCGTGGGCCTGGTGCTGAACCCGGGCCTGGATGTGGGCATGGAGATGATTCCCGATGCCGTGGCCCAGCTGAAGCAGCGTGCGGCGGCGATCACACGTGGCATGGCGCATTGAGATTGATGGCATAGAAATCGAACCGTCCTCTTCGTTCCTTGATGCTAGGCATTGATATGCCATTCGATTTGGGAATGTAAGAGCAAGAGCATTGGTGAAGAGCTTAAGAGTGAATATGCTATTCAAGGAGAGAGTAGCTATGCGGTCGATAGGTGTTGGTCTAGTTTTCGCTGTTTTCTCTGTAATCTATGCTTTTGAATCCAAAGCGGAAACAGTTACATATATTCATACTGATGCTCTGGGGTCAGTAGTTGCCGAGTCAGATGAGACTGGCCGGGTGACAAAGCGCTATAGCTATGAGCCGTACGGAGCGCAGATTGGAACTGGTATTGAAGATGGAGTGGGTTACGCCGGGCACGTGAGTGATTCGGCGACTGGGCTGAGCTACATGCAGCAGCGCTATTACGATCCAGGCTTGGGGCGTTTCTTGTCAGTGGATCCAGTCACAATGTACGGGAATGGTGATGGGAGACATTTCAATGCCTATGCATATGGATTCAACTCACCCTACACATTCAAAGATCCTGATGGCCGTTGTCCAATCTGCCCAGCCCTGTTTGGAGGCGCCGGTGGCATGGCGGTGGACTATGGGATTCAGAAGTACATGAATCCCGGAAAGCCAATCAACAAGACAGAGCTGGCAATTGCCGGCGTTGCTGGAGTTGTAACTGGTGGTACCGGCGGCCTGGTGGTTGGAGCCCTGGCGAGAGGGACGATTTCGATCGGTCAGGTCGTAGCAATTCAAGCGACGGTGGGTGCCGCGACTGGTGTTGCGGGTACGGCTGCACAGGGCGCAATCGAAGGAACACCAGTGACAAGCGCTCAACTGGGCTTATCGGCTGTCGGCGGGAGTGTTGGCAGTTTGGCGGGCAGCGGAATTGGAAAACTCGCTGGTGACTTTTCGCAGGCGTCTACTCAAGGGGCAGTGAGTAATATGATGAAGGCGCCAGTGAGTTCACCTACTGGCATCGGTGCACATATTGCAGAGGCGACTGCGAGCGCCGGCGCAATTGGAGCAAAGCAAGGGGCGGTACAGGGTGCATTGTCTAATGCGGGCCAACGCGGTGCTGATGCCGCAGTTGGAACTGGACAGAAAATCGCTGAGGACAGGTTGAAGTGATGAGATTTTTTAATCGATCTCTCCTTGTGTACGAGCTTGGGCTTCTAGTCGTATTCATACTGGTCGCATTCTTCATCACCCGGTTCAATCCGGTGGAGACGCTCCGGTTGGGTGGATGGCTGTTCCTCTTGATGCAACCCATCTTGTTGGGTGCTCATGCTGTCGACCATTTTTCGCGCAAGCGCCGTCGATAGACGGGAGATGTGAAGGTGCCGGCCAGCGACCGGCACTACCCGGCTTCAGCGGGCGGCGGCGATGGCTTTCACCCGCGCCTTGGCCAGTGCCTCACCGATGGCCGGACCCTTCAGATGCGTCGTATCCAGATCCCGTGCCTGCACTGACAGCGCCGCCTGATGCAGGCGTTTGAGCGTTTCGCCCTGTGGGTAGTCGCTGTCCTCGAATCCAAGCCGCCCGCGCTTGTCGGCCTCGCAGCACAGTGCGATGCGTGCCACGCGTTCTGGCCGGCGCAGCGCATCGCAGCGGCCCAGTAGTTCCAGCACGGTGGCATCGCGCAGATCGTCAATGCGGTGCACGTTCAAGTGCTCGCGGCAGACCGCTTCGGCCAGCTGCTGGTGCTCGGTGGGAATCTTCAACCGCGCGCACAGTGCCTTCAGCGGCTTGATGCCGCGCTGCTCGTGCATGATGTGGCGCGGCCATTCCTCCGGCGGGGTCAGGCCCTTGCCGAGGTCGTGGGTGAGGGCAGCGAAGCCGACCAGGTCATCACCCGGCGCCAGTTTCGCGGCCATGTCGCTGACCATTTCCTGGTGGATGCCGGTGTCGACTTCCGGGTGGAATTCGGCACGCTGCGGCACGCCGTACAGCGCTTCCAGTTCGGGCAGGATCGGCCCCAGTGCCTGTGCATCGTGCAGCGTGCGCAGGAAGGCGGAGGGCCGTTCACTGATCAGCGCCTTGCGCAGTTCCTGCCAGACGCGTTCCGGCACCAGCGCGTCCAGCTCGCCACTGGCGGCGACCTCGCGCATCAGTGCCATGGTCTCTTCGGCGATGGTGAAGCCCAGCGGCGCGAAGCGCGCCATGAAGCGCGCCGCGCGCAGCACGCGCAGCGGGTCTTCGACAAAGGCCGGACCGACGTGCCGCAGCACACGCTGTTCGATATCGCGTAGGCCGCCGTAAGGATCGACCAGTGAGCCGGTCTCCTCATCGCAGGCGATCGCGTTGATGGTGAAGTCGCGGCGCTGCAGGTCTTCTTCAAGGGTGACCGCCGGATCGGCATCGACCACGAAGCCGCGATAGCCACGGCCGGATTTGCGCTCGGTGCGAGCCAGCGCGTACTCCTCGCCGGTCTTCGGGTGCAGGAACACCGGGAAATCGCGGCCCACCGCAGTAAAGCCCTGCGCTTCCATCTGCGTGGGCGTGGCGCCGACGACGACCCAGTCACGGTCGCCGGCCGGGCGCTGCAGCAGGCGGTCGCGTACGGCGCCGCCGACAAGATAGATCTTCATGGGGGGCATGATGGCATGCCCGACCTGTAGAGCCGAGCCTATGCTCGGCTGATCAGCTGGTAGCGCGACCTGACAGAACGGCAGCCGAGCGTGGGTTCGGCTCCACAGGGGCAAGCGCCAGGCCGTACCCGGCGCTCCGGCATCGGCTCGCGATCAATCCCCGCCCTGGTCCGCGTTGGCGGCGCAACTGAAGCTCTTGCGCTTGTCCACCAGGCGGCCTATCAGGCGGTCGCTCAGCGGCAGCGCATCGCCGTTGAGGCGCCAGTCGTAGATCACGCTGAAGGCCAGCACGCGGGCGACGTACTCGCGGGTTTCCTTGTAGCTGATGGTCTCGATCCACAGGTCCGGATCAAAGCCCGGGCGCTGGCCCTGCCAGCGTGCGGTCGGGGTCGGGCCGGCGTTGTACGCGGCGATGGTCACGTACGGCAGGCCGTCGTACTTGTTCATCAGCTGGCGCAGGTAGGCGGTGCCGATGGCAATGTTGGTATCCGGGTCGTACAGGCTGTCGGCGCCGCCGTAGCCGGTCAGGCCGATCGACTTGGCCACGCCGGCACCGGTGGCCGGCAGCACCTGCATCAGGCCCATGGCGTTGGCAGGCGAGCGCGCGCGCGGGGTGAAGGTGCTCTCGGCGCGGATCTCGGCGGCCACCCAGGCCGGATCGATCGCATTGCGCGCCGATTCGCGGCGGATGGTGGCGTCGTGGTGCAGCGGGAAGCGCAGGTCATACAGGCGCTGTTCCTGCGGCTGCTTGCCGAGTGCGAACACGGCGCGGTCGAACCAGCCGTTGTCCTGCGCCACGCGAACGGCGAGGCGGCGCTGGGTGTCATCGAAGCGCGACAGCGCGCTGTTCCATTCGGCCACGGCCCAGCCAGCGCGATCGATCTGGTACAGCGCCATCGCGCGCTGGATGGCCGGGTCGCGCGCGATCACCGCCTGTGCCTGTGCGCTGTCGTTCGGCTTCCACGGGCACAGCGTGTAGCCCTGCTGCAGTTTGTCGGCGGCGAGGAAACCATGGAAGGTCGGTGCACGCGCGGCCTCGCGGAACAGCGGCTGCGCCTGCTGGGCCTGGCCGGTCTTCTCCAGCATGCGGCCTTCGAAATAGCGCCAACGCGGGTCGCTGCGCTGCTTGCTGGCCATCTTGCGGATCGCGGTCAGCGCCGCCGGCCAGTCACCGCGCGACATCGCTTCGCGCACGCGCCATTCGTGCAGGCGTTCGTCATACGCCGATTCGGGCACCGCGTTGAGGCGGCGCGCCGAATCGGGCAGGTAGGAGGCCACCGTCCACAGCGCAATCTGGTACAGCACCTGGCCCTGCTGGTCGGCACTCAGGCCGAGGGCCTGGGCGTACTGCGGCAGCTGCTGTTCGGTGGCGCCGGGATCGGCCTTGGCCAGCTTGGCCAGGCCATCGGTGGCGATGCGCCGGCTGCGCTCGTTGCGCGGCCAGTTCAACGCGCTGGTATTGGGCTTATCGACAAAGGCGGCGTAGTTGTTGGCCAGTGTCAGGTCGGTGGCAGGCAGGCCACGTGCGGCGCTGCGCATCACGGCCGGCTGCTGGGCGTCGGCGGCGGCATCGATGCGTTCCCAGCGCAGGGCGTCGCTCAGACCACCCTGTGCCTGCAGCATGGCGAAAACGGCATCACAGCCGTCCGGCAGCGACTTGCCGTTCTTGCGCCACAGATCCTGCGCTTCGCTGATCCACTGCGGATCGACCTTGCCCGTCACTTGGCGCGCGGTCAGCTGCGCACAGCGCAGGCCGGCGTTGTCGGTGGGCACCCAGTTGGCGAGCAGGGTCGGCCAATCCTGGCGGCGCGCGACCGAGGGCAGCCACACGCTGCGGAACGTGTTGGCCACGGCCTGGCCGTCATAGCGCTTGAGGAAGGCCTGCGCCTGCGCGGTATCGACGGTGTCGATGTTGCGGCGCAGGTTGGCGTACTCCAGCCAGCCGTATGCCGGATGGCGGCTGAGCGCAGCGGCCTGGCCAGGATCGAACTGGCCGCGTTCGGCGGCTGCGATCGCGGCCTTCAGCTGCGCGTTCTGGGCGTCGAGGGACTGGGCATTGGCGCAGCCGATCAGCAGCGTGGTGGCCAAGGGCAGCAGGGACAGGGCGGTCGAAGAGCGTCGGGTCATGGCGATCAGCATAGCGGGCAGAGGCTGAATTCAGTTTCGCATTGCGTGCACGTCCTTGGCCGGCAACGGCAGCTGAATGTCACAGCGGCGGGCACTGCCCCGCAGGGCTGCGGGAGCCGTACTGTCGACCTTGGGCGAACGGCCCGGCTGCAGGGAGCGGCACATGGCGTTCAGTAGCGCAGGAAGAAGCTGCCCGCTGGCGGACATCAATGTCACGCCACTGGTGGATGTGATGCTGGTGCTGTTGATCATCTTCATCGTGACCGCGCCGATCGTGGCCCGGCCGATTGCCGTGCAGTTGCCACAGGCCACCGATCGCGTGGTCGACCGTCCCGAACCGCCACCGCCGATCGAACTGCGCTTGGATGCGGCGAACCAGCTGAGCTGGGATGGCCAGCCGATGACCATCGGCGATCTGCAGGCGCGTCTGCAGGCACAGGCCGGCGAGCATGCCGGCAACCTGCCGGAGCTGCGCATCGCCACCGATCCGTCGGCCGAGTACGAAGGCATGGCCCGGATCCTGGCCGCCGCCGAGGCCACCGGCATGGAACGCATCGCCTTCGTGCGATAGGGCGTTGTCTCACTGCCGCTCATGCGGTGATTGCTGCATGAGCGGTGCTTGCCCTGCTGACAGCGTCGCATCCAGGATCCGCAGAAAAGCCATTTCAATCTGCGCTGGAACCGGGGTTGGATGTGCTCGCCACCTTCCGGTCCCAGGGTCATGTTCGACGTCGAAAGCAGTCAACTCGGCTCTCTCGAAATCCACCACAACCGTCAATCCCTCTCCCGAGGCCAAGGCCGCATCGGTGGGAGAAGGGCAGTTGTTGCACTCGATCAGGCCGCCTGCTCTCGGTTCGCCCGCTGGGGAAAGAAGCAGCGTCATCACCGTCGTGACCCCCAGCACCGCACTCACTGCTTTCATGATCGACTCTCCCGCGAATGGCTGGAGGTGCGAGTCTGCGCTGGGTCGATTAGCGGTGCCTTCTGAATGAAGGAATTTCAAACTATTCCTGAAACGGTCCGGCAAAGACCTTTTCCATGAATGCGGCAGCTCCCGGCGCGCGCTGTCGCAGCCGGCATCAAGGCTGCCTGTCGTGAACAATATCGTCCGGTCATAAACTGCAGCTATCTGACGCAATCACCAGCCAATTGCGTCAATTCCGTGTGAAAGAGTGTCGATCATCACGCCGTGGTTTTTACCACTTGTTTACAAAGGAGACGCTGCCGCCATGCAGGGGGGAGCGCGGCAGCCAATGTCCCGACATTCCTTTGGAGAGAGAGCGAATGATTCACCTGCATCACCGCCCGTTGGCGGTTGCCGTTGCGCTGTGCGTGACGGCCCTGGCACCGCTGGGTGCCGCTGCACAATCCACCACCAACCTCGATGCGGTGGAAGTGACCGGTACCCGCATCAAGCGCGCTGAAGTCGAAGGCCAGGTACCGATCCAGACGCTGACGCGCGGCGACATCGAACGCACCGGCCTGACCTCGATCGGCGAGGTGCTGCAGCAACTGACCGGGTCCGGCTCGGCGCTCAATGCCAAGTTCAATTCATCCGGCAACTTCGGCTTCCCGCCTGACGGCAGTGGCGTGGGTGCCGGTTCCGCGCAGGTCGATCTGCGCCATCTGGGGGCCAAGCGCGTGCTGGTGCTGGTCGATGGCATCCGCTGGGTCAATGAGTCGTCCGCCTCCGGCGTCGGCTCGGCCACCGATCTAAATACCATTCCGCTGGCCATCGTCGAGCGCATCGAAGTGCTGGAAGATGGCGCGTCGTCGCTGTATGGCTCCGATGCCATTGCCGGCGTGGTCAACATCATCACCCGCCGCGATTTCGACGGCGGGCAGGTGACACTGAACTACGGTGAGTACAGCAAGGGCGACGGCACGCAGAAGGGCGTGGATCTGGCCTGGGGCAAGAGCGGTGACCGCTACAGCCTGTTCCTGGGCGCCAGCTGGACCAAGCAGGATCCGGTGTTCGCCAAGGATCGCGAGCAGTCGCGCTTCCCGATTCCCGGCACTGGCCTGGCCTTCGGCAGCGGCGGCATTCCGCAGGGCCGCTTCGCCTTCGTCGATCCCAACACCGGTGCCGAGCAGGATATCGTGCCCAATACCGGCGTAGGCAACCCGCGTTACGACGGCAGTGCCGGCTGCAACCGCAGTGATGACTACCACTGCTTCACCAGCGCCGACCGCTTCAACTTCGCCGAGTACAACATGGTGCTGACGCCGTCGGAGCGAAAAGGCCTGTTCGGTCAGTTCCGCTTTGACATCACCGACAATGTGCAGTGGTACGTCAAGGCACTGGGCAACCGCCGCGAGTCGACCAACCAGGCCGGGCCGGAGCCGCTGTTCTTCGGCCCCGATGGCGCCACAGGCAACCCGCTGGCCGACAACATCGTGGTGTCGCGCTTGAACCCGTACAACCCGTTCGGCTTCGATCTGGTGTCCGGCGGCAACATGAGCCTGATCGGCCGCCGCCCGGTGGAAGGCGGCGCGCGCGTGTTCGAGCAGAAGGTGGATACCACCTACTTCGCCACCGGCCTGGTCGGTGACTTCCATGCCGCTGATCGCAGCTGGTACTGGGACGTCAACGGCATGTACAGCAAGAACAAGGCCGAGCAGACCAACTACGGCAGCTACAACATCTACAACGTCAACATGGCGCTGGGCGATCCTGCAATCTGTGCGGCGACGCCGGGGTGTGTGCCGCTGAACATCTTCGGCGGCGTCGGCTCGATCACGCCGGACATGCTGAAGTGGATCCAGCCGGTGGTGCGTGACCGCAGCCAGAACGAACTGAGCCTGTTCACCGCCAACCTGTCCAGCGAACTGTTCTCGCTGCCGGCCGGTCCGGTCTCGTTCGCCACCGGTTTCGAGTACCGCAAGTACGAGGGGTCGTACCAGCCGGATCCGTTGACCGTGGCCGGCCATTACAACGGTGTGCCATCGCAGCCGACCTCGGGTTCGTACGACGTCAACGAGGCCTACCTGGAGCTGAGCGTGCCGATCTTCGCCGACTCCTCGTTCGGCAAGAAGCTGGACCTGAGCCTGGCCGGTCGCTACTCGGATTACTCGACTTTCGGCGGAGAGTTCACGCCCAAGTACGGTCTGCGCTGGCAGGTGACCGATGACTTCGTGCTGCGCACGACCTATGCGGAAGGCTTCCGAGCGCCGTCGATCGGCGAACTGTATGGCTCGGCGGCGCGTGCCGACCTGCAGCTGTTCGATCCATGCTCGGTGGGCCTGGGCGGTACGCCGCCGCGCGGCAGTGCGGCCAACTGCGCTGCGCTGGGCGTGCCGGCCGGCTTCCAGCAGGCCAACTCGCAGATCTCGGTGACCACCGGCGGCAACCGCGAGCTGGACCCGGAGCGTTCGCGCAGCTTCAGCGCCGGCTTCGTCTGGAGCCCATGGTTCGGCAACAACACCTCGTGGTCGGAACGCTTCGACGTGGAAGTGACCTTCTACCGCCACGCCATCGACGGCGCGATCCAGGCGATCAACGCGCAGACCCAGCTGGACCTGTGCGTGGAGACGCTCGACCCGGTCTACTGTGATGGCATTACCCGGGCCAGCACCGGTGCGGTCAGCAGCTTCAACAATCGCCTGACCAACCTCGGCTCGATCAAGACAGATGGCTGGGACGTGGACCTGTTCTGGACGTTGCCACAGTCCTCCATCGGCCAGTTCAAGCTGGGCTGGAAGAACACCTTCGTCGGCCGCTATGAGGCTACCGGCGCGGCTGGCCAGAAGCAGCCGCAGAAGCCGGGCGTGGAAGTGGCCGACAGCTCGATTCCGGAATGGACCAGCAATGCCAGCATCGGCTGGACACTGGACCGCTGGAGCGCCAACTGGACGGTGCGCCACATCTCCGAGCTGACCGAGAATTGTGGAGATGCCGCTGCGTTCCCGGTGTGCAGCAACCAGGCCGCCGGTACCAATACGCTCTCGGCCACCACCTTCCACGACATGCAGGTGGGCTACAAGATCGACTGGATGAAGGGGCTGCAGCTGACCGCTGGCCTGAACAACGTGTTCGACAAGGATCCGCCGATCTGCCTGTCGTGCTCGTTGAACGGCTACGACGCTTCGACCTATGACATCCCGCGTGGCCGTTACTGGTACCTGCGCGCGGATTTGCGCTTCTGATGTGACGTGGCAGCGCCGGTCAGTTCCGGCGCTGCCTTGCTAGTGTGGAGCCGAGCCCACGCTCGGCTGATTCTCTGATCCGGGCATGGGCTCGGCTCTACAGGAGCGGGGCGGTTGTGCCCCGCAGCTGATCAGAACGCCCAGGTAAACGTCAGCGAGCCGTTGCGGCCATCGCCGTACGCACCGTAACCGGTGATCTGCGAGTAGTACTTCTTGTCCAGCAGGTTGTTGAGGTTGGCCTGCACGCTGAACTCCGGCGAGATGCGGTAGCGCAAGAAGGCACTCACCAGCGCGTAGCCTTCCTGTTCGAAACGGCCCACCACCGGCGCGGCGTAGTAGATGCGGTTCTGCCAGTTGGCACCGCCACCGACGGTCAGTGCCTGCAGCGACTGCGGGGTATAGCTGGTGAACAGTTTCAGCGCGGTCTGCGGCAGGTTGGTGTTGATGTCGGCGTCGTTGATGTCCTTGGCCACATAGCGCGAAGCACCGAAGGTGGCATTCCAGCCCGGTGCCAGTTCGCCGTTCACTTCGAACTCGAAGCCACGGCTGACGGTGCCGCGTGCGGCGATCGATGCGAACTCGCCTGGACGGCCGATGATCGGTTCGCTGGTGGCCTGGGCCACGTTGTCCTGTTCGATACGGAACACCGCCAGCGAAGCGTTCAGGCGGTTGTCGAACCAGGCACCCTTGACACCCACCTCGTAGCTCTTGCCATCAACCGGATCGAGGTAGCGGTCGTTGCGGTCGCGTGCGGTCTGCGGCTGGAAGATCTCGGTGTAGCTGGCGTAGGCCGAGTAGGTGTCGTTGATGTCATACACCAGGCCGGCATACGGGGTGGTCACCTTGTGCTCGCGGTCGTCGTTCTCGCCTTCGCTCTTCCAGTTGGTGTAACGCGCACCGAGGATCAGCTTCAGCGGATCGGCCAGGGACAGGCGTGCGGCCGCGTAGCCGGCCTTCTGGGTGATGGTGCCCTGGCTGGCGAGCGCCAGCGGATTCCAGTTCGGCTGGGCGATGTTGCCGGTCCAGTTGAGATAGCTGTCGAACGGTTTCCAATTGGGACCGCCCATTTGGAAGTCACCATAGTTGGCGAACTCGCGCTTGTTGTAGCTCAGGCCGGCCATGAACTGGTGTTCGCGTCCGAACAGCTGGAACGGTCCGTCGATGTAGCCATCGATGCCATCGACCTTGCGCTCGGTGTTGTAGAAACCGGCCATCGGTGTGACGCCAGCACCGGTATTCTTGTCGAACGCGGTGTAGGACGGATAGAACAGCTTGTCGTCGGCCTTGGTGCGGTCATGGGTGGCGCCGATCTTGAACTTCCAGCCATTGCTGAAGGCGTGCTGCAGGGTGGCGAACGCACGCTTGCTGGTGGTATCCCAGTAGGTCCAGTCCGGCGACGGATTGAACGAGGTCGGGTAGTTGGTCGGGCTACCGTCGGCGTACCACATCGGGAAGCCGCCCCAGGTTGCGCCGTTGGCACGCTTCTGCTGATAGTCGTAGCCCACGCTGAGCTGCGTGTCCGGGGTCAGGTCGGCGTCGATCACCGCATAGCCCAGTGTCTTGCGCTGGTTGTAGCGGTCCATCTGGCCATCGGTATCCAGGTAGCTGCCGATCACGCGGCCACGCACCGTGCCGCTGGCATTCAGCGCACTGCCGACGTCCACGGTGGTCCGGGTGCGGCCCCAGCTGCCCACGTTCACCGAGACACTGCCGGTCAGCTCGGCGCTGTCGGCGTGCTTGCGGATCAGGTTCACCGATGCGGATGGATTGCCGGCGCCGCTGAGCAGGCCGGTGGCGCCGCGCACGACTTCCACGCGGTCATAAAGGGCCAGGTCCAGGCCGGAATCGCCGTAGCTCCAGTTCTGCACCATCTGCGTCGGCAGGCCGTCGAACTGGTAGGCATCGATGTAGAAGCCGCGCGCGTAGAACTCGGTGCGCTCGCTGTCGGACTGGGTGCTGGTCACGCCGGTGGTGTTGGCCAGCACGTCGATGATGTCGTCCAGCTTCTGATCTTCGATGCGCTGGTGGCTGATGATGCTGACCGACTGCGGGATCTCGCGCGGTGCCAGATCGAAGCGGGTGCCGGCCGAGGTGCGGCGTACCGAATAGCCTTCGGCACGCTCGCCCTTGACCACCACCTTGTCCAGCGTGGTCGGGTCGGCGGCGGTGTCGGCAAAGGCGGCCGGGGCCACGGTGCAGAGAACAGCGAACACGGCAATGGACAGCCGCTGCGGCTGCAGGGTACGGAAGGCGGGACGGGTCATGGGGAATCCTGGACGAGCACGCGCGTTCGGCCGGCATCCAGGAGGCGAGGCGCTTACGGGTAGGGGAAGGGCGGGCAGGCCGTCCTGGCACCACCGGAAACGAAAGAAATGGTAATACGAACTATTCCCATTTACAAACCATGAACGATGAAGGCAGTCGGGCATGCTTGACGGTACAAAATGGGTCAGCGCAGCAGTGGCAGTGGATCGCGTGCACCGTCGGCGCCGTAGATGCCCCAGTGCAGGTGCGGCGGCGTGCCCTTGGCGTTGCCGCTGTCGCCGACGTGGCCGAGCAGGTCGCCGGGCTGGACCACCTGGCCGCGCGCCAGGCCCTCGGCCCAGCCTTCCAGATGCGCGTAGTAGTAGCGTTCCCGCCCGGGCCCGATCACCCAGACCTGGCGACCACCGAGGCCGCGTTCGCTGACATCCGCGATGACGCCGGCAGTGACGCTGCGCACCGGCGTGCCGCGCTTGGCGAAGATGTCGATGCCGGCGTGGGAGCGGTCACGGCCTCGCGGCGCGCCGAAGGTGTCGGCAATCTGCCGGGGGCGTACACCCTCCACCGGCACCGGCAGTTCGGTGGCCGGCGGCATCCGCGATAGTGCCCACAGCATTTTCGGCGCGGCCGCCCATGGGCTGTTCCAAAGCATCATCGCGGCAACGATGGCAATGCCCAGCCACAGGCCGCGCAGCAGCCAGCGGCGCAGGCGGTGGGCAGGAGAGGGGAATGTGCTCATGGTCTCCGGCTGTAGCGTCGAGCCATGCTCGACGGCTGTTGCTTTGCGGTAGTAAGGCAGTCGTGCATGGCTCGACGCTATGGAACTGGCAGCAGCGGCACTTCGAAACTCCGCTTCAACGTGCCCAGTGCCACCGAGGTGCGGAAGCGCTCGATGTTGTCATCGCCACCGAACAACCGCTCGGTGATCGTCTCGTACTCCTCCATCGACGCCGCCGAAAGCAGCAGCAGGAAATCGCCGTCACCGGTAATTGAATAGCACTGCTGCACGGCCGGGTCGTCCTGCACGCGGCGCTTGAACGGCGCCACGCGTTCGCGTTGCTCGCTGACCACGCGCACCTCGACAATGATGGTCAGCGGCCGCCCCACCTTGGCCGCGGCAACCACGGCCACATTGGCCGCGATCACGCCACTGTCCTGGAGGCGCTTGATCCGGCGCTGCACCGCAGGAGTGGACAGGTGCACGGCCTCGGCGATCTCGCGCTGCGGCAGGGTGTTGTCCCGCTGCAGCAGGTCGAGGATGGCGCGGTCGAAACTGTCGAGCGCGGGGGCGATGGCCATGGTGAGCAGAAATTGCACGAACGGGCTGTCAATTGAGCCAAGTGCTCGGCGCCGGCGCAATAGACTTTGCGCATGCAGACTTCACGATTCGCGCCGATGTTGCCGGCGCTGGCAGTGCTCGGTTCGGTCACCTCGCTGGCCATCGGCACGTCCTACGCCAAACACCTGTTCCCGCTGATCGGCGCGCAGGGCACCAGCGCACTGCGGGTGGGCTTTTCGGCGCTGTTGCTGCTGCTGTTCTGGCGGCCGTGGCGCTGGAAGACCAGCCGCGTGGATGCGATCACCATCCTGCGCTACGGGCTCACCCTGGGCCTGATGAACCTGCTGTTCTACATGGCCCTGCGCACCATCCCCTTCGGCATCGCGGTGGCCATCGAGTTCACCGGCCCGCTGACAGTAGCGATGCTGTCATCACGACGACCGATCGACTTCCTGTGGGTGGGCTGCGCGGCGGTGGGGCTGCTGTTGCTGTTGCCGATCGGTGGCGGCCCGGCGCTGGATCCGGCCGGCGTGCTGTATGCCATGGGCGCGGCGGCGTGCTGGGGCCTGTACATCGTGTTCGGCAAGCGTGCCGGTCACCTGCATGCCGGGCATTCGGTGTCGCTGGGCCTGCTGGCCGCGTCGCTGGTGGTGGTGCCGGTGGGCGTGGTACATGCCGGCGCCGCGCTGCTCGATCCGAGGATCCTGGCCGCTGGCCTGCTGGTGGCGCTGGTGTCCAGCGCGATCCCGATGTCGCTGGAGATGATGGCGCTCAAACGCCTGCCGAAGGAGACCTTCGGCATCCTGATCAGCATGGAGCCGGCGGTGGCCGCGCTGTGGGCGATGCTGCTGCTGCACGAGCACCTGCATGGACTGCAGTGGCTGGCCATCGGCTGCACGGTGCTGGCCTCGGTGGGCAGCACGATGACGGCACGACGGCTGAAGGCGCCGGTGGTGCAGGCGGGGTAGCGCCGGGCCGTGACCGGCGGAGAGCGTGCGGACCAACGGTCCTCACCCACCAGGGCAGCGTGCCAACCAAGGTTGGCACCCACCAGGGCAGTGGTCCGCACCCACCAGAGCGGCGTGCCAACCAAGGTTGGCCCCTACCAGGGTAGGTAGCGCCGGGCCATGCCCGGCGAGCGCAGCGGAAGCGCTCAGCGCAGGGCGTTGGCCGGTACGTCGATCGCCATCGCCAGCGCGAGGTGATCGGAGAACGCCGCCGGTACGGCTTCCACGCTGCGGGTCTGCAGGCCGCTGCTGACCAGGATGTGGTCGATGGCGCGGTCGGGGCGCCAGCTGGGGAAGGTCGGCACGATGCAGCCGGGTGGCTGCAGCCGGGTCTTCTGGTACAGCACCTGCATTTCCGGGCGTTCGGCCAGGCAGTTGAAGTCGCCCATCAGTACGGCGTTGGGGTGGTCGGACAGCAGCTCGGCGATGAAGCCCAGCTGCGACATCCGCGAACCCGCCCCCAGCGACAGATGGGCCACCGCCACCGCCAGGCCGTCCTCGCCATCCCCGAACTTGGCCAGCAGTACGCCGCGCCCGCCGATGCGGCCGGGCAGGGCGTGGTCCTGTACTTCCACCGGTTCCAGTTTGCTCAGCAGGCCATTGGCGCTGGAGGCAACCCCGCCCATGCGCCGGTTCGGCTGGTGGCTCCAGTAGTTGAAGCCGGCGCGCTGGGCCAGGTAGTGGGTCTGGTTGGTGAAGCCCGAGCGCAGGCTGCCCGGGTCGGCCTCCTGCAGGCCGACGATGTCGTGTTCGCGTGCCAATGTGGCGATCGCGTCAAGACTGCTGCGCTTGCGACCCGCCGGCAGTGCATGTGACCAGCTGCGGGTCACATAGTCACTGTAGCGGCGGGTACTCGAGCCGGCCTGGATGTTGGCCGTCAGCAAGCGCAGGGTCCGTGTGTGGGGGGAAGTCACGGCCGGGAACAGCTTCTCTTGGATCAGTGAGCCTGGGCCGCACCGCGCTCGCGGGCGATCAGGTGGTCGGCGATGCGCAGCATGTCCGGGAAGCTCTTGCCCTTCACCAGGTACTTGCCGTTGACGATGATCGACGGGGTGCCGCTGATCTGGCTGCGCTGGGCGAACTGCTTGGCCGAGTTGGTCTTGGCGTTCACCGCGAAGCTGCCCATGGTGGCGGCGAACTGCTTCGGATCCACGCCATAGGCGCCGTAGAACTTGGCGATGTCGTCCACCGAGTCACGGCCGCGCTCGCCCTTCAGGGTCTTCTGCGAGTGGATGGCGGCGTACAGCGCTTCGTGGGTCTTTTCCTGCACGCCCAGGGTCTGCGCGGCGTAGAAGGCACGGGCGTAGTCATCCCAGGTGCCGCCGAACATGGCCGGCACGTAGACGAAGTTCACATCGCTCGGCAGGCCGGCCTTCCACGGGCCGACCAGCGGCTGGAACGCTGCGCAGGCCGGGCAGACATAGCCGAAGATCTCGGTCACTTCGATCTTGCCGGCGGCCGGCTGGAACGGCTGGCCGTTCGGGATCACCTGGTAGTCGGCGCCTTCCACCGGGGCCGGGCCGGTCAGTGCGGCGGTGGTAGGGGCCGGTGCCGCGGCCGGTGCGGCTTCAGCCGGGGCCTTGTCGCCTTCAGCGGCCGGGGCGGCGCCTTCGCTGCCAGCGGCCGGTGCTGCCGGCTCGGTGGTGGCCGGAGCGGCGGTCGGCTCAGCCGGGGCGGCGGTGGTGTTGGTGCTGCCATCGTCGGCCTTGCAGGCGGCCAGGATCGGCAGCAGCGCTGCGAGTGCGAGGGCGTAACGGATCTTCATGGAAACGTCTCCAGCATCTGGATAGGTGGGGCCGGCAACCAGTGCCGGCCAGAGGGAAATGATGACATGCGGCGGCGACAGCGCCGTGTCGATGGTGTGTATTGGTTCAGCGGCCGCGGGCGGCGCGGGCCTGGGCGATCAGCGCCGAGGCGATGCGCAGCTGGTCGTCGAAACTGTTGCCACGCACCAGGTACTGGCCGTTGATGATGATCGCCGGGGTGCCCGGAATCTTGGTGCGCTGGGCGAAGGCGCGGGCCGCGTCGACCTTCTTCTGCACCGCATCGCTGCGCAGGGCCTGGATGTAGCGGTCCGGGGTCACGCCATAGGCCTTGTAGAAGTTGGCGAGCTCATCGGCCGAGACGTTCTGCATCGGCAGCGAGCCATCCTGATGCAGGGCCTTGAACACGGCCGCGTGGCTGCGCTTGGCCACGCCTACCTGGTCGGCGGCGTAGTAGGCCAGCGCCCAGGCATCCCAGGCGCCACCGAATGCGGCCGGGACCGGGGTGAAGCGCACGTCGGCCGGCAGCTTGGCCGCCCAGGCTTCCAGCTGCGGCTCGAAATGGGCGCAGTGTGGGCAGGTGTAGCCAAAGACTTCGACCACCTCGATCTTGCCGGCCAGCGGCTGGAACGGGCCCGGCTGGGCGATGCGTTCGTAGTCTTTGCCTTCCACCAGCGGCGCGTTGGCAGGGGGGGCGGCGCTGGCGGCCAGCGGCAGCAGGACCAGCAGGGACAACAGCAGGCGGGAAATCAACCTCATCGACACGCATCTCCGTTGAAAAAAGCAACGCCGGCGCAGTCGCCGGCGTGAAGGAAACATACCGCAGGCGCGGGCCGTGGTGGCGGCCCGGGCCGACCAATGGTGGTCAGGGGGCGGCGGCCGGTTGTGCCGGCACAGGCGCGGCAGCCACGTCATCGGCCTTGTTGTGCAGGCCCTGCAGGTAGCTCGACAGCGCCTGCACCTCCTGCTCGCTCAGCTTCTGCGCGACCGCAGCCATGATCTGGAAGTGCGCCTTGTCGGTCTCGTGGGTCTGCCCGGCCTGGTATTCCTGCAGGCGCCGCGCGACGTAGCTGGCGTGCTGGCCACCGATATGCGGGTAGGCCGGGCCCGGATTGCCGGCGCCGCTGGGGCCGTGGCAGGCCATGCAGGCCGGCAGGCCACGCTTGGCGTCGCCGCCGCGGTACAGCTGCTGGCCGATCTCATAGAACTTCATGCCCTTGTAGGGGCCTTCGGTGACCGCCGTGTCGTCGGCGATGCCGGCGGTGGCTTTCTGCGTGGCGAAGAACGCGCCGATATCGCGCATGTCCTGCGGGGTGAGGTTCTGCACGAACGGCACCATCGCCACCGCCGCACCGGAACTGCGCTGGCCGTTGGCGATCAGGGCCATCTGCTGGGCCACGTAGCGTTCGCTCTGGCCGGCGATGGACGGGTACATCTCCACCGTGGAGTTGCCGTCGGCGCCATGGCAGGCCGCGCAGGCCGAGGCCTTGGTCTGGCCTGCCTTGGCATCGCCCCAGTGGGTCTTGCTGAAATCCACCTCCAGCGAGGCGGTGTTGATCGGCCCGTTGTCGGGCAGCGGGGTCAACGTGGTCTGCGCGAACGCAGCGGCGGCAACGACTACGGCAGTGGCAAGGGCGGATACGGCAAGAACGCGAGCGTGGCGCATGCTAAAGCTCCGTATGGACCGGGCCGGGCGGCAGCCACGGCATCGCCCGGATTATCAACGCCGTTTCCGCGCACGGTCAACGCAGCAGTGCAGCATTTTCCCGGCAGAGGGCCCTGGGCCGGGCGCGCGGTGCCGCAACATGCGATCCTATGCACATGTCATTGCTCATCGAACGCGCTCAATACCACCTCTCTGCCCACAACATGGGGCAGCTGCCGCCCGATGAGGGGGCCGAAGTGGCCTTTGCGGGCCGCTCCAACGCCGGCAAGTCCAGTGCTCTCAACGCATTGACCCGCCAGAACAGCCTGGCCCGGGTCTCCAAGACCCCCGGCCGCACCCAGCAGCTGGTGTTCTTCCAGGTGACCCCGGAAGCCCATCTGGTCGATCTGCCCGGTTACGGCTACGCCAAGGTGCCGCTGGACCTGCAGGCGCACTGGCAGGCCTTCATCGACCGCTACTTCCGCACCCGCAATGCGCTGAGGGGGCTGGTGGTGGTGATGGATATCCGCCACCCGCTGAAGGACTACGACCGGCAGATGCTGGCCTATGCCGTGCAGCGTGGCCTGCCGGCGCATGCGTTGCTGACCAAGGCCGACAAGCTGAGCCGCAGCCAGCAGATGCAGACCCTGCAGAAGGTGCGCAAGGAACTGCACTCCTCCTTCGGGGATACGGTCAGCGTGCAGGTGTTCTCCGGCGCCGCCCGCACCGGTGTGGACGAAGCCCGCGGCATCATCGGCGGCTGGCTGGGGCTGGAATAAGAACAAGGTGCGCCGGGCGACGCCCGGCGGCATTCCTGTAGAGCCGAGCCCATGCTCGGCTGCCGCGCGCAGCGCGGCGAGACCCCGAAGAACCGAGCATGAGCTCGGCTCTGCAAGGTTTCATTTCAGCGGCGAATACTCCGCCGGCACCCAGGCATAGGCCTGGCCCTCGCTGCGCACATGGCCCAGGCCGGGGAACGGCAGGTGCGCACCTGCCACCCACCAGCGGTTGGCGGTGGCCTGCTGCAGCAGGCTGCGGCGACTGGTGATGGCCGCCTTGCGGTCCGAATCGGCCTCGAACGCGGCCTCCGGGTGCGCGAACTGCACCGCGTGGAAGTGCAGCACATCACCCCACACCAGCAGTGACTGGCCCAGGCTGTCGAACCGGTAGGAGACATGGCCCGGGGTATGGCCATGGGTATCCATCGCCACAGCACCGCCGGGCAGGGCATCGCCGGGGCTGAAGGTACGCAGATGGCCGCTGGCCTGGTACGGCGCTACCGCGTTGCGTGCCAGTGGGAAGGCGAAGCGTACGCCTTGCGGTGCACTGGCCTCGCTGGCCGGGTTGAGCCAGTAACCGGCATCGGCCTTGGACAGCCACACCGTGGCGTTCGGGTAGGCCGGCTTGCCCTGCGCGTCGAGTACGCCACACAGGTGATCCGGATGGGCATGGGTCAGCAGCACGTCATCCACCTCGGCCGGGTCGACGCCGGAAGCACGCAGATTGCCCAGCACCTGGCCCAGGCCAGGACCGAAGCACTGCGCGGTACCGGTATCGACCAGGGTCAGGTGATTGCCCTGACGCACAAGGAAAGCGTTGATCGCGGTCTGCAGCCCCTTCTTGTCTTCCGGCACATAGCGACCTTCCAGCAGGCGGCTGACCAGCGTCGGCGGCACGTCCACCACTTCCTGCCGGCCCAGTGCGACCACACCATCGAACAGGGCGGTGACCTGCAGCGCCCCGACGCGCTGGTGGTAGACGCCGGGCACCTGTTGTGTGGGGGCAGGCGAGGTGGCTTCGGCCAGCGCGGTCAGCGGCAGGCAAGACAGGGCCAGCAGCAGGGCGCCGTGCAGCGGCAGGTGACGCAGGGTCATGGCGGTTCTCGGTGGATGACGGGCAATTCCGTTGCTGCATAGCCTGCCGTGGCCGGTGTGCGCGCGGCGCTCAAACCACTACGCGGAATGCTCAGGGAAGGGGTGTCTGCAGGGCTGCGCCCTGCACCCGCAGAGGCAAAAGCCGAAGCAACAGCAACAGCAACAGCAACAGCGGCTATCCGTGGGATGGCGGGGTGGGTCCGGTTGCGGGGGACGCTGCAAGTACGTCCATGTAAGCTCGGTCGCCGCTTGCTCGTGTGCGCTGTCCTGCGCACACGGCAAGGCCCGGGTTGGGCGTCCTGCCCAACCCGCCCGAGGCATGCCTCGGGCCCATGCGGCTCACGCCCCCGCAACCGGACCCACCCCGCCTTCGACAGTTTTCCTCGATCTGTTGGATCTGACCCCAGAATTTCATTCGATATCTGACAGATGTGTCGACCAAGGTCGACACCTACCAACAGCCGCCGGAATCTATCGAAGGCGGGGCACTGTGGGGTTGCGGGGTGTGAGCGGCATGGATGCCGCGACCAAGCCCCCACGGACGGGTTTACGGCGTCCCCGCAAGCCCACAGTGCCCCGCCATCCCACGGAATGCACGCTGTTGCTGTTGCTTCGGCTGTTGCCGTTGCCTCTGCGGGTGCAGGGCGCAGCCCTGCCGAACACCCTCAAATGTCTGTAGGAGCCAGCCCGTACTGCTCGGCAAAGCGCTTGCTGAAACTGGCGGCAGACCGGTAGCCCGCGCGTGCGGCCACGGTCTTCAGCGGCAGATCCGTCGTGTACAGCAACGTCATTCCATGTGCCAGCCGCGCCTCGGTCAACAACTGCCGCAGGCTGGTGCGCTCGGCTGCCAGCCGACGGCGCAGGGTCGCGCCGCTCAGCGCGAACTGCTCTTCCACATCGCGTGATTGCCAGTCGCGGGCCGGTTCGGCGGCGATGCGGTCGCGGATCTGTTCACCCAGGCTCGGTACCTGCGGCAGCAGCAGGTTGCCATGGCCCTGCCGGCACAGGGTCAGTACCAGCGAGGCCAGGGCCAGCCGTGCGTCGCTGTAACGGCCGTCCTGCAGCGATTGCCGCCACTGTCGCAGCACCGCGCCATGCTCGGTCAATGGCAACCGCCCCATCATCGGGCCGGGGCTGGGCAGCGCTTCGCTCCACAGCGTGCGCGCCGCGGCCAGTACTTCGGCACACAGCGGTACGATGGCACTGAGGTAGCGGCCGGTCCCCGGGTCGGGCGTGTTGACTACATCGATGCGGCAGCGCTGGGTGATCAGCAGGATGTCGCCGGGCACGAAATCCAGCGACTGATGCGCGGTGCGTACCTGCTTGCGGCCTTCCAGCAGGATTGCGAACTGCGGCTGTGGAATTTCCACCGAACTGGCGCCGTGTTCGCGGCGCGCAGTGATGCAGGCATAGCCTTCGGCGCGCTCGCAGCCGGCCAGGCTGGCCATCTCTGCCAGCAGGGCGACGGCCGGTGGCAGCATCGTGGTCATGACACGTGGGCTCCCAGCAGTCTGCCGACACCGGCAGCGGCGGCCATCGCCAGCGCGCCCCAGAACATTACCCGGATCGCACCGCGTGCAGGCGAAGCACCGCCGGCCCGGGCGGCCATTGCGCCGGTCAGGCACAGGCCGAGCAGGGTGCTGGCCGTGGTCATCATCGCTACCTTGTCGGCCGGTGCCAGCAGCGCGGTCAGCACCGGCAGCGCGGCGCCGCAGGTGAAGGCACCGGCCGAGGCCATCGCCGCCTGCAGCGGGCGTGCGCGCAGTTCTTCGGTGATGCCCAGCTCGTCGCGTGCGTGGGCGCCCAGCGCATCGTGGGCGGTGAGCTGTTCGGCCACCTGCCGCGCCAGTGCCGGCTCCAGGCCGCGGTGGCGGTAGATCGCGGTCAGTTCGTCCAGTTCGCTGTGCGGATCTTCGTGCAGTTCGCGCTTTTCCATCGCCAGGTCGGCGTCTTCGGTGTCGGCCTGGGTCTGTACCGACACATACTCGCCGGCGGCCATCGACATCGCGCCGGCCACGGTGCCAGCCACGCCGGTGGCCAGGATGGTCGCGGCGGAGGCGCCGCTGGCGGCCACGCCGACCACCAGGCCGGCGACCGAGACGATGCCATCGTTGGCGCCCAGTACGGCGGCCCGCAGCCAGCCGACGCGATCGGCACGGTGGAGCTCGGGATGTCGTGAATGGCGGCTCATGGCCCTGAGTGTACGAGGGTCAAGAGGGTGTCGGTAGGATGCTGAAACCCGTCACCGTCGCATGACGCGATGAAGTGCCACGCTATAGTGCGCCCTTGCGATGCAAGGCTCCCAGCCCCACATCCCCTGCCACTGTCCAGCGAGTCCTCCCCTTGTCGAGCCCCAGCCACGTCGCCGATACGCCCATTACCGACCGCTCGCAGCTGGTGGCGGAGATCGCCTCCGGCGAGAAGCCCCGCGCGCAGTGGCGCATCGGTACCGAGCACGAGAAGTTCGGGTTCCGCCTGGATGACCTGCGTCCGCCGACCTTCGAAGGCGAGCGCGGCATCGAAGCGCTGCTCAATGGTCTGGTGCGGTTCGGCTGGGCACCCGTGCAGGAGAACGGCAACACCATCGCCCTGCTGCGCGATGGCGCCTCGGTGACGCTGGAACCGGCCGGCCAGCTGGAACTGTCCGGTGCGGCGCTGGAAACCATCCACCAGACCTGCGTGGAAACCGGCACCCACCTCAATGAAGTGGCGCAGGTGGCCGGTGAACTGCAGCTGGGTTTCCTCGGCATGGGCTTCCAGCCGAAGTGGACGCGCGATGAAATGCCGTGGATGCCCAAGGGCCGCTACAAGATCATGCGCTCGTACATGCCCAAGGTCGGTTCGCTCGGCCTGGACATGATGACCCGCACCTGCACCGTGCAGGTGAACCTGGATTACGCCAGCGAAGCGGACATGGTGAAGAAGTTCCGCGTGTCGTTGGCGCTGCAGCCGATCGCCACCGCACTGTTCGCCGACTCGCCGTTCACCGAAGGCAGGCCGAACGGCTACCTCAGCTACCGCTCGCACATCTGGACCGATACCGATGCCGATCGTACCGGCATGCTCGACTTCGTGTTCGAGGACGGCTTCGGTTACGAGCGCTATGTCGACTACCTGCTCGATGTGCCGATGTATTTCTCCTACCGCGATGGCATCTACCACGATGCCAGCGGGCAGAGCTTCCGCGACTTCATGCAGGGCAAGCTGCCGGTGCTGCCAGGCCAGCTGCCGACGCTGCGCGACTGGTCGGACCACACCACGACCGCGTTCCCGGAAGTGCGCCTGAAGAAGTACCTGGAAATGCGCGGCGCCGATGGTGGCCCGTGGAGCCGCCTGTGTGCGCTGCCGGCATTCTGGGTCGGCCTGCTGTACGACCACACCGCCCTGGATGCCGCCTGGGATCTGGTGCGTGACTTCACCCTGGCCGAGCGTCATGCGCTGCGTGACGGCGTGCCGAAGCATGCGATGAACCTGCCGTTCCGCAATGGCAGCGTGCGTGACCTGGCCCGCGAGGCGGTGAAGATTTCCGTGGAAGGCCTCAAGCGCCGTGCCGCACGCAATGCCGACGGCCAGGACGAGAGCAAGTTCCTGGACGTGTTGCAGGAAATTGTCGAGTCCGGCCTGACCCCCGCCGAGCGCAAGCTGGCGTTGTTCCATGGCCGTTGGCACGGCGACGTCGATCCGGTGTTCCGCGAGTTCGCGTATTGATCGCCTTGCGGGGTTGCCGGCCAGCGGCCGGCACTACCAAAAGAAAAACCCCGGCATTGCCGGGGTTTTTCTTTTTCACACCTGCCTTGGATCAGGCGGCGTTCTTCATCGTCGCCATGTCGATCACGAAGCGATAGCGCACATCGTTCTTCGCCATGCGCTCCCAGGCTTCATTGACGTTCTTGATGTCGATCATCTCGACATCGCTGACGATGCCGTGCTCGGCACAGAAGTCCATCATTTCCTGGGTCTCGGCCATGCCGCCGATCGCAGAACCGGTCAGGTGCTTGCGGCCGAAGATCACGCTGCCACCGGTCAGCGGCGGGTCCAGTTCGGTCAGCACGCCGACCAGGCACATGGTGGCCTCGCGCTTGAGCAGACCCATGTACGGGTTGGTGTCATGGCCGACCGGGATGGTGTTGAGCAGGAAGTCGAAGCTGCCCGCATGTGCCTTCATCTGTGCGGCATCGCGCGAGACCAGCACTTCGTCGGCGCCCAGGCGCTTGGCATCGGCACCCTTTTCCGGCGTGGTGGTGATCATCACCACGTGCGCGCCGAGCGCCTTGGCGAACTTCACGCCCATGTGGCCGAGGCCACCGAGGCCGATCACGCCCACCTTCTGGCCTGGCCCCACCTTCCAGTGGCGCAGTGGCGACCAGGTGGTGATGCCGGCGCACAGCAGCGGCGCGGCCGCCTTCAGGTCCAGCGTTTCGGAGACCTTCACCACGAAGCGCTGTTCGACCACCACGTGGTCGGAATAGCCGCCGTAGGTGGGCGCGCCGCTTTCGCGTTCACGGCCGTTGTAGGTCCAGGTCGCGCCTTCGGCGCAGTACTGCTCCAGATCGTGCTCGCAGGCATCGCAGTGGCGGCAGGAATCGACCATGCAGCCCACGCCGGCATGGTCGCCGACCTTGAAGCGGGTGACGTTGCTGCCGACCTCGGTCACGCGGCCGATGATCTCGTGGCCCGGCACCATCGGGTAGATCGAACCACCCCAGTCGTCGCGGGCCTGGTGCAGGTCGGAGTGGCAGATGCCGCTGTAGAGGATCTCGATACGCACATCGTCCGGGCCGACCGCGCGGCGTTCGAACTCGTACGGGATCAGTGGGTCGGTATGTGAATGGGCGGCGTAACCACGGGCGAGGGACATTGGGAATCCTTGGCAGGGTTTGTCGAAAGGCGTTTTACAATACGCCCCGTACTCAGCGGCAAGAAGCACGGATATCGGCATGATTCATCAAGTAGGACTGCACAATCATGGCCACTGACAATCTCACGCACCTGGCCGCGTTCGCGGCCGTGGCCCGCCACCGCAGCTTCCGCCGTGCCGGCGCCGAACTGGCGCTGTCGACCTCGGCGGTGAGCTATGCGATCCGCGCGCTGGAAGAACGGTTGGGGGTGGGCCTGTTCCATCGCACCACCCGCAGCGTGGCCCTGACCGAGGCCGGGCAGCGCCTGCTGGAGCGCCTGCAGCCGGCCTTGGGGCAGGTGCACGATGCGTTGGAGGAGATGAATCAGTTCCGTGCTGTCCCGGCTGGCCTGCTGCGCATCAACGCCACCCGCGCGGCGGTGTCGACCCAGCTGGGGCCGCGGTTGGCGCGCTTCCTGCGCGCCCATCCCGACGTGCGGGTGGAGCTGACCGAGAACGACGGCCTGGTCGACATCGTGGCCGAGGGCTACGACGCCGGCGTGCGCCTGCACGAGTTCGTGCCCGAGGACATGGTGGCAGTGCCTATGGGGCCACCGCTGCGCGGGCTGATTGTCGGCTCGCCGGACTATCTGCGGCGTCACCCCGCGCCACAGCATCCGCGCGATCTCGCTGCACACGAATGCATCCGCTTCCGCTTCGCCAGCGGGCATCTGTACAAGTGGCAGTTCGAGCGCGGTGGGCAGGCGCTGGAGATCGACGTGCCCGGACGGCTGACGCTGGGCGAGCAGGGCACCGTGGTCGGCGCGGTGCTCGATGGAATCGGCCTGGCTTACGTGCTGGAAGACACCGCGCGGCCCTACATCGAATCGGGCCAGATGGTGGCGGTGCTGGAAGACTGGAGCGAGCCGTTCGCCGGCTTCGCGCTGTACTACCCGAAGCAGCGGCAGATGCCCGGTGCACTGCGTGCGTTCGTGGATATGCTGCGCGAGTGAGTGCTGGTCTGCTCCAGTAGATCCACGCCATGCGTGGATGGCGCCACGCTACGGCGCCTGCAACACCGGCGCCAACAACGCCATGCACTCGCGCAGATGCACCTCTACCGGCGCATCCTCGGCCACCACACCGATCACGCGTTCGCGTAGTGGCTCGGCCACGGCCATCGCCAGGATCAGCCGTGCCATGCACGCGGCATCTCCCTCGCGCAGCAGCCCACGCTGCTGCTGCCGTGCCAGCCAGTCGGCCAACAGCGCCCGGCAGCGCTCGATGCCGTTGTCCAGGTAGGCCTGCAGCAGCGCTTCCTTGCCGGGAAAGTCCGTCGCCAGCAGGCGGAACACCTGCACCGCCTGCGGCGAAAGCGCCTGTGCACACACTGCCTGCAGGATGACCTGCAGCAGCGGCAGTACCTCGTCACTGTCGCGCGCATCGCGCTGCAGCTGCGGCGCGAAGCCGTCGGTCCACTCGCGCACCGCCAACCCGACCAGTTCCTCGCGGTTGCTGGCGTGGCGGTACACGGTCTTCTTCGCCACCCCGGCATGCGCCGCCACCGCTTCGATGGTGGTGGCCTCGTAACCCTGTGCCAGCAACAGCTCCAGCGTGGCCTGCAGCACGGCGTGGCGGACTTCGGCTTCCGGCCGCGCAGGACGGCCGCGGCGGCGGGTCGGCGTTGAGGGCTCGGGCAGGGTGGTGCTGTTCATTGCGCCCATCTTACCTCATCCGGGCAATTGCGAAACGACGAACGTTTCCGTATTGTCGGGCATCCGAACCCCGTAGGAGACCTTCATGGATACCGCTGTGAACGCACGCGCCTGGCTGGATCACCACGATCTGCTCGACCCGGCACCGATGCATCTGGAAACCGGGATCCAGCGCCGGGAAGATGGCACCTTGCTGGTGGCGGTGCGCACTGACCTGCACGGTTGCAAGGGCCGCATGCTGGACTGGTGGTTCACCTTCTTCGAGACCACCCAGCACATCCGCTGGTGGCATCCAGTCGATCATGTCGAACATCGCGGCTGGGATGAGGCCTGGCAGCGCGGACGCAGCTATCACGGCGCCAGCATCCATGCCGTGGAATCGCTCGCCGACATCCCGCCGGTGGCGGCGCGTTTGAAGTTCCATGACCCGAGCACGCTGCTCGCACCCGAGCACCTGCGGGCGGCGCAGGAAGCAGGAGATGTGTCGGCGGTGATCGCCGCGCGCATCGGTTTTGGTGATCACGTGCGTCTGGATGCGCACGGTGATCCCTGCGACGGGCAGATGTTGCATGTGGCACGCGATACACCGTTCGGCTGCGTGCTGCGTAGCCGTTTCGTGCTCGGCCTGGACAGCACCGATCCGCAACGCGATGCCAGCGATGCGGTAGGCCTGGGCCTGCTCAAGCACTGCTACACGGAGTTCAGTTTTCTTTCCCGCCTGCTGCCGTCGCTGTACTACGGCGAGCGTGCCAACGGCGAGGCAGTGCCGTTGCCGTGGTGAACCACGCGCTGGTCATTCGAGCAACGCGTCGTAGCCTTCGCCACTGAACTGGATCAGGCAGAAACCGTGGCCGAAAGGATCGGCCAGCACGGCGATGCGACCCCAGCGATGTTCGCGCAGCGGCTGCTCGAGTGTTGCCCCGGCCGCAACCGCACGTGCCAACGCCGCTTCGATTTCATTCACCACCCAGTCCAGGTGCAGCGGCGTCCAATGGCGCTCGTAATCGCGCACGTCGCCGTCCTCGGTGGCGGCGCTGCCGGCCTCGTTCTGCAGCAGGTACAGCGGCGTTGGTCCGCCGAGCAGTTCCACGGCGCCCGGGCCGAGGCGGCGGCCGATCTGCAGGCCGAAGGCTTCGGTGTAGAAGGCCTCAGCCACCGCAAGATCGGGAACGTCGAGATTGACGATGAATGATGCGGTGGGCGTATCCATGGGCGCATCCAGTGAATCCGGGCGGGCAGTGTACGCCCGCTGTGCGATGCGGCGCACCGGCGCTGTGCGGGTGCGGCCGCATCCACGCATGGCGGGGATCTACTGTGCGCGCGGGTAATCGAGATAGCCAGCTTCGCCGCCGCCGTAATAGGTGCCGCGATCGGGTATGGCGAGTGCAACATCGCGTTGCAGGCGCTCGACCAGATCTGGATTGGCGATGAACGGCTGGCCGAACGCGGCCAGGTCGATGGTGCCGGCCTCGACCAGTTGCAGGGCGCGCTCGCGGGTCATGCCACCGGCCAGGATCACGGTGCCACCGTAGGCCTGCTTGAACTGCTGCAGGAACGCTTCGCCCAGCACCGACTGCCCTGCCTGCAGGTTGTCGTTGAGATGCACATAGGCCAGCCCGCGCTTGCCCAGTTCCTCGGCCAGATACAGATAGGTGGCCTCGTTGTCGGGGTAGTACGGCATGTCGAAGGTGAGGTTGTTCGGCGCCAGGCGCACGCCGATGCGGTGGGCGCCGATGCGCTGGGCCATCGCGTCGACGGTCTCCAGGATCAATCGCGTGCGGTTGGGCAGCGAGCCGCCGTAGCGGTCCTCGCGTTCGTTGATGAGCGGGTTGAGGAACTGTTCGAACAGGTAGCCGTTGGCCGCATGCAGCTCGATGCCATCGAAGCCGGCGGCGATGGCGTTGTCGGCGCCCCGTGCGAAGTCGGCAATGATGCCCGGGATCTCTTCAGTGGCCAGTGCACGTGCCGGAGTGGGATCAGCATGGCCTCGGCTGCCATCGTCCAGATACACGAATGAGGTGTTCTTCGGCGCGCTGGCCACCGTGCGCGTACCCGCACTTACCGGTTGGCCGCCATTGGGCTGCAGCGAGGAATGCGACATGCGGCCCACATGCCAGAGCTGGGCGAAGATCGTGCCTTGGGCGGCATGCACCGCCTCGGTGACCAGCTTCCAGCCGGCCACCTGTTCGGCTGACCAGATGCCCGGCACGTCGATGTAGCCCTGGCCTTGCGGCGAGACCGGCGTGCCTTCGCTGATGATCAGGCCGGCGCTGGCGCGCTGCCGGTAGTACTGCGCGGTGAGCGCGTTGGCGATCGAGCCGGGATTGCGGGCGCGGGTCATCGGCGCCATCGCGATGCGGTTGCGCAGGGCGGCTCCAGCGAGGTCGTAGGGGTGGAAGAGGGCGGCGGTCATGTCGGTCATCTCGGTGCGGGGGAGAGGCGCCACAGGCGCGATGCACACAGGATGGAGTTGACATGCGGGCGCATAAAGCGCTTCGATCTCCCTTGGTGCGGGACTATTTGTCCCCAATGGGGGTGTAAGAGATGCTGCCGCTGGAATCCTTGAATGGCTTGGTGACGTTCGTCACTACCGCACGCTCGGGCAGCTTCACCGAGGCCGCCGATGCATTGGGCATCTCGCGCTCGGCCGTGGGCAAGGCCATCGCCCGGCTGGAAACACGGTTGGGGGTGCGCCTGTTCCACCGCACTACGCGGCGCATCGCACTGACCACCGATGGCGAGGCGTACTACGCGTCGTGTGCGGCGGCGCTGGAAGAGATCTCCGCGGCCGAGGCCTGCCTGGGTTCGGCCGGCCTGCCCAGCGGGCGGCTGCGCATCGACATGCCGTCCTCGTTCGGGCGGCTGGTGGTGCTGCCGGTGCTGCTGCGGTTGTGCCGGCAGTACCCGGACCTGCAGTTGACGTTGACCTTCACCGATCACTTTGTAGATCCGGTCGAAGAGGGCATCGACCTGCTGATCCGGTTTGGTGGGCTGCACCATGCCGAGCATCTGGTCGCGCGCCGGCTGGGTCGCCAGCGCCTGGTCACGTGTGCATCGCCGGCGTACCTGCAGGCACATGGCGTGCCGCGCACGGTGGAGGAACTGGCGCAGCACCGCAGCATCGTCGGCTTCCGCCATGGCCAGCCGGTCTGGTGGCGGATCGGCAGCGAGGAGGACGAGGGAACGTTCATCCCCAGTGCGCCGTATCAACTCAATGACGGCGACGCGGTGATCGAAGCGGCCATCGCCGGGCTCGGTATCTGCCAGATGCCTGTTTCACTGGTGCGTCGCCACCTGGAATCCGGTGCACTGCAATCGGTGCTGGACGAGCACATGCAGCGGTACATCGACATCCATGCGCTGTGGCCACCGACGCGCCACCTGCGGCCCAAGGTGCGCTACGTGGTGGATGAACTGACCCGGTTGGCGGGTGAGGGATTGTTCGATTGAGCGGGGCCCGGAAACCGGGCCCCGCCTGTGGAACCGCTGCGCCTGGCCTACTTGAAGTTGTAGCGCAGGCTGGCCATGTAGCGACGGCCCAGTGAATCCAGCACATACGGGAACGGCCCGATGTCGTCGCCTACGTTGATCACCGACAACGTCACGCGAGCGGCATCGGTGATGCGGTAGGTGACGTTGGCGTCCCAGGTGGTCCAGCTGTCTCGATAGAAGTACTGACGACTTTCCGGGGTATCGGTCATGGTGTACTGGGCGCGGCTGGTGTAATTGGAGGCCACGCCGTAGTTCCAGTTGCCGATGCGGTGCTGTGCGGTCCAGCGGAACTGGCGCTTGGGCTCGTTGAAGCTGCCCGCCTGTTCGACGAACGGCACGTCCCGGTTCGCGGCCTGGCCACGGTTCTTCGGCATGTAGCCGTAGAAGTCCAGGTCCAGCACGCCGAAGCGCGACAGGTCCCAACGGTAGCCGACCTCGGCGGTCCAGCCACGGAACATCAGCACCGGGCCGTTGCCATACTCGGTCTTGATGCTGGTAGCCACGCCGGTGTTCGGATCACGCGTCACCAGGCCGCAGAAGCGGTTGGCATTGGGCACGTTGGCGGCATTGAAGTCGGCGTTGTCGAAGCAACCGGTGATGATGTCGTTGGCGCTCAGCGAGGTGATCACGTTGTTGATCTTGATGTCATACCAGTCGGCGGCGACGCGCAGGCCCGGGATCCATTCCGGCGCGAACACGATGCCGGCCGTCCACGACTTCGCCGTTTCGTTCTGCAGGCGGGTGCTGCCATTGGTCGAGCCCAGCGTATTGGTCGGTTGCTGGCGGAAGGTATTCGGATCGGCGCCCGGGTAAGCGGCGAAGAATGCCTGGCAGTTGCGGCGACGCACCGCCGGATTGGAGCCGCCGCTGATATTGTCCAGCGAGCACACTTCCGGGATGTTGTAGTAGGCCGGCTGCTGGGTGGTGTAGAGCTCGGCGATGGAGGGCGCGCGCAGTGACTGGGTCTTGTTGCCGCGCAGCTGCAGGCCTGCGATCGGTTCGTACTGGATGCCGTAGGTGAACGCATTGAACGCGCCGGCGACGGAATTGTCGACGCGGCGGAACTTGGCGGTCAGGTCCAGGCGATGCAGGCCCGGGAGTTCCCAGTCGGGATTGAACAGTGGCGCCAGCACTTCGGCGAACACTTCGTTGGTGTGGTACTTGCCCTCGGCCGCCTGGGTCGGCACCGAACGGCCCTGGCCCAGGCGCTGGTACTCGCTGGGGGTGAAGGAGCCTTCTTCGCGGCGGTGTTCGAAGCCGGCCGCCGCGGACAGCTCGCCGCCGGGAAGATCGAACAGGCCGCCGGATACCGATGCATTGATGACGGTCTGGCGGGTCTGCGCCTTGGCCACGGTCCGGGTGGAGACATAGTCCAAGGCTTCGCGTGATGCCTGGTTTTCGCCGAACAGGTTCAGCGGGCGGCAGTTCGCATCGGCCGTAGTGCCCGGGCTCGTGGCATCGCAGATGATGCGGCCGCTGGCATCGGTGGTCACGTTGATCGCATTGATGAAGTTCTGCTGGATCAGGCCGGTGCCGAGGTAGTCGAAGTCACCACGGCCGTGGGTGACGCTGGCTTCCCAGTTGAAGTTGCGTTTCCCAACCTCGAACGCACCACTCAGGCCAAGCACCGCACGGGTCAGGCGGGTTTCGGTGCTGGCGTTGTTCATCGACAGGTCGCGCGAAGAACGCGACAGGCGGAACGAGGTGATGCCGTTGTCGGCGAGGATCTTGCGGGTTTCCGCACTGAGGAACGGATTGCTGGCACTGAAGGTCAGCGCGCCGCTGGCGGTACCGCCACCGTCCAGGCGCGCATTGCCGAAGGACACCGCGTTGTAGACGTTCTGGTCCAGGGTTTCGCGGGCGGTCGCTTCGTATCGTGAAAGCTCGAAGAAGCCGCGCACGTTGTCGGTGAAGTCGAAGCTGCCGGTGGAGAACACCGAGCGTCGTTCGAGGTCGGCGATCAACGGCACCGTCTCGAACAGGTTCAGGCCGTCACCGCCGGAGGCATTGCCGCCCGCGTAGCTGGTGCCGGGGTTGAACTCGACCAGCTTGCCCTCGTTGTTGAACTGCCACAGTTTGTCTTTGTTCGGGCCGAAGCCAAGGATGTCACCCAGGCCGTTGCGCGTGTAGCTGCCGGTGGCCGGCATCACCAGGCCACCGAAGGTCATGCTGGCAATGCGCCGGTTGCGGATCCAGACCTGGTCGGGGATGCCATCGCGGGGCCCGGTGTTGAACGGAATGCTGCCGTCGATGCGGCCATCATTGGTCGGACGGCGCAGGGGCTGGGAAGTGGCATTGGCCACCGTGGGATTGGCCTGCAGGCTGTAGCCCTGGCGGTAGAAATCACGTTGCAGCGCGTTCACACCGTCGGCGTTGTCCAGCTCGGCGGCCACCACGATGTGGCCGCGCCCATCAGCGAAGTCGGTACCGAAGATGGCCGACCAGGAGTAGCGCTCGTTGTCGTTCTTGCTGGTTCTACCGTAGCCCAGCTCGACTTCGGCGCCATCGAACTTGTCGCGCAGGATGATGTTGTTGACGCCGGAGATCGCATCCGAGCCATAGGTGGGGGCACCGCCCACGCTCAGGCTTTCAATGCGTCGCACCATGACGCTGGGGATGGCGTTCATGTCGACCTGGATGCCAGAGCCGCCGCCGGCACCAAAGATGGTGGGCGGGGTGGAGGTCACGAAGCGGCGCCCGTTGACCAGGGTCAGCAGGCGATTACTGCCCAGGCCGAATTTGCTGGCGAAGTTGACGCCGGCACCGAAGCCGGCCTGGTCGCCCCGCGAACTGACGCCCGCGCTGACGCCGGGAATCCGGGTTACCGCATCGATGAGGTTGGTATCGCCATAGTTCTCGATCGATTCGCGGCTGACTACCGCGGCCGGTTCCAGCGTGTCGAAGCCTGCGCGGTAGATGCGAGAACCGGTGACCGTGATCCGGTCCAGTTGTACGGGGGTCTTGGTGCTGCTGGCGGGCTCGGCCTTCTCTTCCTGCGTGGCGGCCTGCTGTGCCATGGCCGGTGCGGCGGCCACCAGCACCAATGCCGAACCCAGCGCGACAGACAAGCGACTGCGGGCGAACAACGGTCGGTACATGATTTCTCCCTGGTCACGCCAATGTGACTCAGGGATAAACGCAGAGGCGAACACGGCACCCTACGTCATGAAAAAGTAACAATTGAATCTATTTATTATTCATTCATATTTACGGGCTGATCTATCCCTGGAGCATGCTCCGCCAGCACGATATGGCCTCATTCGCTCGCCTGTGTATACTATCCCCCAGTATAGTTCCGAGAGAGTTCGCCATGCCGCACTCCCCCGAAGAGAAGAAGAAGGTCCTGGCCCGCGTGCGCCGCATCCGCGGCCAGTGCGATGCGCTGGACCGCGCACTGGAAGCCGGCGCCGATTGCGGGCCGGTGCTGCAGCAGATCGCCGCCATCCGTGGTGCGGTCAACGGCCTGATGTCCGAGGTGATGGAGGCCCATCTGCGCGAGGAGTTCGGCCAGCCCGCGGCCTCCGATGAACAACGCGCCGAACGCGTGCGCGACATGAGCGCATTGATCCGCTCGTACCTGAAATAAGCGATGGCGCATCACCGCGCCGCTCATTCCGTTTTCCTTATGTCTGGAGAGTCCACCATGAAGTCCCGTGCCGCCGTCGCCTTTGGTCCCGGCCAGCCGCTGCAGATCGTCGAGATCGACGTCGCCCCGCCGAAGGCAGGCGAAGTGCTGGTCAGGATCACCCACACCGGTGTCTGCCACACCGATGCGTTCACCCTGTCCGGCGATGATCCGGAAGGCCTGTTCCCGGTGGTGCTGGGCCATGAAGGCGCCGGCATCGTGGTGGAAGTGGGCGAGGGCGTGACCAGCGTCAAGCCCGGCGACCACGTGATTCCGCTGTATACCGCCGAGTGCGGCGAGTGCCTGTTCTGCAAGAGCGGCAAGACCAACCTGTGCGTGTCGGTGCGTGCCACCCAGGGCAAGGGCGTGATGCCGGACGGCACCAGCCGCTTCAGCTACAACGGCGAGCCGATCTACCACTACATGGGCTGCTCGACCTTCAGCGAATACACCGTCGTTGCCGAGGTGTCGCTGGCGAAGATCAACCCGGAAGCGAACCCGGAGCATGTCTGCCTGCTCGGCTGTGGCGTCACCACCGGCATCGGCGCGGTGCACAACACCGCCAAGGTGCAGGAAGGCGACAGCGTGGCGGTGTTCGGCCTCGGTGGCATCGGCCTTGCAGTGATCCAGGGCGCGCGCCAGGCCAAGGCCGGCCGCATCATCGCGGTGGACACCAACCCGTCCAAGTTCGAGCTGGCCCGCGAATTCGGTGCCACCGACTGCATCAACCCGAAAGACTTCGACAAGCCGATCCAGCAGGTCATCGTTGAAATGACCACCTGGGGCGTGGACCACAGCTTCGAGTGCATCGGCAACGTCAACGTGATGCGCGCGGCGCTGGAATGCGCGCATCGTGGCTGGGGCCAGAGCGTGGTGATCGGTGTGGCCGGTTCGGGCCAGGAGATCTCCACCCGTCCGTTCCAGCTGGTGACCGGCCGCAAGTGGATGGGTACTGCTTTCGGTGGTGTGAAGGGCCGCAGCCAGCTGCCGGGCATGGTGGAAGACGCGATGAAGGGAGATATCGAACTGGCCCCGTTCGTCACCCATACCATGGACCTGGACAAGATCAACGAAGCCTTCGACCTGATGCATGAAGGCAAGTCGATCCGTTCGGTGGTCCACTACTGAGCCGCGTCATGGGCTGGCTGGATGCCCTGCACCGGCCGCGTGCGGAAGACCCGCGCGCGGCCCTGGTGGCCCCGATCGAGCAGGCGTTGCGTGCGCTGGGCTGGGTAGTGGGGGAGGTGGGGCCACCGCGTGTGGTGACCTCGGCCTTCGGCAGCGACGATGGCATGCCGTTCGAGCAGTGGCTTGCGCAGGTATTCCTGCCGCGCCTTCATGAGGCGCGCGCGGCCGGGCAGTGGCCGCCGCGCAGCGATGTGGCCGCGGCTGCCTATCGCAATCTTGATGGCCAGCCTGGCGTCGAATCGTTGCTGCGCCTGCTGGCGCAGCTGGATGAACTGATCAACAAAGGCATCCACGCCGCGCGTGGATAAGCCGACCAAGGTCGGCATCTACCAGAAGCACGCGTGCGCTCACGCGCCGCGCAGGAGAGCACCATGGAACGCATTGAACACCGCGCCTGTTTCGGCGGCTGGCAGGACGTCTACCGCCATCATTCGGCCACGCTGGGCTGCGACATGCAGTTCGCCGTGTACCTGCCGCCGCAGGCGGAGACTCGCAAGCTGCCGGTGCTGTACTGGCTGAGCGGGCTGACCTGCACCGAGCAGAATTTCATCACCAAAGCCGGTGCGCAGCGCTATGCGGCCGAGCACGGCGTGATCATCGTCGCGCCTGATACCAGCCCGCGCGGCGATGACGTGGCCGACGCCGAAGGCTATGACATCGGCAAGGGGGCGGGGTTCTACCTCAACGCCAGCCGTGCGCCGTGGGCGAAGCACTACCGCATGCACGACTACGTGGCACAGGAGCTGCCGACGCTGATCGAAGCCAACGTCGCGGTGACCGATGCACGTGCGATCAGTGGCCATTCGATGGGCGGCCACGGTGCGCTGGTGATCGCGCTGCGCAACCCGGGGCGCTACCGCAGCGTGTCGGCGTTCTCGCCGATCGTCGCGCCCAGCCGCGTGCCGTGGGGGCAGAAGGCGTTCCATGCCTACCTGGGGGACAACCCGGCCGACTGGGCGCAGTGGGATGCCTGCGAGCTGATCGCAGTGGCCAGCGAGCGCCTGCCGCTGCTGGTCGACCAGGGTGAGGCGGACGAATTCCTTCAGACCCAGCTGCAACCGCAGCGCCTGCAGCAGGCCTGTGATGCCGCCGGCCATCCGCTGACCCTGCGCCTGCAGCCGGGCTACGACCACAGCTACTACTTCATCGCCAGTTTCATCGGCGAGCACATCGCCCACCACGCCCGCGCCCTGCACGGCTGACGGCTTTCCGGTAGTGCCGGGCGCTGGCCGGCAACCTGCAGCCCTGTGATTCCCTGGGACTGCCGGCCAGCGGCCGGCACTACCATGGCGGTGCACGTGGAGTGTCGTCTTGCCGCAGTGGATCACGCCGCTGTGGCGCGGGCAGGACTATCGTGCGTCCATACGGCCTTGCGGATCGGGGGATGCATGCCGGTAGTGCTGGCGCTGCTGTATGTGCTGTGCCATGGCCTGGTGCTGGCCCTGTGGCCGGAAGGGGCGGGTGCCGGCTCGTTCGTGTTCCTGACCGGCGCGCCCCTGTTGGCGGCTGCCGCCTGCCTGTGGCGGGCCCGTCGCGACCGCGCAGCACTGGGCTGGCGTGCAACCGCACTGGCGCTGCTGCTGTGGGCCGGTGGCATGGCCATCAACATGTTCGACGCACTGGGTGCTGGCCGTGCCGACATCACCCCGCAGGCCAGCCTGTTCCTGTACGTGCTGTATGGCGTGCCGATGGTGTTCATCCTGGCCCGTGCACGACGCGAGCGGCTGAGCATCAGCCTGATCGATGCAGCGATGGCGGCACTGCTGGGCGTAATGTTCTTCGTACATACGCAGTCGTTCGCCGACCGGGTCGAGATCGATCCTTTGGCGCTGGTCAGCATGCAGCGCATGTTCGATATCCAGAACCTGTGCATCGCCGGCTTCGCGGTGGTGCGCTGGCTGGCCGGCGACGTGCCCGAGCGGCGCAGCTTCTTCCGCGCGCTGGCGTTGTATGCGCTGGCCTACCTGCTGGTGGCCTATTACATCAACCATTACACCTCGGAAGATTCCTTCGGTGCCTACAACGACCTGCTGATCGACCTGCCGTTCCTGCTGCTGGCGTTGCTGGCGCTGAGCCGGGCACCGCTGCCGGGCGCCGTGCCTCACCCGCGGCTGGCGCGCACGGTGCAGGCGGCTGGCCCGATGATCCTGCCGCTGCTGCTGCTGGTGGTCGGCACGCTGGTGGTCGATCACGCGCGGCCGTTGGCGGTCAGCGGGTTCGTGGTGGCGACGCTGGGCTTCGGCCTGCGCAGCATCCTGCTGCAGACCGACCTGATGGAGCGGCAGGCGGGCCTGGACCAGCTGGCGCGGCAGGACGGCCTCACCGGCGTGGCCAACCGCCGCGAGTTCGATGCACTGCTGCTGGCCGAGTGGAACCGTGCGCGGCGTAGTGGCAGCGAGCTGGGCCTGCTGCTGGTGGACATCGATCACTTCAAGGCGTTCAACGACCAGCACGGCCATCCCGCCGGGGATCGCTGCCTGCAGGCCGTGGCCGCGGTGTTGAAGGCCATTGCCGGTCGCGGCGGCGACAGTGTTGCCCGTTATGGCGGTGAAGAGTTCGCGGTGATCGTGCCGGCAAGCCCGCTGTCCGGTGTGCTGGCACTGGCCGAACGCCTGCGCGAGGCGGTGGAAGTGCTTCCGTTGCCGGAGGGACGGGTCAGCATCAGCGTTGGTGTGGGCTACCTGCATCCGCCGGCGCTGGCCAGCGCTGATCAGCTGCTGGCCGATGCTGACGCCGGCCTGTATGCCGCCAAGCGTGCCGGCCGCAACCGGGTGGTCCTGCATGCGCATGTGCTTGATGACGAAGGCAGCGCACATGGCACGATCGACTGCTGAATGCCGTGGATCCGCATCCCTGCGCTGGGTCAGCGTTGCCGCTGCCAGCCGGCCGGGTCGAGCAGCCTCAGCCCGACCGGTGACAACGAGCGTTGCCGCAACGGCAGGTTTGCCGTCTGCACGGCCAGCGCACAGCGCGCCAGTTGCTGGCGCAACGGTGCCAGCGTGTCATCTTCGCGCGGGCGTGCATGCCGCCACCGGGCGATGCGCAGCAGGCAGACCAGCAGGTCCAGTTCGCTGGCCGCGATGAACGGTGAGCCGGCGGGCAACAGGTCGATCGGGGCGGTGGGCGTGGCCAGCAGCGGCAGCAGGCCGACGAACGCGTCGCAGCCTTCGGGATCAATACCGAGGCTGCTCAGCTGGGCGAGTCCATCGGCCTGTTGATCAGGATCGTGCAGCTGGCGTATCGCCGCCAGCAGTGCCTGTTCGCCACGGCCGAACTGGCGGCCGAAGGCGCGGTAGTTGACGCGGGTGGGAAACAACGGGGAACGGGAGGCCATGGTTGCTAGGGCTGTGGGTCGCGGGTTTCCACCAGCACGGGACAGGGCGCGTGGTCGATGGTCCATTGTCCGATCGAGGGTTCGAACAGGCGTTCCAGGCGGGACAGATGGCGGTGGCCGATCACGATCAGGTCGCATTGCAGGCGCCGGGCCTGGTCGCTGATCACTTCGCCGGGGTCACCTGAAGGAATCTGGGCGATGGCATCGACGCCGCGTTCGCGCAGCTCGGCCAGTGCCTCGGCAAGTATCGCTTCGGCCCGCGAGCGCTGGCGCGCGGCTTCGGGGTACTCGACGCGGTCGGCGTCGCTGGCGTCGGCGGCCAGCGCGTACTCGGGGTCGAGCACGCACAGCAGGTGCAGGCGGCTGCGGGGGCCGGCAATGGCGGCGGCCAGGTCCAGCACGCGTGCGTGCTGGGGGCCACCGTCGAGGGCGACCAGCAGGGTAGTGAACATGGATGTCTCCTTTGCAGGCCAGGGATGGTCGCCGATGTCACCGCGCGCACCCATGCCGTGCGCGGCAGTCAATGAATGCGTCAAACGCACTTCATTCCAGTGGCGAGTGTCGTAGAGTCATCTGGTTTACTGGAGACTGTCATGCCCCTGCCGGACCTGAACCTGTTGTTGGCACTGGACGTGCTGATCGACGAATGCAGCGTGGCCGCCGCCGCGCGGCGGATGAACCTGAGCGCGCCGGCGATGAGCCGTACCCTGGGCCGGATCCGGACCGCGCTTGGCGACCCGGTATTGGTGCGCGCCGGCCGTGGGCTGGCTCCCACCCCGCGCGCACTGGAACTGCGCGAGCAGGTCCGTGATGTCATCGAGCAGGCGCACCGCGTGTTCAATGCCGGCCGTGAAGTGGACATGGCAACCCTGGAGCGGACCTTCAGCGTGCGCGCCAACGACGTGTTCATCGGCAGCTATGGAGGGCGGCTGCGCGAGGTGTTCCGCCAGCAGGCACCGGGCTGCATGCTGCGCTTCGTACCCGAGGGCGATACCGATGACGATGCGATGGTGCAGGGGCGGATCGACCTGTACATCAGCACCGCCGGCAAGCACAGCCCGGAAACCAAGGTGCAGCACCTGTTCACCACCTCGCTGCTGGGTGCGGCGCGCGCCGACCATCCCTTGTTCGATGGCGATATCAGTGCCGAACGTTTCGCCGCCTGCGACCACATCGCGGTGTCCCGGCGCGGCTTGGCGCACGGACCGATCGACGAGGAACTGGCAGCGCTGGGCCTGCAGCGGCGGGTGGCGGTGGTGATTCCCACCTTCCATGGCGCGATCTTCGCCGCTGCCGATTCGGATCTTGTGCTGCCGCAGATGCCGAGCGTGATGCTCGATCGCATCGCCCATATGGGCCTGCCGCTGCGCATGTTCCCGCTGCCAGTACCGGTGCGCACCGTGGCGCTGGTGCAGGCCTGGCACCCGCGGATGGACAACGATCCCGCCCACCAGTGGCTGCGGCGGGCGATCAAGAGCATGTGCGATTCGGTCGAGGCGGCTCGCCACTGATCGGCGGAAGGCGTGCGCCGGACGCACGCCTGGGATGCCGGTCACGCCATTTTTCGCAAGGTAACGGCTCCCTAGACTGCGCTCCCCGGAGTTTCACTGAGCGCATTCCAATGACCCCCAACATGCCGTGTACTGCACGGATCGGTGCCCGGCGATGAGTACGCCGGCCGCTGCTGTTCCGGCCGCCGCAGCGCCCCGTCCCGCCGCCGCCCCCGGGCTCGACCGCCGCGTCCTGGTCGGCTTGTGTGGCGTGCTGCTGGCGGTGCTGGTGTCGGGCTTCAACGAGAACATCACCAAGGTCGCCCTGGCCGACATCCGCGGTGCGATGGGTTTCAGCGTCGATGACGGCAGCTGGATTGTTGCCCTGTACAGCGCGATGTCGGTCAGCGCGATGGCCTTCGCTCCGTGGTGCGCCGCCACCTTCTCGCTGCGCCGTTTCGCGCTGGCGATGATCGGTGGCTTCATGGTGCTGGGTGTGCTGTGCCCGCTTGCCCCGAACCTGCAGATTTTCCTGCTGCTGCGCGCGCTGCAGGGTCTGTGCGGTGGCGCGCTGCCGCCGCTGCTGATGAGCGTGGCGCTGCGCTTCCTGCCGCCGGGCATCAAGCTGTATGGCCTGGCCGGCTATGCGCTGACGGCGACGTTCGGCCCGAGCATGGGCACGCCGCTGGCCGCGTTCTGGGTCGAGCAGGTGGGCTGGCACTGGGCGTTCTGGCAGATCGTGCCGTACTGCCTGGCCGCCATGGCGATGGTCAGCTGGGGCCTGCCACAGGACCCGCTGCGGCTGGAGCGCTTCGCCCAGTTCGACGGCGTGGGCCTGGCGCTGGGCCTGCCGGCGCTGGTGCTGCTGGTGCTGGGCCTGGTGCAGGGCCCGCGCCTGAACTGGTTCGACTCGCCGATGATCACCCTGATGATCGGTGGCGGTGCCAGCTTGATGGTGCTGTTCATGATCAATGAATGGTTCCATCCGCTGCCATTCTTCAAGCTGCAGCTGCTGGCCAACCGCAACCTCAGCTACTCGCTGGTGACGCTGGGTGGCGTGCTGTTCGTGCTGCTGGCGGTAATCTCGATCCCGTCCGGCTTCCTGGCCAGCGTGCAGGGCTACCGGCCGTTGCAGACCGCGCCGATGCTGCTGTGGGTGGCGTTGCCACAGGCGATCGCGCTGCCGCTGGTGGCGGCGTTGTTGAACGTTCGCGCGGTGGATTGCCGCTGGGTGCAGGCCACGGGCCTGGCGATGCTGGCGCTGGCGTGCTGGTTGGGCTCGCATCTGGATGTGGCCTGGATCCGCGACAACTTCCTGTGGGTGCAGCTGCTGCAGGTATTTGCCCAGCCGATGGCGGTACTGCCGCTGCTGATGCTGGCGACCAACGGCCTGCCACCGCAGGACGGCCCGTTTGCCTCGGCGTGGTTCAACACGGTCAAGGGCTTCGCTGCAGTGCTCGCCAGCGGCGTGCTTGATGCCGTCGCCCAGGGCCGCCGTCATTTCCATTCCACCGTGCTGGTCGACCGCCTTGGCGAGCAACCGTGGCTGGCCGAGGGCCCGCAGCTGGACGCGCGCCTGCATGCACAGGTACAGGCGCTGACCTCGGCCGACCTGTACTGGGTGGTCGCGCTGGTCGCGCTGGCCTTCATTCCCCTCATTGCCTGGATGCCCACCCGCATCCATCCGCCACGTGCCGTGGCCTGAACCTTTCGCAGGAACCCCCTCATGACGATCAATAGAACCACTCTCCACACCGGCCTGGGCCTGGGAGTGCTGGCCCTGGCCATCGGCGCCTGGCTGCTGCTGCGCGATGGCAGCCACCAGGCCACCAACAACGCGTACGTGGTGGCTGATTACACGTTGGTCGCGCCGAAGATTCCCGGCTTTGTCAGTGCCGTGGAGGTGGAGGACAACCAGTCGGTGAAGGCCGGCGACGTGCTTGCCCGCATTGACGACCGCGACTACCAGGTAGCACTGCAGGCGGCCCGTGCCGACCTGGCCAATGCCCGTGCACAGCTTGCCAACGCGCAGGCCGCGCTGGCCCAGCAGGACTCGCTGATCGAACAGGCCAGGGCCAACGTCGATGTCAGCCGTTCCGAATTGACCTTGGCCAGTGCCGACCAGCAGCGTTACCGCGAACTGGCCCGTGACGGCGCCGGTACCGTACAGAACGCACAGCAGGCGCAATCGAAGCAGGCCGTGGCCAGTGCGCATCTGCAGCAGGGCCAGGCCGCGCTGTCGACCGCACGCCAGCGCACCGACATCCTCAGCGCGGGCGTGCAGGCCGCGCAGGCTGCGGTGCAACGCGCAGAAGCGGCGCAGGCGCGCGCCGAACTGGATCTGTCGCACACCGTGCTGCGTGCACCGATCGATGGCGTGGTCGGTCGTCGCGCAGTGCGCGTGGGTGCCTACCTGACCCCGGGTACGCCGGTGGCTGCGGTGGTGCCGCTGAAGCGCGCCTTCGTGGTCGCCAACTTCCAGGAAACGCAGATGACCCGCATGCAGGCCGGCCAGCAGGTCGAACTGAAGGTGGACGTGTTCCCGGGCAAGCCGCTGCGCGGGCACATCGACAGCATCGCACCGGCGACCGGCGTCACCTTCGCCGCAGTAGCGCCGGAAAACGCCACCGGCAACTTCACCAAGGTGGTGCAGCGTATTCCGGTGAAGATCGTGCTGGAGCCGGGCCAGCCGCTGCTGGAGCAGCTGCGTGCCGGCATGTCGGTGGAAGCCAGCGTTGACCTGGGGAGCGGCACGCGTGCGCAGAGTGCGCAGCGCGAACAGGGCCACAAAGGCGAGGAGGGTGCATGAGCGCGGTCACCGTGTTCCGCACCTTCGTTGCGGCCAGCGTGTGCACGGTCCTGGCTGCCTGCACGATGGGGCCGGACTTCGTGCGCCCGCAGGCGGAACTGCCCAGCGACTGGCAGGGTGAGGCCGTCGCCGGCAACGCCATCGACCAGGACGCGGCCTGGTGGGCCGGCTTCGATGATCCACTGCTGGGCCAGCTGGCCAGCCAGGTGCTGGCGGCCAACCTGGACCTGCAGCTGGCGGCCAACCGCGTGCAGCAGAGCCGCGCCGCACGCGGCATCACTGCCGCTGATCGCCTGCCCAGCGTCAGCGCGAGCGCCAGTGGCGTGCGCGCACGCAACAGCGAAGTGGGCCTGAATGATCCATCCGGTAATGGCGGCCGTGATGACTATGGGCTGTTCCAGACCGGTATCGGCCTGAGCTGGGAACTGGACCTGTGGGGGCGCGTGCGCCGACAGGTGGAAGCGGCCGATGCACGCGTGCAGATGGCGGAGGAGGATGCACGCGCGGTGCGCATTGCGCTGCTGGCGGAAACCGCGCGTGACTACCTGCAGCTGCGTGCGACACGGCAGCTGCTGTCGATCACCGAGGACAACCTCAGCATCGCCCTCGACATGAAGCGCCTGACCGAGGCACGCCAGCAGCAGGGCGTTGCCAGCACGCTGCAGGTGTCCAGCGCGTCCGCGCAGGTGGCATCGCTGCAGGCACGCATCGCGCCGCTGCGGCATCGTGAATCGCAGTTGCGCAATGCGCTGGCGTTCCTGCTGGCCCAGCCGCCGCAGGCGCTGGACGCGCAGCTGCAGGATGCACGCCGTGACTGGCCAGCGTTGCCGACCGTAGCGGTGGGGCTGCCCAGTGAACTGGCCGAGCGTCGCCCGGACATCCGTCGTGCCGAAGCGGCACTGCATGCGGCAACGGCCGGCATCGGCGTGGCCAAGGCCAGTTTCCTGCCGCGCATCACCTTGAATGGCGACGCTGGCTTCCAGGCCAAACAGCTGGATGATCTGGACGGCTGGAACGCGCACCGCTTCAGCATGGGGCCGTCGATCAGCGTGCCGATCTTCCAGGGCGGCCGGTTGAAGGCCAACTTGGCGCTGAGCAAGCTGCAGCAGCAACAGTCGTCGCTGCAGTTCCGCCGCACCGTGCTGCAGGCCTGGCATGAAGTGGACGACGCCATTGATGGCTACAGTGCCGAGCAGCAGCGCACGGTGCAGCTGCACGTGGCGGTGGATGAGAGCGAGACCGCACTGGGTACGGCGCGTCGGCAGTACCAGGCCGGTGTGGTCGACATGCTGGATGTGCTGACCACCCAGCGCATTGCGCTGGACAACCAGGCCGCGCTGGCCAAAAGCCAGGCCACCGCCGCGATCGCGCGGGTGGAGCTGTACCGCGCGCTGGGCGGTGGCTGGTAGGGAAATGGAAACGCCGGGCCATGCCCGGCGGTTCGTCGGTAGTTGCCAACCTTGGTTGGCAGCTTTTTTCAGAAGCGCCAATCAAGGTTGGCATCTACCAGAGCATGGCCTCAACGCACGTCGCGCAGCTCCCAGTGGCTGCCGGCGAGCAGGCGCAGGCGTTGCTTGAACACGTCACTGTCGATGCGGGTGGTGGCGACCAGGTTGATGCGCAGGTCCTTCTGCTCACCGGTCACGGTGGCCTCCGGATCGGTCACGCCCCACTGCGGTTCCACCGCATCCGGGTCGGGCTGCTTGGCTTTCCAGCGCTCGAACAGCGTGCCGCTGCGCAGGGCATCCTGCAGTTCTTCGGCGAAGCCGGCCGCACCCTGCGAATGGAAGGACAGGTCGGGGTCGTTACCGCGGGCCTTGGACGGGTCGGGCAGGCTGATGTGGTACTGCGCAGGCATGGAGTTCTCCTTGAAGTGTGGAAAGGCTGGCACAGTCGCGGTGGAATCGATGTGCAGATACCAGCCTGCGTTGGCCCTCATTCAAACCGATGCGGCCCATCGGCGAAGCCCACGGTGACCGCGCCCTTGCCGACGTTGACCATGCCGGTCAGGCTCATCACCGATTCGTACACGGTCACGCCATGGGTGGCGCAGATTTCCTTCAGCTGCGCGTAGCCGGGCAGGGTGCGCAGCTCGTCCAGCTCGCCGCCGTAGCTGACGCACACCGTGGGTGTCATCAGCCCGGCGCGCACGCGCTGGCCGACCACCGCGAACAGCTTTTGCACGGCGTTGTCGAAGCCCTTGATCTTGGCCACCGGCCCGGTCTCGCCGCGGTAGCCATGCAGCACCGGCTTGATGTCCAGCGCGCTGCCCAGTGCGGCGCTGAGCAGGCCGACACTACGGTCGCCCTTGTGCCGCGCACGCGCGCGCATGTAGTACAGGTCACGGGTGACCATGTAGCCGTGTACGTTGCCAGCCAGTTCCTCCAGCCGCTCGCGGATCTGCTGCACGCTGGCATTGCTGTCGCGCAGGCGCACCGCTTCCACCGCCGTCACCGCCTGGGCGGCGAACAGGTTCTGGGTGTCGAGCACGCGCAGCGCGAACGGCGAGTTGTAGCCGGCCGCCTGACGCACCGGCTTGTAGTCGTTGAGGATGGCGAAACTGGCCTGCAGCGCGTTGTCGTGGATCGGGCTACGGGTCTTGGTGATGGTCATGCAGAACACGTGGTCGTAATCGATCACCAGCTGCTGCAGGAACAGGTCGCGGATCTGGTTGACGCTGAAGGGAATGGTCTCCGCTTCAGCACCGTGCTCGGCCACATGCGCATGCAGGAAGCTCAGCGTAGCCTGCTCATCGCGGTGATCGGCCAGCACCGCTTCGCCGATCCGTACGGTGATCGGCAGCAGCACGATGTTGTGTTCGGCAATGAAGGCCTGCGGCAGGTCGCAGGCCGAGTCGACGACGATTCCGATGCGCATCCGCGGCTCCCCCTCCAGGGCGGTTGTAGGTTCGGAAACGTGAAATCTATCTCAAATCCCAGCCAGGCGCGCGAGGGAAACGCGCCACGCCCTGTTCAGCGACTGCGCTGCACCGCCACCGGCAGGCTGGCCAGGCGCTGCCATTCGGGCTGCTGCAGCAGGCCAGGATCGGCCAGAACCGCGGCCATCAGCGGGTGGGCGTCGTTGCCCCAGAACAGTTCCCCGTCGATGGCCAGGGTCGGCACACCGAACACGCCGGCGCTGATCGCGGCCTCGGTATTGCGCCGCAACTGCTCCTTGACCGCCGGTTCGGCGATGGCCGTGGCGACATCATCGATGCCCAGCCGGGTGCCGGGCTCGCGCAGCGCCTCGGCGCTGTCGGCGGCATTGCCGTCGCGCCAGATCCAGTCGAACAGCACGTCCACCGCCTGCGCGCTGGCGCCGGCGGCCAGGCACAGGCGCAGGGCGGACAACGGGTTGAACGGATGACCCGGCGGGAAGCGCAGCGGCGTGCCCTCGGTCTGCGCGGTCCACAGCAGCTGGCGGTAGATGAAGCGCCGCTTGGCCGGAATCTCCGCGGGTCCGAGGTTGCCCAGGTGGTGCAGCACCGCACCGAAGGCGATCGGCACGGTCTGGATCTGCGCGAACTGCGGCAGCTGCTTCAGCTTCTGCCAATGCAGGTAGGAATAGGGCGAGATGAAATCGAAATACCAGCGCAGTGTGGCCATCGGTGTGTCCTCGTGTGCGGTCAGGGCTGCGCGTTGCGCTGCAGGTAGCGGTCGCGCAGTTCGGTCTGCCGTGAGCGCATCGGCATTGCACGACCACCCAGCCAGACCTGCTCGGCATAGTGCGCCACGTCCAGCGGGTCGCCTTCCCACAGCACCAGGTCGGCACGCTTGCCGGGTTCGATGCTGCCAATCTGGTCGGCCACGCCGAACGCCTGCGCCGGTACCCGGGTCAGGCCGGCCAGGCCATCGGCCCAGGGCAGGCCATTGGCCACCGCATTGCCGGCCAGCTGGCGCATCTTGCGTGCGTTGTGGCTGGCGTCGCCGCGCTGCACGAAGGAGACCGCTACGCCGGCACGCTGCAGGCGCGCAGCGTTTTCCAGGGTGGCACCGATCTGGTCGAAGCTGGCGGGCAGATTGGACAGTACGTCGACGAACACCGGCACGTGCGCAGCGGCCAGTTCCGGGGCCACCTGCCAGGCTTCGCTGGCGCCGGAGATGGCGATCTTCACTTTCTCGCGGGCGGCCCAGCGCAGCAGCTGGCGGATGTCGGCGGCACGGTCCACTTCCACCACGATGCGGCCCTTGCCGGCCAGGTAACGGCTGAGCGTGCGGCGCCCGGCGGGGGTCAGCAATGCATGCGGCGAGTCCGCAGCCACTTGGCCACGCGCCTCGTCGATCATCTGCTGCAGCAGCATCCACTGTGCGGCGCGCGAATGACCGGTCAGTTCTGAGGCCGCTGCGCCGATGCGCAGGAACAGCGCGCGCGGACCGATCGGGTCGATGCTGCCATCCAGCCGCATCACGCCGCCCTGGCCCGCCACGAAGCCACCGCCGGTGGCTGCCCCCAACGCAGTGAAGCCGATGCCTTCCAGCCGCGTGACCGGAATCAGCACTGAGGCCGGGTTGTAGGCGAGGGTGACGTCGAATTCCGGCCGCAGCGGTTGCTCGCCGATCTTCAGCGAACTGTCCACCGTGCTCGATTCACCGGAAACTTCTTCGATGCCGGTCTCGGTGATGCCGCCGAACAGTGCAGGCGTCAGTGGGCGGCCATTGGCCTCGACCACGGTGGCGCCGGCCGGTGCCGACAGGCCGTTGCCCACCGCGCGGATGACGCCACCCTGCACCAGCACATCGGCATTCTGCAGGCTGCCGCGCGCGCTGGCGGTATGCACCGTCGCGTTGCGCACCAACAGGTCCTGCGCCGAGGCTGCGGTTGTCATCAACAACAGCGCAACCAAGGTAGCGCCGGGCCATGCCCGGCGGCGCTTGTTCAACACGCCCATCAGCGCACCTCCTGGCCAAGCTGGAAATCGGAACGCGGCGTTGCTCGCGGCGCGTTGCGGTCGTACAGGCGTCGGCCATCGACGAAGACCTGCTCGGCCAGTGCGTACGAACTGAAGGGATTTCCATTCCACACCACCACGTCGGCCATCTTGCCGGCCTCCAGGCTGCCGGTCTGGCCTTCGATGCCCAGCGCCTTGGCGGCGTTGGCGGTCATCCAGGTGATGGCACGTTCGGGCGTGATCTCCGGCATGCGTGCGCGTCGCGCGGAGGCCATCACCTTGGCGGCTTCCTGGTTCAGGCGCTGGATGCCCTCGGGTGAATCGGAGTGGACGATGGCGCAGCTGTTTTTCGGGCGGTCGACCAGCGCGATGTTCTCCGGGATACCGTCGAAGGCTTCCATCTTGAAGCCCCACCAGTCGGCCCACAGCGCACCGCAGACGCCGTCGGCAGCCAGCCGGTCGGCCAGCTTGTAGGCCTCCACGCCGTGGTGGAACGCAGCGACCTTGAAACCGAACTCCTTGGCCAGGTCGAGCATGGTGGCCATCTCGTCGGCGCGGTAGCAGTGGATGTGCACGCGGATGTCGCCTTCGATGGCGCCGGCCAGCGTGTCCAGCTTGAGATCGCGCTTGCCGCCGGCATCACCGGCACTGTCGCCCTTGTCACTGCCGAACCAGCCCTTGCGCTTGGCCGGCTTGGGCTTGTTCTTGGCGATGTAGTCGGCCGCATCGATGAAGGCCGCGCGGTAGCCGGCCACGTTGCCCATCCGCGTGGCCGGGGTCACGCCCTTGCCTTCGCCGTAGACCCGTTTCGGGTTCTCGCCGCAGGCCATCTTCAACCCCCACGGCGCACCGGGGAATTTCATGGCCTGGTAGGTGATGGCCGGGACGTTCTTCAGGGTCACGCCGCGGCCACCCACCAGGTTCGCCGAGCCTGGCAGCACCTGCATGCTGGTCACGCCGCCGGCCAGTGCGGTGGCGAAGCCGGGGTCCTGCGGCCACACCGAGTGTTCGGCCCAGACGTTGGCGGTGACCGGTGCGGTCATCTCGTTGCCGTCGCTGTGCGCGCCAACCCCCGGGCTGGGGTACACGCCCAGATGCGAGTGCACGTCGATCAGGCCCGGGGTCACCCACTTGCCCTGCGCGTCGATGCGGGTGATGCCGGGGTCGGCCTGCAGCTGGCGGCCGACCGCGACGATGCGGCCATCGCGCAGCAGCACGTCGGCGTTGTCCAGGCGCTGGCCGGTGCCGGTCAGCACGGTGGCGTTCTGGATCAGCACTGGCGCATCGGGATGGGCCTGGTAGGTGCTGGGGTAGGGATCGGCGACGAAGCGCGAGGCGCCCACTGCCGGTGCCGTGCTCAATGAAAGCAGCGCCAATGCCACCCCGGCGTGCAACAACGTCGATGCCATGCAGTTCCCCTCGCGGCGTAGTCCAGCCGCCGACGCTAGCCGGGCGGTGGCGTGCTTGCCAAGTGACCTTCTTCACATGGTGGCATGCGGCTGCTCGACGGCATCGCCCGGCTGGCCGAAAATAGCCGGTCCCCCGCCGTACCGGACCGTCCATGAAGAGCAAGCAGGAAATCGTCGACAACTGGCTGCCGCGCTATACCGGCGTACCGCTGGACCAGTTCGGCCAGCACATCCTGCTGACCAACTTCGGCGGCTACCTGCATACGTTCTCGGAGCTGACCGGTGCGCCGGTCATCGGCCTGGACCGGCCGATGGCCAGTGCCACCATCGATGGCATCACCATGATCAACTTCGGCATGGGCAGCCCCAACGCCGCGATCATCATGGACCTGCTGTCGGCGGTGATGCCCAAGGCGGTGCTGTTCCTGGGCAAGTGCGGGGGCCTCAAGCGCAAGAACCAGCTGGGCGACCTGGTGCTGCCGATCGCGGCGATCCGCGGCGAGGGCACCTCGGGCGACTACCTGCCGCCGGAAGTACCGGCGCTGCCGGCCTTCGCGCTGCAGCGTGCGGTCTCGACCATGATCCGCGACCTCGGCCACGATTACTGGACCGGCACCGTCTACACCACCAACCGTCGGGTATGGGAGCACGACGAGGCCTTCAAGGAGCGGCTGCGGGCAATGCGCTGCATGGCCATCGACATGGAAACGGCTACGGTGTTCGCCGCCGGCTTCGCCAACCACATCCCCAGCGGCGCGCTGCTGCTGGTTTCGGACCAGCCGATGATCCCGGACGGAGTCAAGACCGAGGCCTCCGATGCCAAGGTCAGCTCCCAGTTCGTGGAAAACCATATCCAGATCGGCATCGAGGCGCTTAAGCTTATCCGGCGCAACGGCAAGTCGGTCCGCCACCTGCGCTTCGACGAATGATGATGAAGGCCGGGCGCGGGGCGTCCGGGCCTGGGAGTAGGTAATGGACGTTGCCGCGCAAGTGGTGGAATTCTGGAAGGAGGCGGGCCCTGCGAAGTGGTTCGCCCGCGACGACGCGTTCGACGCGCAGTTCCGCCAGTTGTTTCTGGATGAGCATTTCGCAGCGGCGTCGCGCGCGCGCGAACATTGGCTGGGCAGTGCCGAAGGGGCGCTGGCCCTGATGCTGCTGCTGGACCAGTTTCCGCGCAACTGCTTCCGTGGTACCGCGCATTCCTATGCGACCGACGGCCTGGCGCGGCACTACGCCACGCGTGCCATCGAGGAAGGCCTGGATCTGCAGCTGGTGCCCAAGCTGCGCGCCTTCATCTACCTGCCGTTCGAACATTCCGAGGATCCGCTGGACCAGGACCGCTCGGTGGCGATGTTCGACGTGCTGGGTGACAAGGAATACCTGCAGTACGCCGAACTGCACCGCGACATCATCCGCCGCTTCGGCCGCTTCCCGCACCGCAACGCGGTGGTTGGCCGCATTCCGACGCCGGAAGAACTGGACTACCTCGCCGAAGGCGGGTTTGCCGGATAAGAAAAAGGGGACGGAGGGGATCAAGTCGTTTGAGGCACAAACGACTTGATCCCCTCCGTCCCCTTTTTCAGTGCCGATCAGTACTTCGGCACGCCGTTGTCCACGTCTTCCGACCAAGCGTTGATGCCGCCGGTGACGTTGAACACCTTGGTGAAGCCCAGCGCGCGGAACTGCTCGGCCGCCTGTGCGCTGCGGCCGCCGTGGTGGCACATGAAGGCCAGCGCGGTGTCCTTGGGCAGAGCTTCCAGTTCGGCGCGGCCGTTGCCGTCGAAGCTCTTGAACGGCACGCCGACCGCTGCGATGGCGCGCTCATCGGCCGGGCGCACGTCCACCAGGGTGATGTTGCCGGCACGCACCAGGTCGTCGGCATCACGCACGCTGATTTCCTGCACCGGCTTGGGCGCGTTCGGGTTGTCGATCGCCAGGCCCTTGCCGCGGATGTCGTCCACCCAGTCGATGGTGATGCCATTGGCGCGGCGGGCGCTGGCCAGGTCGAACTGCACGCGCAGGCCGTTGGATTCGGCGGCAATCGCGCCTTCGTCGTGCGGGGCCAGCTGGAAGTTCGGCTGGAAGCCGGCGTCGATGCTCAGCTGCAGGGCGGCGCCCGGGGCGTCGGCCAGCGCGCCCTTGAGCATTTCCACGGCGGCCGGGGTGACGGTGATGTTCGGCGGGGTGCGGTCCGGCGCGGCCAGGCCGAGCACGCTGCTCAGCTCGCCGCTGGCGGCCATCTGCAGCACGATGTCGCTGCCGCCGACCAGTTCGCCGTCGATGTACAGCTGCGGGATGGTCGGCCAGTCGCCATAGGCCTTGATGCCTTCACGGATTTCCTGGTCGGCCAGCACGTTGACATGGGCGAACTCGATACCCAGGTCCTGCAGGGCGCCCACGGCCTTGGCCGAGAAACCACACTGCGGCATCGACGGCTGGCCCTTCATGAACAGCACGACGCGGTTGTCGTTGAGAATGGTTTCGATGCGCGAACGCAGGGCGGGATCGAGGGACATGGACGTCTGGGTTCCGGGAATTCGAATCGTCAATTCTAACCCCCATGGCATCATGGGGGATGAGCAGCGAAGGAACATTGCATCGCATCCCGGCCCGCCCCTGGCGCTGGCTGCCCTGGCTGGTGGCGTCGCAGATGGTCGTGATCCTGGCCTGGGTGCTGGCCGGCTGGCAGTGGGGACTGCCGCTGCTGGTGGCCAGCCATGCGTTGTTCATGGTGCCGGTGTTCCTGCCCAACAGCTGTTTCTATGCGCCCGTGCTGGCCCGGTTACCGAAGGCCGGAAACACGGTGTGGCTGACCATCGATGACGGCCCCAGCCAGGAAACCGGTGCCGTGCTCGACCTGCTGGACCGCCACCAGGCGCGTGCGACCTTCTTTCTGGTGGGCGCGCGCGCGCTGGCGCAGCCGGAACTGGTGCAGGAGATCCTGCGCCGCGGGCATGACCTGGGCAACCACAGCCTCAGCCACCCGCAGGCCCGCTTCTGGCGGCTTGGCCCGGCCGCGATGCATGCCGAGATCGAGGGCTGCCAGCACGCACTGCAGGCGCTGAGTGGCCAGCCGGTGCGCTGGTACCGCTCGGTGGTGGGCATGACCAACCCGTTCGTGGCGCCGGTGCTGCAGCGGTTGGGACTGGTCCGGGTGGGCTGGAGCGCGCGCGGCTACGACGGGGTCGACTGCACGCCGGACGGCGTGCTGGCACGGCTGCTGCCTGACCTGCGCCCGGGTGCCATCGTGTTGCTGCATGAAGGTGCGGCGCACGGCCACAACCTGGAGATCATCGAGCGCGTGCTGCAGGCGCTCGATGAGCGTGGGTTGAAGGCCGAACTGCCGCCCGGATAACCGGTAGCGCCGGGCCACGCCCGGCGAGCGCAGCGGCATGGATGGAATCCGCCGGGCATGGCGCGGCGCTAGCGGATGCGGTGCGCCACCAGCAGCCAGCTGTTGAAGGGGGTACGCCCGTGCAGCGGCCGGGGGGCCGTCACCTGCAATCCGGCTTCGGTCAGCGTCGCCTGCAGCACCTTTGGATCGGGGTAGTGGCACGGTCGCGTGCCCATCCAGCCAACCAGCCAGGCCAACCGGTCGGCCACCCGGGTGGTGCGGTCGCGGCCATCGCCGGTGGCCAGCGGCGTCCGCAGCAGCAGGCGGCCACCGGGGGCCACCCGCGCACTGGCCGCGCGCAGCAGCGCCTGTTGCGGACCTGCGTCCAGGTACTGCAGCACATCCAGCAGCAATACGTGCCCGGCCCGTGCCGGCAGCGGCGCCTGCAGGTCCAGACAATCGAAGTGCACATCGTGCAGATCGACGGCAGCGCGCCGGGCGCGCGTGATCTTGGCGGCATCCACGTCTACGCCCAGGTAGCGTTGGGTACCGCCACGCTGGCGCAGCACGTGGGCCAACAGGCCCAGTCCGCAGCCCAGGTCCAGTAGCGGCTGCCCGTCGTCAGGCAGGTGCTGCAACACGCCGTCGTACAGGGGGTCGCTGCCGAGTTTGCTGCGGGCGTAGTAGTAGTCGCGGCGGTTGCCCCAGGCCTGCGCTGGACGGAATGCCTCGGCGATCAAGCGAGACTGCGCGCTCGTCAGAGGAGTGCAGGGCAGCGGCGTGCCAGTCCGTGGCATGCCGTCCATCGCTTCAGTCCGTGCCGCCAAGCAGGTGCGCGGCCACCGGCAGTGCCCGCTCGCTCCACAGCGCATACATCCGCGCCGAGGGGTGCAGGCCGTCCTCGGCGATCATCGCCGGATCGGTGCCGCGGTCGCGGCTGATGTCGGTGATATCGACGAAGGCCACGCCCAGCCGGGTGCTGATCACCTCAGCGGCCGCATTGAACTCGTCGGTCTCGATCTCGACCGCGGCCAGGTCACGGCCACTGCCAGCACCGAACGGGGTGGTGCCCCAATCCGGGAAGGACAGCACCAGCACACGTTCGGCGCGGCCGGCAGCAAAGCCGATTGCCCGCTGCAGCAGCGCCTGGAACTGCAGGCGGTACTCGTCCAGCGGTCGGCCGCGGTACTGGTTGTTGACGCCGATCAGCAGGCTGACGAAATCGAACGGGCCCTGCGGCGCGGCTGCGTCGATGCCGGCGTCGAGCTCATCGGTGGTCCAGCCGGTGGTGGCGATGGTCTGTGGCTCGGCCAGGTCCACGCCCTGCGCGCGCAGGGCGGCGGCCAGCTGGTGCGGCCAGCGGCCTTCGACCGCCACCGCTTCACCGATCGTGTACGAATCGCCCAGCGCAAGGTAGGACAGCGCCACGGCTCAGGCCACCGAGCGGCGTGGCTTCAGCGGCACGACCTTGGTCGCGTCCTCGGCACGGCGGGCCAGCACGCGGTCGATGCGGGCGAACACATCGCGCATCACCGAGGCTTCCGGCAGCAGGGTCACGCGGAAATGATGGCGGTAGGGCACGTTGAAGCTGGAGCCCGGCACCACCAGCACGCCTTCGTTGTTCATCAGGTCCAGCGCGAAATCATGGTCGTCGAAGCCCTTGGCTGCGGCACCGACCACGGCCGGGAACGCGTACAGCGCACCGGCCGGCGCGACCAGCGACAGGTGCTCGCTGGCTTCGCAGGCCTCGATCACCGCGCGGCGGGTTTCATACAGGCGGCCACCCGGGGTGCACAGTCCGGAGATGGTATCCGGGCCATTCACCGCAGCATCGATGGCGTACTGGCCCGGCACGTTGGCGCACAGGCGCAGCGCGCCCAGCAGGTCCAGTGCGGCGCGGAAGTCACCCAGGCGCGCATCGTCGCCGCTGAGGTGGGCCCAGCCCACGCGCCAGCCGCAGGCGCGGTGCACCTTGCTAAGGCCACTGAAGGTCAGGCACGGGTGGTCGCCGGCCAGCGGCGCGACCGGCTGGAACACCGCGTCGTCGTACAGGATCTGGTCGTAGATCTCGTCGACCAGCAGCAGCAGGTTGTGGCGGCGCGCGATCTCGACCACGCGTTCCAGCAGCTCGCGCGGGTAGCTGGCGCCGCTGGGATTGTTCGGGTTGATCAGCACGATGGCGCGGGTGCGCGAGGACACCAGCGTCTCGATTTCGCTCGGGTCCGGCTGGAAGCCGTTCTCCGGCGCACAGCGGTAATACACCGGGCGGCCGTCATTGAGGATGGTCGAGGCCGACCACAGCGGATAGTCCGGCGAGGGCACCAGCACTTCGTCGCCCGGGTTGAGCAACGCCCGCAGCGACAGGTCGATCAGCTCGCTGACGCCGTTGCCGACGAACACGCGGTCCGGGTGTGCATCGGGCGCACCGCGACGGGCGTAGGCCGCGGCGATGGCTTCACGCGCTTCCGGCAGGCCCTGCTGGTGGGTATAGGGATCGGTGCGGCCCATGTCATCGGCGATCGCGCGCTGCAGGTGTTCCGGTGCACGGAAGCCGAACGCACCAGGGTTGCCGATGTTGAGCTTGATCAGCTTGCGACCCTGCGCCTCCAGCTCCCGCGCTCGCCGAGCCAGTTCTCCGCGGATTTCATAGCGCACTTCGGAGAGGCGCTCGCGGATGACCAGGGGCTTGGGCGAGGGGGTGGACATGGGCGGTGGGCCGTCGAATGGCATGGGGATTCCATGGTAGCGGAATTGCTGCAGCGCATGGCAAGGCCCCAGGGCTTGCCGTTGTTGGGCTGGCGGGGCACTGGCACAGGTAGAATGGCGGCGATGACCCAGACTCCCGATTTTACCGCCCTGCAGACCATCGGCTGGCCCTGGCCGGGCCCGGCGCAGCAGGCCGAGTGGCAGGCTGTGATGGCCGCCCACCCGCAGGCCCGCCCGGCGCGGGTGATCGAACAGCACCGCACCCACTACGTGGTGGCCGATGGCCCGGATGCGGCGATCAAGGCCGAATCGCTGCCGGAATGGCAGCGCCCGCGCTTCCCCAGCCACGAACGGCCGGCGGTGGGCGACTGGGTGCTGCTGGATGGCATCCGCATCGTTGCCCTGCTGCCGCGGCGTACCGCGATCAAGCGTGGCGCGGCCGGCGAGCATTACCACCAGCAGGTGATCGCGGCCAACATCGATACGGTGTTCATCGTCTGTGGCCTGGATGCCGACTTCAATCCGCGCCGCATCGAGCGCTACCTGCTGCTGGTCGGCGGTGGCGGTGCCGAGCCGGTGGTGGTGCTGACCAAGGCCGACCAGACCGAATACAGCGAGGATGCGCTGGCGGTGCTGGAAGAGCTGGAGATGCAGGGCATCGCCCTGCATGCGATCAACGGCCTGGATGCCGACAGCGTGGCGGTGTTGGAACCGTGGCTGGGCCCGGGCCGCACCGTGGTGCTGGTGGGATCATCCGGTGCCGGCAAGTCGACGCTGACCAACACCCTGCTGGGCGAGCAGCGGATGAAGACCAATGCGGTGCGCGCCAATGACTCGCGTGGCCGCCATACCACCACCCATCGCGCGCTGATGCCGCTGCCGATGGGCGCCTGTCTGATCGACACCCCCGGCATGCGCGAACTGAAGCCAACCGGTGAAGAGACGCTGGCCGAAGGCGGTTTCGCCGATATCGAAGCGTTGGCGGCGCAGTGCCGCTTCAACGACTGCATGCATCAGCAGGAACCGGGTTGTGCGGTGCGTGCGGCGATCGACGCGGGCGAGATTGAAGAAAGCCGGCTGCTGAACTACTTCAAGCTGAAGGAAGAAGTGGCCGCCGCCGCGGCCAAGCTGGCCGTTCGCCAGGCCGAGACCGCGCAGGAGCGGGGTGGCAGGAAGGGCAAGGGGCAGCAGTTCCGCCCGGCCGGCAAGCCGCGTAGGCGTTGATCGGTACTGCGGGGTCGGATCCCATCGCGCGGCAATGGGCTCTGACCCCTGCAATGAAACCCGCCTCTGCCTGCTTCGGGTGGATGCCAACCAAGGTTGGCACCTACCAAAGCAAGGGCAGGGCGCTATAGTCCGCGCATGGAACCGACCGCGACGCTGGACCGTGACGTGGCCCACCATGCAGCGCTCGATGCGCGCCTGGTCGAGGCCGTGGGAGGCATCCGCCTGCTGGGCCTGACCAGCTGGCCGGCAACGCTGCAGGCACCGTTCCTGGACAGCGTGGCGCGTGGCCAGCCGGTGCTGCCGAAGGTGGATTACCCTCGGCTCAACTTCAGCGAAGAGCGCCGCGCGCTGGCCGCGATCGCTGCCGACTGTGACGAGAATCATCCGCTGGGTCACTACGTGCGGCAGTCGGCGCAGAGCTGGGACCTGGCTGCGCAGCTGCTGGAAGGGCTGGGCACGGCTGCGGTCGATACCTGCTCGGTGCAGCTGTTCGGCGCCCCCGAGCAGCCGCTGCCGGGCAATGGCCCAAGCACGCGCGAAGCGGCGCGTCACTTCATCCAGATTGCTGCCGAACTCGATCACGAACTGCTGGCGCCGGAAGAGCAGGTGCCGGTTTCGGCCATTGCCCTGCAACTGCAGCTGCAGAACGATCTGGACGCGTTCTTCGAGTCGCGCATCATCCAGGTGCAGCTCGATCCGGAGCTGGTGTCCAAGGCCGCCGCCGGCCCGACCCGCATCCGCCTGCGCACCAGTGCGCGCTTCAGCGCCTACGACCGCGCGCAGTTGTTCCACCACGAAGCGCTGGTGCATTCGCTGACCGCCTTGAACGGCCGTGAGCAGCCTGTGCTGCCGAGCCTGGCACTGTCCTCGCCACGGGTGACCGCCACCCAGGAAGGGCTGGCGACGTTCGCTGAACAGATCACCGGCAGCATCGACATCGAGCGCCTCAAGCGCATCAGCCTGCGTACCGAGGCAATCGCGATGGCGCGCGAAGGTGCGGACTTCATCGAGGTGTTCCGCTACTTCTGCGATGCCGGGCAGAACCCGGAAGAGAGCTTCGCCTCGGCGCAGCGGGTGTTCCGCGGTGTGCCGCCGAGTGGCGGCCTGGCCTTCACCAAGGACACGGTGTACCTGCGTGGGCTGGTGTCGGTGCATACCTTCTTCCGCCACATGCTGGCCGAGGATCGCCTGCAGGTCTGCCGATGGCTGTTCGCCGGCAAGATGAGCCTGACCGATGCGATTGCGTTCGCGCCGTTGTTCGAGTCCGGTGTATTGAAGCCGCCGCGTTGGCTGCCGCATTGGGTGAGTCGCGCCAACGGCCTGGCCGGCATGCTGGCGTTCTCGCTGTTCGCAAACCGGATACGGATGGACCAGTTGGCGCCGGAATGAAATGCGTTGGCGACTTGTGGCGTCTTGATTGATATCGGAGAGAGCGGGGGGCTTGCGCTGGCCAGGACACGCCGCAAGTACGTCCCTGTAGGCTCGGCCACGGCATCCATGCCGTGGACGGTCCTGGCCAGCGCAAGCCCCCCGCTCCAGACGATTTCCCGCGAGACGGCCAGCAATCCACCAGAGGGATTGCGTTTGAAAAGCTTGAAAAGCAAAGAGCCGGGCATTGCCCGGCTCTTTGCTTTTGCATTTGCTTTCAATTGTCTCCGCGCCGGCGCGGGGAACTGTCCAGCGTGGGTAGGCAGGCCCATGCAGGACCGTGAGGCGCATGGATGCGCCGATCGAGCCCCCATGGATGGGTTTACGGCGTGTCCTGCATGGGCCTGCCTACCCACGCCATGCAGGAACAATCAACGCGCCGCAGCGCCTGCTTCTGACTTAGAACTCCGCCGCCACCGTCATGAACAGCTGCCGCGGTGCGCTCGCATGGATCGCATAACGCGTGCCCTTTGGATCGGTCGGTGCAAACGAGCTCAACTGGCCGGCATAGCGCTTGTTGGTCAGGTTGGTCGCGTTCAACGACACCCGCACGTTGCGCAGGCCCATGCCTGGGCCGAAGTCGTAGCCCGCACCGGCGTCGAAGGTGGTCACGCCCGGCACCGACTGGTCGTTGGTGTAGGTGTAGTAACGCTTGCCGGTGTACTTGGCACGCAGGCTGGCAAAGAAGCCATCGCGGTTCCAGCTGATTTCACTGGAGGCCATGCGCTGCGGCGTATCCACGGTGATCTTGCCGGCCACCGGCACCACCGCGCCGCCGGACAGGTAGTCGTCCTCGTAGGTGGTCTTGTTCCAGGACAGCGCGTTGTACCACTGCAGGCCGTCGATCGGCTTGAGTATGAAGGTCAGCTCCGCGCCGTGGCTCTTCACCGAACCGACGTTGATGAAACGGGTCACGCACTCCGGGCGCGTGCCGACTTCGATGCTTGAGCACGGGTTCAGCGACAGCAGGCGGTTGTCGAACTTCACGTTGTAGGCCGCGATCGACGCCTGGTACTTCTCACCGAAAGTACGGAAACCGGCTTCCAGGCTCTTCGACTTCTCCGGCTCCAGGCCGGCGCTGGCCGCGAACGATTCCGGCGACACCTGCAGCGGGCCGCCGCTGCCACCGCCGACGAAGGCAGCGATGTTCTCGGCATACGAGGCGAACAGCTCGTTGTTGGCGTTGAGCTTGAAGCCCAGGCCCAGCTGCGGCAGCACCGATTCCTTGGCAGTCAGCGTGCCCGAGGCGATGCTGGTTTCCACACCCGGGTTGGCGGTGGCGCGCATGCGGGTGTTCGGGCTCTTGATGCCGACGTCCACGGTCAGGCGCTGGTCGAGGAAGCGCATGCGGTCCTGCACGTAGAACTGGCGCGTGCGGATGTCGAAGTCCTGGTTGAACAGCAGGCGGTCCGGGTTCTTCAGGTACAGGTCGTCCAGGAAAGGACCGCTGATGTAGTAGAAGTTGCGCGAGACGTTATGGTCGTTCTGCTCGTACCACAGGCCGGCTTCCAGCTCGTGGATGCCCACCGTCCACGACAGCGCGGCAGTCAGGCCGTCGCGGTTGATCGTGTAGTTGGTGCTGCGGATCGAGATCGGCAACATCTTGTCGGTTCCCGGGTAGGACGGCTGGCCCGGTGCCCACCAGTGGCCCTGGCCACGGTTGTCATGGTGGTAGGCCAGCAGCTTGAGGCGGCCCTGCTCACCGAGGCGCAGGTCGGCATCGACCGAATAGAGGTTGTCGTCGCGCAGTGCGCGGCTCTGGTAGTAGGCATCGTCGATGCTGTTGACGCCACCACTGAACTTGCACTTGCTGCGGTCCAGCGTGCCCGGTGCGCAGTATGCGGCGGCGACGGCGCGCTCCCAGTCCGGCGCGTAGATGTTCCAGTCATAGCCCAAGCCTCGCGCCAGCATATCCTTGGACAGGTAGGCGTAGTTGGCCTGGCTGGCGCGCGAGGTCGCGACGAACGCACCGAAACGATGGTCGCCCACGTTCCACACCGCCTTGGCATTGAACTGGCGGGTGGTCTGGTTCTGGTACGGCGCGGCCCACATGTCCTGGTCCTGGTGTACGCCGGAGACGTAGGCCGAGAAGCCGTTGATGTCGCCGGTGTCCACGCGCAGGTAGCCGCGGCGCTGGCTGTTGTCGCCAACGGTGACGCTGGCGCGGCCACCGAACTCGGTCGACGGGTCCATCGAGAAGTACTGGATGGTGCCACCCAGGTTGCTGGTCGAGGCCACGCCCAGCGAACCGATGCCCTGCGACAGCTCTGCGCCGGCCAGGTTCTCGGCGATGATCGCGCGGGCAATGCTGAGGCCGTTGTAGTTGCCGTAGCTGTTGTCACCCAGCGGGATGCCGTCCAGCGTGTAGCCGAGGCGACTCTTGTCGAAGCCGCGCAGGCTGATGGTCTGCGACTCCTCGTTGGCACCGAAGGCATCGTTGGACTGCACCGACACGCCTGGCAGGCGGTCGAGGATCTTCTGGCCGCTGGTGCCCGGCGGCAGCACCTGCTTGTCCACCGTGGTGATGCGCTGCACCTGGCGGGTCTCGCCCTGGCCGATCACGGAGACAGTATCCAGCGTCTGCGCGCTCAGCGCGGCATCGGTGCTGGTGCCGGTATCGGCGGCGGTGGCGGCATGGGCGCTGGCGGCGGAGAGCGCGATCGCCACGGCGATCGTCAGGTGTCGGGTCTGCATGGTGGTCCGTTGCATTGGGGGTGGTCACCGGCACGGATGCGCGGTGCATGGCCACTATGCGAACGGAACATGAAACCTTCTTTACGGAAAACCAACGAACGGTGCAGGGTGGTGTGCAACCTGCAACATTCCTGTCACGGCGGCGGTGCATCTGCCGGTTTGAGGATCACCTGCGCGACGCACGCGTGATGCAATCCGGGAAAAAGGTAGCTCACCCATCGATCCGGGGATGGGTAGCTCAACGTCAACGCCTGTTCCGGGACGTGGCCTGAAGGAGGAAGCACGCGCGCTGGCGCGACCTGGCGCTGGACGATCTGCCGACGCGTCACGCATGCGCCCCCGACATCCAGGCGCACGGAGTGCACGTGCTGGCGATCGGCCTGCAGCAGGACCATGCCGCCGGTGATCTGGAGTGGTGGGGACAGGGCCACCGGTGGCAGCGTGATGCCCGGCAATGCATAAGGTGTTTCGATGATGGCCACTGTCGCTGGCAGCATGGCGCGAAGGTCTTCCAGACGCGCCGCGCGGGGCAACGGTTTGCCCCAGCTGCGGGTCAGTTCGAGCAGACGATCTGCCTGCACGTCGTCAGCCATCGCCAGCTGGTCGGGTGCGGCCGCCGCACACAGTACAGGCAGCAGGATCGCAAGGTTTCCCCACCATAGACGCTGCATGGGTGAACTTCCGGTTCACGGATGCTGCCGGTATAGCACGCACCGGGTACAGGCAATAAAAAAGGGGCCGGATCACCCCCGCAATCGAAGGTTCTCCGGCCCCGCGCACTCCGTGGGGGAGGCGGTCCACGTACTGCGTGGACGAGGGCTTACCCCATGTACAGGCCACCGTTGACCGGATAATCGGCACCGGTCACGTACGAGGCTTCATCCGAGGCCAGCCATGCGCACAGGCCGGCCACTTCTTCCGGACGGCCCAGGCGGCGAACTGGCACCGAGGCGGCCAGCCGGTCCAGCACATCTGGCGGGAAACTGCTGATGGCCTGGCTGGCGATGTAACCCGGCGACAAGGTGTTGACGGTGACCCCGCGCGAGGCCACTTCCGCGGCCAGCGCACGGCTGAAGCCATGCATCGCGGCCTTGGCAGTGGCGTAGTTCACCTGGCCGATCTGGCCCTTGTGGGCGCTGACCGAACCGATGTTGATGATGCGGCCCCAGCCCCGCGTGGCCATGCCGTCGACCACCTGCTTGGTCAGGTTGAACAGCGAGTTGAGGTTGGAGGCGATCACCGCATTCCAGTCCTCCACCGTCATCTGCCGGAACAGCAGGTCGCGGCTGCCACCGGAATTGTTGACCAGCACGTCCACCTCACCCACTTCGGCACGCACCTTGGCAAATGCGCTGGTGGTCGAGGCCCAGTCGGTAGCGTTGCCTTCGGAGGCGATGAAGTCGAAGCCCTGTTCGCGCTGCTCGCGCAGCCAGTTGGCCTTGCGCGGCGAGTTCGGCGCGCAACCGGCAACCACGGTGTGGCCGCTGCGGGCCAGGCTCTGGCAGATGGCAGTACCGACACTGCCCATGCCGCTGGTGACGTAAGCGATTCGAAGCGTCATTGCAGAAGGCTCCTTGGTAAGAGGTCAGGCGGCGAGCGGGTACAGGCCGAACAGCAGGCTGCCGACCATCAGCAGCATCGAGATGGCGATGGCCCACTTCAGGGTGAACTTCTGGTGGTCGGCGAATTCGACTTTGGCCAGGCCTACCAGCAGGTAGGTGGACGGCACCAGCGGGCTGAGCAGGTGCACCGGCTGGCCGGCCAGCGAGGCGCGCGCCATTTCCACCGGGGTGATGCCGTAGTTGCCGGCGGCCTCGGACAGGATCGGCAGCACGCCGAAGTAGAACGCGTCGTTGGACATGAAGAACGTGAACGGCATCGATGCCACGGCGGTGATCACCGCCAGGTACGGGCCCCACGATTCCGGAATGACAGCCAGGAAGCTGTGCGACATCGCTTCGACCATGCCGGTGTTGTTGAGGATGCCTGTGAAGATGCCTGCGGCGAAGATCAGCGACACCACCGACAGCACGTTGCCGGCATGGTTGACTACGCGGCGGCGCTGCTCGGCCAGGTTCGGGTAGTTGATCACCAGGGCGATGGCGAAACCGACCATGAACAGGACCGGCATCGGCAGGATGCCGATGATCAGCGCGGTCATCAGTGCCACGGTCAGGGCCAGGTTCACCCACAGCAGCTTCGGACGCTTGATGTCCTCGGCGTCTTCCACCGTCGGCAGCGCATTGCTGTCGTCGGACACGCTGTTGTCCATCCAGCTGCCACCCTTGGGCAGGGTCACCACACCCAGCCGGCGGCGTTCCTTCAGGCCCAGGTACCAGGCCAGCAGCAGCACGCCGGCGCAGGCGATCACCATCGACGGGATCAGCGGCACGAACACATCGGCCGGGTCCACGTGCAGTGCAGTGGCCGCGCGTGCGGTCGGGCCACCCCACGGCGTCAGGTTCATCACCCCGCCGGCGAGGATGGTCACGCAGGTCATGTTCAGCGCGTTCATGCCCAACCGCTGGTACAGCGGCAGCATTGCCGAGACGGTGATCATGTAGGTGGTCGAGCCATCACCATCGAGCGAGATCAGCATCGCCAGCACGGCGGTGCCAAGCACGATCTTCATCGGATCGCCCTTGACGAAGCGCAGGATGATCCGCACCAGCGGATCGAACAGGCCCGCATCGATCATCACGCCGAAGTAGAGGATGGCGAACATCAGCATCACGCCGGTCGGCGCGATCTTCTTGATGCCCTCCAGCATCATCTCGTCGAGGCCGGCGCCGAAGCCACCGATCAGTGCGAACAGGATGGGGATGGTGATCAGGGCGACGAGCGGCGACAGGCGTTTGCTCATGATCAAGTACATGAACGTAATGACCATGCCAAAGCCGAGGATGCTCAGCATCATCTGCGGACTCCTTGCGAAAACAGGACGTGGGGGAGTGGAAGGGGTCCGGGCGGCATGCCCGGGATTGCGGGCTTAGAAGTCGTACTGCAGGCGGCCGGTGACCGCGCGCGTGCGGTCCACCGTGACCCCGGCCAGGCGGTCGCGGTTGCGGCTTTCGATGACGTTGAGCATGAAGCGCAGGTTGTCGCGCAGGTACCAGTTGCCACCCAGCGTCCAGGCTTCGGTGCTGCCGCGGCGCAGGTCCGGCGCACCGTCCAGGTGCTGCGCGCCCCACATCTGGTCGTAGCGCAATGCCAGTTCGAAGGCACCGGCCTTGTGGCGGATATCCTTCACCCGCGCGAAGCGGCCGGTCTTGCGGTCGTAGGCGCGGCTCTCGCCGGTGACAAACCAGCTGAGCATGCCGTAGGCGGCCATCACGTCACCGCGCTGGGCACCGTCATCGAAGGTGGCGCCGCTGAATTCGCCCTGCCAGGACAGCGGGCCGCGCACCTGCGCGTATTCCAGCGACCACTTGTTGACGTCGGTATCGCGGCCGGCGGAGAAGTTGACCAGGGTCAGGCGGCTTTCATCGGACAGATGGCCGGCCGGGCGCGGGCGGATGCTCAGGCCTGGAGTGCCGTTGGCGCCGGGGTTGTCGTACGCCTCGCGGGCCAGCGACAGGCCCAGGTGCAGCACGTCGCCCTCGCTGGGCGCGGGGGCCCAGGTGACGCGGCCACCGGCGGCGCGGCCCTTCACCTGCCAGGCGTCGATGCTTTCCAGGCTGTAGATGCTGGCCGCCCAGGTGAAGTCACCCGGATTGGCCTGCCACGACGCACCCAGGCGGTACAGCGGGGCCAGCGTGGTGCCGGCGTTGCCGCGCTCCAGGAAGCTGCCATAGTTGGAACCGGTGCGGTCGTCCAGCGAGAAATACTGCTTGAACTGGCCCACGGTGAGGCGGCCGGCATCACCGAAGCTGCGGCTCAGGTAGACGTCTTTGGCCTCGACACGGTCGCCGGAGAAATCGGCTTCCAGCTTGTAGTCGACCACGAAGAACTTGCCGGAAACGTCAACCCAGGCGCGGCGGATCTCGGTGTCGTCCTTGTTCGGCGTACCGCGGTTGTCGTTGTCGAAGGTGGCGAAGTCCAAGTGCAGGCGGCCGCCCAGGCTGGCGGTGACCGGACGGTCGTCTTCGGCGGCAAAGGCCGGCGCCGACAGGGCAGCCATAGCCATCATGGCGGCAGGACGCCGCCAGGCAAACGTGAATTCCACAAACCCTCCCAGGTGCACGCCAGGCGCGCGGCAATCGTGGGCACCGGACGGTGCGCGGCCGCAGTCTGGGTCGGGCAAGCTGTCATCGTCCTGTCAGCGATTTGTGCGGTGCAGCGAGGATCGTTGCCGCTGCGCTCGCCGGGCCATGCCCGGCGGACGCCATCCCGCTCCACGCGGTAGCATTCGTTTCCCCTCCCACCCCCGTGCCCATGCGCCTGCTGCTGGTCGAAGACAATCAGGATCTGGCCGATGCCATCATCCGCCGCATGCGCCGCAGTGGGCACGCCGTGGACTGGCAGGCCGATGGCCTGGCCGCCGCCAGCGTGCTGCGCTACCAGAGCTTCGACCTGGTCGTGCTGGATATCGGGCTGCCCAAGCTGGATGGCCTGCGCGTGCTTTCCGGCATGCGCGAGCGCGGCGACAGCACGCCGGTGCTGATGCTGACCGCGCGCGATGGCATCGAAGATCGGGTGCAGGCGCTGGATGTCGGTGCCGACGATTACCTGGGCAAGCCATTCGATTTCCGCGAGTTCGAAGCGCGCTGCCGCGTGCTGCTGCGCCGCGCGCGTGGCCAGGCCAGTGAGGTGGTGCAGATCGGGGGGTTCCAGTTCGACAATGCCGCGCACCGCGTCAGTCTCGACGGCGAACCGATCGAACTGCCCAACCGCGAGTACCGGTTGCTGGAGATTCTGGTCGGCCGCCTCGGCCAGGTGGTCGGCAAGGACGAAATCGGCAATGGCCTGTTCGGCTTCGATGACGAGGCCGGTCCGAATGCGATCGAGCTGTACATCGGTCGCCTGAGAAAAAAACTGGCCGCTGCGCCGTTGCGCATCACTACGGTGCGCGGTGTCGGCTACCTGCTGGAAGCCAGTGATACCCATGCCGACGCCGATGGCTGACGCACGTGCTGCGACCGCGGCGCCGGGTTCGTTGCGGCGCACCCTGCTGCTCTACCTCGGCGTGCTGCTGGCGGTGTTCGCGGTGGCCCTGCTGTTTGCCGCACGCGATTACGGCCAGCGCGCCGCCAACCGATCCTATGATCACCTGCTGGTGTCCTCGGCGCTGTCCATCGCCGATTCGGTGGCCCTGGTCGACGGCCAATGGCAGGTCGACCTGCCTTATGCGGCGCTGGACCTGCTGGCGATGGCGCCGGAGGATCGCGTGTTCTATCGGGTCGCCGACAGCCGCGGCAACCTGATCACCGGCTATGGCGATCTGCCGGAGCCGCCGCGCCGGCCGGGCACGCAACCGCAGTTGTTCGATGCGGCCTACAGCGGTGAAACCGTGCGTTTCGTCATGGTCGGCCGCAGCTTTGCCGCGGCCTCCGCGCAGGGCGAGGTGCAGGTCCAGGTCGGTCAGACCCGGCGCGCCCGCGAAGCGGTGGCGCAGGACCTGGTCAATCGAGCGTTGCTGGCGATCGGTGTGCTGTCCGGCCTCCTGCTGGCGCTGGTGGCCTTTGGCGTGCATCGCGCGTTCCGGCCGCTGGTGCGGGTGGAACGCGAGCTGTCGCGCCGCGAGCCGTCCGACCTGAAACCGCTGGATGCGCGCGTGCCGCGTGAGATGGACCAGATGGTGGCCGCCTTGAACCGCTTCATGGAGCGCCTGTCCAGCAGCAACGAGACGCTGCGCGCCTTCATGGCGGAGGCCGCGCACCAGATGCGCACGCCGCTGGCGGCGCTGCGTGCGCAGGCGCAGCTGGCGCTGGACGACGACGACCCGGAAGACATGCGCCGCAGCCTGCAGGCGATCGAGCGCAACGCCACCCATATGAGCCGGTTGCTCAACCAGCTGCTCAGCGATGCCAGCGTGATCCATCGTTCGCACCTGCAGCGCTTTGCGACGGTGGACCTGGCCGAGACCGTGCACCAGGCCCTGCATGAAGCGCTGCCGCAGGCCGGCCCGGCGCCGCGCGTGCAACTGGCGATGACCGCCGAGCCGGTGCAGGTGCATGGCGATGCACTGCTGCTGCGCGAGGCGATCAAGAACCTGGTCGACAACGCCCTGAAGTACGGTGGCGATGGCCCCTTGCAGATCGCACTGACCGTGGAAGGTGGGCAGGCGGTGCTGACCATTGCCGACCACGGCACCGGGATTGCCGCAGCAGACGCAGAGCGCGTCTTTGAACGTTTTGCCCGTGGCGAAGGTGCGCCGTCCGGCGGTGCTGGCCTCGGCCTCGCCATCGTCAAGCGCGTGGTCGACAGCCACGGCGGCCGCATCGACCTCAGCAACCGTCCGCAGGGCGGCTTGATCGCTACCATCCGCCTGCCCCGGAGCAGTTCATGATCCGCCTGTTCGCCGCTGCCGTTGCCTTGCTGCTGGCCGTGCCGGTGCTGGCCGCGCCGGGCGACGTGCGCCGCTTCCCTGCGCAGGGAAAGGCGGCTGCGCAGCTGCGCATCCACGGCACCACCGACATCGAAGTGTTCGCTGTGGTCATCGCCGACTACCAGCGCCTGCATCCCGGCACCGAAGTGGTGTACGAGGACATCATCACCCAGGACCTGTACGCGCGTTACCTGCATGACCGCGCCGGACCTGCATCGCCGGACCTGCTGATCTCCAGCGGCATGGATCTGCAGACCAAGCTCGTCAACGACGGCCATGCACTACCGCACCGTTCGGCGCAGACCGCTGCGCTGCCGGCCTGGGCGCAGTGGCGCAACGAGGCGTTCGGGATCAGCTACGAGCCGGTGGTCATGGTCTACAACACCCGAGCGCTGCCTGCAGCGAAGGTGCCGCACACCCGGCGTCAGCTGCTGGACCGGCTGCGCGCGGAGGGCGCGCCGCTGCGCGGAAAGGTCGGCACCTATGACATCGAGCGCAGCAGTGTCGGTTACCTGCTGGCGACCCAGGACGCGCAGCGTGGCAGCATCGCCGGTGCATTGCTGGGTGCGCTCGGTGACAACGACGTGGTGCGCGAAGAGCGCACCGGCGTGCTGCTGGACCAGGTGGCCAGCGGTCAGCTGTCGCTGGTCTACAACGTGCTCGGCTCCTACGCGCAGGCACGTGTTGATGCCGGCGCGCCGCTGGCCATCGTCGAACCCGAGGACTACACGCTGGTGGTGCTGCGTACCGCAGTGATTCCGCGCACGGGTCCGCACCCGGAAGAAGCGCGGCGCTTCCTCGATTACCTGCTGTCGCCACGCGGCCAGCAGGTGCTGTCGCGCGAGGCGCGGCTGATGCCGATCGTCACCGGCAGTGCACGCGGCGCGAATGCACCCGGCCGCAGCCGCCGCCCGATCCAGCTCGGTCCCGGCCTGCTGGTGTACCTGGACGCGCTCAAGCGCCGCCAGTTCCTCGATGCGTGGCGCAGCAGCGTGGAGCCGGCGGGGCGCTGATGCCCTGATGGCGCCGGGCCATGCCCGGCGGAGGCCGTTGGCTGCCCGTACAATGGCGGCATGAGCGAATACACCATCCTGATCGCCGATGACCACCCGCTGCTGCGTTCGGCGGTGGTGCAGTCATTGCGGCAGAGCCTGCCGCTGGTGCAGGTGCGCGAGGTTGCCAGCGCCGAAGCGCTGGCTGAGGCACTCGACGCGCACCCGGATGTGGACCTGGTGCTGCTCGACCTGACCATGCCCGGCGCACACGGTTTTTCCGCGCTGCTGCACGTGCGCGGCTCGCATCCGGACATACCGGTGGTCATCCTCTCGTCCAACGACCACCCGCGTGTGATCCGCCGCGCGCAGCAGTTCGGCGCGGCCGGTTTCATCCCGAAGTCGGCGCCGGCCGAGACCATCGGCGAGGCGGTGCAGGCCGTGCTTGATGGGGGCCTGTGGTTCCCGGCGATGGCCGCCGAGCGTTCGGAGGCCGATGCGCTGCTGGCCAGCCGCCTGGCGCAGCTGACCCCGCAGCAGTTCCGCGTGCTGCTGTGCCTGGCCGATGGCCTGCTCAACAAGCAGATTGCTTACACGCTGGGTCTGGCGGAAAACACGGTGAAGGTGCATGTCACCGCGATCCTGAAGAAGCTCGAATGCCACAGCCGCACGCAGGCCGCAGTGCTGGTGAAGGCGCTGGAGCCTGAGGGCGACGCCGGCACCGGGTTGTAGTTTCCAACCAACGGCGCAGCCCCTCGTGGGTGGTGCCTGGTTGGTCACCGAGAGCCGGATTGCTGAGGGCTGGCCGGGTGGGTGGGTAGTGCGGGGACGCCGTAAACCCATCCATGGGGGCTTGGCCGCGGCATCCATGCCGCGGACACCCCGCACTACCCACCCACCCGGCCGCTGACAGTTCATGGTGTTCTCCCACCCACGGAGAAGAAAAGAAGATCAAAAGCGGGTCGCGCGCTGCGCTTTCTCGTGTAGAGCGGAGCCGATGCTCGGCTTCGCGGACCCGCCCAAAGCAGCCGAGCGTGGGCTCGGCTCTACAAAAAAAAGCGGCCCACCCACGGCTTTTGCTTTCCACGACCAACCAGACACCACCCACGAGGGGCTGCGCCGTTGGCTGGAATCACCCGCGATGCCGCACCAGCAACTGACTCATCAGCGCCCGCAGCGCCGGCGGCTTCACCGGCTTGGCCATCATTCCCCAGCCACGTTCGGCGGCCATCTCACGCAATCCCGCATCGCGTTCGGCGGTGACCAGCACCACCGGCGGACGGGCCTGCCACAGCTCTGCCAATGTCTCGTACAGCACCGGTCCATGGTGGTCGCCCATGCGTACATCCAGCAGCACCAGCTCCGGCACTGTTCCGGCGCTGGCCAGCTGCAGCGCGGCCTGCGGGCCGTCGGCCAGCACCACCTCGCAGCCCCAGCGCTCCAGCAACGCGCGGCTGGCTGCACACACGTGCGGGTCGTCGTCGATCACCCACACCCGGCACCCGCGCAGGGGATTGTCCGCAGCAGGCTCCTGCACCAGCACCGGAGGTGGTGCAGTGGCTGGAATCGCGCTGGCCTCGCCGAATGGCACGCCCACCGCGAACACGCTGCCCTGGCCCAGCTGCGAGCGCAGCCGGATCGGATGGCCGAGCAGGCGGCCGATACGGTCGACGATCGCCAGGCCGAGGCCGGCACCGCGTTGCTGGCCATCATGCAGGCGGCGGAATTCCTCGAAGATCTCGCCTTGCAACGCGTCCGGAATGCCAGGACCCTGGTCGTGCACTTCGATCCACAGCAGCCCTTCGCGGCGTCGGCAGCCCAGCAGCACGCGGCCGCGCTCGCTGTAGCGCAGTGCATTGGACAGGAAATTCTGCAGGATGCGGCGCAGCAGTGCCTCATCGCTGACCACTACGGCATTGGTATCGACCCAGTCGACCACCAGCCCACGCGACTGTGCGGCGATGCCGAATTCGCGTGCGAGCGTCTGCAGCAGCGGCCCGAGCCGGAAGGCCTGTACACGGGTCGGCAGGCTGCCCGATTCCAGCCGGGCGATATCCAGCAGGCTGTTGAGGATCGCATCCTGCGCGGCCAGTGCAGCGTCGATGTGGTCGCTGGTCTGCTGCTGCACCGGGTCACTCAGCTTGCCGCGCAGCACCGAGACGAACATGCGCGCGGCATTGAGCGGTTGCAGCAGGTCGTGCACGGCCGAGGCGACGAAGCGGGTCTTGTAGCGGTTGGCCTGTTCGGCCTCGCGGCGTGCTTCGTCCAGGTCACGGGTGCGCTCGGCAATCCGATGTTCCAGTGCATCGGCCAGCGAGCGCAGTTCGCGCGCGGCATTCTTGTAGCTGGTGATGTCGGCGTAGCTGGTGACGAAGCCGCCGTCAGGCAGCGGATTGCCGCGGATTTCCAGCACCGTGCCGTCATCCTTCTCGCTCTCGCGCATGTGCGGGCGGCCACTGCGCAGGTGGTTCAGGCGGCGCTCGATGGCCTCGTCGACCGGGCCGGGACCGAGCAGGCCGCGGCGGGCATTGAAGCGGAACAGCTCTTCGATCGGCCGGCCCACGCGTACCAGGTCCAGCGGGAAACGGAACAGCTCCAGGTAGCGCGAATTCCAGGCAACCAGGCGCAACTCGCGATCGATCACCACCACGCCCTGCGGCAGGTGTTCGAGGCTGCGGCTGAGTCCGCTGTCGGCGTCGGTGGCCGCCTGCAGCAGGCCATCCTGTGCGGTGCGCAGTTCCTGTGCGTGCTGCTTGAGCAGGGTTTCCAGTTCGCGGCGGCTGCGCAGTCGATGCTTGGCCAGGCGCCGCCGCTGCTGCACGAACAGTACCAGGAAGCCCAGTGCCAGCCACGCTGCGCCACCGGTCAGGGCCGCGGCTCGCCCGGCTGCAGTGGCGGCACTGGCATCGTGCAGCAGGTGCAGGTTCCAGTTCTCGGCTGGCAGCGGCAGGCTCTGCCACAGCATCGGCTGCGGCAGTACAGGATCCAGCAGGCGCACCATGCGGCCACCGTCGGCCAGCACGTCTTCAGTGCGTGCGCGCAGTGGCTGCAGGGCACGGTCGGCGTACTGGCGCGCATCCAGCATCTCGCGGCGCTCATCCGCGCCCAGCGGGCGCAGCAGCCTGTAGCGCCAGCTGTCACGGTTGGCCAGGAACACCACGTCGTGGTCGTCACTGGCCAGCACCACGTCCGGGCTGCTCAGCCATTCCTGTTCCAGTGCGGACAGCTCGACCTTGATCACCACTACGCCCAGTCGCTTGCCGTCTTCCTCGATGGCCTGCGACAGGTAGTAGCCGGGCACGCCGGTGGTCATGCCGATCCCGTAGAAGCGGCCACGGCCCTGGGCCAGCGCCTGGCGGTAGTAGGGGCGGTAGCTGTAGTTCTCGCCGACGTTGGTGGTCGGCTGGTCCCAGTTGCTCGCCGCCACGGCCACGCCATCGTGACCGACCAGGGTCAGGGTGGAAGCGCGGGTGACTTCATTGGCACGTTGCAGCTTGAGGTTCAGCCGCTGCCGTTCGGTGGGCGAGGGTGGCACGCGTAGTGCGTGCAGAAGATCCGGATCGAGCGCCAGCACCTGCGGCAACGTGCCGAATCGGTCGATACGCTGCTGCAGCCCCTGGCCGTAAAGCTGAAGCTGGCGTTGCACCTGGCTGCTCTCGTCGCCGAGGGCGCGTCGCCATGCGTAGTGGCCGGCGGCGACGGCGCACAGCACGGTGCCGCCGACCATGACCAGCAGGGTGAGCAACAGCATCCGGTGGCGGCTGAGCCAGTACATGGCGGCAGTCTACGCAGGGCCGGCGGGCGTGACGTGCACGCCCGCCGGGGTCTGACGTGGAAGGGGTCAGAAGTGCATCTGCGCGCGCAGTTCGAAGATCTCCGGCGTGCTGTGCACGCCACGACGGCTGGCGTCGACCTTCACGTAGTTGGCCTGGAACTTGAAATGGCTGGTCAGGTACCAGTTCGCGCCCAGGGTCAGGTCGTGCTGGCGGCCGCCGAGGATGCTGCCGTCGTCGAGGTCGAGGCGGCTGTAGCGGGCCACCAGTTCCACCGCGCCGTAGTCGTGGGCCGGCTTGATGTTGGCCACCGCACCGGCGTTGTACGGGCGCGATTCGCCGGTCAGCACCCAGCTGGCCATCGCGTACTGGCCGCTGCCGGTGTAGTCGGGCTTGCCGTCATTGCGGGTGACCGTGGCGCGCAGGGCTTCGGCCTGCAGCGAGAACGGGCCGCGGATCCAGATGCCTTCCAGGCCGGTGCGCCGGATCTGGTCGGCGGTGACCAGCGCGCCGGAATCGACGAAGCGGATATCGGTCAGGCCGGCTTCCGGGCGGGCACGCAGGCGTGCGCTGGCTTCGTGGTGGACGTCGCGGCCATCGCTGTAACCACGCGGATTCTCCTGAGAATAGGCCAGGCCCAGGTGGATTACGTCACCAGGTGCCTTCACCGGGGTCCACACCGCACGCACCGCCTGGGTGGTGCCGGGGTTGTCACCCTGCAGGTCCTTGCCGCCATAGGCGCCGGCCTGCAACAGGTACTGCGGGCGTTCCAGCACCCATTCCACGCCGGTACGACGGCCTGCGTAGAAGGCCTGCACGGGCAGCGCGGTTTCCAGGAAGCTGCCGGCGCGCGAGGAGGTATTCGCATCCAGGCCGACCGGGGTCTTCATGTAGCCGAAGCGGAAGCGGCCGATGTCGCGGCCGAAGAAGGCCTTGCTCTCGAAGCGCACGAATACGTCCAGCCAGGTGTCGGCCTGGAAGTCGTAGTAGACCATCGCGTCGTAGACGCCCTTCTTCTTCAGCGTTGCACCGAATTCCTTGCGGCGCACGGCATCGTCATCCTCAAGGCCGCTGCCCGAGGAGAAATCGTTGTAGTCGTAGGCGATGTTGGCGGTGGCCGCCAGCTCGGTGCCGTCGCCGAAGGCGTACTTGGTCGGCCAGTTGTCGAAATCGGCAGCCGAAGCGAAGGCGGGAAGGGCGGCCAGCGACAAGGCCAGCAAGGTGGGAATCGGGCGCATGTTGTGTGCGGCTCTCTCAGATTGCGTGTGGACAGGACAACAACGGCCGCAAGGGCCGGAACTTTCGCAATGACGCGCCCGGCCATTCAGCTCGGGCCACCGGCCTCCCCGTGATCGGGCGGTGCGGCGCCAGTGTAGGCACCGCTGCCACCTGAACCGGGGGGCTAGTACCAATAGGTTATCTGCGCCGGCGTGCCCGGCGCGTACAAAGGCGTCCATTGGTCGCACCCCCTGCGCGTGCAGCACAGGGCCTGCGAGCAGTTTCCACGGTAACGGTTCCCGTGCAGTGCTGGGGCCGTACGTGCCTGAAAACGCCCCTTCCGGAGTCCGCCATGCACATCCCGACCGCAGCCCCGGCGCCTGCAAAGCCGTTGCCGATCTATCGCCAGCTGTACTTCCAGGTGATCGTGGCGATCGTCCTGGGCGCCATCCTCGGCCACTACGAACCGCTGGTTGGCGAGAAGATGAAGCCGCTCGGCGATGCCTTCATCAATCTGGTGAAGATGATCATCGCGCCGGTGATCTTCCTGACCATCGTCACCGGCATCGCCAGCATGACCCACCTGCGCACGGTGGGCCGCGTATTCGCCAAGGCGATGGCGTACTTCCTGTTCTTCTCCACGCTGGCGCTGATCGTCGGCATGATCGTGGCGCATGTGGTGCAGCCGGGCGCCGGCATGAACATCAACCCGGCCGAGCTCGACCAGACCGCGGTGCACAGCTACGTCGAGAAGTCGCACGACCTGACCCTGGTCGGCTTCCTGATGGACATCATTCCGAAGACGCTGGTGAGCGCCTTCGTCGATGGCAACATCCTGCAGGTGCTGTTCATCGCGGTGCTGTTTGGCATCGCCCTGGCATCGGTGGGCGAGAAAGGCAAGCCGATCCTGAGCTTCCTGGAGGCGCTGGTCGCCCCGGTGTTCAAGCTGGTGCACATCCTGATGAAGGCCGCGCCGATCGGTGCCTTCGGTGCGATTGCCTTCACCATTGGCAAGTACGGCGTCGGTTCGCTGGTCAACCTGGCCTGGCTGGTCGGCTCGTTCTACCTCACCGCGTTCCTGTTCGTAGCGGTGATCCTGGGCGTGGTCTGCCGCCTGTGCGGGTTCTCGGTGTTCAAGCTGGCGCGCTACCTGAAGGCCGAACTGCTGCTGGTGCTGGGCACGTCCTCGTCGGAGTCGGCGCTGCCGTCGCTGATGGAGAAGATGGAACGCGCCGGCTGCAGCAAGTCGGTGGTCGGCCTGGTGGTTCCCACCGGCTACTCGTTCAACCTGGACGGCACCAACATCTACATGACCCTGGCCGCGCTGTTCATCGCCCAGGCCACCAATACCGAACTGACCCTGGGCCACCAGATCGCCCTGCTGCTGGTCGCCATGCTCAGCTCCAAGGGCGCAGCGGGTGTCACCGGTGCCGGCTTCATCACCCTGGCCGCTACGCTGGCGGTGGTGCCGGAAGTGCCGGTGGCCGGCATGGCACTGATCCTCGGCGTGGACCGCTTCATGAGCGAGTGCCGCTCGCTGACCAACTTCATCGGCAACGCCGTGGCCACCGTGGTGGTCTCGCGCTGGGAAGGCGCGCTGGACCGCAACCGCCTGCAGCTGGCGCTGGACGGCCGCGAGAGCGAGCTGCCGCCGCCGATCGACGCGGTGCCCGAGGCACTGCCGGCCAAGGGCTGATCCAGGTGTGTGGTACTGCGGGGCCGATCACGACAGTGGTACGGCCCCGCAGCGTTTCAAGGCGTCCCATGGCTGTCATGGCCAGCGCCGAAGCTGTCCCTTCAGGCCGTCGCATACGCCCCGGAATTGTGCGGTCGCAGCATGACTGCGACAGGGTAGCGACAGGTCCGAGCGCTCCAACGGGGGTATGATCCCCTGTCCCTTCTGCCCATTCATGTAACCCACATCGATGTCCAACGAAGATTTCAAACAGGCCGCCCTCGATTACCACCGGATGTCCCCGCCGGGCAAGATCAAGGTTTCCGCTACCAAGCCCATGCTGACCCAGCGCGACCTGTCGCTGGCGTATTCGCCGGGCGTGGCATATGCCTGTGAAGCGATCAAGGCCGACCCGCAGCAGGCCAGCGAGCTGACCGCGCGCGGCAACCTGGTGGCGGTGATCTCCAACGGCACCGCGGTGCTGGGCCTGGGCAACATCGGCGCACTGGCCGGCAAGCCGGTGATGGAAGGCAAGGGCGTGCTGTTCCAGAAGTTCGCCGGCATCGATGTGTTCGACATCGAAGTGGATGAAACCGACCCGGACAAGCTGGTCGACATCATCGCCTCGCTGGAACCGACCTTCGGCGGCATCAACCTGGAAGACATCAAGGCACCGGAGTGCTTCATCGTCGAGCGCAAGCTGCGCGAGCGCATGAAGATCCCGGTGTTCCATGACGACCAGCACGGCACGGCGATCATCGTCGGTGCGGCGGTGCTCAACGCCATGGCGATCACCGGCAAGAAGATCGAGGAAGTGAAGCTGGCGACCACGGGCATGGGCGCGGCTGGCATTTCCTGTGTGAACATGCTGGTACAGCTGGGCCTGAAGCCGGAAAACATCCTGGCCTTCGACCGCGAGGGCGTGATCCACACCGGCCGTACCGATCTGGACCCGGAAAAGCAGCGTTATGCGCGCGACACCGACAAGCGCACCCTGGCCGAGATCGTCGCCGGTGCGGACATCTTCCTGGGCCTGTCGGCGCCGGGCATCCTGACCGCCGACATGGTCAAGACGATGGCGCCGGATCCGGTGATCTTCGCGCTGGCCAACCCGACCCCGGAAATCATGCCGGAACTGGCGCGCGCGGCGCGCCCGGACGCGATCATCGGTACCGGCCGTTCGGACTACCCGAACCAGGTCAACAACGTGCTGTGCTTCCCGTACCTGTTCCGTGGTGCGCTGGACGTGGGCGCGACCGCGATCAACGAGGAAATGAAGATAGCGTGCGTGCGCGCGATCGCCGCGCTGGCGCGTCGTGCGGCCACCGACATGGGTTCGGCCTATGGCGGCGAGACCCCGAGCTTCGGCCGCGAATACCTGATTCCGCGCCCGTTCGACCGCCGCCTGCTGGTGGAGCTGTCGGCTGCGGTGGCCCAGGCTGCGATGGATTCGGGCGTGGCCGCCCGTCCGATCGCCGACATGGGCGCCTACCGCGACAAGCTGGCCCAGTTCGTCTACCGCACCAGCCTGATGATGAAGCCGGTCTACGACCGCGCACGCAGTGACAAGCAGCGCGTGGTCTACGCCGAAGGCGAAGAGGAGGTGGTGCTGCAGGCGGTGCAGAACGTGGTCGATGACGGCCTGGCGCATCCGATCCTGATCGGTCGCCCGGAAGTGATCGAGTCGCGCATCGAGCGTCTGGGCCTGCGCTTGAAGATCGGCGAGAACATTGAAGTCACCAACATCAATGACGACCCGCGCTTCAACGAGTACTGGCAGTACTACCACGGCCTGACCGGCCGTCGCGGCGTGACCGTGGCCGCGGCGAAGAACCTGATGCGTTCGCGTCCGACCCTGATCGCGGCGGTGATGGTGGCCCGTGGTGAGGCCGACGCGATGCTGACCGGCATCGTCGGCCGTTTCCACAAGAAGCTGGGTTACGTGCGCAGCGTGCTGCCGCTGGAGCCGAAGGTCACCTCGACCTCGGCGATGACCGGCGTGATCAACCAGCAGGGCGTGTTCTTCTTCGTCGATACGCACGTGCAGGAAGACCCGACTGCCGAGCAGCTGTGCGAAGCGACCCTGCAGGCCGCCTACCGCATGAAGCTGTTCGGCGTGGAACCGAAGGTGGCGCTGCTGTCGCACTCCAACTTCGGCAGCCACGACTCGAAGGATGCGCTGAAGATGCGCCAGGTGCGCGAGCTGCTGCTCAAGCGCAACCCGCGTCTGAACGTGGATGGCGAGATGCAGGGCGACACCGCATGGGATGAAGCGCTGCGCCAGAAACTGCTGCCGGGTTCGACCCTGCAGGGCCGTGCCAACCTGTTCGTGTTGCCGAACCTGGAAGCGGCCAACATCGCCTACAACCTGGTGCGCGTGTTCACCGACGGCGTGGCGATCGGCCCGATCCTGATGGGCGTGAACAAGCCGGTGCACATCCTGACCACCAGCGCGACCTCGCGCCGGATCCTGAACATGACCGCGATTGCCGCGGTCGATGCGCAGATCCGCAAGCAGCTCGAAGCGGAAAAGAAGGCGTAAGCCTTCTTTCCGATTCCGGCTGCAGAAGCGCGCCCCCCGGGGCGCGTTTCTGTTTCAGCAAAGCGGAAACGGGTAGTGCCGGCCGCTGGCCGGCAACCCCAATGAAGTCCAGGTACGACGACAGCCGGCCAGCGGCCGGCTCTACCGCCCGCCGGCCTGTGCCACACGCGCTACGCAACCCGGTCATTACCCTGCAACGCCACTACGGTCCAATACGCCCACGTGGCCCGGCCGCGGGAAGGGACCGGACCGGCCTTCCTGCCCTGGGCCCGACCAACTTTCCATTGGCGAGGGTGCCATGCGCAATCGAGTGACGCGTCGTTATTTCCGGCAGCTGTTCGCGCTGTACGCCGGCTTCGTGCAGTCGCGCTGAGGCGTTGGCCGGCCACGATGTAGCGACCACGAGGGTTGTGAGATCGGGTAGCGCCGGGCCATGCCTGGCGAGCGCGCAGCGCGGCGCTCTGCATTCCGCCGGGCATGGCCCGGCGCTATCCGTCAGCGCTTGCCGCGGCGTGTTGGCGGCGGCGGCGCATCCGAGCGCGGCTTGGCGTACTGCGCCCATAGTGCCGGCAACAGCTTGCCGGTCTGCTTCTGCCACAGCGCAGGCGTGTAGCGGCCATCGCGCAGGGCTTTGTCCAGCGCCAGCACCAGGCCCGGATGCTCGGCCTCGGCCCACTTCAGGAAGGCGCCGGTGACCCGGTAGCCGCTGTCGAAGTTTTGCCCCTTTTCGACCTTGCCGGGCAGCGTCCAGCCGGCGGCCGCGTTGTCCATGCCGTAGCGATCACGCGCATAGTCGGCAATGCCTTCCACCAGCCAGCCCGGCACCCGCGCATCACCGTAGCCGGGATAGCCCTGCACGATGTGCATCGCTTCGTGGGTGACCAGGTCAATGTCGTTGGGATGCTGTGCCAGCCAGCCCGGATTGATGGTGATGGTCGCCGCCTGGTCCTTGTCGCCGACGAAGGCGATGCCGGTGTAGGCAGGATCGATCACGATGCGGACCATCGATGGCGCCGCCGGACGGAAGTCCGCGCGCTCACGCAGGTAGGCGAAGTAGAACGTGTCGATCAGGCGCTTGCGCTGCGGCGCGGCCAGGGCGCCACGGGCGTCCTGGTAGTTCAGCGTCACGCCATCGCGGGTCAGCTGCGTATCGAACGCCTGGGTCTGGCCGAAGCTGGAGAAGGACAGGGCAACAAGGGCCAGGGGCAGCAGACGGTAGCGCATAGGGCTCATTGTACGGTGCTGGCTGCCAACAGTTCGATCTCTGCCAGCGGCAGTCGGCCCGGTGCCAGCAGGCGCAGGCGGTACTCGCTGTAGCGGCCAGGCTTGGCGATGCGGAACGGACGGGTCTGGCGGGCGGATTCGAAGTCTTCGCCGCTGCGCTGGTCAAGCACGGCCCAGCTGCCATTGCCGTTGCGTGCCTCCAGCGCCCATTCGCCGCCACGGATGCTGCCGTCGCCACTGGTCAACGTGTACATCGTCGGGGTGCCGTCGGTCAGGCCGGTCAGCGCGATGGTTGCGCCACCGCCCAGGCCCACCGTGGTGGTGGCATCGTCATCAACCAGCGCGGGCAGGGCACGGCCATCGGCCAACGTCGCCTTGGCGCCGCTGCCGAGCAGGTCGTGCAGCAGCTGCGGGCGCTGGCCGCGTGCGGTCAGCGAGCGCGGCACGTCATCCACGCCGCTGCCCCAGCGCGACGGCTGTGGTCCCATCACGAAGTCCAGCGTCGCACCCTTGGCGATCACGTCGTGCGGCACCCAGGTCTTCGTCCACGGCGTGCCGTTGATCTTCAGCGACTGCACATAGACGTTCTCGCGCGAGTTGTTGGCCGCGTTCACGGTCAGCACCGCGCCGCCCTGCAGCTCCACCCGTGCGTGCTGGAATGCAGGCGAGCCGATCACGTACTCCGGCGCGCCCATGCGCAGCGGGTACAGGCCCAGCGAGGCCAGCACATACCATGCCGAAGTCTCGCCGTTGTCCTCGTCTCCCGGATAGCCCTGACCGATCTCGCTGCCGACATACAGCCGCGACAGGATCTCGCGCACATGCTGCTGGGTCTTCCACGGCTGCCCGGCATACAGGTACATCCATGGAATGTGGTGCGCCGGCTGGTTGCTGTGCGCGTACATGCCCATGCGCACGTCGCGCGCTTCGGTCATCTCGTGGATGGTGCCACCGTAGGAGCCGGCCAGTGCCGGATCGGCGGTTTCCGGGGTGGCGAAGAACGCATCGAGCTTGGCGGCCAGCCTGTCGCGGCCACCGTACAGCGCCGCCAGGCCTTCGCCATCGTGCGCGGCGGTGAAGGCGAACGTCCAGCCATTGGATTCGGTGTAATCGTGGCCCCACACCCGCGGGTCGTAGTGCTTGGGGTCCACCCGCCAGCGGCCATCGGCCCTGCGGCCCTGGAAGAAGCCCACGGCCGGGTCGAACATCGTCGCGTAGCTGGCGGCGCGATGACGGAAGTAGTCGGCCTCGGTGCCGTAGCGCTCGCGTGCGACGGGCGTGGTCGCGCGCTTGGCCAGCGTCTCGGCCATGTTGGCGATGCCGAAATCGTTGAGGGCACCTTCCATCGTCCACGACATGCCTTCGTGCACGTCGGCGCTGGCGTAGCCACGGAAGGTCGAGCGCTCCATGCCCTTGCGCCCGACATGACGGTCCGGCGGTACCACCGTCGCGTTCTTCAGCGCGGCGGCGTAGGCCTCGGCCGGGTCAAAGCCACCGATGCCCTTCAGCCATGCATCGGCGAAGGCCACATCGGAGCTGGTGCCGACCATCAGGTCGGCGTAGCCCGGCGACGACCAGCGTGCGATCCAGCCGCCGGCACGGTACTGCTCGATGAAACCCTGCACCAGCTGCCCGGCATCCTCCGGAGTAAACAGCGCATAGGCCGGCCAGGTGGTGCGGAAGGTGTCCCAGAAGCCGTTGTTGACGAACACCTTGCCATCGCGCACGGCGGCAAAGCTGCGGGTCGCGCTGCCGTCGGTATTGTCGTCGCTGGAGCTGGCCTGGTTGGCGTAGCGCCAGTCCGGCGCCGCCGCGCTGCCCACGTTCTCGTGGCCGGAGTTGGGGTACAGGTAGAGCCGGTACAGGCTGGAATACAGCGTGGTCTTCTGGTCGTCGCTGGCATCGCCGATATCGAAGCGGGCCAGGCGTGCGTCCCATGCGTCCTGGGCGCGCCCGGCCACGCTTTCCAGCGTGTCGGTTGTGGCGATTTCCAGCGCGAGGTTGTGCCGCGCCTGTTCCACCGACATCAACGAGGTGGCGATGCGCATGGTCACCCGACGCTCGCTGCCGGTGTCGAACGTGATGTAGCCGGTGGGGCGGCCGGTATCGAGACGGCCGCTGCTGCGCCAGGGCTTGTCGAAGCTCGCTACCACGTACATGCGGCTGGCGCCGTTGGACAGGCCGCTGCGTGTATCGGTGTAGCCGGACAGCGTCTGCGTCGCAGCGTCCAGGGTCAGGCCGCCACGTGCATCGACATTGTCGAACAGCAGGTTGGCATTGCCGTCTGCGGGGAAGTCGAAGCGGAACAATGCGGCATGGTCGGTCGGTGCGATCGAGGCCGCGATGCCATTGTCGAAGCGCACGTCGTAGCGGTGCGGGCGTGCACTTTCATGAGCGCGGTCGAACGACAGTGCGCGCTTGCGGCGGTCTGCCTCCGGCACACCACGGCTTGCCGAGGGCATCACCTGGAAGGTCTGGCGGTCGCCCATCCACGGGCTGGGCTGGTGGCTCAACGCAAGCGCCTGCAGCTGCGGCCGGTTCTGCGCGTCGTTCTGCTCGTTCCAGCGGTACAGCCAGTTAAGCGCACCGGCATCGGTCACCGGGGTCCAGAAGTTGAACCCGTGCGGCACAGCGGTGGCCGGGAAATTGTTGCCGCGCGAGAATGTGCCGTTGGCCTGGGTGCCACGGGTGGTCAGCACCCAGTCGGAGACGCGCTGCGGTTGCTGGCGTGGCTGCGCGTCGAGGCGCACATCGTCGATCCAGCCGGAGACCGGTGCACCGTCGGCACTGGCTACTTCCAGTTCGATCGCCACCACGCGGCGGCCCTTCAGCGCGGCCACGTCGCCCAGCCGCACTGCCTTGCGCGCCCACTGCTGCGGATACAGCGTCTTCGAATCGCCCTGCGCGCGCGCACCGATGGCCACGCCATGCTGGTCACGCGCGGCGCTGGCGGAAACGCGGCTGCCGTCGTCCAGCAGCAGGTCCAGCGACACATAGGTCGAGGCCACGGTGTCCTTGCCGACGATCTCCGGCAGTACCAGCCACGACAGGGTGGTATCGGCCTCGATGGTCATGTCCGCCTTGAACAGCTCGCGCCGCGCGCTACCGCCTTCGCCGCTGTAGCGCAGTGCATGCAGGCCGCTGTAGCCGGCGTTGCGCTTGGCGGTGTAGGGCGCGGCGGGGCCGTTGCCGATCGTCACCTGCGGCGCACCTGCTGCCTGCACTGGCGCCGGTTCGCCGGGTTCGAAGGAGGTCTGCAGCCCCTGTGCCAGTGCCGGCATCGCAGTGGTCGCACAGGCCAGGGCCAGGGCGAGCGGAAGCAGGGCGCGGCGCGGATCGGACAGGGTCATGCAAGGGTCTCCCGGAGGGGCAGGCGGCAGGCAGAACCCGCATCGGCGGACACCACGGGCAGCATCGCTCCGTCCGCCAGGCTGGCAGTGGTAGAGGCGATGCCGGTCCGGTGGGGGCGGGCCATGCGATCGGGTCGGATTGGGCAGGTCGGGTTGCGACCTGGCCCGATCCTGCAACAGCCATCGCGACCTGACAAGTGCCATTTAGTTCGATCCAAATGCGGAAAATATCGCTGTCGGCCGATTTCCAGTGCCAACCAGGCGGATCGATCGGGGAAATCCCTGGGGCGGCGCCCTTCGATGCCCAGCGCAAAGACGCATGGAATGACCGCGGCGTGCGCAAAGACCTGTTGCGGCGCAATGTCGGGGCAGCCCGGATGCTAGAATCGCAGGCCTCGCAACCCGTTCATCGACATCCGCCATGAGCCATACCGCCACCGCGCCCGCCAACGCCGAAAAGCGCTACACCGTGCACCGCAGCGATCTTCCGCTGAGCTGCCCGACGCCGGAAATGGCGCTGTGGAACTCGCATCCGCGCGTGTACCTGCCGATTGAAGACGAACCCAACGGCGAAGCGAAGTGCGCGTACTGCGGCTCCGTGTTCGTGCTGGCCGACTAAGCAGGCCTTCGATCGATGCGCCGATTGACCGTGGTGCAGTTGCTGCCGGCGCTGCACTCCGGCGGTGTCGAGCGCTCGACCCTTGAAATTGCAGCGGCGCTGGTGGCTGCCGGCCATCGCGCGCTGGTGGTGTCCGCTGGCGGTCGCCTGGTACAGCCGTTGCTCGATAGTGGTGCCGAGCACCTCACCCTCGATATCGGCCGCAAGTCGCTGCTGACCCTTCGTCACCTTCCGACCCTGCGTCGCCTGTTCACCGAGGTCGGAGCGGACATCGTGCATGCCCGTTCGCGGCTGCCGGCCTGGCTGGGCCTGTACGCGATCCGTGCGATGCCCGCCGCACAGCGCCCACATTGGGTGACTACCGTGCACGGCCTGAATTCGCCCAGTCGCTACAGCGCGGTGATGACCAGCGGTGAACGCGTGATCTGCGTGTCCAACACCGTGCGCGACTATGTGCAGCGGCACTATCCGACGGTTCCCGAAGCGAGGCTGCAGGTGATTCCGCGCGGCGTCGATGTCGGCCAGTTCCCGCGCGTGGCGCGTGCCGATCGCCGTCCGCGGCTTGCGCTGGCCGCGGATTACCCGTGGCTGGCGCAGGTTGAAGGGCCGCTGCTGCTGCTGCCAGGGCGGGGTACCCGCCTGAAGGGCCACGCACACGCGCTGCAGCTGCTGGCTGACGTGCGCGCCACCGGTGTGCCGGCACAGCTGTGGATGCTGGGCACTGATGAACCCGGCCGCGAAGCCTACGTTGCTGATCTGCGCAGGCAGGCGGTGGCGCTGGGGATCGCCGATGCGGTGCAGATCAGCACGCCGACCGCGCGCATCGCCCAGGCCTATGCCGCCAGCGACCTGGTGCTGCAGCTGTCGGACAAGCCCGAAGCGTTCGGCCGCACCGTGGTCGAGGCGTTGTCGGTCGGTCGCCCGGTACTGGGCTGGGACCATGGCGGCGTCGGCGAACTACTGCGTCAGCTGCAGCCCAGCGGCGCGGTGCCGCTTGGTGATGCGCGCGCACTGGGTGAACGCGCGCTGGCCCTGCTGGCGCAGCCGCCGTCCTTGCCGACCCGCATCCCGTTTACCCTGCAGGCCATGCAGCGCGATACCCTCCGCCTCTATGCCGACCTCGCCGGCTGATCCTGCCGTCATCGTGCGCGACGACCGCGCCGGGCGCTGGGCGCCCTGGTGGGTGCTGGCGTACGTGGCGATGTGGCCGTTGCCGGGCATCGCCGAAACCGTGCTCGGACTTGGCGCGCTGTACGCTGCCGCGCGCATGGTCATGCGTCGGCTGCAGCGCCGCCCGCACCTGTTGAGCACGGCGGCGTGGGCGCTGACCTCGATCCTGTTCCTCGGCTATTGGCTGCCGCAGGCGTTCTCCGCGTTCGATGCCATCGATCCGGCGGCGTCGTGGACCAAGGCCGCCGCCGGCCTGCGCTATCTGCCCTTCATGTGGCTGGTGGCAATTGCTGTGGCCACGCCGGAACGGCGGCGGCTGACCTTCGGCGGGCTGGCGCTGATCACCGCTGCCTGGACGCTGGATGCGCTGGTGCAGGCCGCCGCCGGTACCAGCCCGTGGTTCTGGTCGCTGGAACACCTGAAGCTGGCCGTGAGCGGCCATGCACTGTGCCCGGCCGACGAGGCCGCGCTGGCCGACCGCCTCAGTGGCGCACTGGGTCCGTGCAACCTGAAGTTCGGGCAGGTGCTGGCCAGCCTGTCGCCGTTCCTGCTGCTGCCAGTGGCGCGCCGCTTCGGCAACCTGGGCTGGGTGCTGGCAGCGGTGGCACTGGGCTGCGTGCTGCTGCTGGCCGGCTCGCGCGCGTCATGGATCACTTTCGCGCTGGTGCTGGCCTACAGCGGCGTGCGCCAGTTCGGTTGGAAGCGGTTGGCGGTGCTGGCCCTGGTCGCTGTTCTCGGAGCAGGAGCGCTGGCCGCCAGCGTGCCGCAGCTGCGCGATCGCATGGCACGCACAGCGATGGCCTGGGACGATGGCGGACAAGGCGTTGATGAAGCGCTGTCGGGTCGCGCCCGGATATGGGAAGCCGCTGCATGCATGATCGAGGCGCATCCGGTCAATGGCGTCGGCGCACGTGGCTTCCGCGATGCCTATCCGGACTGCGTGGCTGAGGAGGGCCCTGCGGTGTGGGGCAATGCTCCGGCCTTGCATGCACACCAGATCGTGCTGGAAATCCTTGCTGAAACCGGCGTGCTCGGCCTGCTGCTGTGGCTGGCCGCGGTCGCCCAGGCCTGGCGTGCGTGGCGTTTCGCGCCCGCCGCCGCCCGCGAGCGAGCGCGCCCGGCAATGCTGGCGCTGGCGGTCACGGTGTTTCCGCTCAACACCCACCTCGCGTTCTATTCCGCGTTCTGGGGTGGCCTGACGGTGCTGCTGGCCGCATTGTTCGCCGGCAGCCTGCTGGCACGCGAATCGGATGAATCTCCGCCGATCCAGTAGTTGCCAACCTTGGTTGGCTCCTCGGGACCGGACTCGGTTCATCGGCGCCAACCAAAGTTGGCGACTATCATGAGCACGCCGGCCCTTCCACCGCATCCGGTTATTTGTAGAAATCGCTCCGCCCACCGGGCTGGCGCTTGAAACGGCGGTGGATCCACAGGTACTGGTCGGGCGCCTCGCGCACCATCGCTTCGATGGCCTGGTTGACCCGCGTGGTATCGGCTTCCACGTCTTCGCTGGGGAAATTCTCCAGCGGCGCGCCGATCTTCAGGAAATACTTCCCGCCTTCGCGGCGGTGGAAGTACGGGATCACCGCACAGCCGGTCATCCGTGCCAGCTGGTGGGTGGCAGTGATGGTCGACGCGGTGTGGCCGAAGAACGGCACGAACACGGTGTCCTTGCCGCGCATGTCCTGGTCCGGTGCGTACCAGAGGAAGCCGCCCTTCTTCAGGTGGCGCACCGTGGCACGGATGTCTTCGTTGGCGTACATCGCCTTGGCGTAGCGCAGGCGGCCGAACTTCACCGCCCACTCGTACACCGGGTTCTTGTGCTTGCGGTACATGCCCGACAGGTCAACGTAGTCGCACAGCAGGCGGCCACACATCTCCAGGGTCATGAAGTGGCCGGAGACCAGCAGTACGCCGCGACCCTCGGCCTGCATCTGCCGCAGATGTTCCAGACCCTCGATCTGCACCTGCGGGCGGATGCGGTCGATGCTGCCCCACCAGGCGCGGATGCACTCGAACACGCCCACGCCCAGTGCATCGAAGCTGTCGCGGACCAGGCGCTGGCGCCAGGCTTCGTCCTTCTCGGGGAAGCACAGCTGCAGGTTGACCTCGGCGGCGCGGCGACGGCTGCCAAGCAGGCGCCAGCTGATCCAGCCGACGCCACGGCCCAGCGCACGCTGCAGCATCCACGGCAGGCGGGCGATGGCGAAAGCGCCGAACATGACGGCGAACATCGGCCAGTTGCGGGGATCGCGCAGCGACGGGCGGACGGCGGTGGAGGCATCGGACATTCCCCATTCTACCAACCCGGCCGCGTGTCTTTCCCGGGGGGCTCCCGTATCCTTGCCGCATGCGTAAAGACCCTGTCGAATGGATCCTGCGCGGCCTGTATTCAGCCGTGCTCTACATCCTGCTGCCGATCACGGTGTACCACCTGGTCTGGCGGGGTTTCCGGGTCCGTGAATACTTCCGGCGCTGGGACGAACGCTACGCGTCCTACCCGCAGCCCAGCGGACAGCCGCGGGTCTGGCTGCACGCGGTGTCGGTGGGTGAGGTCAACGCCGCCGCCCCGTTGGTGAACGCCCTGCGCCAGCAGCGCCCGGACATCCGCTGGGTCATCACCACCATCACTCCGACAGGCTCGGAGCGCGTGCGCGCGCTGTGGGGCGATGCGCTGGACCATGTCTACCTGCCGTACGACGTGCCGGGCAGCGTCAACCGCTTTCTTGGCCATTTCCAGCCCAGCCTGGCGCTGATCCTGGAAACCGAACTGTGGCCGAACATGCTGTTCGGCTGCCGCGACCGCCGCATCCCGGTCTATATCCTCAATGCCCGCCTGTCGGCGCGTTCGTTGCGAGGCTACCGTTTGCTGGCCGCACTGATCCGCCGCGCGCTGCGCACCGTCACCTGCGTTGCCGCACAGTCGCAGGATGATGCCGAGCGCTTCGTGCAGCTGGGCGCCGTGCCGGAACAGGTGCAGGCGCTGGGCAATCTGAAGTTCGATATCGCCACGCCGGAGGTACAGGGCTTTGTCGAACAGTTCCATGCACGCGTGCCGGCCGGGCGCCCGGTGTGGATCGCGGCCAGTACCCACGACGGCGAAGAACAAGCGGTGGTCGATCTGCATCGACGCCTGCGCCAGCAGCACCCCGGCCTGCTGCTGTTGTGGGCGCCGCGTCACCCCGAGCGTTTCCCCAAAGTGGAAGCCCTGGCCCGCGAACAGGGCTGGAACGTGGCGACCCGTCGCGCGAAGCAGTGGCCCGAGGCCGATACCGATGTGTTCGTCATCGATACCCTGGGCGAGCTGATGCCGTTCTACGCCTGCGCACAGGTTGCGTTCGTCGGTGGCAGCCTGCAGCCGATCGGCGGCCACAACCTGTTGGAACCGGCAGCGATGGGTACGGCGACGGTGACCGGCCCGCACCTGCATAACTTCGCCGAGATCTCGCGACGCATGCGTGAGGCCGGTGCATTGCTGATCGGCGAGGATGTGCAGGCGGTTGGCGATCTGCTGCAGCATCTGCTCGACAGCGTGCAGGCGCGCGAAGAGATGGCGCGTGCCGGGTGCACGTTGGTCAGCAATGGTCGCGGCGCGTTGCAGCGCACGCTGGAGCTGGTTGCGCCGCACCTGCCGCCGCCTCGCCGATAGGCAAGGGGCAGTTTCTCTGCCCGCAGCCGGGCTGTCGTGAACGCCTGCATCAATTCTGCTTAGCGGTTGGATTCCTGTCGCCGCCGGACCGGTTGTGTAGAAGACAGCGTGCGTGCGATCACATCGCGGCATAGACCGCACGGAATCTGATACCGCCCCTTGGCGCGGGCTGCCAGCCTGCGGTCGCCCGCATCTGGGCGGATATCAAGAGGACTTGCGATGGATGGCGGCAGCAGCAGGGATGGCGTCGGCGGACTGCATCCCGGGAAGGAACATCTGGCGGTGGTTGCGTTGACGCTGCTGCTGGGAGGAAACGTGGTGGCGCGGGTCGGCCAGTACACCGCTGCCCAGGCCGGTCCAGCGATCGTGCTCAGTCTGCTTCTGGCCGCATTGGCTGCCGGACTTGTGCTGTGTTGCCTGCAGGTAGTGCGCCAGCAACGGCCAGGCGCGGATGGCCTGCACGGGCTGCTGGTTGCAAGTTGGGGCAGGGGCCTCGCCGGCCTGCTGGGCGCCGTATTGCTGCTGGAGCTGGTGGCGACGGCCGCAGGCGTCGCGCAGTCCGCCGCCCTGCATCTACATGCGGTGCTGGCCAGCCGAGGCATCAGCACGGACAGCTGGCTGCCGGGCCCGTTGCTGGCGGCTGCCGGTGCGCTGTCGTTGGGAATGTTCGCGGTGTTGCCGCCGCGGCGTGCAGCACTGCTGGTCTGCGCGCTGCTGACGGTGAAGATCGGTATTGGTGTGCTGCTGCTGGCGCTGGCGGCGCGGCATGTGCACTACGCTTATTGGATTCCCTGGTTGCCAGAGGCAACCGCGCCCTATCACTTCGGGCTGGGTGGCGTGCTTGCCGCGAGCGTGTCGTTGCTGGGCGTGTTTGCCAGCGTCGGGCTGGCGCTGGGCTTTCCCGGTCTGCGCCTTCGAACGGTATCGCAGCAGTCCAGGGTGCTGGCGGTGATGGTGCTGCTGGCCATGCTGCTGTTGATGCTGCTGGCCGCGCTGCAGGCTGGGCTGGTCGCGTTCCCGGCACTGGACAGCACGCGTCCGTTGTCGGTGGCACTGCAAGCCCATCCGGAACTGCAGTGGCTGCTGCCGCTGCTGCCTTTCGCCGGCATGACCGGATTGGCGGCGCTGCTACTGGTGCTGGTGTTGCTGGCCGCACATCTGGCAATGGGGATGTGGTCAGTGGCATGGGAAGAGGAACGCGGGCCCAGGAAAACGCTGGCGACCGTGGTCGTCGTTCTGCTCTCGGCCCTGCTGGCGCTATGGGTGCCGATCGGGTGGCTGCCGGTGCTGCCTGGCCCGGTGGCCTTGCTGGTGACGGCAGCGCTGTGCCTGGGAGCGCTGCGCACGCGGCACCGCATCGAGGTGTCGCGCGGCTCGCGATGGTCGGCGACGATGCCGGTGCTTGCGCCCTTGGCGGCGGCACTATGCCTGTTGTCGGCGGTGCTGCAACTGCGCGCATGGCCCGGCTGATGCCGGTAGTTCCGCGTCATGCGTGGATGCGTGTGCATGCGGCGTCCACAAAAAAGCCACCCTCGCGGGTGGCTTCTTCGTTGCCGGCAGGGCGACGACTCAGTTCGTGGTCGTTGCCGGGTTGCCCGCGTCCTGGGTCAGCAGGCGGTTGACGTCCTGCAGCTCGGCCACGTCCAGCGCGCCCAGCGACTGGCTCAGCAGCAAGCGGTTCTGCAGGAAGGTGTAACGGGCCTGTGCATAGTCCAGCTGCGCCGAGAACAGGATGCGCTGGTTCTGGATCACGTCCAGCACGGTACGGGTACCGACTTCCAGGCCGACCTGCGACGCGTCGTACGCGCTCTGCGCCGAAACCACCGCCAGGCGGCGGGCTTCCACTTCGCTGATGCCCTGCACCAGGGTCTGGTAGGCATTGCGGGTGTTGCGGTCCAGGGCACGCTTCTGCTGCTCGTAGCCGTCCTGGGCGATGTCACGCTGGGCCAACGCCTGACGCACGCCGGACTGTGTGGCACCGCCGGAGAAGATCGGCACGCTCAGGGTCAGCCCGATGCTGTTGGTACGAGCGTCCGGCGACAGCGAACCGGCGCCGGTGCTGTCACCCCAGGTCGCGCTCTTGCCCCAGCTGCCGCCCAGCGACAGGGTGGGGTAGTGACCACCACGGGCGGCCTGCACGCCGGCTTCGGCGGCACTTACCTTGAGTTCCTGCGCCTTCAGCGCCGGATTCTGGGTGCTGGCCTGGTGCACCAGCTCGTCGATGTTGCCGCGGTTGGCCGGCACTTCCGGACGGAAGTCCGCCGGCAGGCCCCGCAGGTTGACCACCGGCTGGCCGGTCAGTTCGGTCAGCGCCTGATAGTTATCGGCCAGGGTGTTCTGCGCAACGATGGTGTTGGCGCGCGCCTGGTCGTACTGGGCGCGTGCTTCGTGCACGTCGGTGATCGGCGCCAGGCCCACTTCCAGGCGCTTGTCGGCGAAGTCGAACTGCTTCTTCGCGGCCGCTTCATTGGTCTGTGCGGCGTTCAGAGATTCGATCGCCACCAGCACGTTGAAGTAGGCCGCCGAGGTGCGCACGATCAGGCTGTCGTTGGCCGAATCGAGGGTGAAGTCCGCTGCCTTGCTCAGTTCGCGCTGCGAACGCAGGTTGTTGATCTGGGTCCAGTTGAACAGCGTCTGGCTGCCGTTGATCGTGTAGTTGCGGCGCTTGCTGGTGACCGTGCCGGAGTTGGCGTCATGGTCGGCTTCGCTGCGCGAGCGGTTCAGTGTGGCCGTGCCGTCGATCTGCGGCAGCAGGGCAGCACGCGCCTGCACGGCGCCTTCCTTGTCGTACAGCCGGGTGGATTCGGCGGCGGACAGCTGCGGGTCACCATTGCGCGCCATTTCATAGACCTGCAGCAGGTCGGCGGCATGGGCGGACAACGGCAGCAGGGCAGTGGCCAGCGCAACAGCGAGGGATCGGCGGATCATTGCGGCTTCCTTGGACTCAGAGGTGGAACTGGGGTGCCGGGGCGGCACCGCGCAGGTAATCGATATCGGTCTCGAACAGGGACTCGCTGCTGCCGTCGGCCTTGACCAGCAGGGCCTCCATCGCCGGCGAACGGCCATGGATCACGAACAGGCGACCACCCGGACGCAGCCACGATGCGAACTGTGACGGCACCACGTCGACGGCACCAGTGACACAGATCACGTCAAAGCGGCGTTCGGTCTGCCAGGCCAGGGCGTCGGCCACTTCCACGCGGACGTTGGTGCCCAGGCCGGAAGCATCCAGGCGCGCGCGTGCGGCGGCGGCCAGCTCCGGGTCGATCTCCAGGCTCAGCACGTCGCGCGCCAGCGCGCCAATGCAGGCCGACAGGAAACCGCTGCCGGTGCCGATTTCCAGCACTTCGTCACCCGGCTGCAGGTCCAGTGCCTGCAGGGTACGGCCCTCGATGACCGGCTTCATCATCTTCTGGCCATGGCCGATCGGCAGTTCAACATCGGCGTAGGCCAGCGCCCGGTGCGCGTCGGCGACGAAGGCCTCGCGCGGCAGGCGGGCCAGGACGTCGAGCACCTTGATGTCCAGCACGTCCCAGGGACGGATCTGCTGTTCCACCATCAGTTCGCGGGCGTGGGCGTAATCAATCGTCATGAGGTTCAAATCCAGCGCAGTGGGCCGGCCATTTTACCGGTGCCGGAGGCCGGCGGCGCGCCCAGAGCATCAGCTGCCGGGTAGCCGGGGTCGCAGTGCCGGAAGTCATCGCGACCTCCGGTTCGTTCAGTTTTGGTTATCCGGCCGTCCCGGCCCCTCTTGGCGCGTAGGCGCGCAGGAAGAAGTCGATGCTGGCGGTCACGTGGGTGAGAGGGTCGCATTCCACCGGTGACAGTGGCATGCCGCACATCATATGCATGTGCACTTCGCCCTTGACCAGGGTCAGGAACTGCTGGCCGGCCAGGTAATAGTCGGGGATCTCCAGTTCGCCTCGCGCACCGCGCGCGCGCAGGAAGTCGGCCAGGGCCTCGCAGGTGCGCTCCGGACCGGCCTGCCAGAACAGCTCGCGCAGGCGCTCATCGGTTTCCGGCGCCATCATCATGCGCTGGATGGAGATCGCAGCATCGGAGGTGATCAGCTCGAAGAAGGCCAGGCCGATACCGATCAGCTGGTCGCGCAGCGGGCCGTCCGCGTCGGCCACGAACAGCGCGTCAGGCAGCATTTCAATGCATTTTGACTGCACTGCCTCGGAGAACAGGGTCTCCTTGTCGCCGAAGTGGCTGTACACGGTCAGCTTCGAGACGCCGGCCTGAGCGGCGATGGTGTCCATGCTCACACCCGTATAGCCCTGTTCGATGAACAGTGCTTTGGCTGCTTCAAGGATCGCCGCGCGCTTGCCGAGGTCCTTGGGACGCCCGGGTCCGGCGGCCTTGGCAGCGGGCTTGGCCGACGGCTTGCGGGAAGTGGGAGAACTCATTACGACAATACTAGACCAAGCGGTTCGATATTTATACTATACCGACTGGTTCACTAATGTCCGTGTCGCAACAGTATGTTGCCGACGCGTTCCCCCGGATCCCCTTTTCAGGTCTTGTACCTCATGAAGAACATGCGTTGGTTGGGTGTTGGCGTGCTGGCGGTGGTGGTGGCAGCCTGTGGCAGGCAGGCCGCCGAACCGGTGGCGGCCATTCCGGTGCTGGTGGTGCATCCCACCACGCAGGACGGACAGGCGCCGGCGGCCTACCCCGGCGAGGTACGCGCCCGCCAGGAGAGCCCGCTGTCGTTCCGGGTCGGCGGCAACCTGATCAAGCGTCATGTTGACGCCGGGCAGCGCGTGAAGAAGGGCCAGCTGCTGGCCGAGCTGGACGTGGCCGACTACGCCTCGCAGGCAGCCGCCTCGCAGGCGCAGCTGGCGGCGGCGGAAGCCGACCTGGTGCGCGCCCGCGATGACCAGAAGCGCTACGCCAAGCTGGCCGAGGACCAACTTGTCAGCCGCTCGGCGCTGGACCAGCAGACCGCCGCGTTCAAGGCCGCGCAGGGCCAGGCCAATGCCGCCCGCGCCAACCTGGCGGTGGCCCGCAACCAGGCCGAGTACGCGCAGCTGCGCGCGCCGGCCGACGGCGTGATCGCCAACCGCCAGGCCGAAGCCGGGCAGGTGGTCAGTGCCGGGCAGACGGTGTTCACCCTGGCCGCAGATGGTGGCCGCGAAGTGCTGATCGCGCTGCCGGAAAGCAGCATCCGCGACTACAAGGTCGGTCAGTCGGTGCAGGTGGAACTGTGGAACCGCCCTGGCCAGCTGCTTCCGGGCACCCTGCGCGAGATCGCGCCGGCCGCCGATGCGCAGGCGCGCACCTATGCCACGCGGGTCAGCCTGGCGCCGGAAGCCTTGAGCGAAGTCGAACTGGGCCAGAGCGCGCGGGTGTTCGCCGCGGCTGGCCGCAATGGCACCCTGCAGCTGCCGCTCGGCTCGGTGCTGCGCGGCAGTGATGGCAAGGCCAGCGTGTGGGTGGTCAATCCGTCCAATGGTGCGCTGAAGGCCACCCCGGTGACGGTCGGTGCCTATGGTGCGCAGGCGGTGCCGGTGCTGTCCGGCGTGGCCGCGGGTGACTGGGTGGTGGCTGCCGGCGGCCATCTGCTGCGCGAAGGCCAGGTGGTGACGCCGGTCGACCGCCAGAATCGTCCGGTGCTGGCACCGGCGGCCACGCCGGCCGCTGCGCCGGCCGCAGGCAAGGGGCACTGATCCGTGCGCCGCTTCAATCTCTCCGAATGGGCGTTGGGCAATCGCCCGCTGGTGCTGTTTGCGATGCTGGCTTTCGCCGTCATCGGCGCCTGGTCCTACAAGCACTTGGGTCAGTCTGAAGATCCACCCTTCACCTTCAAGGCGATGGTGGTGCGCACAATGTGGCCTGGCGCCACCGCCGAGCAGGTCTCGCGGCAGGTAACCGAGCCGATCGAGAAGGCGCTGATGAACACCGGCGAGTACGAGTTCATCCGCTCGTACTCCCGCCCGGGCGAATCGCAGGTGATCTTCATGGCCCGCGACAGCCTGCGTTCCAAGCAGATTCCCGATCTCTGGTACCAGGTGCGCAAGCGCGTGGGTGACATCAAGGCGACGCTGCCGCGCGAGATCGTCGGCCCGTTCTACAACGATGAGTTCGGCGATACCTTCGGCAACATCTATGCGCTGACCGGCGAAGGCTTCGACTACGCGGTGATGCGCGACTATGCCGACCGCATCCAGCTGGAACTGCAGCGCGTGCCCGACGTCGGCAAGATCGACCTGGTCGGCCTGCAGGACGAGAAGGTCTGGATCGAACTGTCCAACACCAAGCTGGCCACGCTGGGCGTGTCGCTGCAGCAGGTGCAGCAGGCGTTGGCCGACCAGAACGCGGTGACCGCCACCAGCTTCTTCGAGACCCCGACCGATCGCGTGCAGCTGCGTGTGACCGGCCAGTTCGATTCGATCGAAGACATCCGCAAGTTCCCGATCCAGGCCGGCGAGCGGACCTTGCACCTGGGCGACATCGCCGAGGTGAAGCGTGGCTTTGCCGATCCGGCCTCGCCGAAGATGCGCTTCATGGGCCAGGATGCGATCGGCCTGGCGGTGGCGATGAAGGATGGCGGCGACATCCTGAAACTTGGTGCCACCCTGGATGCCGAGTTCGAGCGGCTGCAGAAGACCCTGCCGGCCGGCATGCAGCTGCGTAAGGTGTCCGACCAGCCGCACGCGGTGGAAGAGTCGGTGGGTGAGTTCGTGCAGGTGCTGACCGAAGCGGTGGTGATCGTGCTGCTGGTCAGCTTCTTCTCGCTGGGCCTGCGCACCGGCCTGGTGGTGGGCGTGACCATTCCGCTGGTGCTGGCGATGACCTTCTTCGTCATGCACTACTTCGACATCGGACTGCACAAGATCTCGCTGGGCGCGCTGGTGCTGGCGCTGGGCCTGCTGGTGGACGATGCGATCATCGCGGTGGAGATGATGGCCACCAAGATGGAGCAGGGCTACGATCGCCTGCGTGCGGCCAGTTTTGCCTGGGAATCGACCGCGTTCCCGATGCTGACCGGCACGCTGATCACCGCGGCCGGCTTCCTGCCCATTGCAACGGCGGCCTCAAGCACTGGCGAGTACACCCGTTCGCTGTTCCAGGTGGTGACCATCGCCCTGGTGGTGTCCTGGATCGCAGCGGTGCTGTTCATCCCGTACCTGGGCGACAAGATGCTGCCGGACCTGTTCAATCCGCAGCTGCCCAAGCCCGACAGCCTGGCCGGTCGCTGGCGTGCCAAGCGCCTGCAGTGGGCCGACCGCCATCCGGCGCTCGCGCGCTGGATCGCGCCGAAGGAGCATGCGCACGACCATGACCCGTACCAGCGGCCGTTCTATACCCGCTTCCGGGCTTTCCTGGATACCTGCCTGCGCCATCGCTGGTGGGTGATCGGTGCGACCATCGCGCTGTTCATCGGCTCGCTGATGCTGTTCCGCTTCGTGCCGCAGCAGTTCTTCCCCGATTCCACCCGGCCCGAACTGATGGTGGACATCGAACTGGCCGAAGGCGCATCGCTGGCCGCCACCCAGGCGCAGGCCAGCAAGCTGGAAAAGCTGCTGAAGCAGCGCGAGGGCATCAGCAACTACGTGGCCTACGTCGGCACCGGTTCGCCGCGCTTCTACCTGCCGCTGGACCAGCAGCTGCCGGCGACCAACTTCGCCCAGTTCGTGGTGCTCACCGAAGACGCCAAGGCCCGCGAAGCGACCCGCGACTGGATGCTGAAGGACGTGATCAAGCAGTTCCCGGACGTGCAGATGCGCGTGACCCGGCTTGAGAACGGCCCGCCGGTCGGCTACCCGGTGCAGATGCGTGTATCCGGCGAGCACATCGCACAGGTGCAGGCGATCGCGCGCCAGGTCGAGGCCAAGGTACGGGAGAACCCGCACGTGATGAACGTCAATCTGGACTGGAGCGAGCCGAGCAAAGTGGTGCGGTTGGTGATCGACCAGGACCGAGCACGTGCACTGGGCGTCAGCAGCGCGCAGGTCAGCCAGTTCCTCAGCAGTTCGCTGTCGGGCATGAGCGTCAGCACCTACCGCGAAGGCAACCGCCAGATCGAGATGCTGCTGCGTGGCCCGGACAACGAGCGCGCGCAGCTGGACCTGATCGGCAGCCTGGCGATGCCCACCAGCAGCGGCACGGCGGTGACGCTGTCGCAGGTCGCGCGCCTGGAATACGCCTTCGAGGACGGCATCATCTGGCATCGCAACCGCCTGCCGACGGTGACCGTGCGTGCCGACATCAGCGACGGCATGCAGGCGCTGGACGTGGTGCAGCAGATCGTGCCAACGCTGGACGGCATCCGTGCCGAACTGCCTAGTGGCTACCTGCTGGAAACCGGTGGCTCGGTGGAAGATTCGGCACGCGGGCAGAACTCGATCAAGGCCGGCATGCCGTTGTTCCTGATCGTGGTGGCCACGCTGCTGATGCTGCAGCTGCGCAGCTTCTCGCGCGCGGCGATGGTGCTGGTGACCGCGCCGCTGGGCATCATTGGTGCCACGTTGTTCCTGCTGCTGTTCCGCGCCCCGTTCGGCTTCGTGGCGCTGCTGGGCACGATCGCGCTGGCCGGCATGATCATGCGCAACTCGGTGATCCTGATCGACCAGATCCAGCAGGACATCGATGCCGGGCATGACCGCTGGCATTCGATCATCGATGCGACGGTGCGCCGTTTCCGCCCGATCGTGCTGACGGCATTGGCGGCCGTGCTGGCGATGATTCCGCTGTCGCGCAGTGCGTTCTATGGCTCGATGGCGATTTCGATCATGGGCGGCCTGATCGTAGGTACGGTGCTGACCCTGGTGTTCCTGCCGGCGCTGTACGCGGCGTGGTTCCGGGTCAAGCCGGACGAATCCGGGGCGTGACGCCCCGGGTTCTGCGGCCGGGGTCGGATCCCTTTCCCGCTGGGAAAGGGCTCTGACCCCATCCACGATGTGCACATCCACGCATGGCGTGGATCTATCGCCGTGGGCCTGGTAGGTGCCAACCTTGGTTGGCACTGCGGCATGCATCCACGCATGGCGTGGATCAACGGGCCGGCTCTGGTAGGTGTCAACCTTGGTTGGCACTGCGGCATGTATCCACGCATGGCGTGATCTACTGTAGCTGCAGGCTGTTCCGCAGCAGTGGCAGCAGCCATTCGATGAACACCTGCACGCGTTGCGCACGATGCTGCCGATGCGGCTGCAGCAGGGTCACCGGCAACGATTGCGCCACGTACTGCGGCATCACCTCCACCAGCGCGCCGGAGTGCAGTTCCGCCTGCACGTCGTAACGCGGAATCTGCAGCAGCCCCAGCCCCGCCACGCAACAGGCAATCGACGCCTCGGCGCTGTTCACCCGCACCCAGCCGGGCATCGGCTGCGTACGCAGCTGGCTGCCGTCCTGCCACTCCCACGGTTCCACCCGTGCCGTTGTTGGTGAGGCATAGTTCACTGCTCGGTGCTGCGGCAGATCCGCGGGATGCTGTGGCACCCCGTGCTCACGCAGGTAGCTGGGCGCGGCAACGTTGACGAAGTCGAGCTGGCCCAGCGTGCGTGCCACCAGGCTGGAGTCACCCAGGTGGCCAACCCGCAGCACGGCATCGCAACCGTCCTCGATCAGGTTCACCGCGCGATCGGTCATGCCCAGGTCCAGTTCCACCTGCGGGTAGCGCGCAAAGAAATCCGGCAGAGCAGGGGCGAGGATGCGACGGCCGATGCGGCTGGGCACGTCGATCTTCAGCAGGCCCGCCGGCTGCGCATCGTCCTGTCGGAACAGCGATTCGGCGTCTTCAACCTCGGCGATCAGGCGCAGGCAGCGGGCATGGAACACGTCGCCGTCGTGGGTGGTGGACACCCGTCGGGTTGAGCGCTGCAGCAGGCGGGTGCCGAGCCGCTGCTCCAGTTCGGCGATGGCCGCCGATACCGTGGAGCGGGGCAGGCCGAGCTGGTCGGCGGCGCGGGTGAAGCTGGCGCACTCCACCACCCGGGTGAAGATGCGGAAGCGATCGATGCGGTCCATTGTTCGCTGGCTCTGGAAAGTTAAGTCAATGTAGCGGGCTTTACCCGGATTTTCTGCACGATATCGTCATCAGGGCAGGTTGCCATCCCGGGCAACCCCTCCCCGAGACCAAGCCATGACTGACCATTCCCTCAAGGGCAAGACCGTGCTGATCGCTGGCGGTGCCAAGAACCTGGGCGGGCTGCTGGCCCGCGACTTTGCCAGCCAGGGTGCCAAGGCCATCGTCATCCACTACAACAGTGCCGCCACCCAGGCTGATGCGGAAGCAACCGTGGCCGCTGTACAGGCCGTCGGCAGCAAGGCCGTGGCCCTGCAGGGCGACCTGACCTCGGCGGCGGCGATGGAACGCTTGTTCGCCGATGCCGTGGCTGCAGTCGGCCGGCCGGACATCGCCATCAACACCGTCGGCAAGGTGCTGAAGAAGCCGATGCTGGAGATCAGCGAAGCCGAGTACGACGAGATGAGCGCGGTCAATGCGAAGACCGCGTTCTTCTTCCTCAAGGAAGCCGGTCGAAACGTCAATGACGGCGGTCGCATCTGCACCCTGGTCACCTCGTTGCTGGGAGCGTTCACGCCGTTCTATTCCAGTTATGCAGGCACCAAGGCGCCGGTGGAGCATTTCACCCGTGCGGCCTCGAAGGAATTCGGTGAGCGCGGTATCTCGGTGACCGCGATCGGCCCCGGTCCGATGGACACGCCGTTCTTCTATCCTGCCGAGAGCGCCGATGCGCAGGCGTACCACAAGACGGCGGCGGCGCTGTCGGCATTCACCCGCACCGGCCTGACCGACATCGCCGACATCGTGCCGTGGATCCGCTTCCTGGTCACCGACGGCTGGTGGATGACTGGCCAGACCATCCTGGTCAATGGCGGTTACACCACCAAGTAGAGACGAATCACCCGCGATTGCGGCGGACCTGAGGCGTCGCGCCATGCTCGACTGCTGTTGCATGAGCCGAGCATGGCTCGGCTCTACAGGTGCCGCCGGATGGATCAGGCGAGCTTCGCCAGCACCGCATCCGTGGCGGCGGCGGTACTCACCGCCGTTCCCTTCGCGGCCAGGTCGGCAGTGAACACGCCGTCATCCAGCACCGCATGTACCGCGGCTTCCACCGCAGCGGCTTCTGCTTCCAGGCCCAGCGAATGGCGCAGCAGCATCGCTGCACTGAAGATCGTTGCGTACGGATTGGCGATGCCCTTGCCGGCGATATCCGGCGCCGAACCATGGATCGGCTCATAGATGCCGACTGCGCCCGGCTCACCCAGCGAGGCCGACGGCAGCAGGCCCAGCGAGCCGGCCAGCATCGAGGCTTCGTCGGTGAGGATATCGCCGAACATGTTCTCGGTGACGATCACGTCATACTCGCGCGGCTTGGCCAGCAGGTGCATCGCCATCGAATCGACCAGCTGGTGCTCCAGTTCAACGTCGGGGAATTCCTCGCGGCCGATGCGCGCGGCCACGTCACGCCACAGGCGCGAGGTTTCCAGCACATTGGCCTTGTCCACCGAGGTGACCTTGCCGCGACGCTGCTGCGCCAGGCGGAAGGCACTGCGCAGCACGCGCTCGATTTCCACCACGGTGTAGCGGCACAGATCGCTGGCGCTGTCGGCGTCGCGGGTCTTGTCGCCGAAGTAGATGCCGCCGGTCAGTTCGCGCACGACCACGAAGTCCACCCCCTGCAACAGCTCGGCCTTGATCGGCGAGGCGTGCAGCGCGGCTTCATGGGTTCGCACCGGGCGCAGGTTGGCGTACAGGCCCAGCGCCTTGCGGATCGCCAACAGGCCCTGTTCCGGGCGCACCTTGGCGTTCGGGTCGGACCACTTGGGGCCACCGACCGCACCCAGCAGTACGGCGTTGGCAGCCTGGCAGGCAGCCAGGGTGGAGGCGGGCAGCGGTTCACCATGGCGATCGATGGCAATGCCACCGATATCGTGTTCGCTGAAGGCAAAGGTGTGGTTGAAACGTTCGGCGACGGCCTTCAGGACGGCGACTGCCGCGGCGGCCACTTCCGGGCCGATGCCATCACCGGGCAGGACAACAATTTCAGCGTGCATGCTCACTCTCGTAACGTTCGATTTCAGGGACACGGCCCAACAGATACCCCAACTGGTCGACACCTTCCAGCAGGCAGGTCTGCGAGAAACCATCCAGCGGGAAGGAATAGACGCGACCATCGGGCGTGCGCAGTTCGCGGCTGGCCACGTCGATGGTCAGTTCATCGTCCGGGCGCTGCATCAGCGCCTGCACATCGGCCTCGTCCAGCACGATCGGCAGCAGGCCGTTCTTCAGCGAGTTGCCACGGAAGATGTCGGCGATCTCGCTGCTGACAATGGCACGCAGGCCGAGGTCGGTCAGCGCCCACGGTGCATGCTCGCGCGAGGAACCGCAGCCGAAGTTGCGGCCCGCCAGCAGGATGCTGCGGCCGACGTTGTGCGGCTGGTTGAAGGCGAAGTCGGCGACCGGCGAACCGTCGGGCTGCCAGCGCCAGTCATTGAAGGCGTTGCGGCCAAGGCCCGCGCGCTCGGTGGTGGACAGGAACCGCGCCGGGATGATCTGGTCGGTGTCGATGTTGGTCTGCGCCAGCACTACGCTGGACGAGGTCAGGGTACGGAAACCGGCCATCACGCCACCTCCTGGGCGAACAGTTCGCGGGTGTCGGCGACGTGCCCCTGCACGGCGGCCCACGCCGCAGTCATCGGCGAGGCCAGCAGGGTGCGGGAACCGGGGCCCTGACGGCCTTCGAAGTTGCGGTTGCTGGTGCTCACGGCCAGTTGGCCGGGGGCGACCAGATCGCCGTTCATGGCGATGCACATCGAGCAGCCCGGCTCGCGCCATTCGGCACCGGCGGCACGCACGATCTCGTGGATGCCTTCGGCCTCGGCTTCGCGCTTGACGATCTCCGAGCCCGGCACCACCAGCATGCGCACGCGCTCAGCGACGCGACGACCGCGCAGCACCTGCGCCACTTCGCGCATGTCGCTCAGGCGGCCATTGGTGCACGAGCCGACGAAGACTACGTCCACCGGCGTGCCGGCCAGCGCCTTGCCTGCCTCGAAGTGCATGTAGTCCAGGCCCTTCTGCGCAGCGGCGTCGTTGGCAGCGGGAATCGGTGCATCCACCGCGATGGCGGTGCCGGGATGGGTGCCCCAGGTCAGCGTCGGGCGGATATCGGCGGCGTCGATATGCACCTCGCTGTCGAAGCGCGCGCCTTCGTCGCTGCGCAGTTGCGTCCAGCGTGCGACGGCCGCCTCGAAGTCGGCACCCTTGGGGCCGCGCGGGGTGGCGGCGACGAAATCGAACGTCACCTGGTCCGGCGCGACCATGCCGGCGCGCGCGCCCGCCTCGATCGACATGTTGCACAGGGTCATGCGCTGTTCCATGTCCATCGCTTCGATGGTGCTGCCACGGAACTCGATCACGTGGCCGGTGCCGCCGTTGACGCCGATCACGCCGATGATGTGCAGGACCACGTCCTTGGCACCAACGCCGGGTGCCAGAGCGCCATCGACGCTGATCGCCAGGGTCTTCGCCTTGCGCTGCAGCAGGCACTGCGTGGCCAGCACGTGGCCGACTTCACTGGTGCCGATGCCGAAGGCCAGCGAACCGAATGCACCGTGGGTGGAGGTATGGCTGTCACCACAGACGATGGTCATGCCCGGCTGGGTGAAACCCTGTTCAGGGGCGATCACATGAACGATGCCGCGATTGTCCGAGGCCATGTCGAACAGTTCGATGCCGTGCTCGGCGCAGTTGCGCGCCAGCGTGGCGACCTGGGCTTCGGAGGCGGCGCTGGCATAGGGCAGCTTGCCGTCGGCTGCAGCCGGCAGGGTCGGCGTGGAGTGGTCCATCGTCGCCTTGGTGCGATCCGGTCGGCGCGGAGCCAGGCCGCGCTCGCGCAGCTCGGTGAATGCCTGCGGCGAGGTCACCTCGTGGATCAGGTGCAGGTCGATGTACAGCACGGCGGGCGCGCTGTCGGATTCGGGGACAACCACGTGGGCGTCCCACAGTTTGTCGTACAGGGTGCGGGGTGCGGAAGTCATGCGTGTGCCTGGCAGAAGTACGAAGTTGCGAACATCGGAAAAGATAACGAATGGATCACGTCAGCGGCGACGGGCAAGTACCCGCAACCGCACATAGTCGGCCAGCGGCTGGCCGGCGGCATCGCGCGGCAGCTCGGCCAGCAGGGCGGCAGCGGCCTCGCGCACGGTGGCGCGTGCCTCCGCCGGCAGATCGTCCAGCAGTGGCGCAGCGAACACCCGCAGCCAGCCGGCCACGCCGGTCGGCAGTGCGGTCGGGCGCGGCGTGCACTCGATCAGTTGAACCTGGAAGCCATGCTGGCGCAGGCGGTCGGCATAGGCGTCGGCAGTAGGGAAGTACCACTGGAATGCGCTGGCGCCGTGGCCATGGGCCACGCGTGCGGCCTGCACCGCGGCAATGATCGTGGCCACGTTGCCATGGCCGCCGAACTCGGCAACGAAGCGGCCGCCCGGGCGCAGTGCGCGGCGCACACCATCCATCACCCGGTCGGGGTTGCTCATCCAATGCAGTGCCGCGTTGCTGAACACCGCATCGAACTCACTGTCGAACGACAGCGCGTGGCCGTCCATCACCTGCGCATCGACGCCGCGTGCACGTGCGGCGATCACCAGCTCCGGCGAAGCATCCACACCGTGGATGCGCGCACCGCTGAGCGCCAACTCAGTGCTGAGCACGCCGTCGCCACAGCCCAGGTCGAGGATGCGTTCACCGGCGCGCGGGTCGAGCAGGCGCGATACCGCGCCGCCGAGCAGCGGCACGAAGCCGGCGTCGATTGCATAATCCTGGGCATTCCAGTGCTGCCCTGCGGGCAGTGCCGTGGTGTCGAAGGCGCTCATGTCGGGTTCCTCAGGCGGTGGCGGGGGCGGCAACGTCGGTGCTGCTGGGGGCGCTGGCCTGGCGCTGGCGCAGCAGGCGGTTGGCCACGTCCAGCCAGGCCAGCGCGGAGGCTTCGATGATGTCCTTGCTGGTGCCGGTGCCGTCGTACTCCACGCCTTCGTGGCGTACGCTCAGGTTGGCTTCGCCGCGCGCATCGGCGCCGATGCCGACGCTGTGCACGTGGTAGCTGTCCAGCATCAGCTGCACGCCAGTGGCCGCCGACAGCGCGCCGAACAGCGCATCGACCGGGCCGTCGCCCTGCGCGGTCTCGGCCACGCGGTTACCGTCCGGGTCGGACAGTTCGACCAGCGCATTGGCGCGGCTGCCGACGTCGCTGATGGTCATCGACGCCAGGCGATAGCCCTGCGTGGTGGAACCGCCCTGCATCAGCGTCTGCAGGTCGGCATCGGTGACCACGCGCTGTTGCTCGCACAGGCCCTTGAACTGCTCGAACACCAGCTTCAGTTCGTCTTCGTCCAGCCAGAAGCCCAGCGCACGCAGGCGCGCTTCGACGGCGGCGCGGCCACTGTGGCGGCCCAGCACCATCTGCGAATCCTCCCAGCCCACGTCTTCCGGACGCATGATTTCGTAGGTGCCGCGGTGGCGCAGCATGCCGTGCTGGTGGATGCCCGATTCGTGTGCGAACGCGTTGGCGCCGACGATGGCCTTGTTGCGCTGTACCGGCATGCCGACCAGGCGCTGCAGCAGCTGCGAGGTGCCGACGATGCGCGGGGTGTTGATCGAACTGTCCTGCTCGTAGAAGGCCTGGCGCACCTTCAGCACCATCGCGATCTCTTCCAGCGAACAGTTGCCAGCACGTTCGCCGATGCCGTTGACGGTGCACTCGACCTGGCGTGCGCCGCCTTCGATGGCGGCCAGCGAGTTGGCCACGGCCAGGCCCAGGTCGTTGTGGCAGTGCGCGCTGAAGATCACGTTGGCCGCGTTTGGCACATCGGCCACGCCAGCAATCACCTGCTGGAACATCGCACGGATCTCTTCCGGCGTGGTGAAGCCCACGGTATCGGGCAGGTTGATGGTGGTGGCGCCGGCAGAGATCGCCGCGCGCGACACTTCGATCAGGTAGTCCAGCTCGGTGCGGGTGGCATCTTCGGCGGAGAACTCGACGTCGTCGATATACGAACGTGCCAGCGATACGTGCTTGCGTACCGACTCCAGTACCTGCTCGCGGGTCATCCGCAGCTTGTGCTCGCGGTGCAGCGGGCTGGTCGACAGGAACACGTGCAGGCGCGGGTTGGAAGCGGCCTCCAGGGCACGTGCGGAGGTCTCGATGTCGGCCTGCAGGCAGCGCGACAGCACCGCCAGGCTCAGGCTCGGGCGGCGCAGCTCGCGGCCGATCAGGGCCATCGCCTCGCGATCGGACTGCGAGCTGGCCGGGAAGCCGGTCTCGATGATGTCCACGCCCAGTTCATCCAGCGCACGCGCCATCACCAGCTTCTGCGGCGGGCTCATGCTGCAGCCGGGGGACTGCTCGCCGTCACGCAGGGTGGTGTCGAAGATGCGGATGCGCGGGGTGGTAATTCGTTCGATGGTGGTCACAGGGAAATCTCCTCGACAGCGGGCGTGACGGCTTGCAGGGGGGGAAGGGGAAGGGGAAGAGGTGGGGGGAACGGTGGCGCTGGCCTTGCTGGGCGAGCCCGGGGATTCACTGCGCCGTCGCCGCGGTTTGCGCGGTGGGCGTGGGCGGATGTCGGTGAGCAGGCCGGCCAGTACGCCGGCATCGATGTTGCCGCCGGAGACCACCGCGCATTTGCGGCGGCCGGCGACGCGGCGGCCGGCGGCCAATGCCAGCGCACCGGCGCCCTCGGCGATGATGTGTTCTTCCAGCGCCAGGCGGACCAGGGTTTCGCGCAGCTCAGCCTCGCGCACGATCACTACGTCGTCCAGCAGCGAGGTGCACAGGCGGCGGGTCAGGAAGCCGGGGATCTTCACCCGCACGCCATCGGCCAGCGAGGCAACGGGGGCGATCTCGCGCACGTCACCGCGGATCGCGCGTGCCATCGAATCGACACCTTCCACCTGCGCACCGACGACGCGTACGCCCTGCGACTTCAGCGCCAACGCAACGCCGGAGGCCAGCCCGCCGCCGCCGATCGGCACGATCACCACGTCCGGCGCGTGCGCGGCCAGCTCGATGCCGACCGTGCCCTGGCCGGCGATCACGTCGGCATCGTCGAAGGCGGACAGGAAGCGGTAGCCGTGACGCTGAGCCAGTTCAACCGCGAACGCGTAGGCCTCGTCATAGCTGTTGCCATGCTGGCGCACGGTCGCGCCCCAGTGGGCGACGCCGGCGATCTTGGTGGCCGGCGCGCCGTGCGGCATCACTGTGATGGCTGGTACGTCCAGGCGGTAGGCGGCCCAGGCCACGCCCTGGGCATGGTTGCCGGCCGAGGCGCAGATCACCGGGCGTGTGTCGCCGCGCTCGCGCCCGGCCAGCAGCGCGTTGAGCGCACCACGCACCTTGTAGGAGCCGGTGCGCTGCAGGTTTTCCAGCTTCAGCCAGGTGCCGAAGCGCTCGGCATGGTGCAGCGGCGTGGGCGGCAGGAAGCGGCGCAGGCGTGCCTGCGCTGCCAGTACGTCGGCGACGCTTACGTCGCCGACATCGCTTTCCTTGCTGGTGTCAGCGCCCGGCATGGACCACCAGCGAGAGGCAGGCGACCACCGCGCGCGGGGACGGACGGCGAAGAAGACGCCTCCGTACCGGCACCGTGTTGGAAACGGTACGGGTGTTCATGCGGATACTCCCTCCAGTGCGGTCATCTGCACCGACACGCAGTCGTAGATCTTTTCCATCTGCCGGCACAGCGTTTCCGCCGGGCGCTGGCCATCCACCACCAGCTGCAGGTGCCAGCGACCATCATCGGCGGCCACCGGCGCACCGCTGATCGCGCACGGTGCGAAGCCGCGACGCTCGGCCATGCCGATCACGCGCAGCAGCGCTCCTTCGGCCGGGTGCAGCACCAGGTCAAGCCGGTATTGCATTGGGGATCTCCTGGCGGGCATGGGCGGGGTTGCTTTCCAGCATCGTGCTGTTGGCGGTGTTCGGCGGCACCAGCGGCCACACGTTGGCGCGTGCATCGATGGCCACGTGCAGCAGCGCCGGGCCCGGTTCGGCCAGCAGCGCGGCCAGCCCACCTTCGACGTCATCGCGTGCATCGATGCGGGTGGCGGCGATACCGAACACCTTGGCCAGCGCCACGAAGTCCGGGTTGTCGGACAGGTCGATCTCGCTGTAGCGCTCGGCGAAGAACAGTTCCTGCCACTGTCGCACCATGCCCAGCGAACTGTTGTCCAACAGCACGATCTTCACCGGCAGGCGGCAGCGGGCAATGGTCGCCAGCTCCTGCACGTTCATCATGAAGCTGCCGTCACCGGACACCAGCACCACGGCGCGATCGGGGCAGGCGAACTGCGCACCCATCGCCGCTGGCAGGCCGAAGCCCATGGTTCCCAGCGCGCCACTGGTCAGGTGGTTGCGTGGGTGATTGAAGCGGCAATGCTGGGCGACCCACATCTGGTGCTGTCCAACGTCACAGGCGATCACCGCATCGGCCGGCGCCAGTTCGCTCAACCGCTTCAGCAGCGCCGGTGCGTAGATGTGCTGGCCGGGTGCGTCGTAGCGTGCGGTGAAGCGTTCGCGATGCTGCGCGCAGCGCTTGCGCCACGCGTCCTGGTGGGCCTTGGGGGAGGGAAAGGCCGCACGCAGGGCACGGATGGCGTGGCCGACATTGCCGGGCACGGCGACATCGGCGCTGCGCAGCTTGGAGATCTCGTAGGCGTCGGCGTCGATGTGGACGACGCGGGCGAACGGTGCGAACTCAGCCAGCTTGCCGGTGGCACGATCATCGAAGCGCGCACCCAGCACCAGCAGCAGGTCACTTTCCTGCACCGCCATGTTGGCCGCGCGGGTGCCGTGCATGCCCAGCATGCCCAGCGAGTGCGGGTGATTGGCCGGCAGCGCGCCCAGTCCGCGCAGGGTCATCACGGTGGGGATGGCGCTGGCCTCGACGAAGTCACGCAGGTCCTGCACTGCATCGCCCAGTGCGATGCCACCACCGGCGTAGACCACTGGCTTCTCGGCCGCCGCCAGTGCGGCGATGGCTTCGGCGATGGCTGCTTCCGCGGGGGCCGGCGGCGGTTCGACGCTGCTCGGCACGTGCACCGGGAGATGACCGGCATCGGCCAGCTGCACGTCCTTGGGCAGGTCGATCAGCACCGGGCCGGGACGGCCCTCGCGGGCGATGCGGAAGGCATCGGCGACCACGCGCGGCAGGTCGTCGACGCTGCGCACCAGCCAGCTGTGCTTGACGATCGGCATGGTCAGGCCGAACACATCCAGTTCCTGGAAGGCATCGGTTCCCAGCAGCGGGGTGGCGACCTGGCCGGTGATGCAGACCATCGGGACCGAATCGAGCATCGCGTCGGCGATGCCGGTGACCAGGTTGGAGGCGCCCGGGCCGGAAGTGGCCACGCAGACGCCGACCTGGTTGCTGGCGCGGGCGAAGCCGTTGGCAGCCAGCGCCGCGCCCTGCTCATGACGTACCAGGATGTGCTTCAGCGAAGAATCCACCAGCGCGTCGTAGAACGGCATGATGGTGCCGCCGGGATAACCGAACAGCGTGCGGACGCCTTCGGCCTCCAGCGCCTGGGTCAGCCAGCGCGCGCCGTTGGCTGGCGCGCTGCGGTGTGTGGAAGAGTTCATGGGGGAACCTTGCAAAGCGGGTGGGGGAGGCCGCGTGGTTACGCGGCCTGTCCTTGCAACCAGACCATCTTGGCGCGCAGTTCCTTGCCTACCTTCTCGATCGGGTGCTCCAGGTCGGCCTGCTTGAACTTGTTGTAGTTCGGCAGGCCCGCTTCGTATTCGGCTACCCAGTTCTTGGTGAAGGTGCCGTCCTGGATGTCCTTCAGGACCTCCTTCATGCGCGCCTTGGTACCGGCGTCGATCACCCGCGGGCCACTGACGTAGTCGCCGTACTGCGCGGTCTCGGAGATGAACTCCAACATGCGCGAGATGCCACCTTCATAGAACAGGTCGACGATCAGCTTCAGTTCGTGCAGCACTTCGTAGTAGGCGATTTCCGGCTGGTAACCGGCTTCCACCAGCGTTTCGAAGCCGGCCTGCACCAGTGCCGATGCGCCGCCGCACAGCACCGCCTGCTCGCCGAACAGATCGGTTTCGGTTTCTTCCTTGAAGGTGGTCTGGATCAGGTTGGCGCGGGCGCCGCCCAGGCCGGCGGCATAGGCCAGGGCGTACTCGGCGGCCTTGCCGCTCTTGTCCTGGTAGACCGCCCAGATGCAGGGCACGCCGCGACCGATTTCGTACTCGCGGCGCACCAGCGCGCCGGGGCCCTTGGGTGCGACCAGCACCACGTCCAGATCCTCGCGCGGCTTGATCATGTCGAAGTGCACATTCAGTCCGTGCGCGAACAGCAGCACCGCGCCCTGCTTCATGTTCGGTGCCAGCACATCGTCGTAGAGCTTCTTCTGCACCATGTCCGGGGTCAGCACGGCGACCAGGTCGGCATCCTTCACCGCATCGGCCGGTGCTTTCACGGTGAAGCCGTCGGCCTGTGCCTTGACCTCGGTGGGGCCGCCCGGACGCAGGCCTACCACCACATCGAAGCCGGATTCACGCAGGTTCAGCGCGTGCGCGCGGCCCTGGCTGCCGTAGCCGATGACAGCGATCTTGGTCTGGGGCAGGTCGTTGGTGCTCATGGGGGAGGTTCCTTGCGGTGGGAAGAAAAAAGAACGGCCGGTCGTCGTAGTGACGTACCGGCCGGTCAGGGGAAAGCGGTGGGGGAGGCGCCATGCATCGCACAGGCACAGCCACCACGAGGTGTCGCGGTGGTGCTGGTCCTGGTTTTGAAGGTGGCGTTGTTCATGGTGGTTGCGTCTGAAACCAGGTCCTGAAATGAAAAAACCCGCACCTGGACGGGTGCGGGTTTTTGAAGAGTTCCGGTGTGTTTGTTGCTTACACGCTGGCTCGTCCCGCACCTGTTGGTTGGGTAATAAGTACGAGCACAAGAATCGAACGCAGCGAGGCGGCGCCGGTGTCGGCGGCTTCGATGTGGGTTCGCGGTGGCGTGTTGTGATGCAACATGTGATCGAGAGAAACACAGCCGTTTCGGCGATGTCAACCCTTGCGATGGAATTTCCATCGGTTGCCGCTGCATCCAGTTCAATCGCTTGCAGCACAAGGATGGTTGCCGATGAAAGTGTTTCTGTGAACCCAAATTCACTCCTTTCAGCGGGTTTTTTGCGCGGATTCCGGCGGATTTTCACCTTGGTTGGTGCGGACCTTGGTCCGCACCGGATTCACAGAAGTCGGGAACAGTGCGGACCCAAGCCAGCACCCACCCCAGAATCAACGTCCATGACCTCTGCCCGATACCACGTGAAGGCCGCAGCGGCGAAGATCGGGGAACCACCCTTCCATCGGAACCCGACCGTGTCCCGACGCCTTGCCCGTTCCCTGCTCGCCGCCGCCGTGCTGGCTGCCGTGCCCGCGCTGTCCTTTGCCGCTGACCGCATTACCGGTCATACCTTCGCCACCCGATCGGAGGTGATCGCCCCGCACGCGATGGCGGCCACTTCGCAGCCGCTGGCCACCCAGATCGCGCTGGACGTGATGAAAGGGGGCGGCTCGGCGGTGGATGCCGCGATCGCCGCCAATGCCGCCCTTGGCCTGATGGAGCCGACCGGCAACGGCATCGGCGGCGACCTGTTCGCCATCGTCTGGGACCCGAAGACGCAGAAGCTGTACGGCTACAACGGCTCGGGCCGCTCGCCGAAGTCGCTCACCCTGGCCGAGTTCCAGCGCCGTGGCCTGAAGGACATCCCGGCCACCGGTCCACTGCCGGTGTCGGTACCGGGCGCTGTCGACGGCTGGTTCGCACTGCACGACCGCTTCGGCCGCAAGCCGATGGCCGACAACCTGGCACCGGCCATCCGCTACGCCCGCGACGGTCACCCGGTGGCTGAAGTGATCGCCTACTACTGGGACCGCTCGGTGCCCAAGCTGTCGCAGTACCCGGGCTTCAAGGAACAGTTCACGATCAACGGCCACGCCCCGCGCAAGGGCGAGATGTGGAAGAACCCGAACCTGGCCAGCACCCTGCAGAAAATCGCCGATGGTGGCCGCGATGCCTTCTACAAGGGTGACATCGCCCGCACCATCGGTGACTACTTCAAGGCCAATGGCGGCTATCTGAGTTACCAGGACATGGCCGACCACCACGGTGAGTGGGTCGAGCCGGTCAGCAGCAACTACCGTGGCTACGACGTGTGGGAACTGCCGCCGAACAGCCAGGGCATCGCCGCGTTGCAGATCCTCAATGTGCTGGAAGGCTACGACTTCTCGAAGATCCCGTTTGGTTCACCGGAGCATGTGCACCTGTTCGTTGAAGCGAAGAAGCTGGCCTTCGCCGACCGCGCGCGTTTCTACGCCGACATGGCGTTCCAGCCGGCACCGGTGCAGAAGTTGATCTCCAAGGAATACGCCGCGCAGCGCCGAACGCTGATTTCGATGGACAAGGCGCTGAAGGAAGTACAGCCGGGCACGCCGAAGCAGCTGGAGCAGGGCGACACCATCTACATGACCGTGGCCGACGCCGACGGCATGATGGTCTCGCTGATCCAGTCCAACTACCGTGGCATGGGCAGTGGCATGGCACCTCCAGGACTGGGTTTCATCCTGCAGGACCGCGGCGAGATGTTCGTGCTGCAGAAGAATCATCCCAACGGCTACGCGCCGGGCAAGCGCCCGTTCCAGACCATCATTCCGGCCTTCATTACCAAGGGCGGCAAGCCTTATGCAAGCTTCGGCGTGATGGGCGGTGCGATGCAGCCGCAGGGGCATGCACAGATCGTGATGAACCTGGTGGACTTCGGCATGAACCTTCAAGAGGCCGGTGATGCACCCCGCATCCAGCATGAGGGATCGACCGAACCGACCGGGCAGGCGACGGCGATGACTGATGGTGGCGAGGTCAATCTGGAAACCGGGTTCCCGTACGAGACGGTGCGGGCGCTGATGCGCAAGGGGCATCGCATCGTGTTCGCCGATGGTCCGTATGGCGGGTACCAGGCGATCATGCGCGATCCCGAGACCGGGGTGTATTACGGTGCGTCGGAGAGTCGAAAGGATGGGCAGGCGGCGGGGTATTGAGGTTTCCCGGCCACCGGGCTGAGCCCCCTCTGCGGTGTCGGTTCAGAAGCTGGATTGCGTGATTGGGCCGGGCGGGTGGGCTGCTCGGGGGACGCCGTGAATCCGTCCCTGGAGGCTTGGCCGCGGCATCCATGCCGCGGACACCCCCGCCCAGCCCACCCGCCCGGCCCCTGACAGTTTCCGTGCCCATCACCGCAGGAAAAGAAAAAAGAAGATCAAGAGCAAAGGCAACGGCAACAGCCGCGCGCTTTGGGTTGGGGTCGGATCCGTTTTCCAGAGGAAAACGGATCCGACCCCTTCTTGTTTTCCCGATACACCTCATCCACGCATAGCGTGGAAAACCCACCGTCACACGGAAACTGTCGGCGGTGGGGCGGTGTGGGTGGGCAGGACCGTTGGCGCCATGGATGGCGCCATCGAGCCCCCATGGACGGGTTTACGGCGTGTCCTGCCCACCCACACCGCCCCGCCCAACCAGCAACAACCCAGAGCCGCCTTGGCTTCGGCCGTTGCCTTTGCCTGAAAAAAGCGGTGCAGCCGCAGGCTGCAAAACACGCTCAATCCTGATCGTGCGCGCGCGCGGCCTCCGCCTGGGTTTCCTCCTGCGCCGCCATCTCGCGTGCGATCCACGCATCGATCATGTGCCGCTGGCGCTGCGCCTGCCGCCGCTCGCGCGTGTACTCCTGGTCCAGTACCCGGTACAGCGACACCATCACCAGCACCATCAGCAGCGCGAATGGCAACGCCGCAATCGTGATCATGCCCTGCAGTGCCTCCAGGCCACCGGCCAGCAGCAACGCCGCTGCGATCAGCGCCACCGCGATGCCCCAGGCCAGCTTGCGTTTCAACGGAGGATCGCCTGCCTCGTCAGTGGACATGCTGGCCAGTACCAGCACCGCCGAATCGGCTGATGTCACGAAGAAGATCATCAGCAGCACCAGTGCGATGCAGGAAAGCAGCAAAGGCAGCGGCATGCTGTCAAACAGGGTGAACAGCACCGTTTCATAGCCGTTGCCCAGCGCCTGCACCAGGTCGGCATGGCCGAAGATCTGCGCCCACAGCGCAGTACCACCAAACACGGCGAACCAGAAGAAGCCCAGCACCGTCGGTGCCAGTACGACGCCGATGACGAACTCGCGGACGCTGCGCCCACGCGAGATACGCGCGATGAACGAGCCGACGAACGGCGCCCAGGAAATCCACCACGCCCAGTAGAAGATGGTCCAGTCCGCTACCCATGTGCTGCCCGAGAACGGCGACATGCGCAGGCTCATCGTCACCAGCTGGTTGAGGTACGACCCCAGAGTGGTGGTGAACGTATCGAAGATGAATCCGGTCGGGCCCAGCACCAGTACGGTGGCCGCAAGAAGCGCGGCCAGCGCAAGATTGAAGTTGGACAGCCACTTCACGCCGCGCTCGACACCGCTGGCGGTGGACGCCATGTACAGCACGAACGCGATGGCGATGATGGTCAGCTGCAGTGGCACACCCGCGTGCAGGCCGAACACGCGTTCCATGCCGGCAGCGATCTGGATGGTGCCAAAGCCCAGCGTGGTGGCAACGCCAATCGCGGTGGCCACGACCGCGGCGATATTGACCACGCGTCCGATCCAGCCGCGATGGTGGCGGCCGATGATCGGTTGCAGCATGTCACTGACCAGTCCACGGCCATTGCGGTTGAACTGGAACCAGGCCATCGCCAGGCCAATCAGCGCGTAGATTGCCCATGGATGCAGGCCCCAATGGAAGAACGCATAGCGCATCGAAGCCCGCGCCGCGTCCATGCTCTGCGGTGCAAGACCTTCCGGAGGCTTGGTGAAGTGGGAAATCGGCTCGGCCGCACCCCAGAACACCAGGCCGATGCCCATGCCGGCGGCGAACAGCATCGACATCCAGCTGGCGCGGGAGAATTCGGGTTCGGCGTCCTCGCCACCGATTCGCAGGTTGCCGAAGCGACCGAAGGCCAGGTACATGAGGAACGTCAGCGCAAGGAATACGACCAGCAGGTACAGCCAGCCGACGCTGCGGATGACATCGGCCAGCGCCGATTGCACCACGGCATTGAAGGGCCCCGGTGCAACACCGGCAAGCAGCACCAGCAGTAGAACCAGCGCGATGGAAACGCGAAACACCATGAAGGAGCTTCTCCGATCAAGGGATTGAGGGGAGCGAGCAGAGCTTGCTGCGAGGGGGCCGGCGGCATGCAGCACGAGCCGGGCAGGGGCCGCGGAGACGGCAACGGAAACACCGGCCGCAGCGGCACGATGCGCGTGCACGTTACTGAATGCGATGTCACGGTTCTGTTAATGCCGATGGAGCAGCGCCATGCCATGCGTGGATGAATCGCCAGGAGATGCAGTGGTTTCTATGCTCTAATGCACGCCAAGAAGCGGGGGTACCGTGGCCTGGTGGCCACGGTTGAGACAGTCCCTTGGAACCTGATCCGGCTCATACCGGCGTAGGGAAGCTTTGCAGTGCAGCCGTGCCCGGACTCCGCCCAAGGACCGTCCGCGCGCGGCAGCAGTGCGCCGCCGCTTCGTCCCTGACCTTTCTGGACGATGCCCGATGAACGCACAGCTCTCCGCCCTGCAGCAACAGGCCCAGCAACTCTCCGAATCCGTGACCCGGCCGATTCCCGGTTCGCGCAAGATTCACGTGCCCGGCTCGCGCCCGGACCTGCTGGTGCCGATGCGCGAGATCGCGCTGACCCGCACGCCGACGCTGTTCGGTGGCGAAGAAAATGCACCGGTCACCGTCTATGACACGTCGGGCCCGTACACCGATCCGGAGGTGCGCATCGATCTGTCGGCCGGCCTGCCGGCGCTGCGGCGCGGTTGGGTGGAGGAACGTGGTGATACCGAGCAGCTCGACGGCCTGAGCTCGTCGTTCGGCCGCGACCGCGAGCATGACCCTAAGCTTGATGCGGTGCGCTTCCCCGCGCGCAGCCTGCCACGCCGTGCGCGCGCAGGTGCCAACGTCACCCAGATGCACTACGCGCGCCGCGGCATCATCACGCCGGAGATGGAGTTCGTCGCCATCCGCGAAAACCAGCGGCTGGACGCGATCCGCGATGCCGGCCTGCTGCAGCAGCACCCGGGCGAAGCGTTTGGTGCCTCGATCCAGAAGATCATCACCCCGGAGTTCGTGCGCGATGAGATCGCACGCGGCCGCGCTGTGCTGCCCAACAACATCAACCACCCGGAAAGCGAGCCGATGATCATCGGCCGCAACTTCCTGACCAAGATCAACGCCAACATCGGCAACAGCGCGGTGTCCTCGGGCATCGCCGAGGAAGTGGAGAAGCTGGTGTGGGCGATCCGCTGGGGTGGTGACACAGTGATGGACCTGTCCACCGGCAAGCACATCCACGAAACCCGCGAGTGGATCATCCGCAATTCGCCGGTGGCGATCGGCACGGTGCCGATCTACCAGGCGCTGGAAAAGGTCGACGGCCGAGCCGAAGCACTCACCTGGGAGATCTTCCGTGACACGCTGATCGAGCAGGCCGAGCAGGGCGTGGACTACTTCACCATCCACGCCGGGGTGCTGCTGCGCTACGTGCCGCTCACTGCCAAGCGTGTTACCGGCATCGTCAGCCGTGGTGGCTCGATCATGGCCAAGTGGTGCCTGGCGCATCACAAGGAGAACTTCCTCTACACGCACTTCGAAGACATCTGCGAAATCATGAAGGCCTACGATGTGACCTTCTCGCTGGGTGATGGGCTGCGCCCGGGCTGCATCGCCGATGCCAACGACGCCGCGCAGTTCGGTGAGCTGGAGACACTGGGTGAACTGACGAAGATCGCCTGGAAGCATGACGTGCAGACCATGATCGAAGGCCCCGGCCATGTGCCGATGCAGTTGATCAAGGAGAACATGGACAAGCAGCTGCGCGAGTGTGGTGAAGCGCCGTTCTATACGCTGGGCCCGCTGACCACCGATATCGCACCCGGCTACGACCACATCACCAGCGCGATCGGCGCGGCGATGATCGGCTGGTTCGGTACCGCCATGCTCTGCTACGTGACGCCGAAGGAGCATCTGGGCCTGCCCAACCGCCAGGATGTGCGCGACGGCATCATGGCCTATCGCATCGCCGCGCATGCGGCCGATCTGGCCAAGGGCCATCCGGGCGCGCAGGTGCGCGACAACGCGTTGAGCAAGGCGCGTTTCGAATTCCGCTGGGAAGACCAGTTCCACCTTGGCCTGGATCCTGAGAAGGCCAAGGAATTCCACGACGAGACGCTGCCCAAGGACGCGCACAAGCTGGCCCACTTCTGCTCGATGTGCGGTCCGCACTTCTGCTCGATGAAGATCACCCAGGACGTGCGCGAGTACGCAGAGTCGGGCATGAAGGAAAAGTCGGAGGCGTTCCGCGCCGCGGGTGCCGAGGTCTACCACCAGAGCTGATCCCGAGCGGGTAGCGCCCGGCCATGCCAGGCGACGCGGTGGTCCAGGAAAGCCGCCGGGCATGGTCCGGCGCTACCGGAGCCTCACATCCGTCCCGGTTATCCTCCGCCCATCACCCCGGGGAAGGGACGCCATGCCTGTTGCCTTGACTACCCGCTGGCTGGCCATCGCCCGCCGCATTCCGTCCGCCTGGCTGCTGGGCGCACAACTGCTGGCGGTGCTGTTGTATCCGGCGCTGGATGACACCGCCAGTGGCCGTGCGGCACTGGGCATGTTCGGCATGGCGGTGCTCGGCCTGGCGTTGTGGGTGGTGCAGCGCAGTCCGCTGGGCACCTGGTTGGCGCTGCTGTTGGCGATCCCTGCAGTGGTGTTCTCGCTGGCTGGCGCGCTGCTGGACCGTAGCGCCCTGCTGACCACCGCACAGTTGCTGGAGAGCCTGCTGTACTTCTACACGGCCGGTGCGTTGATCGCCTACATGCTCCAGGACCATAAGGTCACACGCGATGAACTGTTCGCAGCCGGTGCAACGTTCACGTTGCTGGCCTGGGCATTCGCCTTTGCTTTTTCTGTGTGCCAGCAGTGGTATCCGGGCAGTTTCCAGGGCACGGGCGGGGGTGCGCAGCGCACTTGGATGGAGTTGCTTTATCTGAGCTTCAGCTTGCTGTCAGGGGTGGGCTTGAGCGACGTCGTGCCGCTGCATCCACAGGCACGCGCATTGGTCATGCTGGAGCAGTTTTCCGGCGTGATGTACGTGGCTTTGGTGGTTTCGCGACTGGTCGGATTGACCATGCTGAGGCGCGTTTGAAAATGAACGCCAGATAAAAATTTCGCGCCCAAAAGGGCGCGAATGGTGTTGCGAATTATGTGAATGCGTCGGCGAGAGAGAGCCTGATGTCGACCACGCGATAGGCGAGGTAACCGGCATAGGCTAGTATTCGCGCGCTTCATTGTTTTTGCGGTATGCGCCGATGCTTTGTGCGGAGTCTGGCTTTTCGCTGTTCCCAGGACGGGACGGTATCGAAGGCGAACACTGCCCGGGACCTGTCTCCACTGTGTAGCGGAAAATGAACAGCAGCGAATTCCAGCCCCCCGGATTCGATCGGATCCGGATAGGAGAGTGCACCGTCACTCTGTCCTCGCGCGAAGTCGAGGTCGTCGGTGCGCGTCGCCCGCGCCGGCTGACGCCGAAGGCGTTGGGCGTGCTGCGCGCGTTGCTGCGGCAGCCGGGTCGTGTCGTCACCCGCGATGAACTGTTTGCCGAAGTGTGGCCGGACACGCTGCCGACCAACGATGTGCTGACCCAGGCCGTCACGCAGCTGCGCAAGGCCTTCAGCAACGACGACGACAATGGTCAGGCCTATATCGAGACCATCGCCAAGACCGGCTATCGCCTGCTGGTGCCCGTGCAGGTGCTGGACGATGTCGAGCCGGTCTCATCGCTGATGCCCGATGACGAGCCCGTGGAAGTGCAGCCAGCCACTGCGGCGATTGCCGTGGTGCCTGCGCATGTGCAGGAGAAACGTCGCCGTTGGCGTCATGTCCGTCGTCGCGTGCTGCTGCTAGTGGGTGTGGTGATGCTGGTTGCGTTGCTGGTATTGACCGCGCTGCTGCTTCGCCGGGCACCGGCCAGCAGTTCGGCGGTGGACGCCGCCGTGGAGAACGGCACGCGAGTGATTGGCAGTCCAGAACGACCCTATCGGCTGATCACTGCGACCAGCGGCTTTGAAACCTATCCCACGCTCTCACCTGATGGCTCGCTGGTGGCCTATGAAGGCGCCAACGAAGATGGCACTGGCGGTGGCGCGATCAAGGTGCAGACCTCCGGCAACGCACCGGCACGGCAGCTCCTGGTGCCACCGGCCGGCGCGGTCGATCGTTTCCCGAACTGGTCGCCGGATGGGCGCGAGATCGCCTTCGCGCGCTTTTCTGCCGATGGTGGCTGCCAGGTGCTGGTCGCCAGCGCCACCGGCGGTGCAGTGCGCCAGGCCACGCGTTGCGATGGCACCGAGCTGCTCAGTTTCGACTGGACCCCCGATGGCCGCGGGTTGGTGTTTGGCAGTATGGTCGGGCGCTACGCACATCGCGGCATCCGAGTGCTGGATCTGGCCAGCGGCCAGTGGCGCGCGCTGGAATACAGCGTCGACCAGGATGACTTTGACTACGCACCGCGCTATTCGCCCGACGGACAGTGGCTGGTGTTCGTGCGCAATCCGCAGTTGGGTGATCTGTGGCGCATGCCGGCCAGTGGTGGTGTGCCCGAACAATTGACCAACGAAGCGGCCGAGCTGCGTGGCTGGGCCTGGCTGGACGATGGCCGCACCATCGTGTTTGGTCGCCGCGTCGACAGCGAAGCGCGGCTTTACTACCTGGATGTCGAGCGACATACGCTGCGTGATGCCGGTCTGGATGATGCACAGTGGCCGGCAGTGTCGCGCCGCGGTGGCATGCTGGCCTTCGTTCACCGGCGCGCTCAGTTCGGCGTGTTCAAGGTGCCGATGCAGGGCAATGGCGCGCCTGAGCGCCTGTTTGCTTCCAGTGGCCGCGATGGGCAGCCGATGGCCGCGCCGGATGGGCGGCAGCTGGTTTTCACCTCCGATCGCTCCGGCAGCTTCGCGCTGTGGTGGGCGGACATGCAGCGCCCTGATTCGCTGCGACCCATTGAAGGGCTGCGGCCGGAAGCGCGGCAGGCGCCGGACTGGTCGGCCGACAGTCGGCAGTTGCTGGTGGTCGGCCGCGACCAGCATGGACGGACCGTGGTCTATGAAATCGCCCCGCGTGATGAACGCCTGCACCCTTTGCCGGTCCCGGCCGAGCAGCCCCTGCAGGCCTTGTATGGAGCCACGCCGGAACAACTGCTGGTGGTCGAGCGCGATACCGACCAGCGCACCCGGCTGAGCCTGTTCGATCGCAGTGTGCAGCCATGGCGCCTGCTGGCCAGCATCGATGGTGTTTCGCAGGCGCGATTCGACCGCAACAGTGGCCGGGTGTTGTTCACGCGGTTGGCCGCTGGCGGGCTGTGGTCGGTGGACGCGGCGCTGTCGCCAGCCAGCGTGCAGCAGATCAGTGATGACCGGCCCAGCCGTTGGCGATACCGGGCCTGGACCGTGGCCGGCAACAGCAGCATCGGTTACCTGGGCACATCGACCAGCTGTGGCACGACTCTGGTGCGGATCCAGGTCGGTCGCGAGGAACCGGAGCGCTGCCTGGACGCAGAACGGCTCAGTGCCGGCAACGGGCTCAGCGCCAGTACCGATGGACGTGACCTGTTCGTGGCGATGGCGGTCAGCGATGGTGCCGACATCGGTGTGATGCGGTTGCCTGAACGCCCGCCCGCGCTGTTCCCGGCTTTCTCCAAGTTGCTGTTGTTCAAGGGAAATGGGCCTTCGTAATTTTTTCGTCGGGACCTCGCCGCGAATTCGTGGCGATCTCGTCGGACTTTCCTGACGCGGTGCCGCCTGATTTGGCAAAACGGAGTCCTGTACTAGGCAAATCCGTGGTGCCCCCATGCGTCAACTCTCGCTGGCCGATCGCGGCCAAACCGTCTCCCTGGATCGCTCGCTCGACGATGTCGCCCCGACCTGCCTCGGTGTGGCACGGCTGGGCAGCCTGCAGACCGCTGGCAGCAGCTTCACTGTCTGGATGCAGGTACGTGGCAGTTCCTGGGTGGAAGCCAAGGAAGGGCGTTTCCGCCTGCGCCAGGGCGAGTGGATCGCCTTCGAGAAGGAATCGCGTCCACTGGTGCAGGCAGGTCGCAACGGGTTGTGCATTGGCCTGAACCTGACCGTCGAAGCCCTTCGCGTGCTGACCGAGATGGCCGACTGCGGACTGTATGCCGGTCGTGGCCGGATGAACCGCGGCGACGCCCGTGTTGCCCTGCGGCTGTGGCGCGATGCGCTGGCCAGCGGCCAGCCGGCCCAGGCGCTGCGCCCGCTGCTGCTGCACCTGGCGGGCCTGCAGCGCGGACTGGCCGACAACGTGCAGCGCTGCCCGGGCCGCTCGCGCAGCCGCAAGCGCCAGGTGTTCGGCCGCATGCAGCGCGCCCGCCTGTACCTGGAAGGCAACAGCCACCGGGTGGTGCGCATCGGCGAGCTGGCCGAGCTGACCAATTTCTCCAGCTGGTACCTGTCCAAGACCTTCCAGAGCCTGTACGAGGAAAGCCCGCAGTCGCTGTCGGCGCGGCTGCGCCTGGAGCGGGCCGCCGATCTGCTGCGCGACACCGACATGATGGTCGGTGAGGTCGCTGCGGCCAGTGGTTTCGACAACTGCTGCAGCTTCGCGCGTGCGTTCCGCGCCCGCTACGGCCAGTCGGCTTCGCGCTTCAGGGAGAACGGCGGCTTGCTCCCGCCACATTCTGCAAAGTCTCCGGTTGGTTCGCGCAAATACAGCGCTGCAACGCAATCGTAACGTGCTGGGGTGTTTTAACACGCTGCTAACACGTACCTTGGAGAGATTGATGAACGTTCGTAATCCCGCAGTGCGGTTCGGCTTGCTGCCGGCCGGCATCGCGCTGGCGCTGGCGCCGGCCTTTGCTTCGGCTCAGGAAGCAAAGGGCACCACCGACCTGGACCGCATTTCGGTCACCGGCTCGCGTATCCGCGGCGCTGCCGTTGAAACCCAGCAGCCGATCCTGACGATGACCCGTGAGTCCCTGGAAAAGCAGGGCTTCTCGAGCGTCGCTGACGTGCTGAACAACCTGACCTCGGCTGGCTCCCCGGCCATCTCGCGTTCGGAATCGCTGGCTTCCGGCGAGAACGTGGGCGGCTACTACGTCGACATCCGCAACCTGGGCGCCGAGCGCACCCTCGTGCTGATGAACGGCAAGCGCCTGGGCGCCTCCACCTCGGGCCTGCAGGACCTGAGCCAGATCCCGATGTCGGCCATCGAGCGCATCGAGATCCTGAAGGATGGTGCCTCTTCGATCTACGGTTCCGACGCCATCGCCGGCGTGGTCAACGTGATCACCCGCAAGAACTTCGACGGCGGCGAAGCCAACGTCTACGTCGGTCAGTACGGCAAGGGTGACGGCGACACCGAAACCTATTCGATGACCTTGGGTGCCCGTGGCGAGCGCGGCAGCCTGACCTTGTCGGCCGAGTACTCCAAGCAGGATCCGGTGTGGGCCAAGGACCGTTGGTACAGCCGCGACGGTGCGCTGGGTCCGAACTCGACCTCCGCTGACTGGAGCCCGATCAGCCAGAACAGCAGCTGGTGCAATCCGCGCCTGTACGACTGCTCCAAGGCGAGCGCGGTGTGGCAGACCCTGAACCCGGGTGGCAATCCGAAGAACCCGAACGACTACCACGCGATCACCGAAGACGAGTTTGCAAACTCGAACGAGCAGATGACCCTGCTGACCGGTGTGAAGCGCAAGTCGGTCTACATCAACGGCACCTACGACTTCACCGATTCGATCAGCCTGAACACCGACGTGCTCTACAACGAGCGTCAGACGTTCCAGCAGATCGCCGGTTATCCGTACCAGTCCTCTTCGAAGTCCATCAACACCCCGCTCTCGGGTGCAAGCGCTTTCAATCCGCTGGGCCAGGACGTCAGCTTCCGTCGCCGCCTGTGGGAAGTGCCGCGTACCACTGACAGCCAGCTGAAGACCCTGCGCTTCGCACCGACCATCACCGGCTTCTTCGAGCTCGGCGGCAAGACCTTTGATTGGGATGTCGGCGCGCTGTGGAACCGCAACGAGTCGATCAAGAGCAATCGCGGTGACATGAGCCTGATCGGCTCGCGTCAGGCGCTGGGCCCGTCGTTCATCGATGCCAGCGGCGTCGCTCGCTGCGGCACCGCTGCCGCCCCGATCCTGGGTGACTGCCGCCCGTGGAACCCGCTGCTGCCGTACGGCGTTGATGGTCAGGGTTCGCTGGCGAACCAGGAGCTGCAGGACTTCCTGTTCCCGACCTTCACCACCCGTGGCGTGACCAAGACCACCAGCTTCAGCGCCAACCTGTCGGGTTCCATCGTGACCCTGCCGGCCGGTGACCTGGGCTTCGCCCTGGGTGTCGAGCACCGCAAGGAAGAAGGCAGCTACGTGCCGGACGCCTTCGCACAGTCGGGCCAGTCCACCGGCCTGGGCCAGAAGCCGACCCGCGGCCAGTACGATCTGAACGAGGTCTACCTCGAACTGAACGTGCCGCTGCTGGCCGACATGGCCTTTGCCAAAGAGCTGACCCTGAACGTGGCCAGCCGCTACTCGGACTACAGCAACTTCGGTGGCACCACCAACAGCAAGTTCGGCCTGACCTGGCGTCCGCTGGATGAACTGCTGGTTCGCGGCACCTACGCCCAGGGCTTCCGTGCTCCGACCATCAATGACCTGTACGGTGGCCTGAGCTCGAGCTTCGAGTCGTACATCGATCCGTGCGGCGTCAAGGCACCGGGTAGCGTTGCAGGAAATGCTGCGTGCTCCGGCGCGGGCGTGCCGGCGAACTACGTGCAGCTTGGCCAGGGTGGCAAGGAATGTTCGACTCTGCCGTGCCAGTCGGGTGACCAGTTCATCTCGGGTGCCAACCCGAACCTGAAGCCGGAAACCTCCAAGAGCACCACCTTCGGCGTGGTGTGGAGCCCGCGTTGGGTGCAGGGCCTGGACCTGTCGCTGGATTGGTACAAGTACGAAATCAGCGACATGATCATCGCTGACAGCGTCGACCGCATCCTGCGTGACTGCTATGTGCTGGGCAACTCTGCCCGTTGCGGCAACGTGACCCGTGCAGCTGATGGGCATGTGAGCGGCGTCACCTATGGCACCGCCAACCTCGGCAAGATGAAGACCGAAGGTTACGACCTGGGCATCAAGTACCGCCTGCCGGAACTGGCGATCGGCCAGTTCGCCATCGACTGGACCACCAGCTACACCGCCAAGTACGACGAGCAGGGCCAGAACAGCGACGGTAACAACATCATGATCGGCCGCGTTGGCGAGCCGGGCCTGTTCCGCGTCCGTTCGAACCTGGGTGTCAACTGGCAGTACGGCGACTTCGGCGTGAACTACACCGCTCGCTACTACTCTGGCATGAAGGAAAGCTGCATCTCCCTGGCTGATGGCTGGTGCGATGCTCCGAACCACATGGCCAACGGCGAGAGCGATCCGCTGCGTCACACCGGTTCCAACACCTTCCACGACCTGCAGGTCAGCTGGAAGGCGCCGTGGGATGCGACCATCGCCCTGGGCGCGAACAATGTGTTCGACCACAAGGGTGCGCTGCAGTACTCGGCTCCGAACTCGGCGTTCGCCTACTACGGTGGCTTCGACGTGGGTCGCTTCCTGTACATGAAGTACACCCAGCGCTTCTGATAGTTCGAAGTGCGACAGCAGTAACAGGAGGGCGGATCGCAAGGTCCGCCCTTCTTCATTTCCGAATGTGGGGTAGGGAAAATCTGAATCTACCCAGACGGTGAGCGCAATCACCGTCTTGTATTGACGCAATCAGCACAGTCTGTCTGTCCACTACCGGACATTGGAGATGGAAATGAAGACAACGCTCTTGCACAAGGTGTCGGCAGCCGTTCTCATCTACGCAACCCTGGCAAGTACAGCCTTCGCTGCAAACATCATCGTCTGTCGTGGCGGTGTTTACTGCGAACAGATCCGGTTGCAGTGCATCGCCGAAGGGAACTCGGCTGCCATGTGCGAGCACCAATGGCGCCAGTGCGTGCTTGACGCCTGTCCACAGCGCTGATGAAAAAAGGGCGCGTCGTCAGGCGCGCCCCTTGAGTTTCCCTGCGACGCAGGGACGAGCTCAGGCCTCGCCGGGTACCAGTCCCATCAACGCATTGGCATGCTCGCGCCACTGCGGCAGCTTGTTGAGTACGCCCGCGCGCTGCAGGTAGTCCTCGTCCACCGGGTCGCCATTGACCAGTGCCAGCGCCACATGCACCGCGCCGGTCACCCAGAAGCTGCGGGTGCTGGCACGCTGTGGCTGCAGATGGAACGCCACCGCTTCGATGATCGGCATCGGCAGTCCCCACAGGCCCAGCAGGTAGGCGCCGGCTTCGGCGTGGCCTGGGCGCGCGTCGCCAGCCAGCGACGGCTCGGTGCGCTCGTTGCGTACACCCGGCAGCAGCAGGCCGATATCGGCCAGCAGCGCGGCGGTTGCGCCCAGTTCGGCACTGGATTCGGGCAGCAGGCGTGCGGCAAGCCGCGATGCGAGCAGGGCACGTTGCTGCAGCGAGTTGCGTTCGGCCGTGGACAACGTCGGTGCCGAGAACACTTCGCTGGCCAGTACCAGGTCGCGCAGCGTCGACAGGCCGAGGCGTGTCACCGCCGTGCGCAGGTCGGCAATGGTGCGGCCCTGGCTGAAGAACGCCGAGTTCGAAAGCTGCAGCACCTTGGCGGCAATCGCGGGATCGGCGGCAACCAGCTTGGCCACGTCGGCGCTGTCGGCATCGTCGTCGTGTTCCAGCGCCTGGGTCAGGCTCAGGTACAGGTGCGGCGGCGACGGCAGCTTCTCGATGCGGCCGATGGCACCGCGCAGACGGGGGCTGTCCAGTACCTCGCGCAGCTCTTCCAGGCTGGTCAGTGCCTCCAGCAGCACTTCCGGCGCCAGCGGCAGTGGCAGGAAGCGGTGGGCGACACCGATCAGGCGCGCCGGCGGCGGACGGTTGCCATGCTGGGCATCCACCAGTGCGATACGGATGGTTTCCGGGCGCAGCGTCCGGATCTGGCCGAGCAGCGTGGTTGCATTGAGGTCCGGCAACTGCGGACAGACAATCACCGCATCCACGCCCTGCGTAGCCACCGCGGTCATCGCGGTCTGGCCATCGGTGGCGGTCAGCGGCTGCCAGTCTTCCCCAAGATCGGCAATGAATTCGGTCAGCTCGGCCGGCAGGCTGGCTGCATCCCCAACAAGCAGAATACGCACGACACATTCCCCTGGCTGTCTCGACGATGGATGTCGACGACGTGTGAAGTGACGCAATTTACCTAATACGGCGGCACGTGTGATGTGCCGCAGTCATGAAACGTGACCCGCATCGCTCCGACGGCCTGCGCCGGAGCGATCCGGTTCAGGCTCAGGCCTTGCTGTCGAGATGGCGCTGGTGCGCCTCGATCAGGATCTGCTTGGCCTCAGCGGCGCCGCCCCAACCGTCCAGCTTGACCCACTTGCCCTTCTCCAGGTCCTTGTAGTGCTCGAAGAAGTGGCCGATGCGCTCCAGCCAGTGGCTGGACACCTGGGCGATGTCTTCCACGTGGGCGTAGCCGCTGAAGATCTTCGAGACCGGCACAGCCAGGATCTTCTCGTCGCTGCCTGCCTCATCGCTCATCTTCAGCACGCCGACCGGACGGCAGCGCACCACCGAGCCCGGCACCAGCGGCAGCGGCAGCACCACCAGCACGTCGGCCGGATCGCCATCGCCGCACAGGGTGCTCGGCACGTAGCCGTAGTTGCAGGGGTAGCGCATCGGGGTGGACAGGATGCGGTCGACGAAGATCGCGCCGGTTTCCTTGTCCACTTCGTACTTCACCGGCTCCGAGTCCTTCGGGATCTCGATGATGACGTTGATTTCTTCCGGCGGGTTCTTGCCGGGCGAGACGAGTTCCAGACCCATGGTCGTGCTCCAGGTGGGGATATAGACGGATAGCCCCCCATTTTATGCCTTTGCCGGGCGCTGTGCAGGGGAGGGTGCCGACAGTACGGCACGGCGGGCGCCCACACGTGCTGGTGGGGTTGCCCGATGGGGACGTCGGGACGCCGGGTGCAGGCTGGAACCCTCATCCCAAGGAGCTCCCGCATGAACGCATCTGCCCTGTCGATCGGCCTGACCTGCGCGCTGCTGATGGTGTCGCCGGTACAGGCGTTTCCCTATGTCGATCTGATCGACTACCCGCACCAGGAGGCCAACTGGGACCGCTTCTTCGCCCTGGAAGGCCGGTTGCAGCATGGTTTCGACGCCATCTGTGGCGACACCTTCTGCGAGGGCGAGTACAGCGACATCCGTGCCCTGCGCCTGCGCTGCTCGGTCGATGCGGTGCGTGGCACGGTGCACGAGTGCCTCTGGGCATTTGCCGCCAGTGACCTGGCCGTATCGCGGAATGACGGTGCGATCGTGGCCCGGCAGCCGACCTGGCTGTGCCGGCTGCCGCTCATGCCGGGCACGGCGGTGGAGGCCTTCCATGCCGCCCTGACGGCTCGCAATCCGCTGCACGATCCGCTGCCAGGCACGTCGCAAAGCGCCTACGACGGATTGACCGAGTGCATTCACTGATGAGAACGTGACTGATTCGTATTTGCGGAGTAGCATGCGCGGCGCCTTCCGTCTGTCCTCCCGGCCTCGCGCATGTCCTCCAATGCCGCCACCCTCACCGAACTGCTGATCCGCGAGCGGCCGGCACTGCTGCGCCGGGTGCAGCGCATCCTGGGGGGCGACAACGGCGCCGAAGACGTGATCCAGGCGGTGTGGTTCAAGGCGCGTGGGGTCGACGACAGCCAGGCCATAGACAACCCACGGGCCTATCTGTACCGGCTGGCCGCCAACCTGGCCACTGACCACGGCCGCGAATCGACCCGCCGCAACCGCCTGCTCGCAGACCATTACCTGTGGGGGCCGGACGAGGTGATCTCGACCGAAGAGCAGGCGATGGCACAGGACGAACTGCAGCGGGTGCTGGATGCCGCAGGCCACCTGCCGGAGCCGACCCGCACCATTTTCCGGCTCAACCGCCTGCAGGGCCTGACCCAGGCCGAGATCGCACGCCGCCTCGGCGTGTCGGTGACCACTGTCGAAAACCACGTGCGCTCCGCGCTGCAACGCCTGGCCTGGGCGCGCAGCGGCCGATGATCGCCCCGGCTTGGGGCAGGCCTTCGCTGAAACGTCTTGATTACTGGACCGTGCATGCGGTCTAGTTCCTCTGCCCGCGCTTGAATGCGCCTCTCTGCCAGCCGATGAGCCCGCCGAACACGCTGCCCGCCGCCAACGACGATGCCCTGGCCGAACAGGCCCGGGGCTGGATCGCGTGGTTGGCGTCGGGCGACATCAGTGATGCCCGCATGCGCGACTTCGAGTGCTGGCTGGCACTGCCGGGGCATCGCCGTGCCTTCGAGCACGAGCGTGTGCTGTGGCGCAGTGCCGGGCCGCGTCCGCCACAGGCCGCGACGATCGTGCGGCGCCGGCCGCAGCGCCTGCGGTGGGCGATGGCCGCCGCTGCTGCGCTGGCGATGCTGGTGGTGTGGCCGGAAGCCTGGCTGCGTGCGCAGGCCGACCATCGAAGCACGCATGTCGTACAGAACGTGCAGCTGCCCGATGGCAGTCGCGCGGTGCTGGATGCCGACAGCGCGATCGCCGTGCGCTTCGATGCGAATGCGCGCCAGATCGAGCTGCTGCGTGGCCGCGCCTGGTTCGAGGTCAGTCCGGACGCGCAGCGGCGTTTCAGCGTGCGCGCCGGCAATGGCGTGGTTGAGGACATCTCCACCGCGTTCACCGTTGCGCGCGGCGATGACCGGGTGGAAACCCAGGTCGGGCAGGGCAGGGTGCGTGTGGCCAGCCCGGCCGACGGTGGCTGGACCTACCTGCAGGTGGGGCAGCGTGCGGTCTATGGCGAGCGCAGTGGCGTGACGCGGCTCGATGACGTGGCCGCTGACAGTGTCGGCGCCTGGCGGCAGGGTGAGCTGTTGCTGGAGCAGGCCAGCGTCGCCGACGCGGTGCGAGGGGTGGGGCGCTATCGTGCCGGCCCGACCTTCGTACGCGGTGATCTGTCGCGGTTGCCGGCGGTCAGTGCGGCGCTGCGCATCGATCGCCCGGAACAGGCGCTGGACGCGCTGGCGGCAACAGCGGGGCTGCAGGTCACCCGCCTGCCGCTCGGGATCGCCATCGTCCACCCGTAGATCCTCGCCATTGCCCGTGTGCCGACCAACGGTAGGCACCCACCGCGACAACCCGGGATACACCTTCAACTGCAAATCCCTCTTGGGGTTGTCGCCACCCTATCCGTCTTACTCCGCGAACGTACCCGCCGCCGCCACGTACGTCGCCGTGTCCGCGCCTGCCGCGGATGACGCCGCGCCTGCGGCTCCGATTACCTGACAGGTTCCCCCATGTTCGACTCCCATCGTCCGGGCCGCGTGCTGCGCCCGTCCCGCCTGTGCATCGCGTTGCTGGCTGCCGGCCTCGCCAGCGCCGCACCATCGTCCGTATTGGCGCAGGACGCCGCCAGCGGCCATGCGGCCATGCAGCGTTTCGACATTCCCGCGCAGCCGCTGGATGAAGCGCTGCGCAGCTACATGCGCCAGTCCGGCGTGCAGGTGGTGTATCCGGCTACGCTGGCCCAGGGCGTGAGCTCGCACGCGGTCAGTGGCAACCTGTCTTCCGATGAGGCCCTGGCCCGCCTGCTGCAGGGCAGTGGCCTGGCGGTGCGCCGGGTCGGCGCCGATGCAGTCACCCTGGAGGCGGCATCCCCAGCGCAGGCCGACAGCGGCGTGATCGTCACCGACACGCTGAGCGTGGCCGGCGACCGCGTCGACAGTGGCGCGGCCAGCGACGAGGCGCGGCTGCTCGACAGCTACCGCAGCGTGGGCTCCACCACCACGCTCAATCGCACGCATCTGGAGCGCTTCCGCGGCACCTCCAACGGCGACATCGTCAAGGGCGTGGCCGGCGTCACCGCCGGTGATCCGCGCGTGGGCAACGGTTTCGACGTCAACATCCGTGGTATCCAGGGCCAGGGCCGCGTGCCGGTGATCATCGATGGCGGCCAGTCCAGCATGGATACCTATCGCGGCTATGCCGGCCAGTCACAGCGCAGCTACCTCGACCCGGACCTGATCTCCAGCCTGACCATCACCAAGGGCCCGAGCCTGCAGGCCAACGCCTCCGGTGGCATCGGCGGCGTGGTCGAGATGGAAACGCTGAAGATCGGCGACGTGCTGCGCGAAGGCCATGATTTCGGCGTGCGCGTGCGTGGTGGCCTGGCCAACGCCAGTGCCAACAACCTGCCTTCCTACAGTGCCGCGCCGCGCAGCGATCGCAGTGCCACCGGCAGCCAGTTCTTCAACGTCGCCGCGGCTGGTCATTGGGATCGTTTCGATCTGGTCGCCGCCTATGCCTACCGCGACAACGGCAACTACTTCTCCGGCAAGCATGGCTACGACGATTTCCCGCAGACCCGGCGCACGCTGGCACCGCTGAATCCGCCGCGTACCGAGGTCTTCAATACCTCGGCGCGCTCGAAGTCGGCGCTGCTCAAGGGCACCTGGCGCATCGACGATGCACAGACGCTGGAAGCAGGCTATCGCCGCTACGAAGGCACCGCCGGCGAGATCATGGCGTCGCAGATCATCCGTGTGGATCGCGACCGCATCCCGCAGTGGGATCCGGGCCACGTTGACATGGACAGCTACACCCTGCGTTACCGCTTCAACCCGGACAGCGAGCTGATCGACCTGCGCGTCAATGCCGCCTACACCGACACCGACAGCGTGATGTACAACAGCCTCACCGGCATCACCCCGTGGTACTTCGATCGCCGTACCGAGTGGTACGACGCGCCCAGTTTCAGTGGCGACCCCGGCTACAAGGATGCCTACCGCAATCCGCTGCGACAGAAGCGCTTCGGCCTGGATGCCAGCAATACCTCGAAGTTCGACACTCGTGCCGGTGCGTTCACCCTCGACTACGGCCTATCCTACAGCGACGAAGACATCGCGCCGGGCAGTTCGGGGCCGATCATGCACGACGATCTGATCAACAACCGTTTCCTGCGCAACGCCGAGCGCAAGGAATACAGTGCCGTGGCCTCGCTGAAGTGGCAGCCCGATGAGCATTGGGAACTGCTGGCCGGCGGCCGCTGGAACCGGGTGGACGTGCAGGACCGCAACCGCTTGGCCACGCCCGATGCCTATGAGGTGCAGGGCCAGTACCGCTACACCGAACTGCTCAACGGCAACCCGGCGCTGCCGTCGTGGCGTGCCAAGCGCATCGCGCTGCTGAACTGGTATCCGGATGCCAACGGCAACTTCACCCAGGCATCGCTGCTGGCTTCACCGTACAAGAAGGGTACGGTGGGCGACATCGGTGGCTGGAACTTTTACGACGCCGGCAAGGCGCAGGAGCTGGAGGTGCCGGTCAGCTGGACCTGGTCGCAACCGATCCGCCGTCGTGACACCGCGTTCTCGCCGACCGCCAGCGTGGCCTACCGCTTCAGCGAAGACACCATGGTCTACGTGAAGTACGCCGAAGGCACCAAGCTGCCGAGCCTGTTCGAGACCACGCTGGGCCTGTTCACCGCCGCCAAGCCGGTCGGCGAGCTGAAGCCGGAGCGTGCGCGCAGCTGGGAAATCGGTGCCAGTACCATCCGCTACGATCTATTCACTGCCGGCGACCGCCTGGCACTGAAGCTGGCCTACTTCGATACCCGCATCGACGATCTGATCACCCGCGACTACCGCACGCTGTCGGCCGGCCTGATCCGCAACGTCGATCAGTTCAAGGTCTCGGGCATGGAGTTCCAGTCCAGCTATGACAGCGGCAAGGTGTTTGCTGATCTGTCCGCGCACTACTACTTCAAGGCCAAGACCTGCGCACCGGACATCGCCGCCGAGCGCCGTGCCTATGGTGCGCAGCGCAAGAACGATGAGCTGGCTAATACGCCCAACTGCGTGGACGGCGGCTTCGAGGGCTCGTATACCAACACCCAGAACCCGCCGCGCTACATGGTCAACCTGACCCTGGGCTCGCGCCTGTTCGACGAACGCCTGACCTTCGGTACCCGCGTGGTCCACAACGCCGGCCCGATCAGCAAGCTGGACAAGGACTGGAACGTGGGCCTGTCGGCGATCCAGCAGCTGTACCGGCCGACTACCCTGGTCGACCTGTTCGCCAGCTGGAGCTTCAACGACCAGCTGTCGGTGGAAGCGGGCGTGGACAACGTCACCGACCGCTACTACCTGGATCCGCTGGCGCTGGGCGTGATGCCGGCCCCGGGCCGTACCGCGAGGCTGGCGCTGACCTGGAAGTACTGATCGGTCGCGGATGAGTGGTGGGGTCGGATCCCTTTCCTGCGGAAAGGGCTCTGCCCCCATCGGGCCCCGACCGCCCTCGGTGGTGCGGACCTTGGTCCGCACCGCTTCTGCCGTGCAATCGCCAGCGCCGGGCCATGCCCGGCGTCTGCTTACAGCCCGGTGGCAGCCTTCACTGCATCTTCGTGCAGCGACTCGTTCAACTCATCCACCACGGTGCTCCACGCCGCGTCGGCCTGCAGCGATTCGGACAGGAACTGGCGCTGGGCGTCGTTCCAGTAGGTCGCCTCGGCCACCTCCACATCGGTGGCCAGCTGGTGCTCGCGGATGAAGCGGGCGATGCCCTCGGCGCTGGCGTCCAGGCCCAGCTGCAGGAACAGGTTGGTCATGCGCGGTTCGGTGGTGATCATCATCGGTTCCGGGTGGAAGAAGGGACTGGCCCATTATCGGTGCACATGGGCTTGGGGAAAGCCCCGTGGCGAACGTCTACAGCAGGACGACCCCCTTGGCATTCCCCCATGAACGCACACATCGCCCCTGAAGACAGCCGCAGCCTGCGGCTCAAGGCCGCCACCCGCGACAGCCACGGCGCTTTGGACAAACGCATCATGGCCGGCGACATCTTCGCTGACCGCGGCAACTTTGCCCGTTTCCTGCGCGTGCAGTACCGCTTCCACCGCAGCATCGATGCGCTGTATGCCAACCCTGCGCTGGACGCACTGCTGCCCGACCTCGGTGAGCGCCGCCGCCTTACACAGGTAGCACGCGACCTGCAGGACCTGGAGCAGAGCCTGCCGGGCGCCGACATCGCCGCGTTGCCGTCCGATCTGGAGCTGCCCGCTGCATTGGGGTGGCTGTATGTGGCCGAGGGCTCCAACCTGGGCGGCACCGTGCTGTACAAGATGGCTGCCAAGCTCGGTCTGGACCGCGACTTCGGCGCCCGTCACCTGGCCGCGCACCCGGATGGCGCGGCGCGCCACTGGCGTGAGTTCACCGCTGCGCTGGATGCGGTGCCGCTGAGCGCCGAGCAGGAGCAGCAGGTGATCGATGCGGCGGACGCCGCCTTCCGCAGCGTGCACGGCCACGTTGAAGTGGAATTCGCCTGATGGACACCTTCTGCGTGCAGGCGCACGGCTGATGCGCTGGCTCTGGTTCGCGCTGGGCTGGGTGATGGTCGGGCTCGGGGTGATCGGCGCGCTGCTGCCGGTGATGCCGACCACCATCTTCCTGATCCTGGCAGTGGGCTGCTTCGCACGCAGTTCACCGAAGTTCGAGCAGCGCCTGCTGGCGCATCCGCGTTATGGCCCGTCGCTGCGTCTGTGGCGCGAGCAGGGCGCGGTATCGCACAAGGGCAAGGCGTTTGCCAGCGCCGGCATGGCGGTGGGCTTCGCCCTGTTCTGCTGGGGCGCGCACCCGTCGTGGCGGCTGCTGCTGGGCGTGGGCCTGTTCTTCGCGGTCAGCGCCGGCTACGTGCTCACCCGCCCGGCACCGCGGCTGGAGCCCAATCCGGTCGTGGAAGTGGACGACGCCAATGATCCGCGCACGGCACGCCGCCGTGCAGCGACCCCTGATGCTGATGGAAAACGAGACGATGCTGCCTGCTGACCTGGCCCCCGTGGCTGCCCCTGCACTGACGCCCTGGGGCATGTATCTGGCCGCCGACGTGGTGGTGAAGACAGTGATGATCGCGCTCGCGCTGGCATCGCTGGCCACCTGGACCGTCCTGTTGGCCAAGGGCTGGGAGCTGGCCCGCCAGGCACGGCAGCTGCGGGCGGCGCGCGCGCTGTTGCTGCAGGCGCCGAGCCTGCCCGGCGAGAGCGCCGACGCCAGTGTTCAACAGGGCACCGCATTCGCCATGCTGGACGCAGCGCGCACCGAATTGCGCCTGTCGCAGGAACTGGATAGTCGCGACGGCATCAAGGAACGCATTGCCTCGCGCCTGGACCGCATCGAACTGGAGACCGCGCGCATGCAGCGACGCGGCATCGGCGTGCTGGCCAGCATCGGCGCGGTGGCGCCGTTCGTCGGCCTGTTCGGCACGGTGTGGGGCATCATGAACAGTTTCATCGGCATCGCGCACAGCAACACCACCAACCTGGCGGTGGTTGCACCCGGTATTGCCGAGGCCTTGCTGGCGACCGCGCTGGGCCTGGTCGCAGCGATTCCCGCAGTACTGGTCTACAACCATTTCAGCCGCGTGCTGGCCGGCCTGCGTGGCCTGCTCGGCGATCTGTCGGCGGCGGTGCAGCAGCTGGTGTCGCGTGACCTCGATCGTGCCGTTCCGCGTAACGCAGCGGCGCCGCTGCGTGCCCTGCACTGAGGCGCGACGATGGCGATCAGGACCGCGTCCGACCGTGACGACGCGCCGGAAGAAGCGCACGAGATCAACGTCACGCCCTTCATCGACGTGATGCTGGTGCTGCTGATCATTTTCATGGTGGCTGCACCGCTGGCCACCGTATCGGTTCCGGTGCAGCTGCCGGCCAGCAGTGCCAGTGCCACGCCGCTGGAACAGGCGCCGGTGTATGTGACCGTGCAGGCTGATCTGTCGCTGCGCGTTGGCGAACAGGCCGTCGCGCGCGACGGGCTGGCGGCTGCATTGCAGGTGGCCACTCACAGTGACACCGAGCAGCGCATCTTCCTGCGCGCCGATACCCGTGTGCCCTACGGCGAACTGATGGCGACGCTGGATGCATTGCGTGCGGCGGGTTACCTGAAGGTGGCGCTGGTCGGCCTGGAGCAGGGCACGCGATGAGTGGACTGCGGCGCTGGGCGACCAGCCTGGCGATCGTGCTGCTGGTGCATGCGCTGTTGATCGGCGCGGCCTGCTGGTGGGCGGCGCGCGCACCGGTGCTGGCTGCGACGGCCCCACCTGCCGCGCTGATGCTGGAACTGGCGCCGATGGCACAGGCACCGCCGGTGCCGCCGCGCGAGGTCGCCACCGGGCCACTGCAGCAGCAACAGCAGCGGCAGGCGCCGAAACCGGCCCTGCGTGAGCTGCCGAAGGCGCCGGTGCAGCCGCAGGGCGACCTGCCACCGGCGCGTACACCGGAGCCGACGCCGTCGCCGGACAGCGCTGACGCCAACGTCGCGCAGACCAGCGCACCGCCGCAGGTGGCGGCCGACGCGGCCGCACGCTACGCCGCGCCGCAGACCACGGCCGGCGAACGCAGTCGCGCCGAGGCAACCTGGGAAGGGCGCCTGCTAGGGCATCTGCAGAAGCACCGGCGCTATCCGCGCCAGGCCGAGCGGCTGCGCCAGCAGGGCGTGGTCTATGTGCGCTTCGCAGTGGCCCGCGATGGCACGGTTTCCAGCCTGAAACTGGGCCGCAGCAGTGGCTTCGAACTGCTCGACCAGGAGACGCTGGACACCGTGCGGCGCGCCAGCCCGTTGCCGGTGCCGCCGGCCGAAGTGGCCGGCGACCCGGTGGAAGTGATGGTGCCGGTGTCGTTCTTCCTGCGCGGGCGGTGACCTTGTAGAGTCGATCCGATGCTCGGCTGTTCTCCGATCCCGCGAGCCCGTTGAGCCGAGCATGGGCTCGGCTCTACAGGGGGCCTTACAGCAGCGGCACCAGCAGCAGCGCCACGATGTTGATGATCTTGATCAGCGGGTTGATCGCCGGGCCGGCGGTGTCCTTGTACGGGTCACCCACGGTATCGCCGGTCACCGCGGCCTTGTGCGCTTCGCTGCCCTTGCCGCCGAAATGGCCATCCTCGATGTACTTCTTGGCATTGTCCCAGGCACCACCGCCGGTGGTCATCGAAATGGCCACGAACAGGCCGGTCACGATCGTGCCGATCAGCAACCCGCCCAGCGCACGTGGCCCCAGCAGCAGGCCGACCACCACCGGTACCGCGACCGGCAACAGCGAGGGCACGATCATTTCGCGGATCGCCGAGCGGGTCAGCATGTCCACCGCACGGTCGTACTGCGGCTTGGCAGTGCCCTGCATGATGCCGGGGATCTCGCGGAACTGGCGCCGCACTTCCTCCACCACCGCGCCGGCGGCGCGCCCAACGGCTTCCATCGCCATCGCACCGAACAGGTAGGGAATCAGGCCGCCGATCAGCAGGCCGATGATCACCGTGTGGTCGCTGAGGTCGAAGCGGAACTCCTGGCCGGGATTGGCTGCCTGCAGGTTGTGGGTGTAGTCGGCGAACAGCACCAGCGCGGCCAGTGCTGCCGAGCCGATGGCATAGCCCTTGGTCACCGCCTTGGTGGTGTTGCCCACCGCATCCAGCGGATCGGTGATGTCGCGGATTTCCGAGGGCAGCTCGGCCATCTCGGCGATGCCACCGGCGTTGTCGGTGATTGGCCCGTAAGCATCGAGGGCGACGATCATGCCGGCCATCGACAGCATTGCAGTGGCAGCGATGGCGATGCCGTACAGGCCACCCAGCGCGAACGCACCCCAGATGGCCGCGCACACCGCGATTACCGGCAGCGCGGTGGACTTCATCGAGATGCCGAGGCCGGCGATGATGTTGGTGCCGTGGCCGGTGGTCGATGCCTGTGCCACGTGCTGCACCGGCTTGTACTGGGTGCCGGTGTAGTACTCGGTGATCCACACGATCAGCCCGGTCAGGACCAGGCCGATCAGCGCGCAGCCGTACAGCGCGATGGGGCCGTGTACGTTGTCGGCCATCAGCCCGGTGGTGATCGGGTAGAACGCGATGGCCGCCAGCACGCCGGACACGATCACGCCCTTGTACAACGCGCCCATGATGGAACCGCCCGGCTTCACCTTGACGAACAGCGCACCGATGATCGAGGCGATGATCGATACGCCGCCGAGTACCAGCGGGTACAGCACCGCATTGGCACCGGCTTCGGCCAGCATCAGGCTGCCCAGCAGCATGGTGGCGATGACGGTGACCGCATAGGTTTCGAACAGGTCCGCTGCCATGCCAGCGCAGTCGCCGACGTTGTCACCAACGTTGTCGGCGATCACCGCCGGGTTGCGCGGGTCATCCTCGGGAATCCCGGCTTCGACCTTGCCGACCAGATCGGCGCCGACGTCCGCGCCCTTGGTGAAGATGCCGCCACCCAGGCGCGCGAAGATCGAGATCAGCGACGAGCCGAACGCCAGCCCGACCAGAGCATGCAGCGCCTGGTCCATCTGCAGGCCCATGCGCAGCAGCAGCGCGTAATAGCCGGCCACGCCCAGCAGGCCCAGCCCGACCACCAGCATGCCGGTGATCGCACCGCCGCGGAAGGCGACGTCCATCGCCGCGCTGATGCCGTGTCGTGCAGCCTCGGCAGTGCGCACGTTGGCACGCACCGAGACGTTCATGCCGATATAGCCGGCTGCACCGGACAGCACCGCACCGACCGCGAAGCCGATTGCGGTGTACCAGCTGAGGAAGATGCCGACCAGCACGAACAGCACCACGCCGGCGATGCCGATGGTCAGGTATTGGCGGTTGAGGTAAGCGCGTGCGCCTTCCTGGATCGCGTTGGCGATCGCGATCATGCGCTCATTGCCGGTGGGTTGGCGCAGGATCCAGCGCGCCGAGACGATTCCGTACAGGATCGCGAGAATGGCGCAGCCCAGCGCCAATGACAGCCCGTGACGTTCCAGCATTAGACCCCTCCGCAGAATGGATGGACAAGCATCCAGTGGCGATGAACGGCACCACGAGGGGGACGACGGGCTGCAGCCTGGAACCAACCCGTACCGACCTTGGTGGTCGTCCGACGTATGGCGGTGTTCAGCATTCCCTGGTGCCCGCAGTATGCGTGCCACCACCTGTGGAGTCGAGCGGCGCCCGGCAGGGTCTTCTTTGCACCCCGTTAAGCCAGCCTCTGCAAGCCTGCGCGCAGTCCCGTCGGAGAATCCCCATGCGCCTGTCCCTGTTGATGCTTGCCGTTCTGGCCCCGGCCATGCCTGCCTTCGCGGCGGAAGCACCGGAACTGCAGCGAGCGGTGGGTGCACCACAAGCGGTCGGCGCCGTGCATACGCTGCGGCAGATTCCCGAAGCCTGTGCCCGCCTGGAAGGCGCGTTCACCGGCCAGGCCGCCGAGCCCTATCGTTTCTCGGCGGTGCGTACCAGCGAGCAGTGCCAGCCGCGTGCCCGGTTTGTCGACTACAGCAAGGCGCAACCAAGCGCGGACAAGGGTTGGAAACTCAATGATGTGATCCGTGTTCCGAATGCCGCCTGCCCGGCACAGCAGGCGGTGGTGCGCGTATGGCGCCTTCCGGTGAACAACGCCCAGGCGCTGGATGGGCAGGGACAGTCGCGCATCTATCTGGAAGAAGCCAAGAAGCAGGCCGCCGCCGGCAAGATCCCGCAGGTGACGATGTTCGCCGCGCAGCTGCAGATGGAAGGCAAGGCCTGCAATTGAGGCTGAGCATCCACGCATGGCGTGGATCTACTGGGAGGGAGACCTGGGGTAGTGCCGGCCGCTGGCCGGCAACCCCGCGATCAATCCGCAAGCCTCGCTCCACGCGCCACCAGCAGCTCGCGCAGTGCCGATCTGTGGCACTGCGCCTCGTCCTCGCAATAGCAGCCCACCGCGATATCGCTGTGCTGCGATAGTGCGGCCAGCAGATCCAGCGCATGCGCCGCATCAGGCGCCTTCATCTCGGCTTTGTAGTGGCGGAAGAACGCATTCCAATCGGCAGCGGTCTTCGCCTCATGCGCCTGCTTCACCAGCTCCGCGCTGGGTGACAGCGTCGGGAACCACACGTCGTACCAGTCCTGCCGGGCAAATTCGCTGCGCGGCACACCGCGCGGCGGGCGCCGCACAGTGCCGATGCGCAGGCCTTCACCGGGCGCACGCGGAGAGCCAAGTCGAACAACACGCAACGCCATGGCATTCCTCGCAAAAAGGGGACGGAGGGGATTAAGTCGTATCCGACCCACGGCTGACGCTGTTGGAGATGACGGAGCGGCAGATGCGACTTAATCCCCTCCGTCCCCTTTTTCGACTCAGCCCTCGAAGGCCGGCAGCTTCTGCTTCACCGCCACGTTTTTCAGCGTCACGTACTTCGGCAGGCCATCGGTGCCATACGGCAGCGGCGCTTCGCCCTTGATCAGCGGCGACAGGTAGGCGCGTGCCTTGGCGGTGATGCCGAAGCCATCGCGGCGGATGAAACCGGCGGGCATCTTCTTTTCATGGTTGGCGATCTTCGACAGCGGCGCCGCTTCGATTTTCCAGCGGTAGGGCGCATCACTGCTGCGCACGATCACCGGCATCACACCGTTCTGGCCCTTCAGTGCCAGCTGCACCGCGGCCTTGCCCACTGCCTGCGCTTGCTCCCAGTCGGTCTTGCTGGCCAGGTGGCGGGCCGAGCGTTGCAGGTAATCGGGCAGCGCCCAATGCACCTTCAGGCCCAGCTGGTCCTTGACCCTGCCGGCCAGATGCGCGGCCACGCCGCCCAGCTGCGAGTGGCCGAACGAATCCTTGCCGCCACCGGCGTCGGCGACGAAGCGGCCATCGGCGGTAGCGATGCCTTCGGAGGCCACCACCACGCAGTAGCCGACGCGGTCGACCACGGCCTTGACCTTGGCCAGGAACACCGCCTCGTCATAGGCGCGTTCGGGCAGCAGGATGATGTGCGGTGCTTCGTCATCGCCGTTGCCGGCCAGGCCAGCGGCCGCAGCCAGCCAGCCAGCGTGGCGGCCCATTGCCTCGTAGATGAAGACGCGGGTGGAGGTCTCGGCCATCGCCGCCACGTCCAGCGCCGCTTCGCGCACCGACACGGCGGTGTACTTGGCCGCCGAGCCGAAGCCGGGGCAGGTGTCGGTCACCGCCAGGTCGTTGTCGATGGTCTTGGGCACACCGATGCAGGTCAGGTCGTAGCCAGAGGCCTTGGCCAGCTGCGAGACCTTCAGCGCGGTATCGGCCGAGTCGTTGCCACCGTTGTAGAGGAACCAGCGCACGTCGTGTGCGCGCAGCACCTCCAGCAGGCGGTCGTAGCGGGCGCGGTCGGCGTCCAGCGATTTCAGCTTGACCCGGCATGAGCCGAAGGCGCCGCCCGGGGTATGGGCCAGCGCGCGGATGGCCGCGGCGCTCTCCTTGCTGGTGTCGATCAGCTCCTCGCGCAGGGCACCGAGGATGCCGTTGCGGGCAGCCAGGACCTTGATGCCCTTGGCCCGGGCCTGCTCGATCACCGCTGCTGCAGTGGCATTGATGACCGCGGTGACACCGCCGGACTGGGCATAAAGGAGAGTACCGTTGCGCATGCTTCTACCTGCTCGGGGGAGGGGACATTGCAGGGACATTACCCGTATGCGGTAAAGTGGCGCTATTGCGGTGCAGCGATACCGGACCGTCCGGGACGCGAACCTTCTTAATTTTCAACACGTTGGAGTCAGGTCGATGCGATTGGTTCTGTTGGGACCGCCCGGTTCGGGCAAGGGGACACAGGCGACGCGCCTGAAGGAAAAGCTGGGTATCGCCCACATTTCGACCGGTGACATGCTGCGCGCGGAAATCGCTGCCGGCTCCGAGCTGGGCAAGCAGGCCAAGGCGGTGATGGACGCCGGCAACCTGGTCTCGGACGACATCCTGCTGGGCATGCTGGAGTCGCGCCTGACCCAGGCCGATGTCGCCAAGGGCTTCATCCTGGATGGCTACCCGCGCAATGTGGCCCAGGCCAATGCGATGGACGGACTGCTGGCCAAGATCGGCCAGCCGCTAGACGCGGTGGTGCAGTTGGACGTGGCCACCGAGCTGCTGGTCGACCGCATCGCCGGTCGTGCCAAGGAGCAGGGCCGCGCCGATGACAGTCCGGAAGCGGTGCGTCAGCGCCTGCAGGTCTACAACGACCAGACCGCCCCGGTGGTCGACTTCTATGCTGCCCGTGGCACCCTGGCCCGCGTCGACGGCGTCGGTGAGCTGGACGAGATCGAAGCCCGCATCCTGGCGGCGATCAAGGGTTGAACCGGCCGGGCCGGCACCTTGCCGGCCCCCGGGCGCAAAAAAACACAGGCCTGGTCCGCGAGGATCAGGCCTGTGTCGTTTGATAGGCGCCAGCAGAGGGCTTGCTCAGGGCCCCGCAGCATGAGCTCCCTTGGGGATGGCCTCTTGGGGAGTAGGACCGGTTCGGGTACTGCGGCTGGCAGTTCGAATTGTGTCCGGGTTCACAGAACATCGCTATCGGGATTTCCCTGACAGAAGATTGGAGTTTTCTCACATCCTGTGTAGGACTTGTCTTACCCCCGGTCGGACATTGGCCCTATACAGCCGTCATCAGTCACAATCCTCGGTCATGAGCAGCGTACATATCCTTGCAATCGCCGGCACCTTCATGGGCGGCGTGGCCGCCCTGGCGCGGGAACTGGGCCATACGGTCAGCGGCAGTGACCAGGCCATCTACCCGCCGATGTCGACCCAGCTCGAGCAGCTGGGCATCACCCTGGACCAGGGCTACCGCGCCGACAGCGTGCCGGCCGGCACCGGCCAGGTGGTGATCGGCAACGCGCTGTCGCGCGGCAACGCGGCCGTGGAGGCCGTGCTTGATGCCGGCCAGCGCTACATTTCCGGGGCGCAGTGGCTGTCCGAGCAGGTCCTGCCGGGGCGCGATACCCTGGCCGTCGCCGGCACCCACGGCAAGACCACCACCACCACCATCCTCACCTGGCTGCTGGAAAGCGCCGGCCGCTCGCCGGGTTTCCTGATCGGCGGCGTGGCCGAGGACTTCGGCGTTTCGGCCCGGCTGGGCAAGGGCCGCGAGTTCGTGGTCGAGGCCGATGAATACGACACCGCCTTCTTCGACAAGCGCAGCAAGTTCGTGCACTACCGGCCGCTGGTGGCCATTCTCAACAACCTCGAATACGACCACGCCGACATCTTTCCGGACGTGGCGGCGATCCAGCGCCAGTTCCACCACCTGGTGCGCACGGTGCCGGCTCGCGGCCGCTTGATCGTCAACGGCGAGGACCAGCACCTGGCCGAAGTACTGGCCATGGGCTGCTGGACCCCGGTGGAGCGTTTTGGTTTTGATCCCTCGCTGGAATGGCACGCCGAACTGCTGGCCGCCGATGGCAGCGCGTTCCGCGTGCACCATCGCGGGCAGGCACTGGGTGATGTGCAGTGGTCATTGCTGGGCCGCCACAACGTGCTCAACGGCCTGGCCGCACTGGCTGCCGCGCATGCGGTGGGCGTGGCCCCGGCCGAGGTGATTCCGGCGCTGGCGCACTTCCGCAGCGTCAAGCGCCGCATGGAAGTGATCGGCAGCCACGATGGCATCACCGTCTACGATGATTTCGCCCATCACCCGACTGCGATCGCCACCACGCTGGAAGGCCTGCGTGCCAAGGTCGGCGATGCGCGCATCGTGGTCGCGATGGAGCCACGCAGCAACTCGATGCGGCTGGGCGCGCATGCGCATGCGCTGGCCCCGTCGCTGGCGCTTGCCGATGAAGTGGTGTTCCTGCATCGTCCTGAGCTCGCGTGGGACGCGGCGGCAGTGATCGCCGCCGTGCGTGGTGAAGCGCATGCGGTGCCGGATACCGACGCACTGCTGGCGCAGCTGCAGTCCAGCGTGCGCAGCGGTGACCACGTGGTGTTCATGTCCAACGGTGGCTTCGACGGCGCGCCGCGTCGCTTCCTCGCCGCCCTGCAGGCCCGATGAGCGCCGACGATTCGCTGCCGCTGTTTCCGCTGCACACCACGCTGGTGCCGGGTGCAGCGGTGGGCCTGCGTGTGTTCGAGCGCCGCTACCTGGATCTGGTCCGCGACAGCGGCCGAAGCGGCGAGGGCTTTGGTGTGTGCCTGATCCTCGATGGCCAGGAAGTGGGGGCACCGGCGACGCCTGCGGCGTATGGCGTGCAGGTACGCATCGAAGACTTCGATGTCGGCGCCGACGGCGTGTTGCAGCTGCGCCTGCGCGGCACCCGCCGCTTCCATGTCGAGCGCACCCGCGTGCGCGACAACGGCCTGGTGGTGGCCGATGTGCATTGGTGCGAGGAAGATCCCGACGACGAACTGAAGCCGCAGCATGCGCTGCTGGCCACGGTGCTGGGGCACATCATCGAACAGGCGGGCGAGGCCTATGCGCCCGCCAGCCCGGCACTGCTGGACCAGGCCAGCTGGGTCGGCTGGCGGCTGGCCGAACTGCTGCCGCTGAGCGAGCAGCAGCGCCTGCAGCTGCTGCAGATGGATGACCCGCACCAGCGGTTGCAGCAGTTGCTGGGCTGGATGCCGTAAAACGCCAACCAAGGTTGGCGACTACCAGAGCGCGGCGGAGCCGGAAAACGCCAACCAAGGTTGGCGACTACCAGGGCGCGGCGGAGCCGGTAGATGCCAACCTTGGTTGGCAGCCTTTTCCCGAAGCGCCAACCAAGGTTGGCATCTGCCAGAGCGCGGCGGTAGCGCCGGGCCATGCCCGGCGGCTCCATCACGGCGTGGTATTCAACCGCAGCACCGGCAGCCCGGTTTCGCTGTGCACGTCTTCGCGCTGCGGCAGGTCCTGCACGGCGTCCTTCACCGCGTTCAACGCCGGGTCGACGCCGCGCAGCGGGTGCCACATGCCGATCCACTCGAAGTGGCGCTCGTAGCGCAGGGTCTGCGCGCTGCCCAGCCACAACGGCGTGTTGCCCGGCTGCAGCTGTGCCGGTGCAGGCCACAGGCGCAGCACATAGCGCTCATCCGGCTTCGCGCCCTGGCGCACCATCAGCAGTGCTTCCACGCGGGTGTCCAGCGTTGCCGGCAACACCGGCAGTTCATCTGCACCGGTGTTCTTGTCCAGCATCAGCAGCGCCTGCTGCCAGCCGGCCTGTTCCTGCCGCTTCCAGCCGCGCGCTTCCAGCTGTGCCTGCAGCGGTGCCAGCGGCCCGGCCACCTGCACGTCAAGCGGCCAGCGCTGGTCGTCGTCGAACTCGTTGCGGCGCGCCGGCAGCGTGGACCAGTCGTGCTGCCACCAGGCCTGCGCATCCATCGCCTGCGGGGCCGGCAGGGTCGGCTCGAAGCGTTCCAGCTTCACCGGAATGTGGCGCGGCGCGTACCACATCGCCGCTACCGCGAACACGCCATAGAACAACCAGGCCACCGGCTTTACCCAGAACGAGCGGTTGAAGCGGCGGCGGTAGGCGATGCCCAGCACCAGCAGCCAGAACGTGCCGAACAGCATGCCGCCGATCACATCGCTCAGCCAATGCGCGCCCAGGTACAGGCGCGAGAAGCCGATCAGGCTGACCACGATGCCGGACACCAGGTACGGCCAGACGCGGGTGCGGCCGGGCATCTCGCGGGCAATCAGCACCGCGAAGAAACCGAAGGTGATGGTGGCCATGGTCACCGACACCGACGGGAAGCCGAAACCGCTGCTGGCATCGACCGGGCGCACCACATCCACGGTGGCGCCTAGCAGCATGGTCAGCGCCAGGCCGAAGGCGAGTGCGGCCAGCCAGTGCGCGGCCGCCATCCAGCGCCGGCGCCAGATCAGGTAGCCCATCGCCGCAGCGGTGGCTGGCAGCAGTACCTGCCAGGCGCCCAGCGAAGCCAGTGCTGCCATCGGGTAGTCGGCCAGCGGGTTGCGCAGCGCCAGCATGGCCTGGTGCACCAGCAGGTCGATCGCCAGCGGTTCACCGTGCGCGACCACCACGGTGAGCAGCGCGAACCAGCCCCAGCCCAGCACCAGCAGCATCAACGCCAGCATCGCCAGCGGCACCGATTCACGGCGCTTGGGATCCAGCACGCCGACGGTGTAGCGGCCCAGCGTCGGGTGGCGGTTGGACCAGTCCAGCAGGCGCGCCAGCCAGTTGTCCATGCGCGCGGCCGACCAGCGGTAGCCGTACAGCACGATGGCCCAGACCAGGCTGAGGATCACCGCCAGCAGGCCAACCACCACCACCAGACGCCCGGCCACCGCCGCGACTGCGTCATAGGCTTCGCCAAGAATCCAGCCCGGCGCCAGGAACAGCACCGCCCACGAAATGCTGGCGATGCCGCTGGCCTGCACGTAACGGCTGGCTGGCATCTTCATCATGCCGGCAATGGCTGGCACGAACGGGCGGATCGCGCCGACGTAGCGTGCGATCAGGATGCTCTTGAACGCATTGCGGCGGAACAGGTTCTCGCCGCGGTCGAGCAGCTGCGGGTAGCGGCTGAACGGCCAGACGCCGCGAAGGCGGTCACCCCAGCGGCGCCCGATCCAGTAGCTGATGCCGTCGCCGGCAAAGGCGCCCAGGGCTGCAGCCGCAACCGCGTACGGCCCGGAGATCTGGCCCAGGCCGATGAACACGCCCACCGCGAACAGCAACGGCAGCGCCGGCACGATGGCGCCAAGAATGATGACCGCATCGCAGAAGGCGATGAGGAAGATAACGGCACCCGCCAGCACGGGGTGAGCGGCAATCCACGCGAGCGTGGCGTCGATCCATGAAGAGTCCATTGCCCGATTATAGGGGCGTGAAGGTGACTGGTTCCCAGCCGCTTCGTGACCGTTTGCAACCGGCGCCATCGCCTAGAATGGGCCCATGCCGCATACGCCAGACGCTCCACCGCATGCTTTGAAGGCCGACAGTTTCGGCCAGATCCTTCTTGTGAAAGGGCCCGATGGCCCCTTCGTGCGCCGTGATCTGGGCGCCACACCGCTGTGGCTGCGGCTGCCGGCCTGGTGGCTGGCCCGCCGCGAGGCACGCGCGCTGCAGCACATCCACGGCATGGCCGATGTGCCGCAGCTGCTGGCCTGGAATGGCCGCCACCTGGACCGCAGTTTCATGGCCGGCGATGCCATGTACCAGCGTCCGCCGCGCGGCGATCTGGCCTGGTTCCGCTCGGCGCGTCGGCTGCTGCAGCAGCTGCATCGCAACGGCGTTGCCCACAACGACCTGGCCAAGGAAGCCAACTGGCTGGTCACCGAGGATGGTCGGCCGGCGCTGATCGACTTCCAGCTGGCGGTGATCGGCAACCCGCGCTCGCGCTGGATGCGGCTGCTGGCCCGCGAGGATCTGCGCCACCTGCTCAAGCACAAGCGCATGTACTGCCGCGAGTCGCTCACCCCGGTGGAGAAGCGCGTGCTCAAGCGCACCTCGTGGGTGCGCGAGCTGTGGTTCGCCACCGGCAAACCGGTCTACCGCTTCGTTACCCGCCGCATCCTGCATTGGGAAGACAATGAAGGGCAGGGGCCCAAGCCGTGAGCCGTGCGCAGGTGATGACCGGCCCGCCGGGTGCGGGCAGCGTCCTGCGCCCACAGCTGGCTGGCGCCGACTTCGTGCACGCCTGCCAGGCGACGACCCGTCGGGATGGGCGCTCGGCCCTGCAGGCCTACCGCGATATGGCCACGACCATTCCCGGCTGGTTCGACGGGCTGATGGCGCTGCGCAACCACGGCATGCGCCTGCTCGGCATGAAGCATCTGGGTTCGTTGCGGGCGGTGCAGGTTGTTGCGGATCCTCAACCTGGCCAGCGGCTGGGCATCTTCACCCTGCAGTCGATGGATGACGATGCCATCGTGCTGGAAGACGACGACCGCCATCTGCGCGTGCAGCTGGCCCTGCAGTGGCAGGGTGACGTGCTGGAAGTGGCCACCGTGGTGCATACCCATAACGCGTTCGGCCGGGTCTACATGCTGCCGGTGGCGCCGGTACATCGATTGATCGTGCCGCACCTGCTGCAGAAGCAGGTACGCGCCTATCGGTAGCGCAGGGCCATGCCCGGCGGCATTGAGCGTTGTGTCCGCCGGGCATGGCCCGGTGCTACCTGCTTACGGCGTTGCCGGCACCACCTGCTGGCCGATGAAGTTACGCTTGGCGTCGAAGTCGTAGGCGATCTGCAACTGCCCCACATCCGGGCAGGCGTGGCAGTCGCGCAGCGGCGTGCGGTACAGCAGGCGGATGCCGCCGTTCTCCAGCGGCGAAGCACCGGCCGACTGTGCTGGCGCGAACGGCGTGGCCTGCGGGTTGGTCTTCAGCAGTTCCTGTACGGCAGGATCGGCGCGCAGCGTGTCGTCCAATTGCACGGCATCCACGTCGATGCGCTTGCCACCGGCATCGACCAGTCGCGTGCCTTCATTGGTGTTGGCGCGGAAGGGATACTCGACCGTGGCAATGCCCAGTCCTTCGTTCTCGTGCCAGGCGGTCACATAGGCCAGCTCGCCGCCGGTGGACAACTGCTCGGCGGCGGTAATGGCATCGGCGCTGGCGCCACCGGCGCGCATCGCATCGCGCAGGCAATCCCGGGTGGCCGCATTCTCGCCCTGGCGGCAGGCGTTGAGATCGCCATCCCAGACCACCGCCTCGCTCCAGCGCATCTTGCCGTCGGCGGCGGCCTTCTCCGCACTGGGCGCGTCACCGGCGGGCGGCTCCTTGCCGGGTTCCGGCGAACGGCCCTGGCAGGCAGTCAGCAGGGCAAGCCCCAGGGCAGGCAGCAACAGGCGGGAACGGCGCATGGCGTGGACCTCGTGCGTTGTCTGGAGGCCCGAGTATCGTCAAGGCCGGGTGAACTCCGCGTCGGCGCGGCATACTAGCGACTCATTGCATACGCTGGAGTGTGGAACGTGGGCAGTCTGCAGGGCAAAACGCTTTTCATCACCGGTGCCTCGCGCGGCATCGGCTTGGCCATCGCACTGCGCGCTGCGCGCGACGGCGCCAATGTGGCCATTGCGGCCAAGTCGTCGGTACCGAACCCGAAGCTGCCGGGCACCATCCATAGCGCGGCCGAAGCGGTAACGGCGGCTGGTGGCCAGGGTCTGGCCCTGAAGTGCGACATCCGCGAGGAAGAGCAGGTGCAGGCGGCGGTGGCGGCCACGGTCGATACCTTCGGTGGCATCGACATCCTGATCAACAACGCCAGTGCAATCTGGCTGCGTGGCACGCTGGATACGCCAATGAAGCGTTTCGACCTGATGCAGCAGGTCAACTCGCGCGGCAGCTTCCTGTGCGCGCAGGCCTGCCTGCCTTACCTGCTGGAGGCGCCGAACCCGCACATCCTCACCCTCGCACCGCCGCCGAGCCTGGACCCAAAGTGGTGGGCACCACATACCGGCTACACGTTGGCGAAGATGGGCATGAGCTTCGTCACCCTGGGTCTGGCCGCGGAATTCGGTCCGCAGGGCGTGGCGGTGAATGCGCTGTGGCCGCGCACGGTCATCGCCACCGATGCGATCAACATGATTCCGGGCGTGGATGCGGCCGGCTGCCGCACGCCGCAGATCATGGCCGACGCCGCGCATGCGGTGCTGGTGCGTGAGGCGGCCGGTTTCCACGGCCAGTTCCTGATCGATGATGAAGTGCTGGCGCAGGCCGGTGTCACCGATCTTTCGGGATACGCGATGGATCCGTCGCGTCCGTTGTTGCCGGATCTGTTCCTGGATTGACCGCGCGTCGCGGGAAGAGGCCGAGGGCTGCGACCCTCGGCCTGCTGCGCTAGAATGCGCGGCTGTAATCGTTTTCAACAGGGATGTGAACACATGTCACGCACTCTTTCCGTTGCGGCGCTGGCCGCTTCGCTGTCGTTGATCCTGACCGCCTGTGGTGGCAAGGCCCCCGCAGCTGCGGGCGGCGCCGCTGCCTCCGGCACGGCGGACGCCATCGCGGCCCCGTCCGACACACAGCAGCAGTTGACCGCCAAGCTCAACGCCTACATCGGCTGCTTCAACGCGCTGGATTCGAAAACCCACGGCAGCATCCAGTCCTACACGCGCTGGATCAAGGATGTCGACGCTGGCCCGACCGGGCGCGAGACGCACGTGTACGGACCGTTCGAGATCAGCGATTACGACATGAAGCAGTGCGACGCCCCGGTGACCGAGGCGATCGCTGCCAAGCCGGCGCTGGCCGATCTCGATGCGGCTGCAGGCCATTACCAGCAGGCGCTGAAGGCGCTGGTGCCGCTCAGCAAGGACGCGCATGATTACTACGATCGCCAGGACTACGAGGACGACCAGTTCGCCAAGGGCAAGCAGCTGCACGCGCCCTTGATGGTCGCCTTCAAGGATTTCGTGGCTGCCAGCGAAACGTTCAATGCCGAGCTGGAGCGTCAGAACGACGCTGCCCAGCGCGAGCAGCTCAAGGCGCTGGAGCAGGCCGAGGGGCGCACCCGCGAGTACTACCGTCTGGCGATGATGCTGGAAGCCAAGGCCATCATGGATCTGATGAGCGAGGATGATTTCGATCAGGCCAAGGCCCGTGAACGTCTGGATGCCTTCAACCGCATTTCCGATGAAGCGCACGCCAAGGTTGCCGACCAGGAACCGGGCAAGTCGGACTGGGAAGGCTTCGAACGTGGGGCCGAGAATTTCCGGCGCGAAGGCAAGGAGCGGCTGCAGCGCGTCAGCGAGAAGAAGCCTTACACCGATTTCGAACGACGCATGCTTGATTCGCCGTCGATGGCGCCGCGTGGCTCTGCCAACAAGCTCATGCAGGAATACAACACGCTAGTTTTCCAGAGCAACCGCCAGTGACCGGCGCGCCAGCACCCATGCTAGAGACCATGACGACTTCCTATCTGCGTATCGCGCCGCTGCTGCTGATCGGCGCTGTGGCTGGCCTGAGCGGCTGCAACAAATCGGCAGGGTTGCCTGTGGCCGACCCCGGCCTGGAGAAGGTGAACGCCTACATCGAATGCTACAACGGCGTTGAACAACCCATTCACGAGGGTTTCCAGACCTACACCAGCTGGATGAAGGACCCTGAAGCCGGCCCGACCGGCAAGGAAGCGCAACCTCGTTCGCCCGGCAAGGTGCTGTCGCACCGGGTCGAGTACTGCGGCCAGCCACTGACCGACGCGCTGGCGAAGACACCGGCACTGCCGATGGATGGCCCCGCGCGTGACTATCAGCAGGCATTCCAGGCATTGAACAACCTGGTCGAGCGCGCCGATGGCTACTTCACCCGCGAGGACTATCGTCGTGATGGCGGTGAAGGGATGCGCAGCCAGCATACCCCGTTGATGCAGGCCTATGCTGAGTTCTTCAAGGCCAGCGAAGCGATGGATGCGGCGCTGGAAAAGAACGAGAACGATCGCCGTGCCGCGCAGCTGAAGCAGATCGAGGAAAGCGAAGGACGTTCGCTGGCCTACTACCACCTTCGCCTGCTGGGCGATGGCAAGCAACTGACCACCGCGTTCCAGCACGACGCACCGGACGTTGCGGCGTTGCGCGCGCAGCTGGCTGACTATCAGGCTCTGGTGACGGAAATCCAGAACGGCGGTGTCGGCAAGGACGACCCGATGTGGGGCCATGTGCAGCGTTCGGCGGACAAACTGGTGCGTACCGCGGGACGCGGCGTCGAGCGCCTGGAGCAGCACAAGCCGATCACCGCCGAAGCGCTGGCGGCAGAGCGGAAGGCGTCGGGTAGTTGGCTCACCACCGACCCGGAAGGGGCGCAGTCAACGATCCTCGCCGCATACAACGATCTGGTGACCACCAGCAACCGCATGCGGTGAGCAACGACGCACGCATTCATGCGTAACCGCCGAGGGGTAGTGCCGGCCGCTGGCCGGCATGTACCTCAATGGTTGAACGCATCCGGCAGCTTGCCGCCGCACTTGCGGCAGTGCCGCGCATCCGGTTCGTGGCCTTCCAGCCCGCAGTGCGGGCAGCCACGTGCATCGCGGCGCGCGGCCAGTTCGGCATCGCGCATGGTGCTGGCCAGTTCGGCGGTGTAGATGCCGGTGGGTACGGCGATGATGCTGTAACCGATCAGGATCAGCACTGACGTGACGAAGCGGCCGAGCACGGTCTGCGGAACGATGTCGCCGAAGCCGACCGTGGCCATCGTCACCACCGCCCAGTACATGCTGCTGGGAATGCTGGTGAAGCCATGGTTCGGTCCCTCGATCACGTACATCAGCGTGCCAGCGATGATGGTGATGGTGACCACCGTGAACAGGAACAGCAGGATCTTGCGCCGGCTGCGCCATAGCGACTGCATCAGCACGCCGCTTTCTTCGATGTAGCGGGTCAGCTTGAGGATGCGGAACACGCGCAGGATGCGCAGTGCGCGCACCACCAGCAGGCTCTGCGCACCGGGAATGAACAGCGACAGGTAGGTCGGCAGGATCGAGGCCAGGTCGATGATGCCCCAGACGCTCACCGCGTAGCGCAGCGGGCGCTTGACCACCACCAGCCGCAGCACGTATTCGGCGGTGAACAGCAGGGTAAAGCCCCATTCCAGCACGTACAGCCAGTCGGCATGGGCGATGTGGAAGCGCTGCACGCTGTCGAACATCACCACCAGCACGCTGGCGATGATCGCGTAGACCAGCAGCAGGTCGAAATTGCGCGAGGGCCGGCTGTCGTGGCGGTAGATGATGTCGAACCACCGACGGCGCCAGCCGGTCTCGGTGGCGGGGTTCAGCTGGGGGGCGGTAAACGGTCGCATGCGCGCATTGTGCCGCAGGGGTTCCGGCGCGAGAATGGGGATTCCTGAACCCTGCCGACTGCCATGACCGCCGCTACCGATCCGCTGATCTCCCTTTCGCACTACTACCTGCCGGTCTACAAGCCCCGCCAGGTGGTACTGGAGCGAGGCCAGGGCGCCCGCGTGTGGGACAGCCAGGGCCGTGAGTTCATCGACCTGGCCGCCGGCATCGCCGTGTGCGGCCTGGGCCACAACGATCCGGACCTGGTCGCCGCACTGGTCGAGCAGGCCGGCAAGCTGTGGCACACCAGCAACGTGTTCTACAGCGCACCGCCGCTGCACCTGGCCGAGGAACTGGTGAAGGCCAGCCGCTTCGCCGAGCGCGTGTTCCTGTGCAACTCCGGCGCCGAAGCCAACGAAGTGGCGATCAAGATGGTCCGCAAATGGGCCTCCAGCCAGGGCCGCCCGGCCGACAAGCGGGTGATCATCACCTTCCGTGGCAGCTTCCACGGCCGCACCATGGGCGCGGTCACCGCGACTGCGCAGCCGAAGTACCAGGAAGGTTACGAGCCGCTGCCCGGTGGCTTCCGCTACATCGATTTCAACGATGAGGTGCAGCTGGAAACCGCGATGGCCGCCGGCGACGTGGCGGCGGTAATGCTGGAACCGATCCAGGGCGAGGGCGGCGTGATGCCGGCCAAGTCCGGTTTCCTCAAGCGCGTGCGCGAACTGTGCGACCAGCACAACGCACTGCTGGTGCTGGACGAGATCCAGGCCGGCATGGGCCGCACCGGCACGCTGTTCGCGCACTGGCAGGACGACGTGGTGCCGGACATGGTCACCCTGGCCAAGGCGCTGGGCGGTGGCTTCCCGATCGGCGCGATGCTGGCCGGACCCAAGGTCGCTGAAACCATGCAGTTTGGCGCGCACGGCACCACCTTCGGTGGCAATCCGCTGGCTGCCGCCGTCGCGCGTGTGGCGCTGCGCAAGCTCGCCTCGGCGGAGATCGCCGCCAACGTCAGCCGCCAGTCGAAGGCGCTGCGCGATGGCTTCGCCCGCATCAACGACGAGTTCGGCGTGTTCAGCGACGTGCGTGGCCGGGGCCTGATGCTGGGCGCGGTGCTGAGCAAGGACTTTGCCGGCCAGGCTGGTGCGATCCTCGATCACGCTGCCGAGCAGGGCCTGCTGACCCTGCAGGCAGGCCCGGACGTGCTGCGCTTCGTGCCGTCGCTGAACATCACCGACGAAGAAGTGGCCGAAGGCCTCAAGCGCCTGCGCGCAGCGATTGCTGCGTTCATCGCCGCGCGCTGAGGCCAGCGGCGATAACTATAGAGCCGAGCCCATGCTCGGCTCTACATTGGTTCACGCAATCTGGTAACGCTTCAACACCTTGCCCAACCCACGGCCATCGCGCACGGTTTCCGCGTGCAGGCCGGCGGCACGTGCGCCGCGCACGTTGGCGAACAGATCATCGACGAACAGCGTGCGCGCAGGCGCCACGTCCAGTGCTTCCAGCGTGCGCAGGAATACCGCAGGCGCCGGTTTGCGCAGACCGAAATCCGCGCTGCAGAACACGCGGCCCTGCAGGGCCGGGAACAGTTCCGGCAGCAGGCTGGGCAACGCCTGTACCATCAGCGCGCCATTGTTGGTCAGTACGGCCAGTGGCAGCTGCAGCACCTGCAGCCGCTGCAGTACGGCCGGCTGTGGCTGGCTGGCGGCCTGTCGCGCAGCGATCCAGGTGTGCATATCGACGGTGCGGCCCAGCTGTCTGCTCAGCTGCGCCAGATAGGTGTGGCCATCCAGTACGCCGCAGTCGTGCTGCGCCTCCAGCCCGCTGTCGTACAGCGCGGCCTGCACGGTTTCCGGCGCGACATCCAGCGCCTCGGCCAGGTGCAGCACGCGCTGCGCGCGCTGGTACTGCACCAGCACGCCATCCACATCCAGCAGCAACAGGTCGATCCGCATTGGCCGAGCATGCCATTGCAGTGAACACGCGGGAAACCCTGGACCAGTCATGCGACAGACGGTCGCAGACGGGGCCGCAGGCGCCTGCCTAGAATGGCGCTTGAATCCGCAGGAGATGCAACGATGAAGGCTTGGATGGTGGCAGTGGGACTGGGCGCGCTGATGCTGGCGCCGTCGGCGATGGCGCGGGTGTGCGCGGTGAGCATCGACAGCACCGACCAGATGAGCTTCAGCAGCCGCGAGATCAAGGTGGCGGCCGACTGCACCGCCGTCGACCTGACCCTGCGCCACACCGGCAAGCTGGCCACTACCGCGATGGGCCACAACTGGGTGCTGACCCGCAGCGCCGACTACCAGCCGGTGGCAATGGCGGGCATGCGCATGACCTTGGCCGACAGCTACCTGCCGAAGGCCGACAAGCGTGTGCTGGCACACACCAAGGTGATCGGCGGCGGCGAAACCACGCGCGTGCGCTTCTCTACCCAGGGGCTGCAGAAGGGGGGCGACTACACCTTCTTCTGCTCGTTCCCCGGCCACTTCGCGATGATGAAGGGCAAGTTCGTCTTCGGTTGATGCCTTATGTAGAGTCGAGCCATGCTCGACTGCTCCGTGCCAACCAAGGTTGGCACCTACCAGATGCGGCAGTGCCAACCAAGGTTGGCACCTGCCAGAGCGAGGCTCAGCCCTTGGCGGCCTTGAACGCCACGCGCGCAGCGGCCAGCGTCGCTTCGATCACCGCATCATCGTGCGCGCTGGACAGGAAGCCGGCTTCGTACGCCGACGGTGCGAGGAACACGCCCTGGTCCAGCATCGCGTGGAAGAAGCGGTTGAACGCCGGGATGTCACAGGCGGTGGCCTGCGCATAGGTCTCCACCTTCTCGCTGGTGAAGAACAGGCCGAACATGGCGCCCACGCAGGTGGTGGTCACGGCCACGCCGGCTTCGGCGGCGGCCGCTTCCAGGCCGGCACACAGGCGCGCGGTGCGCTCGGCCAGGTCGGCGTGGAAACCCGGTTGCTGGATCAGCTCCAGCATCGCCAGGCCGGCGGCCATCGCCACCGGGTTGCCGCTCAGCGTACCGGCCTGGTAGATCGGGCCGGCCGGGGCGATCTGCTGCATCAGTTCGCGACGGCCGCCGTAGGCGCCCACCGGCATGCCGCCGCCGATGATCTTGCCGAAGGTGGTCAGATCCGGGGTGATGCCGTAATGCGCCTGCGCACCGCCGAGGGCGACGCGGAAACCGGTCATCACTTCGTCGAAGATCAGCAGCGCGCCATGCTTCGTGCACAGTTCGCGCAGGTGCTGCAGGTAGCCTTCGCGTGGCGGAATACAGTTGGCGTTGCCGACCACCGGTTCGATGATCAGGCCGGCGATGTCGTCACCCTGCTGCTCGAACAGGGCAGTGGCCGCTTCGAAGTCGTTGTAGGGCAGGGTCAGGGTCAGTTCGCTCAGGCCGGCCGGCACGCCGGGCGAGGTTGGCACACCGAGAGTCAGCATGCCGCTGCCGGCCTTGACCAGGAACGAGTCGCCATGGCCGTGGTAGCAACCTTCGAACTTCACGATGCGGTTGCGGCCGGTGGCGCCACGCGCCAGGCGGATTGCCGACAGCGTGGCTTCGGTGCCGGAGTTGACCATGCGCACCATCTCGCACGATGGCACCAGTCGGGTGATGGTCTCGGCCATGGTCACTTCGGCCGCGCACGGCGCACCGAAGGACAGGCCATTGTCGATCGCCTTCTTCACCGCCTGGCGCACCGCCGTGTGGTTGTGGCCGACGATCATCGGGCCCCAGGAGCCGACGTAGTCGATGTAGCGGTTGCCGTCGACGTCGTACAGGTAGGCACCGTCGGCGCGCTCGACGAAGAACGGCTCGCCGCCGACCGACTTGAACGCGCGCACCGGCGAATTGACGCCGCCCGGCAGCAGCTGCTGGGCGCGGGAGAACAAGGCGTGGGACTGGTCGTGGTTCATGCGGATTTCCTGGGCATTACGCGAACTGGGCGAGGTAGGCGCGCTGGGTCGCCACCGGGTCTTCGGCGGCGAACACGCTGCTGACCACGGCGACCAGATCGGCGCCGGCGTCGATGATGGGACCGACATTGTCCGGCGTCAGCCCGCCGATCGCCACCCGTGGCACGCCCAGTGCGGCGCTTTGCCGCAGCAGGTCGGTATGGGCGCGGCTGTTGGTGACCTTGGTGGTGGTCGGGAAGAACGCGCCGAAGGCCACGTAACTGGCACCGGCGGCCACGGCCTTCTCGGCATTGGCCAGCTGGTCGTAGCAGGAGGCGCCGATGATGGCGTCGGCGCCGAGAAGGGCGCGCGCGCTGGGGATATCGCCGTCGGTGCCGCCCAGGTGCACGCCGGCCGCACCGACCGCTTTGGCCAGTGCCGGGTCGTCGTTGACGATCAGCGGCACGCCGTGTTCCGCGCACAGCGCCTGCAGGGCGGTGGCCTGCTCCAGTCGCAGCGCGTCGCTGGCGGTCTTGTTGCGGTACTGCAGCCAGGTGGCTCCAGCGGCCAGCAGCGGCGCGGTGCGGGCCAGCAGGCGCGCGGTATCGGGCTCGTCCGGGGTGATCAGGTAGACGCCGCGGGGCGCCGGGGAAGCAGAAGTCATCGATGGCTACCGGTGAGTGGGCCGCGATGGGACAATGGCGGCCCGTGAATCCAGCCCTGATTATCCGATGAGCGACGCCACCCCCACCACCTTGCGTACCTGGATGTGCGTGGTCTGCGGCTTTCTTTACAGCGAAGCGGAAGGCTTGCCGGAAGAGGGCATCGCGCCGGGGACGCGCTGGGAAGACATTCCCGAGACCTGGACCTGCCCGGACTGCGGGGTGACCAAGGCCGATTTCGAGATGGTCGAGGTCGATTGATTGCAATGGCCGCCGGGCATGGCCCGGCGCTACCGGTGGGTGCGGACCGTTGGTCCGCACACCGGACAACCTCAATGCAGCCGCGGCACCGGCCCACCCAGGTCGATCAGCTTCTCGCGCAGCCACTGCGCATCGCTGGCTTCCGGGTTGCGCTTCAGGTACTGCCCCAGGTCATGGCGGGCACCGGCCAGGTATTCCAGCTGCAGGTAGGCCAGGCCGCGATCACGCAGCGCGTCGTCCTGCTCTGGGGCCAGTTTCAGCAGGCGGTCGGCACTGCGTGCGGCGCGGTCCCATTCGCCCGCTTCGGCATACACGCCGTGCAGGTTGCGCAGCATCCGCATCAGGATCGCGCGCGCAGGGGCCGGGTCGAGGATCTGCGCCAGCACCTGATCGTCGGGCATCTGCCCGCCCAGGTGTGACTTGGCCCGCTCGCGCAGTTCGTCCACGTCCAGCGGGCGGCCGCCATTGAACGGGTCCATCACCAGCACGCCGTCGTCCACCGGCAGGCGCACCAGGAAGTGCCCGGGGAAGGACACGCCATCCAGCGGGATTCCCAGCCGGCGCGCGACTTCCATCTGCACCAGCGCCAGCGAGATCGGGTTGCCCAGGCGGCGCTCGAATACCTGGTTGAGGTAGCTGTTGCGCGGGTCGTAGTACTCGTCGTGGTCGCCGCTGTAGCCCAGCTCGTCGAACAGGTGGCGGTTGATCGCCGCCATCTTCAGCGGGCTGTTGTCGATGCTGTCCACTTCCGAGCGGAGGTGATCGACGTGGCTCTGGATCAGCGCGTCGTACGTGGACGGCTGCAGATCGGGGTACTCGTCGCGCGCGATCAGCAGCGCGGTCGGCAACAGTGGCAGCGCCTCGTCTTCGAGGTCGGCCAGTGCATCCCAGTCGGGGAGTGAGATCCGGTCCTGCATGACCACAGACTGGCGTCATTCGCAGGCGGTTTCAAGCGGTGCCGCGTGAAAAGAACATCGTCTTGGAACTGTCGTGTCGATCAAGGTCGACACCTACCAACAGCCGCCGGCCAACTGTCAGAGGCGGGGCGGTGTGGGCTTGCAGGGCCGCAGGCGCCATGGATGGTGCCTACGAGCCCCCAGGGATGGGTTTACGGCTGTCCTGCAGGCCCACACCGCCCCGCCATCCCTCGGTAGCCCAGCTTTTGCCTTTGATGTTGATTCGGCGGGTGCCGGGCGCAGCCCGGCAGAACCCTGTTACTCGATGCCCGGGCCGAAGGTCAGCTCAGTGCCGTCCTTCAGCTTGAGTTTCTCAGCCTGGCCGGCATTGAGCTCCAGCACATAGCGCGCCGGGCCTCCGCTGGGGTAGGGCGGGCACATGTCCCCGGCCGAGCACGGCGGCACATCGCGCTGCTGGCTGACCAGCTTGCGCTCGCTGTCGAAGTACAGGATGTCCAGCGCAAGCTTGGTGTTCTTCATCCAGTATGCCTGCATTTCCTCGCGGTCGTGGATGAACAACATGCCGTGGTCAGCGGCCATCTGGTCGCGGAACATCAGTCCGCGCGCGCGGGTTTCATCGTTGGTGGCCAGCTCTACCTGGTAGCGCGCACCATCCAGCTCGACCCAGTGGCGGGCCGCATCGGTGGCGCAGCCGGCCAGGGCCAGCAGCGGAAGCATCAGCAGCGAACGCAACAGCGACATCGTCAGGATCCTTGCAAAGGTCAGAGCACGACCGGCGGCTCGCCGCCGACGATCACCACATCGGCGCGACGGCGTGCGAACAGGCCGACGCAGACCACGCCCGGCAGCTGGTTGAGCTCGCGCTCCAGCTTTTCCGGATCGGTGATCTGCAGGTTGTGGATGTCCAGGATCTGGTTGCCGTTGTCGGTCACCACGCCTTCGCGCCAGGTCGGCTGGCCGCCGGTCATGTCGCGGATCTGGCGGGCGATCAGGCTGCGCGCCATCGGAATCACCTCCACCGGCAGCGGGAATCTGCCCAGCACCGGCACCTGCTTGCTCGGGTCGACGATGCAGATGAAGCGCTCGCTGGCCTCGGCGATGATCTTCTCGCGGGTCAGCGCGGCACCGCCGCCCTTGATCAGGCACTTGTTGGCATCGCACTCATCGGCGCCGTCCACGTACAGCGACAGGTTGCCGCTGTGGTTCAGCTCGATCACCTCGATGCCGTGCTGCTTCAGGCGCGCGGTGCTCTGTTCGGAGCTGGACACGGCGCCCTTGATGCGGTGCTGGATGCGGGCCAGGGCATCGATGAAATAGGCCACGGTGGAACCGGTGCCGACACCGACGATCATGCCGTCTTCAACGTACTCGATGGCTTTCTCGGCGGCCAGGCGCTTGGCTTCGGACATGGGAGAACTCTCAGGCAGGGAATCAGGATTTCTTTTCCAGCGACAGCAGCAGCTTCCACTGCGCAGCCGTCACCGGGAACACCGACAGGCGGTTGCCCTTGGCAACCAGCGGGAAGCCTTCGCCCAGCGCTTCGGCGTGCAGCTTGATCTCGTCCAGCGCGATCACCTGCTTGAGCTTGCGGTCGAAGGCCACGTCCACCAGCATCCAGCGCGGGTTCTCGCGCGTGCTCTTGGGGTCGTGGTAGTCGGATTTCGGGTCGAACTGGGTGTCGTCCGGGTAGGCCGTGCTGGCCACCGTGGCCAGGCCGACGATGCCCGGCACCTTGGTGTTGGAGTGGTAGAACAGGATGCCGTCGCCCACCTGCATGCCATCGCGCATGAAGTTGCGCGCCTGGTAGTTGCGCACCCCGTTCCAGGGTTCGACCTTGACCTTGGCCAGGTCATCGATGGAGAAGGCGTCCGGTTCGGACTTCATCAGCCAGTAGCGCTTGCGGGCGGTCATGCGTTCACGGGGGCAGCGGAGGGGAACAGGGTGCCGTCTTCGGTGCAGATCGCATCCACCGGCACGTCCCACGACGCCACCGGCAAGGACTCGACCTGCTGCACCGCGAATGCAGCACCGACCAGCCAGGGCGGCGCCGGCCGGTCGTGGCGGAAGGCGAAGCTGCGATCATACCAGCCGCCCCCCATGCCCAGCCGCCGGCACTGTGTGTCGAATCCCACCAGCGGGGTTACCACCAGCGCCATCTGCGCCGGTTCCAGGGTGTCTTCCACGGCCACATCCGGTTCGGGGATGCCGTAACGGTTGCTGGTCAGCGGTTTTCCGGGCCGCCACGGCGCGAAGCGCAGCGTGTCGCCTGCCAGAATCGGCAGGCAGTAGGTCAGTGTGTCGGGCAGCTGCAGTTGCCAGCGGTGCAGGGCGATTTCGCCATCCAGCGCCCAGTAGCCGGCCACGGCACCTTTGCGCGGGGCGAAGGGCAGGGCCAGCAGGGCATCGGCGAGGGATTCGGCGGCGGCGATGCGCTCACCGGCGGAAAGGTCGCGGCGGCGTTGCCGCAGGTCGTGGCGCAGGGCCTGGCGCGGGTCGGTCATGGCAGCGTGCGGCAAGGATCAGCCGTCATTGTGCCGGAAAGAACAAGGGCGACGCCCGAAGACGCCGCCCTTGCTGGAATATTGCATTCTCCGCAATGTCGATGCATGCGAAACGACCTTGAACCCGGGGGCTCAAGTGGGAACGCTGGAGAACCATCGGGCTTCCCGCTACAAGGCGGACCTGCACTCCCGGCGCTGTCGCGCTCCCGGTGTCGTTCTTAAGGGACAAGGCGAATGTTTGCACATGCCGTCGAGTACCGCAGAGAACGCGTGGCCATTATAGCCAGCACACAGGATCTGGATAGGCCGTTCGTCGGCAACAGTCCGTGCCAATTCAGATATGAGAAGACGCGTTATGCGCGTTTCTCACGCACCGCCGTCAATCGCACGGTCCAGGCGCCGGTTCAGGTCGGCCAGCGTCTGCTGCAGCGCCACCGCTTGGCGGGCGTTCTCGTCGCGCAGCAGCTGCAGTTCGTGGGCCAGGTTCAGCGCGGCCAGCACGGCCACGCGGTCCACCGCAGCCATGCGGTTGCTGCCACGGATCTCGCGCATGCGTGCATCGAGCAGGCGCGCGGCCGCCATCAGGCTGTCGCGTTCATCACCGCCGACACCCACGGTGTATTCACGATCGAGGATGCGGACACTGACCGGTTCGGCGCTCATGTGTGCTGCTCCAGGGATTTGAGCCGGCTGATCATTGCTTCCACCCGCGAGCGCGCCTGTTCGTTCTTGGCCAGCAGCGTGGAGCGCTCGGCCACCAGTTGTTCCTGCTGGTGGCGCAGGCTGCGGTTCTCCTCGGCCAGCCGCTGGTTGCGTTCAAGCAACGCTTCCACGCGGGCGGCGAAGTCCTGCAGCTGGGCAAGGGGATCGGCGGGTTCCATGCGGGCACGATAGGCAAGCGGGGCAAGGGCGGTCAAGCGCTGTCGCAGCAAGGCCCGGCGGCCACGGGGAGGAGGCCGCCGGGTTGCTACACTAGGCGGTCTCACGGGCGCGCGCGTGCGCGCTCCTGGTTTCCTTATCCGAACGAGCCGCACGATGACCGAACTTCCCTCCGTCGACGACGTTTCCCGCGCCAGCCAGGCGCTGGGCCTGGGTGCCACCGCTGCCGAGCTCCACGGTGCGCTGTGTGGCTGGCTGGCCGCCGGCGGCGCCCCCGGCAATGACTGGCCGGCGCGCGTGCTGGCCGACGACAATCTGGCCCCGGTGGCCGCCGACAGCGTGCTGGCTCAGCTGCTGCAGGCCACCATCAAGCAGCTGGAAGACCGCGACTTCGCCTTCGAGCTGCTGCTGACCGACAACGACGACGTGGCCGCGCAGGCCGATGCCATGTTCGCCTGGACCCGCAGCTTCCTCGGCGGCTTCGGCCTGGGCAGTGGCGGCCATCGCCCGGCGCTGTCCGAAGAGGGCGAAGAAGCGTTGAACGACATGGCCAGCCTGGCCCGCGCCTCCAGCGAGGATTTCGAGGCCGGTGGTGACGATGACGACGAAGCACTGTCGGAGATCGAGGAGTTCATCCGCGTGGCGGTGCTGTTGCTGCACGGTGACGTGGTGCTGGCCTCGCGCCATCGGCAGCGCCTGAACTGATGGATATCAAGCAGCGCACCGGCATCGCGGCCGGCGAGTACAAGCGTCGCCGCCGCCAGCTGATGGACATGGCCGGCGAGGACGCGATCCTGGTGCTGCCCGCCGCGGCCGAGAAGGTGCGCAGCCTGGATACCCATTACCCGTTCCGGCAGGATTCGGACTTCCAGTACCTGAGTGGCTTCCCGGAACCGGAAGCGGTGCTGGTGCTGATTCCCGGTCGCCGCCATGGCGAGGCGATCCTGTTCTGCCGCGAGCGCGACGCCGAGCGCGAAGCCTGGGACGGTGGCCGTGCCGGCCAGGAAGGCGCGGTGGCGCAGTACGGCATGGACGATGCCTATCCGATCGATGATCTGGACGAGATCCTGCCGGGCCTGCTGGAAGGGCGTTCGCGCGTCTATTACCACTTCGGCCGCGATGCCGACTTCGACCTGAAGCTGATCGGCTGGGTCAACCGTGTTCGTTCGCAGGTGCGCCACGGCGCGCAACCGCCGCATGAGTTCCTGGAGCTGGGCCATCTGCTGCACGAGCAGCGCCTGTTCAAGTCCGGTTCGGAAGTGGCGCTGATGCACCATGCCGCGCAGATCAGCGTGCGCGCGCACCTGGCGGCGATGAAGGCAGCGAAGGCGGGCATCCACGAGTACGAACTGCAGGCCGAACTGGAACGGGTGTTCCGTGCCAACGATGCGGTGCCGGCGTACTGCAGCATTGTCGGTGCCGGCCGCAACGGTTGCATCCTGCATTACCGCGACAACAACGCGCGTTCGCGTGACGGCGAACTGGTGCTGATCGATGCCGGTGCCGAGTACCGTGGCTATGCCAGCGACATCACCCGCACGTTCCCGGTGAATGGCCGCTTCAGTGCCGAACAGCGCGCGCTGCACGACCTGGTCGGTGATGCACAGGCCGCGGCACTGGCCCAGGCCAAGCCGGGCGTGGCCTATGAGATGGGCCACCTGGCGGCGGTGCAGACCCTGACCGAAGGCCTGCTGCGGCTGGGCCTGCTGAAGGGCACGCTGGAAAAGAACCTGTCCGAGGGCCTGTACCAGCGCTTCTACCGGCACAAAACCGGGCACTGGATCGGCATGGACGTGCACGACGTGGGCGACTACCGCCTGGCCGGCGATTCGCGCCTGCTGGAGCCGGGCATGGCGTTCACCATCGAGCCGGGGCTGTACATCGGCGTGGACGACACGACGGTGGAACCGCGCTGGCGCGGTATCGGCATCCGCACCGAGGACGATGTGCTGATCACCGATGACGGCCATCGCGTGCTGACCGAGGGCCTGGCGCGCAGCGCCGACGAGATCGAAGCGGTGATGGCGGGGTAAGGGGTTTCGGCAGGGCTTGCAGCCCTGCACCCGCAGAGGCAACAGCCAAGGCCAAAGCCAATGCCAAAGCCAAGACCAAAGCGGGCTATCCGTGGGATGGCGGGGCACTGTGGGATTGCGGGGACGCCGTGAATCCATCCCTGGAGGCTTGGTCGCGGCATCCATGCCGCTCACACCCCGCAAGCCCACAGTGCCCCGCCTTCGACAGGTTCACGCGGCTGTTGGTAACGGCGGTTGTTGGAACGAACGACGATTGGTAGGTGTCGACCTTGGTCGACACAGAGCGAGCGCAGCGAGCGACCAGCTTTTGCTTTTCTTTTTTCTTTTCCGTGGGTGAACGCGCGCAGGAAACTGTCAGAGGTGGGGCGGGGTGGGTTCGCGGCCAAGCCTCCAGGGATGGATTCACGGCGTCCCCCGCGAACCCACCCCGCCCCGCCAAGCGCGGCTTTTGATTTCAGCGACCAACCACGAGGGGCTCAGCCGTTCGCCGCCGCAAACTCCGGCCGCGTCAGATTGTCCGCTTCGCCCTCGGTGCAGAGCACTTCGTCTTCGATGCGGATGCCGCCGTACGGACGGAAGAAGTCCACGCGGTCCCAGTTGATCGCATCGCCATGGCCGGCGTCCTTTACTTCATTCAACAGCATGTCGATGAAGTACAGGCCGGGTTCGATGGTCACCACCATGCCCGGTTCCAGCACGCGGGTCAGGCGCAGGTACGGGTGGCCGGCCGGGCGCTCGATGCGGCCGCCTTCATCGCTGGCCGCGAAACCGGCCACGTCGTGTACCTGCAGGCCGATCAGGTGGCCGATGCCGTGCGGGAAGAACGCGGCGCTGACGCCGGTCTCCAGTGCGGTCTGCGGCGAGACCTTGATCACGCCGAAGTCCTTCAGCACGCCCATCAGCGAAAGATGCGCGTCCACGTGCAGCTGCTTGTAGTCGAAGCCCGGGCGCACCGCCGCGCACATCTGCTGCTGCGCGGCATCGACGGCAGCGATCATCGCCGCGAACTCGTCGTGGCCGTGTGCGGCGTAGGTACGGGTGATGTCGCTGGCATAGCCGTGCGCGCTGGCGCCGGCATCGATCAGGAAGCTGCGCAGCGGCTGCGGCGCCTTGCGGCCCAGCTCGGTGTAATGCAGCACGGCGGCGTGTTCGTTCAGCGCCACGATGTTGCCGTACGGCAGCTCGGTGGCATCCTGGCCCACGGCCTGGCAGTACGCCATGTGGATGCTGAACTCGTCGGCGCCGTTGCGGAACGCGGCTTCGGCGGCGCGATGGCCGCGCACGCCCAGCACCTGCGCCCGGCGCATCAACGCGATTTCATACGGCGTCTTGCTGCCGCGGTGCCATTCCAGGTAGTTCACCACCGGTGCCGGGTTGTTCGGCACGTAACTGCCCAGCGCGCTCTGCGGCTCGCCGAGGATCGCGCAGCGCGACGGGTCGGCCGGCAGCAGCGCCAGCGCCTCTTCGGGCTTGCGGATGATGTGGATGTCGAAGTGCTCCACCCACCAGCCGCTGGGTGCGTCCGGTACCACGTGCCAGTAATCGAACGGCTGGTGGAAAATCACCGCCGGGCGCTTGCCGGGGGTGAACACGATCCAGCTGTTGGGCACGCGGGTCAGCGGCAGCCAGGCCTTGAACTGCGGGTTCACCGCGTACGGGTAGTCGCGGTCGTCGAACACCTGGTAGTGCAGGGTGCCGCTGGGCACCACCAGATGGTCGAGGCTGCCGCGGGCCAGCGCCTGTTCGGCGCGTCGGCACAGCACGGCCAGGTGGTCGGAATACAGGGCGCCGGGGTCTTGCTGGATCATTGCGGTGGCTCGACACGGAAAACGGCCCTAGATTCTGCCGCATACCGCGAAAAACCGCTGTGCCGGAACCGGCACTCAGGCCGTCGAAACCGGTCCCTCGTCGCTGTCCTCGCCTACCCATTGGCGCAGCAGCTGCCGATGTTCGCGTGACAGGGTCAGGAAGCGGAAGCCGGTCCAGCTCTGCCCGGGCGCGTGCGCCGGCTCGCTCCACAGCAGATGCACGCCGACGTCGATCGCTTCCTGGCGACCATCTCCCATCGGCAGCGGGAAGCGCAGCTGGTACAGCGCATCTTCGCGCAGCGGGGCGCTGGCCAGCATCAGCATGCCGGTCTCGGAGACATTGCCGAGCCGGCCGACCACGCATTCGCGCATCTGGTCGGTGACCGGCACCAGGTCCGAGACTTGGCGGCGCGGTGCGCGGCGCGTGTCCTGCGGCGGGACGGGTTTCATGCGTGGGTCTCCTGCGTGCGATCAGCGGCCAGTGCGCGCAATGCACCAAGGCTGGCCTGCCAGGCGCGGTCGACCAGCCGGCCCTTGTCCTCGGTGACCAGTTGCGCATGGCCAGCGCTGATCTGCCGGGCCAGCGTATCCAGGTCGGTGTCGGCGATCTTCTGCCCGCGTGCGTTGACCAGCAGCGCGTGGCCAGTCAGCAGGCTGTACCAGGACAGTCGCTGGCGGCGCAGCGTGCCGTCGTCGTTGGCGATATCGAACCAGCTGCCGAACGGCAGCGTCGACAGCTGCTGGTATGCCGCTTCTTCTGCACTGTTGCGCGGTGCGGTCGCCGCGGTACCGGCAGTCGTGCCGGCATGTTCACCCAGGCGTGCGCGCGCCTTCAGGCGAGCGCTCAGTTCGGTACGCGAGGTGCTGTCGTCTTCGCCACCGGGCGTGGCCAGGCGACGGGCGACGGCAGCAGCTTCCTCGGCGTGGTAACCAACCTGCAGCAAGGCCGCTTCAACCTCGGCGGCCAGTACCGTATCGGTGCCGGCAGCGGCACCCACAGGCTGTGCTGTAACCGCGGCGATGCGCTCGGTCTGCTGCAGGCGCTCCTGCCACTGTGGTGAGTCGTCGCCATGGCGCAGCCGGGTCAGGGTCAGGGCATCGGCCCATGCCTGGCGCAACAGGGTCTGCACGAAGCGCGGTGGCTCCTGCGCATCGCAGCACTGATCGATGCGGGCGCTGGCCTGGCGTCGGGCCAGTTCCAGCCGTTCCTTGCCGCGTGCGGCTTCCACGTGGCGGCGCTCGGCCAGTTCGGCACGATGCGCGGCGGCACGCTGGTGCTGCTGCACATCTTCATTGGCAGCGGCGAAGGCTTCCGGCGCGCGTGCATCCTGTCCGAGCAGGCCCTGCACGCTCTGCGCCATGCGCTGCAGCAGCTGCGGGTCGACATCATCGTCGCCCAGCCAGTTGGCACCGACTTCGGCGATCTGGTTGAGCAGCTCGCGCGCGGGATGTTCGTCGCGTACGAAGAAGCCCGGGTCGGCCATCGCAGCCCGCGCCAGCGGTACCTGCAGGCGCGCCAGCAGGGCAGCGGGTACCGGGTCGGGGCGCTGTTGCTGCTGCACCTGCTGCATCAGCATGCGCAGCAGGTCGAGGTTGTCGCGGTCGTGGCTGCCTAACTGGGCCTGCGCGCCGTGTTCGCTGCGCAGTTGGGCGACAACGGCGGCCTGCAGGTCGGCCACGCCGGTGGCGGAACTGGACTGGGCCTGCAGGCGCGCGAGTACGGCGTCCACCGCAGCGCTGGGTACGGCACTGCTGTCCGCGGGTGCGGCGCTGGCATGGCGTGCCTGCTGCAATAGCTCATGCAGTGCGCTGCCGGTGGACGTGGTCAGTCCCGGCATGGCGGCGGGGCCGGCAGCGCCGCCCTCGTTGAAGGCGTCCTGTACCAGGCTCGACCAGGAGCCCGAAGGGCCTGAACCGTTCCAGCCGGTCAGGGGCGCAGCGGCGCGTTTGGCAGGCTGCGTGGTGCGGCCGCCACCTACCGACTGGGTGATGATCCGCCGCGTGCTCGAGGAACGCGCCAGATAGGGGGTGTAGACCAGCCCCGGCAGCACACCGTGCTGGGCCAGCAGTGCATTGGCGCGGTCGAGTACATCGCCCAGCCGCTCCAGCACCTGCCGTTCAAAGCTGCGGTAAAGCGCCAGCTGCACCTCGGCGCCAAGCGCATCCTGTTCTGCCAGTCTGCGCACCATCGCGCACAGCGCCTGCGGCGCCAGTGGCAGGGTGTCGGCTTCGAAAGCCGGCGCTGCGGCCAGCACGCCCAGGCGTTGGCCCAGCAGGTTCAGCGTGTTGGTCGAACGCAGGGTTTCCCGCCGCACCATCTCGGTCAGCAGCAGGTCGCGGTCGACGTCATGCTCGGCTACCAGTGACAGCCCCAGCATGCCCGGCAGCGGTGGCGGAGCCGCGCTGGTCGTGGCGCCGGTGGGCGGCTCGCGCAGGCGTGCCAGTGCGTCGGCAACGGCATCGAGCATGCGGTCGGCGAAGTGACCGGAGAAGGTGTGCAGCTGGCCGCGGTGGGCCATCAGTTCAGATTGCTGCTGCGGATTGCGTGCACGGTCGGCGTCGTGCAGCAGGGTCTGCTCCAGTGCTTCGACGGTCAGGATCAGCGGCGCGGCCAGCGTTTGCCGGCACAGGCCGATCAACGCGCCCAGCAGTTCGCGCACCCGCGGTGGCAGGTCGCTTGCGGCCAGGCGGGCTTTGTCGGCAGGGGTGATGGAAAAGACAGCTGACATCGGCAGGCGGTACCCGGATTCCCGCGGATCGATCTGGTGAATCTACCGTGTCGGCCGCTGTCGGCGCTACTTTAGGGTGAATGTGCATCCCGTTCGCCAGGCATCGCCCGGCGGATGAACGGTAGTGCCGGCCGCTGGCCGGCAACTCTGTCTTTACCGGATTGCCGGCCAGCGGCCGGCACTACTCAATTACTCCAGGAAGCTCATTCCTCCAGGAACAGGCTCACCACATCGTTGGTGAAGCGCCGGCCCAGTTCGGTCGGCTGCACATGGCCATTGGTCACGTCCAGCCAGCCGCGCTGCACGGCCTCGGCCAGCGGTGCATCGAGCACGCTGCGTGGCAGCCCGGTGCGCGACTCGAAATCGCGCAGGCCAAAGCCTTCATGCAGGCGCAGCAGGTTCAGCATGTATTCGAAAGGCAGGCGCTCGGGCGGGATCACCTCGTCACCGCCGAACGAGGCTGGCGTGCCCGCGCTGTCCAGGTAGGCCTGCGGATGCTTGAGTTTCCAGCGCCGCAGCACGTGTTCTTCTGCACCGGAGCTGATCTTGCCGTGCGCGCCGGCACCGATGCCGAGATAGTCGCCGAAGCGCCAGTAGTTCAGGTTGTGCGCACTCTGCCGGCCGGGGCGGGCGTAGGCGCTCACCTCGTACTGGCCGAAGCCGGCCTGCGCCAGCAGCGCCTGGCAGTGCTCCTGCATGTCCCAGGCGTTGTCTTCGTCGGGAATGCCTTGCGGCGGTCGTGCGAAGAACACCGTGTTCGGTTCCAGCGTCAGCTGGTAATGCGAGATGTGCGCCGGCTGCAGCGCGAACGCACGTTCCAGGTCGGCCTCGGCACCGGCCAGGGTCTGTTCCGGCAGCGCGTACATCAGGTCGATGTTGAAGTTGTCATAGCCCGCGTCCTGCGCCATTTTCACGGCGCGTTCGGCCTCGCCGCTGTCATGGATGCGGCCCAGGCGCTTGAGCATCGCATCGTCGAAACTCTGGATGCCGAAGCTGAGGCGGTTCACGCCGGCCGCGCGGTAACGGTCGAAGCGGCCATGCTCGGCGGTGCCCGGGTTGGTTTCCAGGGTGATTTCGGCATTGGGCGCGAAGCGCAGGCGCGCGCTGGCCTGCTGCAGGAAGCGGTCGATCGCTTCCGGCGGGAACAGGCTGGGCGTGCCGCCGCCGAAGAACACGCTGTGCACCACCCGGCCCCAGACCAGCGGCAGATCCTGGTCGAGATCGCGCAGCAGTGCGTCGATGTAGGCGTCGAACGGCAGTTCGCCCTTGGCCTGGTGCGAATTGAAATCGCAGTACGGGCATTTGCGCACGCACCACGGCAGGTGCACGTACAGCGACAGCGGCGGCGGCACCAGTCGCGGCGGGCTGTCGTGGTCAGCGGAGCAGGCTTCGCCGGGCAGGTGGTTGCAGTGATCGTGGGCGTGCGGCATGGGTTTCTTCGGTAGTGCCGGCCGCTGGCCGGCTTCCCTGAGGAATCAGTAAGGTGTCAAAGCCAGGTCGCCAGCTGCTGCTTGAGCTGCTGCAGGGCGAGGGCACGGTGGCTGATGGCGTTTTTCAGGGCCGGCTCCATCTCCGCGGCAGTCAGGCCGTGGGTGGTATCCAGGAACACCGGGTTGTAGCCGAAACCATTCGTGCCACGCAGTTCGCGGATGATCTGCCCCTCCCAACGGCCTTCACAGATCAACGGCTGCGGGTCGGTGGCGTGACGCAGCAGCACGATCACCGCATAGAAGCGGGCGTCGCGCTGGCCATCGGGAATGTCCGCCATTGCCTCCAGCAGCTTGGCATTGTTGGCTGCGGCGTTGGTCGGGTGGCCGGCATAGCGCGCGCTGTACAGGCCCGGTGCACCGCCGAGGGCATCGACGATCAGGCCCGAATCATCGGCCAGCGCCGGCAGGCCGGTGGCTTCGCAGGCTGCGCGCGCCTTCAGCAGCGCGTTCTCGACGAAGGTCAGGCCGGTCTCTTCCACGTCGCCCAGGCCCAGCTCGGCGGCCGAGGTGATCTGTAGCGGCAGGTCGGCGAGGATCTCCTGCATCTCCACCAGTTTGCCGGCGTTGTGGCTGGCCAGTACCAGTTTCTTCATTGACGTGGCTCCAGCAGGTCCCAGGTGTTGCCATACAGGTCGCGGAACACCGCCACCGTTGCATAGGGTTCTTCGCGCGGCGCTTCCAGGAACTCGACACCAGCGGCCAGCATTGCCGCGTGGTCGCGGTGGAAGTCGTCGGTGTTGAGGAAGAAGGCGACGCGGCCACCGGTCTGGTTGCCGATGCGGCTGCGCTGTTCCTCATCGCTGGCGCGTGCCAGCAGCAGGGCGGCGGCGTTGCCGTCGGACGGACCGACCACCACCCAGCGCTTGTGGCCCTGGTCGATGTCTTCCAGCAGCGCGAAGCCGAGCTTGCCGGTGTACCAGGCAATGGCTTCGTCGTAGTCGGCCACCACCAGAGTGGTCAGGGCAAGACGCCGCTTCATGCCGACAGTGCCGCCTGCTGCGCGTCCAGCAGCTCGCGCACGCCCTTTTCGGCCAGGCCCAGCAGCGCATCCAGTTCATCGCGACGGAAGGCATGGCCTTCGGCGGTGCCCTGCAGTTCGATGAAGCCACCGCCGTCGTTCATCACCACGTTCATGTCGGTGTCGCAGTCGCTGTCTTCAGCGTAGTCCAGGTCCAGCACCGGGGTGCCGCGGTAGACGCCCACCGACACGGCGGCCACCGCGCCCAGGATCGGGTTGCGCTTGATGTCGCCGCGCTTCATCAGCACGTTCACCGCATCGACCAGGGCCACGTAGGCGCCGGTGATGGCGGCGGTGCGGGTGCCGCCATCGGCCTGCAGCACATCGCAATCCAGGGTGATGGTGCGTTCGCCCAGCGCGTTGCGGTCCACGCAGGCGCGCAGGCTGCGGCCGATCAGGCGCTGGATCTCCAGCGTGCGGCCGCCCTGCTTGCCACGGGCCGCTTCACGGTCACTGCGGGTGTGGGTGGCGCGCGGCAGCATGCCGTATTCGGCGGTGACCCAGCCTTCGCCCTTGCCACGCAGGAAGCCCGGCACGCGGTTCTCGACGCTGGCGGTGCACAGCACGCGGGTTTCACCGAAGCACACCAGCACCGAACCTTCGGCGTGGCGGGTGAAGCCGCGTTGGATGACGACCGGGCGGAGCTGGTCGGGCTGGCGGCCGCTGGGGCGGGAATCGGACATGGTGCGGGTTCCGTAATGGCGAGGGAGTACGCCGCCACGCCCGCGGCCTTCACGGGGCGGGCAAGGGGGCTCTGGTGAGGGCGCTAGGGTACCATTCCCCCTTTGCACGCACCGGACACAATCCATGATTCGAAGCATGACCGCCTACGCCGGCGGCGAGCGGGTCACCCCGTGGGGCACGCTGGGCTGCGAGCTGCGCTCGGTCAACCACCGCTTCCTGGAGGTCGGCACGCGCCTGCCCGATGAACTGCGGGCGCTGGAACCGCAGCTGCGCGAGCGCATTGCCGCACGCCTGAGCCGCGGCAAGCTGGATCTGGTGATGCGCCTGCGCGCGCCGGAAGCCGCCGCCAACCTGCAGGTGGACGAGGCCCTCCTGGGCCAGCTGGGTCGCCTGGCGCACCGCCTGACCTCCGATTTCCCCAACCTGCAGGTCAGCTTTACCGATCTGCTGCAGCTGCCGGGTGTCACCCGTGGCGAGGCCACCGATGCCGCTGCCCTGCAGGCAGAGGCACTGGCCCTGCTGGACCAGGTGCTGGACGGCTTCGTCGAGGCCCGCGAGCGTGAAGGCAGCAAGTTGTCCGCGGCCATCAGCGAGCGCGTGGACGGCATCGAGCGCATTGCAACGGAAGTGCGCACCCTGATTCCGGCCATTCGCGACGGCCAGCGCGCCAAGCTGGCCGCCCGACTGGCCGACCTGCCGCACCCGGTCGACCCGGGTCGTGCCGAGCAGGAACTGGTGCTGTGGCTGCAGAAGCTGGACGTGGATGAAGAACTGGACCGGCTGGGCAGCCACATTGTCGAGATCCGCCGCGTGCTCAAGCAGCGCGAGCCGGTCGGCCGCCGCCTGGACTTCCTGCTGCAGGAGTTCAATCGCGAAGCCAATACGCTGGGGTCCAAGTCGGTGGACAGCCGTACGTCCAATGCGGCGGTGGAACTGAAGGTGCTGATCGACCAGATCCGCGAGCAGGTGCAGAACATCGAGTGATGTTGCATCCAGTGATACAGCAGGGGCGCCTTCGGGCGCCCTTGTCGTTTCAGCGCATCAGCGCACGCTGACACCCGGTGTTCCCGCACTCAACCGCCCCACCACGGCCGCCTGGCCGAACCCGGCGTCGTGGAAGCAGGCGAGCACCGCATCCACTGCCTCCGGGGCGCAGGACACCAACAGCCCGCCGCTGGTCTGCGGGTCGGTCAGCAGCGGCTGCCAATGGGCGGGCAAGCCCTCGGCGAAGTGCACCTCGGCGCCATACGAGGCCCAGTTGCGGTTGGAGGCGCCGGTTACGCAGCCACGTTGCAGCAGGTCCAGGGTCTGCGGCAGCAGCGGCACCCGTGCACTGTCCACCTCGGCAGCCACGCCACTGGCGCGGCACACTTCCAGCAGGTGGCCGAGCAGGCCGAAGCCGGTGACGTCGGTCATGGCATGCACGCCGTCCAGCGTGGCAAGGGGCACGCCCACGCTGTTCAGGCGGGTGGTCGACTCGATCATCTGCTGGTAGCCGTCGGCGTCCAGGACTTCTTTCTTCAGGGCTGACGAGTACACGCCCACGCCCAACGGCTTGCCCAGCACCAGCACATCGCCGGGGCGGGCATCGGCATTGCGCTTGAGTCGTTGCGGGTCGAGCACGCCGATCGCGGCCAGGCCATAGATGGGTTCCACCGAATCGATGCTGTGGCCACCAGCGACCACGATGCCGGCGTCGGCGCAGGCGCGTTCGCCGCCCTGCAGGATGCCGCGGATGGTGTCCTGCGGCAGGGTATTGATCGGCATGCCGACGATGGCCAGCGCGAACAGCGGCCGCGCGCCCATTGCGTACAGATCCGACAATGCGTTGGTGGCAGCGATGCGACCGAAGTCGAACGGGTCGTCGACAATCGGCATGAAGAAGTCGGTGGTGGCGACGATCGCCTGATGGTCATCCAGGCGGTACACCGCGGCATCATCGCTGGTCTCGCGGCCGACCAGCAGTTCGGCCGGTGCGGGAAGTGCGGGAACCCCGCGCAACAGTTCGGTCAGCACGCCTGGCGCGATCTTGCAGCCGCAGCCACCGCCATGCGCGAGAGACGTCAGTCGTTGCGGGGCATCGGCCGTTGAAGGAGCGGGGGACTGCACGTGCGTGGCCATGCCGACATCTCCTGCGGAAACACGAATGGCGGAAGGCAGCAGGAGTCGAACCTACCAGGGAACGATCGACGCCCCCTACTGGGTTTGAAGCCCAGCCGCATGCCCGGATGCGCATGCCTTCCGAAAGTACGGCAATGCCGGTGGGCTCAGTCGCGGGCTGCATTCCACTGCAGGTCGCCGCGCGGCCGATGCTGGTCACCGACGCGTCGAGTGTAGCCAACGCGATTGAAGAACTCCAAGATCTGGATGCTGCGCTTGCGGCCGAGGCCGATGGCATCGCGGAACGCCGCCGCATCCACCGTGCCGCTGGCCTGTGACAGCTGCGCGACGATCGCGGCCAGCTCGGCGATGCGGGCCGGTGCATAGAACAGGTCGGGCACCACCTGGAACAGTTCACCACGCGCGGCAGCGCGGCGCAGGACCGCGCGGACCTCATCCTCGGGCAGGCCGATGTCGGCCGCCAGGGTACGTATCCACGGCGGATCGAAACCGCCCGCGTGCAGTTGCGGCAGCACGCGTTCGAGCAGCAGGCGTTCGCGTTCCGGCGGTGCGTGATCGTGGCCGGGCAAGCGCCACCATGCACCCGCGCGCTGCACGCTGCCATCGTCGAGCAGGTCCTGCAGCAGGGCGTTCCACAGGCTGGTTGCCAGCGCAGGCAGGGTGCTGCGCTGAAGGCGTCCACTGTCGACGCCGGGTTCGTCGGGGCGGTGCTCATGCCAGCCGCGCAGCGAGGTGAGCACCTGTTCGCGCAGCGCCTGCCAGTGCGGGGCAAGAATGATCACCGTGTCTTCGCGGGTAGTGATGCGGCGCGCGTCGTCGGGCAGGTCGATCCGGTCGGCGGCACGCCGGCAGTAGCGCTGCAGGGCGCCGAGGGGAATGCCGGCGGGTGCCTGCTGCAGCAGCGGGCCAACTCCAGCGGCGGCCGCCAGTTGCTCCAGCGCACCCAGCCACGCGAGCCGCGCCGGGCTGCGCCGACGCCGCTGCGGGGGATCTGGATCGAGCACTACACCACCGCCCAGGGTACGGGTCGCGGCCGAATCGCGGGCAATGAAGCGGTCGCCGCACATCGCGCAGACTGGTGCGTCGAACACCAGCTGTACCAACTGACCATTGCCGTGGTCATGGTCCTCCAGCAGCACCACGTGGGCCTGCCGGTGCATCGTGCCCCAGTGGATATGCAGTGGCGCCCAGTCGCGCAGAGGGACTTCCCGCGCGGAAAGCCGCAGGCGCACATCGACACGGGTGGTGGCCAGCAGCGCGCGCGGGTCGGCGATCCAGTCGCCGCGCGTGATGTCGTCGCGGGCGATGGCTGCGAGGTTCAGCGCGCAGCGCTGCCCAGCCACTGCCTGTTCGCTGGCCTGGTTCTGCGCGTGGATGCTGCGCACGCGAACTTCAGTGGCGGCCGGCATCAGCTGCAGATGTTCGCCAACAGTAGCCACGCCGCCATGTACTGCGCCGGTCACCAGCGTGCCGTGGCCGGCCAGCGAGAACACGCGATCCACCGGCATGCGGAACAGTTCGCTGCGCAGCCCGGCCTGGCGCATGCTGGCACCATCCGCGGCCCATGCGTGCAGTCGGGTACGCAGCGCGCTGACGCCTGCGTCTTCAGGTGACGTGCTGTTGCAGGCGAACATGGGAGCGTCCTGCAGCGGCGTGCCGGCCAGCAATGCAGCGATCTCGATTTCGACCTGAGCGAGGCGTGCGGCATCCACGCGGTCGATCTTGGTCAGCGCCACCGCGCCACGGTCTACGCCCAACAGCTGCAGGATCGCCAGATGTTCGCGGGTCTGCGGCATCACACCGTCGTCGGCGGCAATTACCAGCAACGCGACGTCGATGCCGGTGGCGCCGGCCACCATGGTGTGTACGAAGCGCTCGTGGCCGGGCACATCGACGAAGCCAAGCGTGGCTGCTGGTCCTTCTCCGGCGGCGGCTTCAACGGGCACATAGGCGTAGCCCAGCTCAATCGATATGCCGCGCGTGCGCTCTTCCTGCAGGCGGTCGGTCTCGATGCCGGTCAGCGCCCGCACCAGGCTGGTCTTGCCATGGTCGATATGCCCGGCGGTGCCGACGATCATGCCTGCAGCGTGCTCCATTGCGCGAGGAAGGCGGCTTCGTCAGCAGGCTCGAGACAGCGCAGGTCCAGCCACAATGCGTCATCTGCGATGCGGCCCAGTACCGGCTGTGGCAGCTGGCGCAGGCGCTTGGCCAGGCGATCCAGTCCGCCACGGCGTGTACTGGTGACGCGCAGTCCGGCACTGGCCAGCTGTGCCTGCGGTTGCGCACCGCTGCCGATCTGGCTGTGCATCGCCGCGCGTTCAAGGCTGTGCTCCGAGGCCAGCCCGTCGCGCATCGGTTGCAGCAGGCGCTGTGCCTGCGCATCGATGTCGTCCTGCGTGCGCGACAGGGTGCGCAGGGTCGGCAGCCTGTGCGCCAGCAGCTCCGGCTCGCGGTACAGGGCCAGTACCGCTTCCAGCGCGGCCAGCCCCATCTTGTCCATGCGCAGCGCGCGCTTCAGTGGGTTGCGGTTGATCCGTGCGATCAGATCGGCGCGGCCGGCGATGATGCCGGCCTGCGGTCCGCCCAGCAGCTTGTCGCCGCTGAACGAAACCAGGTCGGCGCCGGCCGCCAGCGTTTCCTGCACGGTCGGCTCGTGCGGCAGGCCGAACAGGGCCAGATCACACAGGCTGCCGCTGCCCAGGTCCACCACCAGCGGCAGGCCATGCTCGTGCGCGATCGCCGCCATCTTCGCGGTCTCGACCTTGGCGGTGAAGCCGGTGATCGCGTAGTTGCTGGCGTGAACCTCCATCAGCAGCGCAGTGCGCGCGCCGATGGCGTTGGCGAAGTCGGCCGGATGAGTGCGGTTGGTGGTACCCACTTCCAGCAACCGCGCGCCGGCGCTGCGCATCACATCGGGAATGCGGAAGGCACCGCCGATCTCCACCAGTTCGCCGCGCGACACCACCACGTCGCGCCGGTTGGCCAGGCTGTTGAGCAGCAGCAGGACCGCTGCCGCATTGTTGTTGACCACGGTTGCGGCTTCGGCGCCGGTCAATTCGCAGACAAGCGCCTGCACCCGTGCATCGCGGTCGCCGCGGCGGCCCCGGCTGATGTCGAATTCCAGATCGACCGGTGCGGTCATCGCACGCGCCACCGCCTGTACCGCAGTCTCGGGCAGCAGGGCGCGGCCCAGATTGGTGTGCAGCACGGTGCCGGTCAGGTTGTACATCGGCTGCAGGTCCAAGCGTGCATCGCCGGCGAGCGCTGCGTTGAGTGCGGCGACCAGCGCCGGGCCGTCAATGGCCTGCTGAAGGGCCTCGACCGAGAGCTGTGCGGCACCGATGCGCTCACGCAGCGCCTGCAGATGCACGCGCAGCAGCTGGGTGATGCGACTGCGCCCGTGGCCTTCAATCAGATCGGACAACGCCGGCAGTCGCAGCAGCCGATCCAGCGAGGGCAGGGCAGCGGCTGATGCTGGAGCAGGAGGCGTGCGTGGCATCGGTCAGTCGCCGTCGGCCTGCCACAGCAGCGGGTTCTGGCTGGCACGCGCGTAGCCTTCCTCGCCCAGCAGCAGGTCCAGTGCGAGGGTGCCCAGATCGTCGGCCACCGGCTCCAGCATCGGGTCTTTTTCCAGGTACAGGATCTTGCGGTAGCTGTGGCAGTGGTCGCAGGTCTCGGCACGCACCGCACTCTCGCGCACGGCGTGGCCGGCATCGCCATCCACATCGGCCAAGGCACGGTAGGCGATGTCTTTGCCGGCGGTGCCGCATTGACTGCACTGCACGCGCACGTAATGCCACTGGCAGGCGCACAACGCGCACGACAGGTAGCGATAGGACGCATAGGGTGGGCGTGCCTGCACCACGCTCACCACCGGCAGGGTGCCGCACAACGGGCACAGCCCGGGTGCATCGGCCAGCGGCTTCAGATCGGCCGGGCGGAAGCTCTCGGCCAATACCGCCCAGTACACCTGCAGCGCCGTCATCACCAGCAGCGCAGCCACCGCATCCAGTGACGGTGCATCGTCCCGCTCCAGCACCGCGTGAGCCTGCGCATCCAGCCACGCGTCATCGGCAGCGGCAACGCGTTGCAGTTCCTGGCGGGTTTCCTCCGGGAGGCCGGCTTCATCGGCACAGTGTTGGCAAAGCGTGCGCAACCAACCGCGCCAGCGGTCGTCGAGCTTCAGGGTGTTGGCGGGACGCAGCGGCATGCCGGCGCCGGCCGCAGCGCTCGACTGTTGCGCGCGGGCCTGCACCTGCAGCGCTTCACGTTGCTGCGGCGCCAATTCATCCAGCAGCGCCTGCTGCGCATCGGCCAACGCCGCCAGCAACTGCAGGTATCCGCCGATGGCACTGTGCGTGGCCAGGCTGCGGAGGCGGGCCGCGCGATCGGCGAACAGGGACGCAGCATCGGGCAGGATGATGCGCGGAACATCGCGCGAGGCCAGCGTCTCGATTTCACCGGGTTCAAGGATGCGTTGCGCCATGCAGGGCCAGCCGGAAGAACCAGCCTCCATCCTCGCCGTTGTCGGCGCTGGCGTCCAGCGTGCTGCCGGCCATTTGAAAGGATGGGGTCAGATCCGTTTTCCAGAGGAAAACGGATCTGACCCCATCGGTCGTTGCCGTGTTCATCGTGTAGACCAAGGTCGACACCTACCAACAGCACCGGGAAACTGTCGAAGGCGGGGTGGGTCCGGTTGCGGGGGCGTGAGCCGCATGGATGCGGCGACCGAGCTTACATGGACGTACTTGCAGCGGCCTCCGCAAACGGACCCACCCCGCCATCCCCAGGAAACCCGCTTTTGCCGTTGACGTTGACGTTGATTTTGCGGGTGCAGGGCCGCAGGCCCTGCCGTCAACCCTCTCCCCGTCGCCCGCGCAGGATGTCCCGGAACCACTGCCGGTGGTGCTTGTAAGCCCACCCATAGGTCACCTTGCCCTGGGTCATCGCCCGCACCGAGCCCTTGATCCAGATCGCCGCGTAGATGTGCACCACGATCGCGCACACCAGCACCCAGCCGAACAGCGCATGGGCAAGTACCGAGAAGCGGATCACCTCGATCGGGAAGAAGTGGCTGAAGTACTGCCGCCAGATCACGAAGCCGGTCAGCAGCAGCGCCGACAGGCAACCGATGATGGCCCAGAACAGCAGCTTCTGGCCGGCATTGAAGCGCCCCACCGGCGGCAGCTTCTCGTCCTCGTTGCGCAGCACATCGCGCATGCCACGCATCCACTTGCCGTCGTCGGCGGTCGGCAGGTTGTCGCGCCACATGCGGAACGCCAGCAAGGCGAAGCCCACCACCATCGCCAGGCCGATGAACGGGTGCAGGATGCGCGTCCACGGCCCGCCGCCGAACAGCTGGGTCAGCGGGAACAGGGCAGGGTGGAACAAGGCCAGCCCGGACAGCGCGGTCAGCACGAAGCAGATCGCCACGATCCAGTGGTTGATGCGGGTCGGCGCGCGGTAGCGCACGATCTGCCGCGGGTGCGGGGCGTACTTCATGGCCGCTGCTCCTCTTCGATCTTCTTCGCCTCGTGCTCGGCCTCTTCTTCTTCCTCATCGTTCACCGTGTTGCGGCCGATGCCGATGTAATGCAGGAAGCCGGCGAAGGCGGTGGCGGCGATCGCCAGAACGCCCAGCGGCTTGGCCACGCCCTTCCACACCTCCACCATCGGGCTGATGCGCGGGTCCTTGGGCAGGTCGGCGTACAGCTCGGGCTTGTCCACGTGCTGCAGCACATACATCACGTGGGTTCCGCCGACGCCCTGCGGGTCGTACAGGCCAGCGTTTTCGTAGCCACGCGATTTCAGGTCTTCCACGCGCCCCGCGGCATGCTCGGTCATCGCCTGCTTGCTGCCGAAGGTGATCGCACCGGTCGGGCAGGTCTTCACGCAGGCCGGTTCCTGGCCCACCGCCACCCTGTCCGAACACAGCGTGCACTTGTAGGCCTTGTGGTCCTTCTTGGAAATGCGCGGCACGTCGAACGGGCAGCCGGTCACGCAGTAGCCGCAGCCGATGCAGTTCTCTTCCTGGAAGTCGACGATACCGTTGGCGTACTGGATGATCGCACCCGGTGACGGGCAGGCCTTCAGGCATCCCGGGTCGGCGCAGTGCATGCAGCCTTCCTTGCGGATCAGCCACTCCAGCTTGCCTTTCTCGTCCTCGTACTCGCGGAACTTCATCACCGTCCACGACTGGTCGCTCAGGTCGGGCGGGTTGTCATAGCTGCCAACGCAGCTGCCGACCTCGTCGCGCAGGTCGTTCCACTCCATGCAGGCGACCTGGCAGGCCTTGCAGCCGATGCACTTGCTCACATCGATCAGCTTGGCGACCTGGCCGGTGTGCGCACCACGTGCCTCCGGCGAGGGCGTGGTGGTGGCCGAGCGGCGGATGATATCCAGCGATTGCAGTGACATGGCGTGTCTCCTACACCTTCTCGACCTTGACCAGGATGCACTTCGATTCGGGCGTCTGCGAGTTGCCGTCACCGATGGCGTTGGTCAGCGTATTGGCGATGTATCCGGGCTTGGCCGCACCGAGGAAGCCCCAGTGGATCGGCACGCCCACCTGGTGCACGGTTTTGCCATCAATCTGCAGGGCCTTGATGCGCTTGGTCACCATCGCCACCGCTTCGATGTGGCCGCGCTTGGAACTGACCCGCACGCGGCTGCCGTTGTTGATGCCCAGCTCGTCGGCCAATGCCGCGCCGATCTCGACGAACTGCTCGGGCTGGATGATGGCGTTGAGCTTGCCGTGCTTGGTCCAGAAGTGGAAATGCTCGGTCAACCGGTAAGTGGTGGCCACATGCGGGAACTCATCCGGCGAACCGATCTGTGCACGATCGCTGTCGAACACACGGGCCGCCGGGTTGTTCAGCGTCAGTGCCTGGCCGGGGCTGAGCGGGTTGCTGCGCAGCGGTGTATCGAAAGGTTCGTAGTGCTCCGGGAACGGGCCCTCGGCCATGCCTGCCTTGGCGAAGAAGCGGGCAATGCCTTCCGGGTTCATGATGAACGGACCCATGCCGCCGGCGGGATCTTCGTCGGCCTTGAAGTCCGGCACGTCCACGCTGCCCCAGTTCCTGCCGTTCCAGGCGAGCAGTGTGCGCCGCGGATCGAACGGCTGGCCGGCCACGTCGCACGAGGCGCGGTTGTACATCACGCGGCGGTTGGCAGGCCACGCCCAGGCCCAGCCCAGCGTGTTGCCGATGCCGGTGGGGTCGCTGTTGTCACGCCGCGCCATCATGTTGCCGGTCGGGCCCCAGGCGCCGATGTAGATCCAGCAGCCGGAGGAGGTGCTGCCGTCGTCGCGCAGGTCGCCGAACGCGGCCAGCTGCTCGCCGGCCCTGCGCACCAGTTTGGTCGGGTCCTTCGGATCGAACACGTCGGCCAGCGCCTTGCCGTTGTATTCCATCGCCAGTTCTTCCGGCGTCGGCAGCGCCGGGTTGGAATACTTCCAGGCCAGGTCGCGCACCGGCTCCCACCACGCACCGCCGTCCTTCTCGTACATCGCTTTGATGCGATGGAACAGCTCGGACATGATCTCGATGTCGCTGCGTGCTTCGCCCGGCGGATTGGCCCCCTTCCAGTGCCACTGCAGCCAGCGTGAGGAGTTCACCACCGCGCCGTTTTCCTCGGCGAACGAGGTGGTCGGCAGGCGGAACACTTCGGTCTGGATCGTGCCCGGGTCGACGTCGTTCAACGCGCCGTGGTTCTGCCAGAACGCGATGGTCTCGGTTTCCAGCGGGTCCATGCTGACCATGAACTTCAGCTTGGAGAACGCGCTGATCAGCTTGCCCTTGTTCGGCGCCGAGGCCAGTGGGTTGAAGCCCTGGCAGATGTAACCGTGGATCTTGCCTTCGTTCATCAGCTCGTACGCCTGCAGCATGTCGTACGGCTTGTCGAGCTTGGGAAGATGGTCGAAGCACCAGTTGTTGTCGGCGGTGGCGGCGTCGCCCCACCACGATTTCATCAGGCTGACGTGGAACTTCGGGTAGTTCTGCCAGAACGACATCTGGTTGGCGCGCAGGGGCTTCTGCGTGCGCTTGGCGATGTAGGCGTCGTAGTCCTGCTCGTCCTGCTTCGGCAGGGTCAGGTAGCCGGGCAGCAGGTCGGACATCAGGCCGATGTCGGTCAGGCCCTGGATGTTGGAATGCCCGCGCAGCGCGTTCATCCCACCGCCGGCCACGCCGATGTTGCCCAGCAGCAGCTGCACCATGGTGCCGGCACGCACGTTCTGTGCGCCTACCGAGTGCTGCGTCCAGCCCAGCGCGTACAGGATGGTCATCGCCTTGTCCTTGCCGGCGGTGGACGCGATCATGTCCCAGACTTGGCGGATGCTGTCGGCCGGCGTGCCGCAGATACGTTCGACCATCTCCACGGTGTAGCGCGCGTAGTGCTGCTTGAGCAGGGTGTAGACGCAGCGCGGGTCCTTCAGCGTCGGGTCGCTGCGCACGAAACCGTCATCGCCGTACACGTAGTCCCAGCTGGAACGGTCGTAGCTGCGCTTCTCCTCGTTGTAGCCCGAATACAGGCCGTCCTTGAAGGCGAACTCGTCCTTCACCAGGAACGACATGTCGGTGTAGTTCAGCACGTACTCGTGCTGGATGCGGTCTTCTGTCAACAGATAGTTGATCAGGCCGCCCAGGAACACGATGTCGGTGCCGGTGCGGATCGGCGCGTATACGTCGGCCACCGCGGCCGAGCGGTTGAAACGCGGATCGACCACGATCAGGCGTGCCTTGTTGTGGGCCTTGGCCTCGGTCACCCATTTGAAACCGCACGGGTGTGCCTCGGCGGCATTGCCACCCATGATCAGCACCAGGTCGGCATTCTTGATGTCGACCCAGTGATTCGTCATCGCACCACGGCCTAGCGTCGGGGCAAGACCTGCCACCGTCGGGCCGTGTCAGACACGTGCCTGGTTGTCGAATGCCAACATGCCAAGGGAGCGCACGACCTTGTGGGTCAGCACCGCGGTTTCATTGCTGGTGGCCGAGGCGGCCAGCATGCCGGTGGTCAGCCAGCGGTTGACCGTCTGCCCGGCCTCGTTCTTCTGCACGAAGTTGGCATCGCGGTCTTCCTTCATCAGCCGGGCGATGCGGTCCAGCGCATCGTCCCAGCTCAGCCGCTTCCACTCGTTCGAGCCCGGCGCGCGGTACTCGGGGTAGAGCAGGCGCGACTTGCTGTGGATGATGTCGGCCAGGCCGGCACCCTTCGGGCACAGCGTGCCGCGGTTGACCGGATGGTCCGGGTCGCCCTCGATATGGAAGATGCTCGGCTCGGCGTTCTTGGCGCCATCGCCGAGGCTGTACATCAGGATGCCGCAGGCCACCGAACAGTACGTACAGGTGTTGCGGGTCTCGGTCGCGCGGGTCAGCTTGTACTGCCTGACCTCCGCGAGCGCGATGCCGGGCGCGAAGCCCATCAATGCCAGACTGGAGCCGACCAGGGTTGTCCCGGTCACTTTCAGGAACTGGCGGCGGCTCATCGAGGGCATGCCGTTCTCCTGGGATGGCGAGGAGGCGCAGGCCTCCGGGCTGTCGGTGGGTACGGCCCGGTTATAGCACAGGCCCCCGCACGCCCATGTGGCACAAGGCCCTGCACCCTGCTGGCCGGGCGCGGAAAGGGGCGCCTCTGCTAAAGTTGCGTGCCCGCACCCCGGGGAGCCGTCTGCCGGGCCTGGTTCCAGGATGTTCCGCGCAGCCCCCGCCGTCCTGGCGCGATCCTCCGCGCCGGATCTGGAACACTGAGGAAAAATTTTGCGAAATCAACCAGTTGGGTTCCGCGCATGAGCGCCCCGTCGAAGCCGTCGGACGCCGTTGCGCGCGGCACGCTGTACATCGTTGCCGCCCCCTCCGGTGCCGGCAAGAGCAGCATCGTCAATGCCACCCTGGCGCGTGATCCGCAGATCGCCCTGTCGATCTCCTTCACTTCGCGCGCGATGCGCCCGGGTGAAGTGAACGGCCAGCACTACCACTTCGTCAGTGCCGAGAAGTTCGAGCAGATGATCGCTGCCGGCGACTTCTTCGAGCATGCCTGGGTGCACGGCGACTGGAAGGGCACCGCCCGCCAGTCGGTGGAACCGCAGCTGGCTGCCGGCCAGGACGTGCTGCTGGAAATCGACTGGCAGGGCGCGCAGCAGGTACGCCAGCTGGTGCCGGGCACGGTCACCGTTTTCATCCTGCCGCCGTCCAAGCAGGCCCTGCAGGACCGCATGCGCAAGCGCGGCCAGGACAGCGAGGCGGTCATCGCCCAGCGCCTGGGTGCTGCCCGCGATGAGATGCTGCACTTCAACGAGTTCGACTACGTCATCGTCAACGAGGTGTTTGACACCGCCGTGGACGAGCTGTGTGCCATCTTCACCGCCAGCCGCCTGCGCCGGGAGGCCCAGAAGGTCCGCCACGCCGGCCTGATCCAGGCGCTGCTGACCCCTGATCCGGGCGCAACTGACTGATTCCAAAAGAATCGGGTAGGGGTTGGCTTGATTTTGTCCAGCCCCTGCCAGTACACTCCGTCCCCTTTCCCTCATTCGACTGAGCGGCCGACCGGTCGCCGGGAGCCCGTATGGCCCGCATCACCGTAGAAGATTGCCTGGAAGTCGTTAACAACCGTTTCGAACTGGTCATGATGGCTTCCAAGCGTGCCCGCCAGCTCGCCAACGGCGTGCAGGCCACGCTGGACAACAGCGAGACCGAGGACAAGCCGACCGTGCTGGCACTGCGCGAAATCGCCGCCCGCAAGATCGACAACGCGCTGATCGACGAAGTCGAGAAGGCCGAGCGTGAGCGCGCCGAGCGCGAAGCGCTGGAGTGGGCCGCCGCCGAAGTGGTCGCCGACGAAGACATGTCCAAGAACGACGATTGATCGCATCGATCAAGGTCATTGCTGGATACGCCGAACAGCCCGCCCCGTGCGGGCTGTTTCGCATTCAGGATTTGCCGTAAACGGCGCACTGGCATAGGCTTCGGGCATGAACCCAGGCCCCACTGCCAAGGTCGCCGCAGTCCCCGCTGCCGCCGTACCCGACTACGTCCTCCAGCTTGAACGCGCCGCCCACTACCTGCCGCCCGAGCAGCTGCCGCTGCTGCGCCGCGCCTGGGAAGTTGGAGCCGCCGCGCATGCTGGGCAGACGCGCAAGTCGGGCGAGCCCTATATCACCCATCCGGTGGCCGTGGCCCAGGTGCTGGCCGAGCTGGGCCTGGACGTGGAAGCGCTGATCGCCGCGATCCTGCACGACACCATCGAAGACACCCCCCTGACCCGTGAGGCGCTGGCGGCCGAGTTCGGTGAGGCCGTGGCCGAGCTGGTCGACGGCGTGACCAAGCTGGACAAGCTGAAGTTCCGCGACCGCCAGGAGGCTGCCGCCGAGAGCTTCCGCAAGATGCTGCTGGCGATGTCGCGCGACCTGCGCGTGATCATGATCAAGCTGGCCGACCGCCTGCACAACATGCGCACGCTGGGCGCGCAGAGCCGCGAGGCACGTGGCCGCATTGCCCGCGAGACGCTGGAGATCTACGCGCCCATCGCCCAGCGCCTGGGCATGAGCCTGGTCAAGAGCGAACTGCAGAACCTCGGGTTCAAGGCGCTGTATCCGTGGCGCCATGCCATCCTGGAAAAGCACATCCGCAGTCAGCCGGTGGTGCGCCGCGAGGCGCTGGCGCAGGTGGAAGTGCAGTTGTCGCAGCGCCTGGCCAAGGAGGGCATCGAGCACCGCCTGGTCAGCCGCATCAAGACGCCGTGGAGCATCTACAACAAGATGCACGAAGAGAACAAATCCTTCGATCAGGTGATGGATGTGTTCGGTTTCCGCCTGGTCGTGCGCAGCGTGCCCAGCTGCTACCACGCGCTGGGTTCGGTGCACGCTACCTTCAAGCCGCTGGATGGGCGCTTCCGCGACTTCATCGCCATTCCCAAGGCCAACGGCTACCAGTCGCTGCACACGGTGCTGTTCGGGCCGTATGGCTCGCCGATCGAAGTGCAGATCCGTACCGAGGAAATGGACCTGATCGCCGAACGCGGTGTGGCCGCGCACTGGACCTACAAGTTCGGTGGTGATTCACCCAACAGCGCACAGAGCCGCGCACATGCCTGGATCGTCGAACTGATCGACTCGCAGCGCGCTGCCGGTTCCTCGCTGGAGTTCCTCGACAACGTGAAGGTCGACCTGTTCCCGGACGAGGTCTACCTTTTCACCCCGAAGGGCAAGATCCTCGCGCTGCCGCGCAACTCCACCGCGCTCGACTTCGCCTACGCCGTGCATACCGACGTCGGCAACATGGCCGTGGCCTCGCGCGTGGACAAGAAACTGGTGCCGTTGCGGACCAAGCTGGTGTCGGGCCAGTCGGTAGAGATCATCACCGCGCGCTCGGCCACGCCGAAACCGCAGTGGCTGGAATTCGTGGTCACCAGCAAGGCACGCACCGCCATCCGCCACCAGCTCAAGCAGCTGGAGCACGAAGACGCCGTGCAGCTGGGGCATCGGATGCTGGACCGCGCGCTGGAAGCGATGGACAGCTCGCTGGAGCGGCTGCCGAAGGGACGCCTGGATGCGTTCCTGGCCGAGCACCGGTTCCCGCGCCTGGAGGCGCTGCTGGCCGAAGTTGCGCTGGGCAACTGGATGCCGACCCAGGCCGCACAGGCGCTGATGGCCTACGCCGAACTGCGGGGCGGCCCGCATTCGCGCCACCACTCGCAGGAGAAGATCCTGATCAACGGCAGCGAACGCGGCGTGGTCACCTTCGCCGGCTGCTGCCAGCCGATTCCCGGCGACGAGATCATGGGCTACCACACCGCCGGCAAGGGCATCGTGGTGCACCGCATGGACTGCCCGAACCTGGCCGAACTGCGCAAGTCACCCGAGCGCTGGGTGCCGATCGGCTGGGATACCACCGTTTCCGGGGACTACGACACCTCGCTGGTGGTGGAAGTGGAGAACGGCACCGGCGTGCTGGCGCAGCTGGCCGCGGCCATCGCGCAGAGCCACTCCAACATCGAGCGCGTGGACTACCTGGACCGCGACTTCAACGCCGCCGTGCTGGCGTTCAACATCCAGGTACGCGACCGCAACCACCTGGCCGAAGTGATGCGCCGCCTGCGCCGCCTGTCGGTCGTGCAGGCCGTGCGCCGCCAGTAACGCGAACCCGGGGTCGGATCCCTCTCCAACGGAGAGGGCTCTGACCGCATTGAATCCCGCTGCAGGTCCACGCCATTCGTGGATGCTTCCGGTAGTGCCGGCCGCTGGCCGGCAACTTCGCGGTGCTTCCGACGTTCATGAGGTTGCCGGCCAGCGGCCGGCACTACCGAAGCGGCGCAGTAGATCCACGCCATGCGTGGATGCGCGCCCACCCGGTACAATCACCGCTCTGTTTTCCCCCAAAAGCACCGGAGCGACCCATGTCCCGCCAGATCATCAACACCGAAAAGGCCCCGGCCGCCATCGGCCCGTACTCGCAGGCCGTGCGCGCCGGCAACACCGTGTATTTCTCCGGCCAGATTCCGCTCGACCCGGCCACCGGCGACATCGTCGGCGCCGGTGACGTCGAAGCGCAGGCCCGCCGCGCCTTCGACAACCTCAAGGCTGTGGCCGAAGCCGCTGGCGGCTCGCTGGACAAGGTCGTGCGTCTGGGCCTGTACCTGACCGATCTGGGCGAGTTCGCCAAGGTCAACGCGGTGATGCAGGACTACTTCCAGGCCCCGTACCCGGCCCGTTCCACCATCGAAGTCTCCGGCCTGCCGAAGGGCGCCAACTTCGAGGTTGACGCGGTGATGGTCATCGACTGACCACCACGTGGCACGCAAGGCGGCGGTCACCCCGGTCCTGTCACCGTCCGGCGAAGCATCGCTTGCGATGCTCGCCGGCGTCGGTCCGGCCGTGGCCGCCAAACTGCAGGCACGTGGCCTGGCCACCCTGCAGGATCTCTGGCTTCATCTGCCGCTGCGCTATGAAGACCGCACCCGGCTGACCCGCATCGAAGACCTGCGCAACGGCGTGCCGGCGCAGGTGGAAGGGCGGGTGGTCGCGGTCGAGCGCGGCATGCGCTACCGGCCGATGCTGAAAGTGGCGGTGGAAGACGAAGGGCAGGGCACCCTGGTGCTGCGCTTCTTCCACTTCCGCCAGCAGCAGGTCGGACAGTTCGCGGTCGGCAACCGGCTGCGCTGCTTCGGCACGCCCAAACCCGGCCATCTCGGCCTGGAAATCGTCCATCCCAGCTACCAGGTGCTGGGCCGCAACGACGATCCCGAACTCGGCGACCGCCTCGACCCGGTGTATCCCACCGTCGAAGGCGTTGGCCCGATGACCATGCGCAAGCTGATCGGCCAGGCGCTGGACCGCCTGCCCGAGGAAAGCACGTTGGAACTGCTGCCCAGTGGCTGGCTGGATGGCCTGGGCCTGCCGTCACTGCGCAGCGCGCTGCTGACCGTGCACCGGCCGCCGCCGGATGCCGACCTGGCTGCACTGGCCGCCGGGACGCATCCGGCGCAGCGCCGGCTGGCGATGGAAGAACTGCTGGCGCACCACCTCAGCCTGCGTCGCCAGCGCATTGCCCTGCAGGCACACCATGCCCCGCCGCTGGCCGGCCCCGGAAAACTGGCCAAGGCGCTGCTGAAGCAGTTGCCGTTCGCGCTGACCGGCGCACAGACGCGCGTGTTCAAGCAGATCCGCGAGGACCTCGCACGGCCCAGCCCGATGCTGCGGCTGGTGCAGGGCGATGTCGGCTCCGGCAAGACCGTGGTCGCCGCGCTGGCTGCCATGCTGGCGGTGGAGCAGGGCAAGCAGGTGGCACTGGCTGCCCCCACCGAACTGCTGGCTGAGCAGCATCTCAACAACCTGCGCGGCTGGCTGGAACCGCTCGGCGTGCACATCGCGTGGCTGGCCGGCAAGGTCACCGGCAAGGCGCGCGCCAAGGTGATGGAACAGGTCGCCACCGGCGAAGCGCAGGTGGTGGTGGGCACCCATGCGCTGATGCAGGAGGCGGTGGTGTTCCAGGATCTGGCCCTGGCCATCGTCGACGAGCAGCACCGCTTCGGCGTGCACCAGCGGTTGGCGCTGCGCGACAAGGGCGCGGGCGGCAACAGCGTGCCGCACCAGCTGGTGATGACCGCCACGCCGATTCCGCGGACGCTGGCGATGTCCGAATACGCCGATCTGGATGTCTCGGCCATCGATGAACTGCCGCCGGGCCGCACACCGGTGCAGACCGTCGCATTGAACAACGATCGCCGCCCGGAACTGATCGAGCGCATCGCCCTGGCCTGCCAGGAAGGGCGGCAGGTGTACTGGGTGTGCACGCTCATCGAGGAAAGCGAAGAACTGGATGCCACCCCGGCCCAGGCCACCTACGAATCGCTGCAGGCGCTGCTGCCCGGCGTGCGCGTGGGGCTGGTGCATGGCCGGCTGAAAGCAGCCGAGAAGCTGGCGACGATGGTCGCGTTCAAGGCCGGCGACATCGACCTGCTGGTAGCCACCACCGTGATCGAGGTCGGCGTCGACGTGCCCAACGCGTCGCTGATGGTGATCGAGAACGCCGAGCGCCTGGGCTTGGCCCAGCTGCACCAGCTGCGTGGCCGCGTCGGCCGTGGTTCGGCGGTATCGCGCTGCGTGCTGCTGTACCAGGCACCGCTTTCGCAGATGGCGCGCGAGCGCCTGCAGACCATGCGCGAAACCAACGATGGTTTCGTCATCGCCGAGAAGGATCTGGAACTGCGCGGGCCCGGCGAACTGCTGGGCACCCGGCAGACGGGCCTGGCCGGTTTCCGCATTGCCGATCTGGCCCGCGATGCCGGCCTGCTGCCGGGCGTGCATGCGCTGGCAGAACGCCTGCTGGCGCAGCAGCCCGCGCTGGCCGATCGTGTGGTGCAGCGCTGGATCGGCACCGCCGTGCGTTACGCCTCGGCCTAATGCCGCCTTGGTGGGTGTGGACCTTGGTCCACACATCCACGCATGGCGTAGATCTACATCGCGCTGCGCGCGGGAGTCGAGCAAGGCTCGACTCTACAGACAGCGCTTTCGATCATTTCCATGTTCATCCACGCATTGCGTGGATGTGTCGACCAAGGTCGACACCTACCAACATCCGCCGTTCCGACAGACCGCGGAAATCTGTCGAAGGCGGGGTGGGTCCGGTTGCGGGGGTGTCCGCGGCATGGATGCCGCGGCCAAGCCCCCAAGGACGGGTTTACGGCGTCCCCCGCAACCGGACCCACCCCGCCATCCCCCAGAAAACCAGCTTTTGACGTTGCCGTTGCTCCTGCCTCTGCGGGTGCAGGGCGCAGCCCTGCCGACCCCCGTACTTGCAACGGTCATCATCCCGGTCCACACTTCGTTGCCGATCTGAAGACGGCAACGATGACCCACAAGATCCCCCTGTTGATCGACACCGACCCTGGTGTGGACGACGCCCTGGCCCTGCTGATGGCCTTTGCCGATGAACGGCATGACGTGGTCGCCCTGACCATCGCCGCCGGCAATGTCGGCCTGCAGTACACCGTCCGCAACGCCCTCAAGCTCTGCGACATCGTCGGCCGCGCCGACGTGCCGGTGTTTGCCGGCAGCCCGGATCCGCTGCTGCATCCGTCCGTCGACGCCGCCCACGTGCATGGCCGTGATGGTTATGGCGATGTGGACCTGCCACCGCCGAGCCGCGAGGCTGAAGCCGAACACGCCGCGCTGGCGATCCTGCGCCTGTCGCACGAACACGCCGGCGAACTGATGCTGGTGATGCTCGGCCCGCTGACCAACCTGGCGCTGGCGCTGAAGCTCGATCCGACCCTGCCCCAGCGCATCAAGCGCATCGTGGTGATGGGGGGCGCAGTCACCTGCCGCGGCAACATCATCCCCGCCGCCGAATTCAACATCGCCTTCGACCCGGAAGCCGCGCATGTGGTGTTCACCGCGTTCCCGCACCTGCTGGTGTCGGACTGGGAAGCCACCGTTGCCCATGGCCTGCCGTTGACCGAAGCCGAGCAGTGGCTGGGCGCAGATTCCGATCGCGCCCGCTTCTACGAGCTGATCTCGCGCAAGACCCGCGGCCTGTCCGAAGACAGCAAGGGCGGCCGCTGGTACACCGCCGACGCACTGGCCATGGCCTGGGCGCTGAACCCGGAAGGGCAGCTGCAGGTGGAGTCGCGGCCGCTGAACGTGGAGCTGAACGGTACGTTCAGCCGCGGTGCCACCATCGTCGACTGGAACCGCCAGACCGGCCAGCCGGACAACTGCGATCTGCTGATGGCCTACGACCAGGCGCGCTTCGAGGCCCTGGTGCGCCAGGCGTTGGGCGCCGCCTGAGCCGGATGCCGGCAACCGGTTGCCCCGAGGGGCAACCGGTGCTTATAATGCCGCTCTTGACCACCAGCCCATTTACGGTGTGAGCCCATGAAGGCCGATATCCATCCGAACTACCGCGACGTCGTCTTCCATGACGTCACCTCCGATTTCAAGATCCTGACCCGCTCGACCATGAGCACGAAGGAAACCATCAAGTGGGAAGACGGCAACGACTACCCGCTGGTGAAGGTTGAAATTTCCTCTGCTTCGCACCCGTTCTACACGGGCAAGCACAAGGTCATCGATACCTCGGGCCGCATCGACAAGTTCCAGAAGCGCTACGCGCGCTGATCTGTCGATCCAGCTTCGAACCGACGGCCGCGCTCTGCGCGGCCGTTTGTTTTTCCCCAACGCCAACCCAACGGGCGTTTGGATGGACGGAACACTGCGTTCGGGTGACAACGCTTTTGCCGATCCGGGCCGCTCAACGGCCGGCGTCTGGCCGCCTGTCGTCTACGACTTCTGTCTAGCGCCGGGCAAATGCTGCTGTGCGATAATGGCGTGATCCCCGGCACAGGCCGAGGACGTCATTCACGTGCCTGACCAATGCGCTTGGGCAGGCGCCTTCCCATGAAGGAGCGCACACAGTGTCCGATCTTGATCAGGTCACGCTCAACGCCGGCGATAAGTCGGTCGTTCTGCCCGTCATCAAACCCACCCTTGGCAACGACTGCGTCGACATCGCGAAGCTGACCAAGGAAACGGGGTACTTCACCTACGATTCCGGTTTCACCGCGACGGCCAGCTGCAAGTCCGCCATCACCTACATCGACGGCGACAAGGGCGTGCTGCTGTACCGCGGCTACCCGATCGAACAGTTGTCGGAAAAGTCGAGCTACGTCGAAGTGGCCTACCTGCTGATCAACGGCGAGCGCCCGAGCGCCGAGCAGCTGAAGGCCTTCACCGACGAGCTGGCTGCCGAAGCCAACGTCGATGAGTCGATCAACACCCTGATCGGCAGCTTCGCCAAGGATGCCCATCCGATGGCGATCCTGACCGCCGCCATCGCGCAGCTGTCGGGCATCTACCACGCCTCGCTGGACCTGTCCGACGCCGAACAGCGCCGCCAGGCCGCCGTGCGCCTGATCGCCAAGGTGCCGACCCTGTCGGCGCTGATCTACCGCCACGGCAAGGGCCTGCCGGCCAACAAGCCGGACACCTCGCTGGACTACGTCAGCCGCTTCCTGAAGCAGACCTTCGAGTCGGCTGATGGCCAGTACGATCTGAACCCGGACGTGGTCAAGGCGCTGGACCTGCTGTTCATCCTGCACGCCGACCACGAGCAGAACGCCTCGACCTCGACCGTGCGCCTGGTCGGTTCGACCGGTGCCAACCCGTACGCGTCGGTCGCCGCTGGCGTCACCGCGCTGTGGGGTCCGGCCCACGGCGGCGCCAACGAAGCCGTGCTGAAGATGCTGGAAGAGATCGGCAGCGCCGACAACGTCGAGTCCGCCGTGGTCAAGGCCAAGGACAAGACCTCCGGCTTCCGCCTGATGGGCTTCGGCCACCGCGTCTACAAGAACTTCGATCCGCGCGCCAAGGTCATCGGTGAGATGACCAGCAAGGTGCTCAAGCAGCTGGGCGTGCAGGATCCGCTGCTGGACGTGGCCGTCAAGCTGGAACAGGCCGCGCTGCAGGACGAGTACTTCGTCGCCCGCAAGCTGTACCCGAACGTCGATTTCTACAGCGGCATCATCTACAAGGCGCTGCAGATCCCGACCGAGATGTTCACCGTCATGTTCGCCCTCGGCCGCACCTCCGGCTGGGTGTCGCATTGGCTGGAACAGCAGGTCGACCCGGAAATGAAGATCGGCCGTCCGCGCCAGGTCTACACCGGCAGCGACGTGCGCGACTACCAGGGCTGATCGCCCGCGTAGGTTGTGCCAAGAACGCCCCGCATCCGCGGGGCGTTTTTTTTTTGCTTCGGCTCTGGTGGATGCCAACCTTGGTTGGCACGCTTTCGACACTCGGGAAAAATCATCCACGCGTGGCATGGATCTACCGCGTTCCCGCTTTTTGGTAGGTGCCAACCTTGGTTGGCACGCTCTTCACCGCGCCAAGACCGCGTGATTCAAGGGTCTCGCCAGCTTCACAAGCGCTCGCGCAGCCTCAGGACGCCAGCTGCACCCGCAGCACTGATACGGAGCATCCACCCCATGAGTACCCGATTCGATCCACCCGAGCGCGGCCCGCTCGGTCCCGACGTCGCCGCTGTCGTTACCGCACCCATCGTGCCGCCCACCAGCGAAAGCGCAGTGTCCTGGGGCGCGATCCTGGCCGGCGCCGTTGCCGCCGCTGCACTGTCCCTCATCCTGCTCATCCTGGGTGTAGGCCTTGGTCTGTCCTCGGTGTCACCGTGGTCGTTCGAAGGCGTCAGCAAGGAAACCTTCGGCTGGTCCAGCATCATCTGGCTGACCTTCACCGCGCTGGCCGCTTCCGGCCTGGGTGGTTATCTGGCCGGTCGCCTGCGCACCAAGTGGACGCAGCTGCACGGCGATGAAACCTACTTCCGCGACACCGCGCACGGCTTCGTGTCCTGGGCTGTGGCGACTCTGCTCACTGCTGGCCTGTTGACCTCGGTCATCGGTGGCGTGCTGGGCGCCGGCGCAAAGGTTGCCGGTGCGACCGCAGGCGCCGCTGCCACCACTGCCGGTGCTGCCGTGGCCGGAGCTGGCAGCGCTGCTGCAGGCGCACCGGAGAGCGACCTCAACTACTGGGTGGATTCGCTGTTCCGCAGTGCCACCACGGCGGGCCCGGACGCTGCCGGTGCACCTCCGGTTGCGCCGGCAGCGGGCGCAGCGCCGGGTACCAGCCCGATGGACCCTGCCGCACCGCCGCCGCCCCCGGCCGCCGCCAGCGTTGGCCCACGTGACGCCCGCACGGCCCCGCCGCCGCCGCGACCGATGCCGGGCAATGGCCCGATGGGCGACCGCCGCGAAGTCCGTGCCGAAGTGAACCGCATCATCGTCAACAGTCTGCAGGGGGATGGCCTGGACCCGGCCGATACCCAGTACCTGTCGCAGCTGATCGCGCGCGAGACGGGCATGAGCCCGGCCGAAGCGCAGGCCCGTGTGACCGACGTGCAGACCCGCATGCGTGCTGCGCTGGAGAAGGCCAAGACCACCGCCAAGCAGGCTGCCGACGATGCCCGCAAGGCAACGGCCTATGCCGCGCTGTGGCTGTTCATCACCCTGCTGATCGGCGCGTTCTTCGCCAGCCTCAGCGCCACCTGGGGCGGCCGTCGCCGCGACCTGTAACCCGCATCTGATGCAAGGAGACCTGCCATGAAAACGCTTCTGCTCTGGTTCTTGGGCGTGCCGATTCCGCTGTTGATCCTGTACGCGATCTTCTTCTGAGGTCGTGTCGTTGAGTGAGATCCATCAGGCCGCCGCGAGGCGGCCTGATGCCATCCAGTTGCGCATGGACATTTACAGCGTCGAGCCACGCTCGACCCACGCGCGCAGCGCACACAACAGCCAATCACCGGCCCAGTACTACGCCTCTGCGTACCGGCTCGGCGAACACCCCAGCACACGCCGGAAGGCAGCGGAAAACGCGCTCGGGCTTGCATAGCCCAGGTCCAATGCCACACGCGTCACCGCCTGGCCCTGTCCCAGCCGCTCGATGGCCACCAGCAGGCACACCTGCTGCCGCCACTCGGCAAAACCCACCCCGGTATTGGCGCGGAACAGGCGCGTGAACGTGCGCCGGCTCATGCCTGCTTCGGCAGCAACGTCATCGAGGCGGGCTCTCAGCGAAGGAACGTCGAGCAATGCGCGGCAGACACGTGCGAGACGTGCATCGGCGGGCAGCGGTGCATGCAGGGAAAGTGTCGGCATCGATGCGATTTCCGCCACCAGCAGCTGCATCAGTTTGCCTGCGCGCCCGTCTTCGTCGTACAGCGGGGGCAGGTCCACCGCCGCCTCCAGCAGCTGCTGCAATAGCGCAGAGACCGCGTACACCCGGCAGTGCGGCGGCAGCGCCACTGCGTCGGCCACCTCGGCGGAGAGAAAGGCGTTGAGCATCGTCACTGGCCCGCGCATGGTCATCTCATGCGTCAGGCCTGCAGGCACCCAGCAGGCGCGCCGTGGGGGAACCAGCCACCGCCCCTGCGGCGTGGCCACACTGATGGTGCCGCGCGCAGCGAACGCGAACTGCCCGCGCCGATGGGCATGGCGGGGAAACGTGAACTCGGCTGCGTAGTCGTTCGAGGTGACCACGACATCGCGTGGCAGGTCTTCGTAGGGTTCAAGCAGCGAATTGCGCATGGCCCGGATTCTATAGCGATTGACCCGTCATCGACGGTGGGCCGGATCCGCGCTGTCTAGCATCAACGCTCCCCTCAGCTGTAATGGAGCCACATGACCAATACTTTCCATCGCGTGGGACACGGACCCCATGCTGTCCTGGTGCTGCACGGCTGGTTCGGCGACGCGCACGCGTTCGAGCCCATCGAGCCATGGCTGTCGCGCGACGACTTCAGCTACATCTTCATGGACTGTCGTGGCTACGGCGGCATGCGCGATGTACGGGGGGCCTATACCATCGGCGAGATTGCGTCCGATGCATTGGATCTGATGACCGCCCTGGGCCACGAGCGCTTCAGCGTGGCAGGTCATTCGATGGGCGGCGTGGCCATTGAACGCATGGCCGTGCTTGCGCCGGAAAGGGTACGCGGCATGGTGGCCATTGCGCCGGTGCCATGCGGCGGCATTGTCTACGACGCCGCGACGCGAAGCCTGCTTGAAACGGCAGCCGGGGACGTAGGCGTGCGTCGGACCATCATCGATCGCAGTACCGGCGGACGGCTGCCGGCGCAATGGCTCGACTGGAAGGCCGCGTATTCGGCGGCACATGCTTCACCTGCAGCATTTGCCGCCTATCTTCCAGCATGGGCGGATACCGATTTCAGCAATGAGATCGTCGGCAATCATTGGTTGAAGGTGCTGGTGGGTGGGCACGATCCCACCTTCAACCGCGCACTGATGCAGCGCACCTATCTGCGCCGCTACCGGCAGGCCACGATGGAGGTCCTGCGGGATGCCGGGCATTACCCGATGAACGAGACGCCGCTGGCCCTGGTGGCGGCCATGGAATCGTTCCTGAAAGAGGCGTCGGGTTCGGGATGAATGGTTTCTGACACGGGATGTCGTTTTCACATCTTTTCGGATCTATTGCATGGGCATCACATTCGAGGCGATAGAAGCTGAGGGCACATATCCCTGCATGGAGACCCCCATGAACCGACGACTCACCCTTGCGCTCATCGCCACCTCCTTGAGCCTGCCCAGCGCTGGCGCCTTCGCCCAGTACACCGGCCCGGGCGCCACCAGTGCCGTCACCACGGTTGCCGAGGCGCGCGACCAGCGTGACGATCAGCCGGTGGTGCTGCAGGGCACGCTGGTGGCCAAGATCGGCCACGAGCGCTACCGCTTCAAGGACGCTACCGGCGAGATCGATGTGGAAATCGACGACAAGGATCTGCCCAGCCACCAGGCCGTCAGCGCGACCACCGTGGTGGAACTGCACGGTGAAGTGGATACGCACCGCTTCAAGCCCACCGACATCGACGTGGATCATGTGCGGATCGTCGGCACGCGTTGAGGCGACGGTAGTGCGCGCGTGCGTCGAGCATTGTGCACTTCTACGAAGGGCATCTCCCGCAATGAGGGTTGTTGCAAACGCGGTATGAGGAAGATTGCATAACCCCTAAACATTGAGTGAATTCAAGGATTCTTCTTAACGTTCAGTTATTTAGGAATCCTTGAATGGTCAGCGTGCGGTAGGCCTACCTACCATTCTCTCCGTCGCCCGCCCCCACGCAGGCGGGTGATGCCTCCGCACTGGAGGCCTCATATCCCACCGTCCGAGAGAGACACCATGAACTCCATCCTGAAGAAGGCCGCGCTCGCTGCAGCGCTGGCTACCGTTTCGCTGTCCGCCAATGCATTCGATGCCGACATCAAGGTCTGGGCCGACGTCGATCCGACCCTGGCCCTGCTCAAGGCCGATGGCACTGCGCTGGATTCGGTGGTCAACATGGTCCACAACCCGGTCAGCGGCCTGGTGCCCTGGTCGCAGCAGGTGCGCATCTACTCCAACGATGAAAGCAAGGACATCGAAGTGCGTGTTGGCAGCACCCCGCAGCTGCTCAACACCGATGGTGGCGGCGCGCCGGTGCCGCTGACCGTCAGCCTCAATGGCAGGGCGCTGACCGTGGCGGCGCAGGATTTCTCCGCAACCGATCTGTTTGATGGCGCCATGCCCGGTGCGTCGATCCCGATGGCGCTGCGCATCGCGCAGACCAGCCCGGCGCCGATCACCCGCGGTGGCCGCTACGAAGGCATCGTCACCATCGCCATGCAGCAGAAGACCACCAGCCCGTAAGGCACCCGCGCCGGCCCGCTTGCCGGGCCGGCTGCTTCCGGTAATCCCCATGAATGCTCCCGCACCCGCCGTCACCCGGCTGGCGGTCGCGCTCGCCCTGTCGCTGGCCACACCCCTGGTCGCGGCGCGCGGCGTTCCCGCCGGTTTCGAGGATCTGGTCGAAGGCCAGACCGAACACCTGGAGATCCGTCTGTTCGGTCGTTCGACCGGGCTGGTGCCGGTGCGCGTGACCCTGGAACACGTGCAGCTGGAAACCCCGGCCGAGGCGCTGCAGGCCTTGCAGCTGTCCGCCGAAGCGCAGGCCGCGCTGCTGCCGGCGTTGTCGCAGCCGCTGCCGCGCAACAGTCATCTGGCGTGCCGTTACGGTGGTGCCAGTGCCGGTTGCGGGTACATCGATCCTCCCCAGGAGCCCACTGCCGTGTGCGCGCTGTATGACGAAGGCGAGGGCGCAGTGCGCCTGTTTGTCGCCCGCCAATGGATCCCCGGCGAGCCGGCCGCCGAGCGCTACCACCAGGTCAGCGCCAATGCCGAGAACGCCTTCCTGCACCAGCACACCTTCAATGTCAGCGGTGGCCGGGGCTACCAGGCGCTGGCCGCGCAGGGCATGGGTGCACTGGGCGTGTTCCAGCGCGGACACCTGTCCGCCGACTGGACCTTCAGCCAGCAGCACTACCGCGGCGGTCTTGCCAGCCGCCGTTTCCAGCTCGACAACGCCTACTACCGCCATGACCTGGGCCAGCAGCACTACCTGCAGGCCGGGCGCATGGACCGCCGCAACCTGAGCAGCCCGCAGGGCGGCACCTTCAGTTTCAGCATGCTGCCGATGGATCGCTTCCAGGGCCTGCGGCTGGGCACCACGCAGGCCTACGTGGACTCCGCCGCCGCCGTGCAGGCCGCGCCGCTCACCGTGCTGCTGGCGCGCGATGCGCGTGTGGATGCGTTCGATGGCGAGCGCCTGTTGCAGACCTTCTACCTGCAGGCAGGCATCAACCAGCTCGATACGCGCCGGTTCCCCATGGGCAACTACACCGTCAGCCTGCGCATCTACGAAGACGGCGTGCTGGTACGCAACGAGGACGCGCCGTTCGACAAGGGCGGTGACTGGACCGACAGCAGCGTGCAGTGGTTCCTGCAGGGGGGCCGCCGCAACGAGCGCCGCAGCGACCGCTTCGACGACGAACTGGCGGCCATGGGCGGCCTGCGCGTGCCGATGGGGCGCAACGTGGCCATGACCGCTGGCATCGCCGATCTGGGCGGTTTCAGCTACGGCGAACTGCGGGTGGACCTGCGCCATGTGTTTGCCACCCAGGAAGTCCGCGCCACCTTCAGTGGCATGCACGGCAGCGATGGCAGCCGTGGCCAGCAGCATCAGGTTTCCTACCGTCGCCGCGCTTCGTGGAATGTGTACCACCAGCGCATGCGCGGCCGTGCCTGCCAGTTCGAGGATGACGCGCGCGACCGGCTCGGCTGCGCCGATTCGCTCAGCGCCTCGATGGCGCTGCCGGTGGCCGGCGGCAACGCCTACGTGGCCTATACGCGCCGCCAGACCTGGCGTGCAGGCACCGTGCGGCCGGGGCTGGATGATGATCCGCTGGCCGGACTTGACCCGCTGCTGCCGCCGTGGATGCCACAGCCCACGCGCATACCGCAGCTCAGCCGCACCTGGCAGGCCAGCTACAGCCGCAGCCAGCGCTGGGGCGAGTTCAGTGTCTCCAGCCGCATCGGCGTGTGGCAGCAGACCAGCGGCGGTGGACTGCGCGACGGCCGTGACCGCGGCATCTACCTCAATTTCAGCCTCAACCGCCTGCAGCACGATGACCGGGGCAGTTCGCAGCGACGCTATGGCGTGGACGTGCGGCAACCACAGCATGCGCGCCCGGACATCAACTACAGCGCCGGGCAGACGCTGCGCCAGGAATACGAGGATCAGTACCGCGAGGTATCGGGCGAACTGCGCGGCAACAACAACGAGCGCTACAGCGCCACGCTGAGTACCCAGCTGCTGAACCGTATCGGCCAGACCGGTGCCACGGTGTCGCGCTACCAGCACCAGGGTGGCAACGAAGTGGCGTACAGCGCCACGCACAGTTCCGGCCTGGCCATCGGCAAGCGCGGCGTGTACTGGGGCGCTGGCGTTGGCGCCGACGCGGGGCTGGCGGTGCAGGTGGATGACACCGACGACCTGGACCTGAGCGGCGTTGCCGCCGAGCTGCAGGTGGGCGGGCTGCGCCGGCAGCGACTGAAGCTGGGCGAGCGCCGGCTGCTGCCGATTTCCGCCTACCAGTCGCACCGCGCTGAAGTGCAGGACGCCAGCGCCCTGGACAGCATCGCCGCCGTGCGCGTGAGCGGTGTGGGCGGCGCGCGTCCGTTGTTCCTGCCACCGGGCCGGCTGGTACGCATGCCGGTGCCGATTGAAGTGACCTACACCTTCATCGGCAACGCCCAGGACATCGCCGGCGCACCGCTGCGCGGTGCCCGCATTCTCAACGCGCCGGTGCCCGGCACCGGCAGCAATGGAGGTTTCGTGGCCGACTTCCCACGACGCGAGAAGACCCTGTACCTGCTGCAGGACGACCGGTTGCTGCACTGCCCGCTGCAGGTGCGCGAGCGCCGCAGCGTGGTGATGCTGGTAGGCGCCGTGCAGTGCGAGCCGCTGGCCGTGGCCCAGCTGCCGGCCGACATCCGCCACCAGGCGCGGGTGACGCGGTTGCTGCAGGAGCAGGCGCTGATCGCCGCCACGCCACAGACCGCAGCAGCGGGAGGTGCGAAGTGAGCCGTCGGTTGTGGTGGGTGATGGCGGTGTTGTGTGGGCTGGTGCTGTTGGTGCCGCGGGCGATGGCGCAACAGCCGCCGGAGACGCATCCGTCGAGCGAGCACCGGGACATCGTGATGAGTTGGGATCGCTCTGCGATGCCGGGAGATATCGAGTTGTGGCCATCCAAAACTGTATTTGGATACGAGGAGCAGGGCACGCTGGGCTACGGTCATATGTTCATGACGTGCAGCTCGAACTCCAGCTCGGAACGCGGAAAGTGCCCGACTAATGACACCTTGGAGGATAGTAGAGGGGCCGTTAGCACAATCCCACTGAGGTTCACGGAAAGTCGCAGCGGTATGGAGGTGGATGTGGAAGTCACCGCTGCCATCCGTCGTATCGACGCTACGTTCGCCTGCAGCTTTGACTACTGGTCCGGGCCGCTCCGGCCAGTCTGGTCTTCCACCACAGGCTCGTGCGCGGGTATTGATCGCGTGGGCACATCCGTCGAGATGAAGCTGACTTCCGGTCAGTTGAGCCAGCTTGTAGCGGGTCACTGGTCGGCCGTATTGGACCTGACGCTACGAATGCCGCCCCACCAGCACCTTGCGGACTACTCGTTCTCCTTCGACTTCACCATCACCGATCACAACGCGGTCTCCATCTACTTCCCGCTTTTCGACCAGGTCAACCCTCACGTTGGCCTGAACCTGCAGTACGACCCGATCGCGCAGACCATCGGCGGGCGTACCCAGCTCGACATGTGCCTGTACGACGGACTTGGCTCGCAGAGCAGCTACCTCGGCGTCACCGTGCGTGACAGCGGCGCGCAACCTCCCGGGCCCTCGGGCTACTCGGTATGGCACGTCGATGGCGGCAGCGATGCCACCCAGCGCGTGGACTACACCGTCACCCTGGATCACAACGGTAGCGCGTTGCCCATGCGCAATGGTGTGGAGCAGTTGCTGCACGGCATCGATACCGCACGGCTGCGGCTGGTGCTGCTGCCCGGCATGACGCAGCCGGTGTTCTGCGTGCCTACGCCATTGACGCTGGAAACACCGCGCGTGCCGGTCAGCACCAAGCGCCCCGGCTACTACAGCGGCGATCTCAAGGTGGAACTGCGTGTTCCCACCGTCACGCCCTGAACCCCACATGGAGTACCCGATGAAACCCCTAGTCCGCTGCCTGCTGCCGCTGTCGCTGCTGATGGCGTTGCCTGCCCATGCCAATCTCACCGTGCATCCCATGCGTACCTCGGTGGACGCGAAGACGGGCGCGCAGATACGCATCTACTCGCAGTCCACCCAGCCGCAGTACGTGCAGGCATCGATCAAGCGCATCGTCGACCCGGCGGGGGCAGGTGAACAGGAGGTTGAGGTGGAGCCGAATGAGGCCGCCATCGCCATCACGCCGGGAAAGTTCGCCCTCGCCGGTGGCGGCAACCGGCTGATCCGTGTGATTCCGCTGCAGCCGGTCGAAAAGGAAACGGCATACCGCGTGTACTTCGAGGGTGTGCGCGGCCCCGAACGTGCAGACCCGGCAGGCGAGGGTGAGAAGGCCCAGGCCAATGTCGGCGTCAGCCTGGTATGGGGCGCGCTGGTCAATGTGCTGCCCGCGCAATCGACGATGGACGTGCAGGTGGAGGGAAGCCAACTGCGCAACACCGGCACGGTACGCGTGGGCATCACCAGCATCGCTGACTGCGATGGCGCGCGCTGCACCGCACATGACGTCTCGCGCAGCCTGTATCCCGGCAGCGCGCTGGAACTGCCATTTGCCCTGCAGCCGGGCCACACGCTGCAGCTGCGCTACCGGCTGACCCGCGATGGCTATCGCGAGCACGTGCACAACGTCGCGCTCTGAGTGCATCTCGCCGCTGTGGCTTGGTGCCACAGCGGTTCCTTCTGTTCCGTTTGTTAAGGAGAATCCCATGAACAAGATCTATCGACGGCTCTGGTCCGCCGCCCGCCAATGCTGGGTGGTTGCAAGCGAACTGGTGGCAGCGCGCGGCACGCGCAGGCACACATCGCGTGGTCCCGGACTGGCGCTGGTGCTGGCCATGCTGCCGGCATCGGTCATGGCAGCCACAGCGGGCCATCTCGAAACAGGCGCTGATGAGTGGATGGAAGACGCCCTGTACGCTGCCTTTGGCCCGTTCAACGCAAGCGCCATGCTTGTGCACGAGGATGCCGCCACCGCTCCCAGCGGGCGAGCGTTCTCCCGCGCGAACGCGCTTCCGCTGGCCTACAGCGACTTCGTCCAGCTCGGTTCGTATGCTGGTGCTCTCAACAGGGCAGTCGCGGTCGGCGTATGGGCACACTCCAACAACTACGGCGTGGCACTTGGCTACCAAGCCAATGCCAACGGGCAACATGCGACTGCGCTGGGGCATCAGGCCGTTGCCTGGGAGATTGGCAGCGTCGCGGTGGGTAACGATGCAAAATCCTACGGCTACAACGCGATTGCGCTAGGGAGCGGCGCGCTCGCGGCCGGGCGCAATTCCATCGTGCTTGGGGCGGATTCCAATGACTATGGTGACAATCAGGTATCGGTCGGAAATGGCGGAACGCGACGCAAGATTGTCTATGTCGCCGATGGTGCGGTCGACGCAAACAGCAGCGAGGTCGTGACCGGCAGGCAGTTGCATGCTACGCAGCAGGCGCTGGCCAGCGTACGCCAGAGTCAGACGTTGCTGGCGACGGGGACTGCGCCATCCAGTGCCAATGCCGCCAAGGCAATCGGCAGCCGTGCGCTTGCGATAGGCGTTGAGGCAACGGCTGACGGTGAAGATACACTCGCATTGGGCGGCGGCGCGCGCACGGCACCCGGGTCCGGAGTAGCGCGTATTGCCATTGGCGCAGGTGCCTTCGCTGGCAGCAGCGGCTGGACGGGTGCCGTCGCCTTGGGCGGCAGTGCCAGTTCCACGCATGATGGGGTTGCCATCGGCTATCAGGCCAAGACAAGCACCAACGGTACGGTGGCCCTTGGTCGCGGGGCAATCGCGACGCATGGGAATTCGGTTGCACTCGGCAGCAACTCGGTCACCTCTGGAGCCAACAGCGTCTCGGTCGGAAGTTCCTCCAACAGGCGGAAGATCCAGTACCTGGCCGATGGCGTGATTGCGGCGGGCAGTACCGACGCGATCACCGGCAACCAGTTGCACGCTACCAACGCATTGGTGGCGACCGCGACGTCCAACGCGACGACCGCCAAAACCATCGCCGAAAATGCTCTGGGCACAGCGACGTCCAGTGGCTATATCACAGCAGTGGGCACGGCCATGTCCAACGCCAACAAGGCAGTTGCCAGTGGCACCGGCGCATTCGCTGCGGGCACACAGGCCAAGGCGCAAGGTACCCACGCCAGCGCGTTTGGATTCTCTGCACAGGCGTCGGCCACTCAGGCCACCGCACTGGGACGTGAGTCGGCTGCCAGCGGAACGTATTCCACTGCTGTCGGGAACCTCGCCAAGGCAGGCAGCGCCAGTGCGGTAGCTCTGGGAGATCGCGCCAGTGCCACGCACGCCAATGCCGTAGCCCTGGGGGCCGGTTCGGTAACAGCAGGCGCCAATACCATCTCGGTCGGAAATTCCTCCAACAGGCGAAAGATCCAGTACCTGGCCGATGGCGTGATCGCGCCGGGCAGTACCGACGCGATCACCGGCAACCAGTTGCATGCCACCAATCAGGACCTGGCTGCAGCGCAAGCCGCTGCGCAAGAGGCCTTGCGCAGAGCCCGGGCCACGAACAATCTACTTGCCACAGCGGCTGAGGTGAGCGAGGCGAACAAAGCAACCGCGACCGGAAACCTGGCCATGGCGATGGGTAATGCTGCCAAGGGCAATGGCGTGGCAGCAATCGCTCTGGGCAACACGGCCAATGCCGTAGGCACCAATGCAATCGCTGTAGGCAGCGCTTCCAGTGTGACGGCCCACTATGCTGTCGCCCTCGGTGGAAACGCGAAGGCATTGCACGACAATGCGGTGGCCTTGGGCGAGAAGTCCGTGACGACCGGCACCAGCCAGGTCTCTGTTGGCAACGCGACGCTGAAGCGCAAATTGGTAAACGTGGCGGATGCCGCGTTGAGCAACACCAGCACGGATGCAGTAACGGGCAAGCAGCTGTTTGCCGTTGACGAGAAAGTCACTGCAAATCAGTCCCTGCTGACCAGTCATGCCTCGCAGATTTCTGGGCACCAGACGCGTATCGCCGACAACCGGCGCGATCTGGATGCCCTGCGTACCGAGTTCGACAACTTCGATCCCGATCTGGAGGGTGTGGTCCGCTACGCAGCTGACGGCTCCATTGATCTGGACGGCGGCAAGGTGCGGGGTGTGGCAGCGGGGGATATCAGCTCTGCGTCCAGTACCGATGCAGTGAATGGTGGGCAGTTGTTTGCGGCCAACGAGAAAATCCTGGCGCTTGAGAGCGTGGGAAAGTTCGTATCAATCGGTATAGGTGGCAGCCAACGAGCATCGGCCGCAGGAGTGGGGGCAGTTGCAATCGGTGATTCGGCTGAAGCAACCGTCGGTGGTGAAGGTGGAGTCGCGATAGGGGCATTTTCTCGCGCGGTGGGAAAGAACTCCATCGCCATAGGTCGCGCAGCGTACGTTGCTGGAAGTGCAGAAGGTGGCTTTGCATTGGGCGTTGGCACATCCGTCAACGCGAACCGAGGGGTAGCACTGGGCGCGGAAAGTCAGGTGCAGGCGGGAGCAAACAATAGTGTCGCAGTTGGCTATGGCTCGATTGCATCAGAACCTGACACCGTTTCTTTTGGAAATGACAGCATCCGTCGAAGGTTGACCGGCGTTTCTCGAGGACTCGGCGATGCCGAAGCTGTTGCCATCGTCCAGTTGTCTGAATCCCTCTCCACTTTAGGAGGTGGTGCGAGGTTGAGCAGCCAAGGTGGCGTGATAGCGCCCGTCTACAACGTACAGGGTGGTACGCAGAGCAATGTAGGTGACGCCATGGCTATTCTCGATGGTGCAGTGCTCAGGGCCGATAGTCGCGTAGATGGCGTCGAAGGCCAGCTGCGCGCGACATTCCAACAGTCGCCGTCAACGAGCGCAAATGGAATCGGCCAACTGAACCTGGCTGGTGCGCAGGGCATGATTCTGTCGAATCTCGTCGATGGGCGTATTGATGCGGGTAGTCGTGATGCGGTGACTGGCAGTCAGCTGTACGCAGCCAAGCAGGAAATCGCTAGGAACGGAGATGAGATCGAGCGTATGAAGGGCATGTCAGATAAAGGCGTGAGGTATGTTCTTCAGCAAGCACTTGATGAACGAGGAGGGCCGATTGATTTCGCTGGATCGCGATTGACTGGGATTGATTCGGGGGATATCTCATCTGCCTTCAGTACTGATGCAGTTAACGGCAGTCAGCTGTATGTGACTAATCAGCGAATCGCGAGCGTTGAATCGACTCATCGATTCTTCAAAATCGGTCGGGACGATTTGAGTGAGGACGCCAAGGCTGGATCGTTTGGTGTTGCGATTGGTGAATCCGCGCAAGCCACACCTAAGGATGGAGGTGAGGGTGGAACAGCCGTTGGCGCTTTTGCGATTGCTTTGGGCAAGAATTCCGTTGCTCTGGGGAGAGGGGCCTTGGTCGAACAGGGAGCAGATAGCGCATTCGCTCTCGGTGTAGGGTCACGTACGGCTGGTTCTGATAGCGTGGCGCTAGGCGCAGTCACTAGAACAGAAGTCGGTGCGGTCAGGTCCGCCGCCATTGGCATGGGATCCGTTGCCACAGAGGCAGACACGGCATCCTTCGGAAATAGCAGATACCAGCGCCGCCTCGTCAACGTAGCCAACGGCCGCAACGCCAACGACGCCGCCACCGTCGGCCAGCTCCGTGGCGCACTGTCCACCCTCGGCGGCAACATGGACGCCAACGGCAACGTCACCATCCCCGGCTTCAACGTCCAGGGCCAGCAGCAGAACACCATCAACGAAGCCCTCGCCACGCTCGACTCGGCCGTAGTCACCACTGGCTCCCGTGTCGACCGTGTGGAAGCCCAGCTCCGCTCGGTGTTCCAGGAATCTCCGTCCATCCGCAGCGACGGCACCGCCCAGCTCACCCTGGCGGGTGCCAACGGCATGGTCATCTCCAACGTCGCCAACGGCTTGATCGCCGCCGGCAGCCGCGAGGCGGTCAACGGTGGCCAGTTGCATGCCGCGCAGCAGCAGCTCAACGGTCGCATCGATGGCCTGGAGCAGCGCGTGGACGGCCAGCCGCAGGCGCGTGCAATGGCCACGGCGTCGGCAGCGCCGACCGAAGAGATCATGCCAAGCCCGGAAGCCAGCGGTTCGCCGCAGGTCGCTTCGGCAGGCGAGGGCGCTTCGCCTGCACCGCAGCCGAAGTCGAAGAAGGACGATTCGCCCGCGCCCACGCCGCAGGTTGATACCGCCGAGTTGGAAAAGATGCTGGCCCGTGCCAACGAGTACACCGACGGTGCGATCAGCAACTTCGAGCGCCGCCTGGACAAGATGGACAAGCGCTTCAACCGCATGGCGGCGATGAGCAGCGCGCAGACGGCCATGGCCATGAACACCGCTGGCCTGGCCACCTACAACCGCCTTGGCGCGGGCGTGGGCTACGCCGAGGGCGAGTCGGCCATGGCGGTGGGTTACCAGCGCGTACTCAACGACAAGGGCTCAGCCACCTTCAGCCTCAATGGTGCCTTCACCAACAGCGGTGAACGCAGCATGGGCGTGGGTGTGGGCATCGGCTGGTAAGCCATGGCGCCCCGGCGTGGTGCGCGTAACGAGCCCCGCCGCGCCGGGGTCCTTGCCGAGGAGATGGCAATGTACCGATGGGTGAGTCGATTCATCAGCTACCGCACGTTCTACGTTTGGCGGGCACGGTTTTACTACCACACCCGGCATCTGGACGTCTGGATGCTTGCCAGCGTGCTGTGCTTCCTGGGGGTAGTGGCGTTGCTCTGGTACTACTGGCGGTTCACCAATGTGCCGCTTCCGCGCATGCATCCGCAGGTAGCTGCGCTACGGGTGGAGGGCATCACCAACGAGGCGATCCACAGGATTGTTCTGGTGCGCCATGGTGGTACTCCCCCCGGCAAGCCGTTCTCCACGCCGGAGGAGATCCGGGCCAGCACGGTGCGTACGATGCGGGTGCGGCAAGTGCTGGATGGCGAGGTGGCATGGCGGCTGAAGGCGAACCTGCTGGCGGATATCGCCGATTACATCGAGGCGACCGCGGGCTGCGTGCCGTATCAATGCACACGGGTGCAGGCGCACATCAGCCAGCTGCGTGAGGCCGCGACGGAGAACGCGGGCATCAACAGGGCGTTGCAACCCATTCTGGATGGCCCGCGTGATCTGGTGCCCGGTCTCACGAGCGTCGATCGCCAACGGGTGAAGAGCGGCTGGTCGGATTCGTTCAGTGACATCTTTCACCAGGTATGGCTGTTGAACGATCTGCAGACCATGCACGCGCGGATGATGGCGGAGTACCCCAAGCGCGCACCCGCACCGTGGTTGCCGGAGTGGTTGATTGGCCCGGAGCCGACGACCGGTAATGGCATGCCACTGTAGAGCACTGCCATGCTAGGTGGCGCCCGCGGATGCCACGCGCCCTGTAGAGCCGAGCCCACGCTCGGCTGCTCTTCAGTCAGATATCCGGAAGTCTGAAATGCAGTGCGGACCAACAGTCCGCACCCACCAAGACTGGCGCTACCGTCACCCGCCGATATACGCGGTGATCTCCGCCTCGGCCAGCACCTGCCGCAACTGCGCCACGGACGCGCGCCGCATCGGCTTCTCATCCACCGGCGACAGCGGCGCTTGGCGCAGGGCGTCGTAGGGCAGCACGGCCAGGTCGAAGGTCAGCTCTTCGGCACTGAACACCCACACCGGCACGTCCAGGCAGCGTTCGCGGTCCATGCGCAGACGACGTGTCCGTGATTCGGCGGGGATGCCATGTTCGTCCAGGAAGCGATGCACGGCTTCCGGGTCGTCACTGTGCAGGTGCAGCTGCACGGGGCTGTTGGCGTCGGCGGTGCCATCCAGTACCGGGCCGACCAGGCGTGGGGCGAAGCCGTGCAGGAACTCCAGGGCGCGCATTGCGGCTTCGCGGCGGCGCTGCAGTTCGTTGCCATGCTGGGGCCCGGAGAACAACCGCTGGTACTCGCGCAGGGCGTCTTCAATCTCGGTGTTCCGGGGCAGGGAGGCATCGTCGTGGATGCCGAGCCGGGTGGCGGCCTTCAACTTGGCCTGGTGGTAGTCGCGGATGCCGCCTTCGGCCATCAGGCGCGCGGCTTCGTGGGCGAGACGGTGGCGCCGCTCGCGGGTCTGGCTGGCAGCATGCTGACGGGCGCGATGCATGCGATGACTCCCTGTTGCGACCTGGCTACAGACTAGCGCACGGATGTGACATCTGCGTGGGTATTTCGCGGAGGCGCCGCTGCGCTCGCCGGGCATGGCCCGGCGCTACCCGGCAAGACCGTGCCGTTGATCCACCAACGCTCTGGTAGGTGCCGACCTTGGTCGGCACGGGGTGCCAACCAAGGTTGGCAGCTACCAGAGCAGCATCGGTGCCAACCCACGGTTGGCACCCATCGCCCCCTTCCTCAGAAGATATCGAAAGCGGCGGCGTCGGCCTGCGGCGTATTGAGGTTCAGGTCGTAGTCGGTCAGGCGGTCCATGTCTTCCACCTTCACCCACTCGGTGGCGCCATTGAGGGTGGCCTGCACCATGCCGCTGGGCGGGTCGTTCTGCGCGATCGGGGTGTCCTTCAGCGCGGTGCGCATGTAGTCGATCCAGATCGGCAGGGCGGCCTTGCCACCGTATTCGCGGTAGCCCAGCGAGCGGAAGTCGTCGCGGCCCACCCACACGGTGGTCACGTACGGGCCGCCGAAGCCGGAGAACCAGGCATCGCGGTGGTCGTTGGTGGAGCCGGTCTTGCCGCCTACGTCCTCGCGGCCGAGTACCTTGGCCTGAGCACCGGTACCGCGCTGGACCACGTCGCGCATCATCGACACCAGCTGGTAGGCGGTGCGGGCGTCGATCGCGCGCGGGGCGGTGCGTGCATCCGGGTTGACCGGTGCGGCCGGGGTTTCGGGCTTGGCTTCGGCCTTTGCCGCAGCGGCCGGGTCCACCTTCGGGGCCGGGGCGCCGAAGTTGAAGCCGTCCACCACCTGGTTGACCGGCTGGCCGCTGCTGCCGGCGCAGTCGCGGCATGCCATTGCCGGGTTTTCCTTGAACACCAGATTGCCGTCGCGGTCGTTCACCTGGTCGATCAGCCAGGTGTCCACGCGCGAGCCGCCGTTGGCGAACACGGCATAGCCACGGGCTACCGACAGCGGAGTCAGCGAGGCGGTACCCAGCGACATCGACAGGTTCGGCGGCAGCTCCGACTCGGCAAAACCAAATTCACTGATGTACTTGCGCGCGTAATCCACGCCCATGCCATCGAGCAGTCGCACCGAAACCAGGTTGCGTGACTGCACCAGCGCTTCGCGCAGGCGCATCGGGCCGCGGAAGCCGCCGCCGTCGTTCTGCGGGGCCCAGGTCTTGCCGCGGCGGTCGCGGAACACGACCGGGGCGTCGAGCACGATCGAGGCCGGGTTGTAGCCCTTGTCGAAGGCGGCCGCATAGACGAACGGCTTGAAGCTCGAACCCGGTTGGCGACGGGCCTGGGTGGCGCGGTTGAACTTGTTGCCGGAGAAGCTGAAGCCACCGACCAGCGCTTTCAGCGCGCCGCTGTGGGCATCCAGCGAAACCAGTGCGGACTGGCCGCGCGGCAGCTGGTCCAGCAGCCATTCGCCCTCCTTGGCACCGGCGCGCACGCGCACGATGTCGCCGCGCTGCACCAGCTTGGCCGGGCTCTTGTTGGCCCACTTGGCGGCGCCGGCCGGCAGCACGATCTCGCTGCGATTGGCCAGCACCACGGTGGCGCTGCCATCGGCGCCGGTGCTGGCAACGATGGCCGGCAGCAGGCCGGCCTGGCCGAACATGCCGCGCAGGTGCTCGGCCAGGGCAGCGGCGTCTTCGCTGGCGCCTACCTGGACCTGCTTCTCCACGCCGTGCCAGCCATGGCGGTGGTCGTACAGCAGCAGGCCGTCGCGCACCGACTGGTTGGCGGCGGTCTGCAGGGTCGCATCGATGGTGGTGGTGACGTGGTAACCCTTGTTGACCACATCGCCGCCGAAGCGGGCGATCATTTCCTGGCGCACCAGCTCGGCCACGTACGGGGCATCGACCTGGACCGGCGGCTCATGCGCGGTGGCGTGCATCGGCACGGCCTTCGCCGCATCGGCCTCGGCCTGGCTGACGAACTTCAGGTCGGCCATGCGCTGCAGCACGTAGTTGTCGCGGCGCTGGCGGGCACGTTCCGGGTTGGAGATCGGGTTGCCCGAAGACGGGAACTTGGGGATGCCGGCCAGCGAGGCCATTTCATCCAGGTCCAGCTCGTTGAGCTTCTTGCCGTAGTAGAACTCGGCGGCGGCGGCCACACCGTAGGCGCGGTTGCCGAAGAAGCTCTTGTTCAGGTACAGCTCGAAGATCTCGTCCTTGCTCAGCTCCGACTCGATCTTCCGTGCCAGCAGGATCTCGGCCAGCTTGCGGGTGTAGCTGTACTCGGAGCTGAGGAAGAACTGGCGGGCGACCTGCTGGGTGATGGTGGAGCCACCGGGTACGCGCTTGTCGCTGGTGGTGGCCAGCAGCCATACGGCACGGCCGATGCCCATGTAGTCGACGCCGCCATGCTCGTAGAAGCGGGCATCCTCGGTGGCCAGGAACGCCTGCTTCAGGCGCTCGGGCACATCCTTCATGGTGATCGGGGTGCGCCGGGTCTCGCCGAACACCGCCATCAGCTTGCCGTCGGCAGCGTAGACGTACATCGGCTCCTGCATTTCCACGTCGCGCAGGGTCTGCACGTCGGGAAGCTTGGAGGAAACGGCATAGTACAGACCGCCTACGGCGGCCGCGCCGATCAGCGCCAGGACCAGGACAATCAGGAAGATCCAGCGCAGCCAGCGGCGGAGTCGAGTCATCGGGTTCAGATTCCGATTGCGAATTTCGTGGTCGCAGAGTATAGATTACGCAAGGTGGCGGCTGGGGTCGTCGCCGGGGAGCGCAAAGGGAACAGTCAGGGGCTGCATGGTGAATCCGTGAGGGACTTCACAGCAGGGCCGTTGCCATTTGCTAAGAATACGTTATTAATGCTCGGGCGCAGGTCTTGCGTCCAAGTGCCCGTCGGCAGGGGAGAAACCGTGGGGCTCATCCCAAAAAGTCAGTCGCCGCTTGTAGGCGTCGACATCAGTTCGACTGCGGTAAAGCTTTTGCAGCTGTCCCGCAGTGGCAACCGTTTTCGTGTGGAACATTACGCTGTGGAACCTCTGCCGCCGAATGCGGTGGTGGAGAAGAACATCGTGGAAGTGGAGGCCGTGGGTGAGGCCATCCGCCGCGCGATGAGCCGCTCGGGGAGCAAGGCCAGGCTGGCCGCTGCTGCCGTCGCCGGGTCGGCGGTGATCACCAAGGTGATCCCGATGCCGGCCGAGCTCGACGAAAACGACATGGAAGCCCAGATCGAGCTGGAAGCGGTCAACTACATTCCATATCCGATCGAGGAAGTGAACCTGGACTTCGAGGTGATCGGGGCGATCCCGAACAACCCGGAGATGGTCCAGGTGCTGCTGGCCGCGTCGCGTTCGGAAAACGTTGAACTGCGCCAGTCGGCGCTGGAGCTGGGTGGCCTGCAGGCCAAGGTGATGGACGTGGAGGCCTTTGCGGTCGAGAACGCGTATGCCCTGGTCGCCAGCGAGCTGCCGGTGTCCATCGAGGGCGTGGTCGCGCTGGTCGACATCGGTGCCACCATGACCACCCTCAATGTCCTGCGTGGTGGCCGCAGCCTGTACAGCCGCGAACAGGTGTTCGGTGGCAAGCAGCTGACCGACGAGATCATGCGCCGCTATGGCCTGAGCTACGAGGAAGCCGGCCTGGCCAAGCGCCAGGGCGGGTTGCCGGAAAGCTATGAGATGGAAGTGCTGGAGCCGTTCAAGGAAGCCACGGTCCAGCAGATCAGTCGCCTGCTGCAGTTCTTCTATGCGGGCAGCGAATTCAACCGCGTCGATCACATCGTGCTGGCCGGAGGCTGCGCCGTGCTCGGTGGCCTGCCGGAAATGGTCGAAGAGCAGCTGGGCGTGCCGACCGTGATCGCCAACCCGCTGGCACAGATGACCCTGGGCCCGAAGGTGAACGCACATGCGCTGGCCCAGGATGCCCCCGCGCTGATGATCGCCACCGGTCTGGCGCTGAGGAGCTTCGACTGATGGCGCGCATCAATCTATTGCCCTGGCGCGCCGAGCGGCGCAAGCAACGCCAGCGCGAGTTCTACGCAATGCTGGGCATGGCCGCGATTGGTGGCCTGCTGCTGTCGCTGGTGATCTGGTTCTACTACGACCGCCAGGTGAGCGGCCAGATGGACCGCAACGCCTATCTGGAAGCCGAGATCGAGAAGGTCAAGGAACAGAACAAGGAGATCGACCGCCTCGACGCCCAGAAGGACCGCCTGCTGGCGCGCAAGAAGGTGATCGAGGAACTGCAGGCCAAGCGCTCGCAGATGGTCCACCTGTTCGACGCGCTGGTGCGCACCATTCCTGACGGCGTGGTACTGACCGCGCTGCAGCAGGAGGGCGACATGCTCACCCTTGAAGGCCGGACCCAGTCCAATGCACGCGTGTCGGCGTACATGCGCAACCTGGAAACCTCCGGCTGGATGACCAATCCGGAACTGTCGATCATCCAGGCCAGTGCTGCCGACAAGAACGCGACCGGCCCGGTGTCTGACATCAAGGCGCTGCCGTACATGTTCAAGGTCACGGTGAAGCTGCCTGCGCAGAGCGAAGAGACCGGCACGCCCGGCTTGAATGCCGATGGCAGCGTGGCGGCCGCACCAGCGGCAGTGCCTGCCGTGGCACCGCTTGCTGCAGGCCCGGACGCGGCAGCTTCGGCCGCAGCACCGGCAGCATCCCAGCCGGCCCCGGCCCCGGCCCCGGCCCCGGCCCCGGCCCAACCGGCCCCGGCGGCTGCACCGGCCGCCGCGCCGGCCAAGCCGAACCAGCCGGCTGCACCGGCACCGGCCAAGCTTGAGGGCAGCCGCCTTGCGCAGCCGCCGCAGGCCTCCAACGCCCCGTTGCAGGGGGACCGCGCATGAGCCAGAAAATCGATCTGAAGAACCTGGATTTCAACGACATCGGCAACTGGCCGCAGAAGGCCAAGATCGTCTTCTGCTCGTTGCTGGCGCTGGTCATCATGTTCGTCGCCTGGATGCTGCTGATCAGCGGCAAGCGCGACGAACTGTCCAGCCTTGAGTCGAGGGAAGGCGACCTGCGCACCGAGTTCACCAAGCAGCAGGAACGCGCGGTGAACCTGGGCCCGCTCAAGCAGCAGCTGGCACAGATGGAGCAGGTGCTGCAGCAGATGTTGCGGCAGCTGCCCAGCAAGACCGAAATGCCCGACCTGATCATCGACATCTCGCAGACGGCGCTGTCCAGCGGCCTGACCAGCCAGTTGTTCGAGCCGGAGCAGGAGCAGGTGAAGGAGTTCTACGCCGAGAAGCCGATCAAGCTGAAGATGGTGGGCAGTTACCACCAGTTCGGCGCCTTCGTCAGTGGCGTGGCCTCGTTGCCGCGGGTGGTGATCCTGACCATGCACGACATCAACCTGAAACCTGCCGACAAGACCGGTGGCGGTGCCCGTGCGGGTGCGCTGGAACTGTCCGGCACGGTCAAGACCTATCGCTACCTGGACGAGACCGAGGTCCAGGAACAGCAGAAGGCTGAAGCTGGCAAGGAGGACAAGAAGTGACGCGTTCCTTCTTTGCACGCTGTGGGATGGTTGCCGCGGTGCTGCTGCTGGCAGCCTGTGGCCGTGGCGTGACCAGCACGCCGGGCGATGCGCCGAACCTGGAAAAGTGGGTGGAGGGCGAGCGTGCCCGGCCGGCACAGCCGCTGGAGCCGCTGCCGGTGATGCAGCAGTTCGAGACCTTCGAGTACTCCGCGCAGGGCCTGCGCGATCCGTTTACCGATGCCTGGACCAATCCGCAGGGGAGCGGTGGGTTGCGGCCGGATCCGAACCGGCGCAAGGAGCCGCTGGAAGGCTTCCCGCTGGACGCACTGGACATGGTCGGTACCATCGGCACCGGCAGCGGTACCGTTGCGCTGGTGATGGGGCCGGACAAGGTGACCTACCGGGTACGCCCGGGTGGCTACCTGGGGCAGAGCGACGGACGGGCCACGGCGGTCTTCGAGGACCGCGTGGAGCTGATCGAACTGGTGCCGGATGGCGCGGGTGGCTGGCTGGAACGGCCGGCAACGCTCTCGCTTGAAGATCAATGATCGTTTACTGGGGATAGCACGATGACCTTTCACCAAGCCAAGGGGCTGCGTCCCATCCGGCGCTCTACCTTGAACCGTGTCAGCGCGTTGGGAGTCGCGCTGATGCTGGCCTGCGCTCCGGCGCTGGCCGCCGCACCGGCAGAGAAGCCGGTGGGCACCACCGTGGCACCGGCCGCGGCGCCGGCCGGCCTGTCGGTCGCCAAGATCGATTTCAAGCGGGGCGATGATGGCGCGGGGCGCCTGATCGTCCAGTTCGATGGCCAGGGCGCGATCCCAGACCTGCGTACGCAGGGCAACAGCGTGGTGGTTGATGTCGGCAATGCCCGCCTGCCGGCCAACCTGCAGAAGCCGATGAACGTCATCGACTTTGCTACGCCGGTGCAACGCATCGACGCCAAGCCGTCCGGGGCCGGTACCCAGCTGGTGCTGAGCACCGGCGGTGCGGTCGAATCGCTGGCCTACCAGAGCGGCAACGAGTACGTGGTCGAGATCAGCCCGCGGCAGGCCCCGGCCGCCGTCGGTGCGGTTACTGCCGGCAGCGTGACCCAGGCCGCCAAGGCCGTCGGCCAGCGCGGTTTCACCGGCAAGCCGGTGACCTTCAACTTCCAGGACGTGCCGGTGCGCACCGTGCTGCAGTTGATCGCCGAAGAGTCCAACCTCAACGTGGTGGCGTCCGATTCGGTGCAGGGCAATGTGACCCTGCGCCTGGTGAATGTGCCGTGGGACCAGGCGCTGGACATCGTGCTGCGCGCCAAGGGCCTGGACAAGCGTCGCGACGGCAGCGTGATCTGGGTGGCGCCGCAGGCCGAACTGGCCAAGTTCGAGCAGGAGAAGGAAGACGCGCGCATCGCCATCGAGAACCGCGAAGACCTGGTGACCGATTACGTCCAGATCAACTACCACAGCGCCACCCAGATCTTCAAAGCACTGACCGAAGCCAAGGGCATCGGCGGCGGTGGCGGTGGTGGCGCAGGTGGCGGTGGCGGTGGGTCGTCGCAGGAGGAAAGTGGCTTCCTGTCCGGCCGTGGCCGCATCGTCGCCGACGAGCGCACCAACACGCTGATGATCAGCGACATTCCGAAGAAGATCGCGCGGATGCGTGAGCTGATCAGCGTGATCGACCGCCCGGTCGACCAGGTGCTGATCGAAAGCCGCATCGTCATCGCCACCGATACGTTCGCACGTGAGCTGGGTGCGCGGTTCGGAATCAGCGGCAGCCGCGACAATGCCTACTTCAGTGGCAATCTGGAAGCCAACCGCGATACCCGCAAGTCGCAGGTCGAAGCCGATGCGGCCAATGCCAAGGCGTACCGCGACTGGCTGGCCGGCGGCAGCACCGGTCCGGCGCCGGTGCCGGTGGGTTCGGCGATCACCCGTGGCCTGAACTGGGCCATGCCGGCGGCATCGACCAACCCGGCAGGCTCGCTGGCACTGTCGATCCTCAATGCCGGCTACCTGCTGGACGTGGAGTTGTCGGCCATGCAGGAAGAGTCGCGTGGCGAAGTGATCTCCAACCCGCGCGTGGTCACCACCAACCAGCGCGAGGCCCTGATCAAGCAGGGTAAGGAAATCGGCTACGTGACCATCAGTGCCGGTGCGGGTGGTGTCGCCACGCCGAATGTGCAGTTCAAGGAAGTGGTGCTGGAGCTGAAGGTTACCCCGACCATCACCAACGACAACCGCGTGTTCCTCAACATGCAGGTGAAGAAGGATGAAGTGGATCGGCTGATCCAGCTGGAAGGCTACGGTACCGTGCCGTCGATCAACCGCCGCGAGGTCAATACCGCCGTGCTGGTCGAGGATGGGCAGACCGTGGTCATTGGTGGCGTGTACGAGTTCACCGATCGCAACAGCATCAGCAAGGTCCCGTTCCTGGGTGACGTCCCGTTCCTCGGCAACCTGTTCAAGAAGCGTGGCCGCAGCAAGGACAAGGCCGAGCTGCTGGTGTTCGTGACCCCGAAGGTGCTGCGCGTGGCCAAGCAGAACTGAGCCATCGCAACCGGCAACACGAAGAGGGCCGCCCTGTGCGGCCCTTCTTCGTTTGGCCCCCCGTTCACGCATATGGCCGGTAGATCCACGCCATGCGTGGATGCTGTTCAGCCGTTCTTGATGCCATTCGCAGGGCACCCTGCGATGATGTCGGGAACCCGTGCCGTCCTGCGCCGGTCAAAGGCCCCCATGAACCTGCCACCGCCGATGCCCGAAACCGTCTCGCCGCCGCCCGCGCCGGCCATCTCCCGCCTGCATGCCGCTTTCAGCCAGCTGCGCGACGCATTGTCGGCCGAGATCGTCGGCCAGGCCGCGCTGGTCGAACGCCTGTTGATCGCGCTGCTGGCCGACGGTCACCTGCTGGTGGAAGGCGCCCCCGGTCTGGCCAAGACCACTGCCATCCGCGCGCTGGCCGCGCGCCTGGAAGCCGACTTCGCCCGCGTACAGTTCACCCCGGACCTGTTGCCGGCCGACCTGACCGGCACCGAGATCTGGCGCCCGCAGGAAGGCCGCTTCGAATTCGTGCCCGGCCCGATCTTCCACCCGATCCTGCTGGCCGATGAAATCAACCGCGCACCGGCCAAGGTGCAGTCGGCATTGCTGGAAGCGATGGGTGAGCGTCAGGTCACCGTGGGCCGCCACACCTACGCGTTGCCGTCTCTGTTCCTGGTGATGGCCACGCAGAACCCGATCGAGCAGGAAGGCACCTTCCCGCTGCCAGAAGCACAGCTGGATCGCTTCCTGATGCACGTGCGCATCGGCTACCCGGACCAGGCAGCCGAGTCGGAGATCCTGCGCCTGGCCCGCGAGCGTGCCCGTGGCGCGTTGGGTGAAGCCGCACCGGCGCCGGAGAAGCTGCCGATGCAGGATGTGTTCGATGCCCGCCGTGAAGTGCTGGACCTGCACATGGCGCCGGCGCTGGAACGCTACCTGATCGAGCTGGTGCTGGCCTCGCGTGATCCTTCGCGCTATGACGCCGGCCTCGGCCGCCGCATCGCCTGGGGTGCGAGCCCGCGTGGCTCCATCGCACTGGAGCGCTGCGCGCGTGCGCGCGCCTGGTTGGCGGGCCGCGACTTCGTCACCCCCGATGATGTGCGCGCGGTGGCCGCCGACGTGCTGCGCCATCGCGTGCTGCCCAGCTACGAAGCCACCGCAGAAGGCTGGGACGGCGAGCGCCTGGTGCAGGAACTGCTGGCCCGGGTGCCGGCACCCTGAGCCTGCGCATGACCGATCCATCCCTGGAACCCACATCCAACGTCAGCGATGGCGACGGGCTGCGGCCGCAGCTGTCCGAGCTGGTGGCGATGCGCCGCCTTGCACAGCGGCCTCCGCCGCCGCGCCGTGGCCGCGCCGGCAATGCAGGCCAAGCGCCGTCACCGCTGCGCGGACGTGGCATGGAATATGCCGAGTCACGCGAGTACGTGGCCGGTGACGACGCGCGGCATATCGACTGGCGGGTGACCGCGCGCACCGGCCGCGCCCACACCAAGCTGTTCCAGGCCGAGCGCGAACGCGTCAGCTTGATCGTGGCCGATACTTCACCGGCGCTGTATTTCGGCACCCGTGTACGCTTCAAGTCGGTGCAGGCCGCACGCGCCGGGGCTGTCGCCGCGTGGTCAGCGCAGCGTCGCGGCGACCGCGTGGGCGCCCTGCGTGGCAGTGATCGTGAGTCGCCCATCGCACCCGCAGGCGGGCCGCGCGGCGTGCTGCGCGTGCTCGATGCGCTTACCCGCTGGTATGCGCAACCACCCGCGGACGATCTCGGCCTTGAGCGCGCGCTGGATCATGCGGCCCGCGTGCTGCGCCCGGGTGCGCGCATGCTGGTGCTGGCCGATCCGCAGCAGGCCATCCGTATTCCGCCAGCGCGCTGGAGCGCGCTGGCCCAGCATCACGACCTCAGCCTGGTGCTGCTGGTCGATCCGCTGGAGCTGCAGCCGCCATCGGCCGCGCTGCAGTTCCAGACGCTGCAGCAGCGCATTGGCCTCGACCTGCGCCGCAGCGAGGTACAGGCGCATTGGCAGGCGCATTTCGTTGAACCGCTGCAGGAGCTGCGGCGTCAGCTCGGTGCGCGCCGTGTCGACGTGCAGGTGTTGTCCACCGATGCGCCCAGCGATGCCTGGCTGGCACCGTCGCCGACCGAGGTGCCGGCATGAGCGCCAACCTGCCGCTGCGCGATGTGCAGCTGCCACCGCCACCATCATGGTGGCCACCGGCACCGGGCTACCTGATGATCGGCGGCGCATTGCTGCTGGTGCTGTTGGTGGTGGCTGTGCTGGGGTGGCGCCGCCGCCGCCGTTACCAGCGCTGGTTGCAGCTGTTCGACCAGGAGTTGGCTGCCAGCCACGACGCCGCTGCGGAACTGGCGGCCATTGCGGGACTGCTGCGGCGTGCCGCCCGCCATGCGCGTCCGGGTAGCGAGTCGCTGCGTGATGAGGCCTGGTGGCAGCGCGTGGATCCGCAGGGCACATTGCCGGAAGCACGCCGAAGCCTGTTGGCCGAAGGTGCCTATCGCCCACGCGTGGACGTCAACGAGGTGGCCGCAGTGCGCCGCTGGGCGCGCGAACGCTACCTGGCGCTGCTGCTGGAGCGCCGCCGATGAATGTGCTGGCGAGTTACTGGCCGTGGCCGGACCTGCAGCTGGCGTGGCCGCTGGCGTTGCTGGCGCTGCCGCTGCCATTGCTGATGCATTGGTGGAAACGCCGTGCCGATTCGGGCGCGGCGCTGCGCGTGCCGTATGCGGCCACTGAACTGGAAGCGCTGGCCGGTGGCGGCCGCGTTGATGTGTCATGGCTGCGCACGCTGCTGCTGTGGCTGGGCTGGTGCGCGTTGTGCGTGGCGCTGGCGCGTCCGCAGCAGTTGGGTGAGGCGATCACGCCGCCGCAGGAAGGCCGGCAGATGATGCTGGCGATGGACGTGTCCGGCAGCATGGGCGAAGGCGATATGGTGCTGGGCGGACAGGCGGTTGATCGCCTCACCGCAGCCAAGGCCGTGCTGGCCGACTTCCTTGACCGTCGAGCTGGCGATCGCATCGGCCTGCTGGTGTTCGGTGACCGCGCTTACACGCTGACGCCACTGACCGCCGACCTGGCCAGCGTGCGCGACCAGCTGCGCGACAGCGTGGTCGGCCTGGCCGGCCGCGAGACGGCCATTGGCGACGCCATCGGCCTGGCGGTGAAGCGGCTGCGCAGCCAACCCGAAGGCCAGCGCGTGCTTATCCTGCTGACCGATGGCGTGAGCAATGCCGGCGTGCTGGAACCGCTGCGCGCGGCCGAGGTGGCGCGCGCGGAAGGCGTGCGCATCCACACCGTGGCCTTTGGCGGTGACGGCAGCATGCGCCTGTTTGGTATTCCGATTTCCGCCGACCAGGATCCGGTCGACGAAGCGACGTTGAAGAAGATCGCCAACATGACCGGCGGCCAGTTCTTCCGCGCACGTGACACCGCACAGCTGGCCGGCATCTATGCCGAGCTGGACCGGTTGGAGCCGATCGCGGCGAAGGGTCCGAGCCTGCGCCCGCGCGAGGAACGCTATGCGTGGCCGCTGGGCCTGGCCTTGCTGCTGGGCGCATTGGCCTGGTTGTGGCCGGAGCGTCGCCGATGATCGCGTTTGCTTCGAATTTTCCTGACTGGAACGCGCTGCACTTCCTGCGTCCGGAATGGCTGTGGGCGTTGCTGGCGCTGCCGCTGATCCTCGCGGTGGCGTTGTACCGGCAGCGGCGCAGCGACGTGTGGCGGCACGCGGTGGATGCGCACCTGCTGCCGCATCTGCTGGCGGCGGGCACCCGTCGTCGTGCGCGCCTGCCGTGGGCGCTGCTGCTGGGCTGGACGCTGGCTGCGTTGGCGATGGCCGGGCCAAGCTGGCGCCAGCAGGCGCAACCGATGTTCCAGGCCAGCGCACCGTTGCTGGTGGTGCTGGACCTGTCCAGCCGGATCACTGCGACCGACCTGCCGCCCTCGCGCCTGCTGCAGGCGCGGGCCAAGGTGGGTGAGCTCCTGCGCGCGCGCCAGGGCGGGCAGGTCGGCCTGGTGGTGTACGCCGACGACGCTTACACCGTGGCGCCGCTGACCGATGACGGCAGCAATGTCGCGCTGTATCTGGACGCCTTGTCGCCCGATGTGATGCCGCGTGATGGCCAGCGCGCCGACCGTGGCATCGACTGGGCGACCCGGCTGATGCGGCAGATCGGTGCATTGCGCGGGCAGATCCTGCTGGTGACCGACCAGGCCGACGGCGAAGCCGGATTGGCCGCAGCACAGGCACGCGGTCTGGGCATGCAGGTGTCGGTGCTGGGCCTGGGTACGCCAGCCGGTGCGGCCTATCGCGACGGCAGTGGTCAGATCCGCCAGGCCGCACTGGACGAAGCCAGCCTGCGCGCGGTGGCCACGGCCGGCGGCGGACGCTATGCGCGCATTGCCGCCGATGACAGCGATCTGCGCGCGTTGGGCGTGCTCGATGTGCGTGAGGCCACGACGGCGGAGCGACCGGGCGAGGGCAGGCAATGGCGCGATGAAGGTTTCTGGCTGCTGCCGCCCCTGATGCTGCTGGCGCTGTTGGCGTTCCGTCGCCGTGCATTGCTGGCTGCCGTACTGGCAGTGGGCCTGCTGCCATGGATGGGCGAGGTGCAGGCGCAGGCGCCGTCGGCCGCCACGCCGCAGCCGATACAGGGCACGCTGTGGAAGCGCAGCGACCAGCTGCAGCATCAGCGCCTGGCCGACGGCGTGCAGGCGTACCGCAATGGCGACTTCGCCAGTGCGCGCAAGCAGTTCGAGGGCATCGACAACGATGCCGGTTGGTACAACCTGGCCAACGCACTGGCACGCCAGGGCAACTACGACGAAGCCATTGCCGCCTACGATCGCGCATTGGCGCTGCATCCGGGCATGGCCGATGCGGTGGCCAACCGTGCGGTGGTCGATGCCGCGCGCAAGCGCAAGTCATCCGGTGGCCAAGGCCAGGATCAGCAGAAGCCACAGCAGAGCGGCCAGCAGAAGCAGAACGATTCGCAGGGCAAGCAGAATCCGCAGGGCCAGCAGCCGCAGCAGGGCCAGCAGAATCCCGGCCACGGCCAGCCGCAGTCGGGCCAGCAGGGCCAGCCCAAGCCGGGCGACGACAAAGCGCAGCCGAACCCGCAGCCCGGCGAGCGTGGCCGCGATGGCCAGCAGGCACCGCCGCAGGTGGAAGACGCCAAGGCGCAGGCACAGGCCGATGAACAGCAGCGCCAACGCATGCAGCAGGCGATGCAGCAGGCACGCGAGGGCAAGGCCGACAAGGACGGCAAACCGGTACCGGGCAGCGATGGCGCCACGCCACGCCAGCGCGAGGAGCAACAGGCGGTGGAGGCGTGGATGCGGCGTGTGCCGGATGATCCGGGCGCGTTGCTGCGGGCCAAGTTCCAGCTGGAAAACGAACGCAGGAAGAAGGAAGGGCGATGACGCGGGCGATGAACATGCATGGGCGCTGGCCGCTGCGGGTACTGGCGGCACTGCTGCTGTGGCTGCCGCTGCTGGCGTGGGCGCAGCCGCGCGCCTGGCTCGACCGCGACCGTGTTGCTATGGGCGATACGGTCACCCTCAACGTCGAGAGTGACCAGGGCGCACCCGACTTCAACCCGCTGCGTACCGACTTCGACCTCAGCGGACAGACCAGCAGCCGCCAGGTGGAGTGGAGCAACGGCGCCATGCAGCAGCGCAATCTGTACGGCGTGGCGCTGACGCCGCGTCGCAGTGGTGCGCTGGTCATTCCCGGCCTGCAGGTAGGCAGCACGAGGACCGCGCCGCTGACCCTGCAGGTGGACGCCGCCCCCGTCGCCGGTCCGGACAGCAACGCGATGGCCTTCATCGAAACCGTTGTCGATGATCAGACGCCGTACGTGCAGCAGAGCGTAGGCGTGGTGGTGCGGCTGTACTTCGCCTCGCAGCTGGCGTCCGGCGAACTGGTGCTGGATACACCGGCCGGCGCGTCGTTGCAGCGGGTGGGCGACGACCGTACCGACGTGCGCCAGGTCAACGGCCGCCGTTACAACGTGGTCGAGCGCCGCTTCCTGCTGATCCCCGAACGCAGCGGTGCGCTGCGGCTGGCCGGTGCGCGCTTCAACGGGCGTAGTGCCGGTGGGTTCTTCGATGATTTCTTCGGCGGCGGCGATGGCCGCATGAATGCCACCGGCGCCGACCGCACCCTGCAGGTGCAGGCCCAGCCGGCACAGGCGCCGCAGCCGTGGCTGCCGCTGCAGAGCCTGCAGCTGCGCTACACCAGCGCGCCGACCAGTGCGCGCAGCGGGGAAGCCGCCAACATCGTGGTCGAAGCGATTGCCGAAGGCGCGACCCGTGCGCAGTTCACCGATCTGCCGGTGCCCGAGGTCGGCAGCAACGCGCAGGTCTTCGCCGAGCCTGCGCAATATGAGGAGACCTTCAACGGCAGTACGCCGCGGCTGAAGATCACCCGCCGCTATTCGATCGTGCCGCGCCAGCCGGGTTCGCTGGTGGTGCCGGGGCCGCGCCTGCCGTGGTGGGACGTGCGCAATGGCAAGGCACAGGAAGCGCGCCTGCCGGACCTGACGCTTGCCGTCGCAGCGGGCAACGGCGGAAGCAATGCGTCGCCTGCGCCCTTGCCACCGATCGACACCGATGCGGCGTTGCCCGGTGCCGATGGACAGGACAGCCGCATCGCGGCGACCGATCCGCGCGCCAGTGGCCTGTCCGAACGGCCCTGGCCGTGGGTGGGGGCTGTCATCGGCCTGGCGTTGCTGTGGCTGCTGACCCTGCTGTGGGGGTGGCAGCGTGGCCGTCGCCAGCGCGTGGCGGCGCCGGTAGCGGGCCGCTCGGCTGTGCCGGTTGTGGCGAGCGGACGTGCTGGTCTGGCCGAACTGCGCCGCGCGCTGGATGGCGAAGGTTTCGAGCAGGTTGAAGCGCAACTGTGTGCGATGGCCGGTGTCGAACGTATCGAGCAGGTCATCGACCGCCTGGCCGAGCCGGCCCAGCGTCAGGTGTTGCAGGACCTGCAGCAGGCACGCTGGGGCGGGCAGGGCGACCTGGCGTCACTGCGTACCCGCCTGCGCGAGGCCTTCCGTGACGGACCGCACTGGTCGGCGGCTGCGGGCACCGCTGACACTGGCCTTGCGCCGCTGTATCCGCCACGGCGAACCTGAACCAGCGCCGCTTGCGCGCTTTGTTAGAGTGCATTCATTTTTCGAGGAAACCCCCGTATGACAGCAGCTGCTGCCGACAAGAAGAAGTTGCCCCTGCATTGGAAGATGGGCATCGGCTTCGCGATCGGCCTGGTCCTGGGACTGATCGTGCACGCCCTGGGTGGCAGCGTCGATGGTCTGCAGGCCGGTGCCAAATGGGTAATGGACTACATCACCACCCCGGCTTCGGGCCTGTTCCTCAACCTGATCTTCATGCTGATCGTGCCGCTGATCTTCTCGGCGCTGATCATGGGTGTGTCGGAGATGGGCGACATCCGCGCCCTTGGCCGCATCGGCTGGAAGACGCTGGCCTACACCGTGCTGCTGTCTGGCATTGCAGTGGGTATCGGCCTGGTTCTGGTCAACCTGCTCAAGCCCGGTGCCGGCGTCGACCCGCAGGTCGCGGCGATGATGCTGTCGGAGAACGCCGAGCGCAGCAAGGAGATCGTTGCTGGCATCCATGGCACGCCGAAGGGCATGGACATGCTGCTGTCTATCGTGCCGAGCAACGTGCTGCAGGCCGCGTCCGACAATGGCGCGATCCTGTCGCTGATGTTCTTTGCGCTGATGTTCGGCATCGGCATGGTGCTGACCGACAACGAGAAGGTCGCCCCGTTGCGCCGCGCCATCGAAGGCGTGTTCGAAATCTCGATGACCCTGATCAACCTGGTCATCCGCCTGGCGCCGTACGCGGTGGCCTGCTTCATGTTCAACCTGGCCGCACTGTTCGGCTTCGAGCTGATCATCCGCCTGGGCGCCTACGTGGGCGTGGTGGTGCTGGCACTCGGCCTGCACATGGTGGTGACCTACGGTACGGCCGTTTGGCTGTCCGGCCGTTCGCCGCTGTCGTTCTTCCGTGATACCCAGGAAGCCACGGTGATGGCGTTCTCCACCGCCTCCAGCAATGCCACCCTGCCGACCGCGCTGCGCGTGGCCGACCAGATGGGCCTGCCGCAGCGGGTGTCGCGTTTCGTGCTGACCGTGGGTGCCACCGCCAACCAGAACGGCACCGCACTGTTCGAGGGCGTGACGGTGATCTTCCTGGCCCAGTTCTTTGGCGTGGACCTGAGCATCGGCCAGCAGATCATGGTGATGGCCGTCTGCATCCTCGGTGGCATCGGCACCGCTGGCGTACCGTCCGGCTCGCTGCCGGTGGTGGCGATGATCTGCGCCATGGTCGGCGTGAACCCGCTGGGCATCGGCCTGATCCTGGGCGTGAACCACTTCCTGGACATGTGCCGTACCGCGCTGAACGTCACCGGTGACCTGGCCCTGACCACGCTGGTGGCCAAGGGTGAAGGCCACGACGGCCCGGCGCTGACCCCGCACAAGGACTGATTCGGGAGCCACTGCTGGCGACCTGATCGGGGTCGGATCCCTTTCCGCAAGGAAAGGGATCCGACCCCTTTTCACATGCGGAATCCGGCGGAGATCATGAAGTGCCGGCCAGCGGCCGGCACCTACCAGGCACGTTGGACTGACCCCCGCCCGACGACTATGGGACAATAGGCCGCCCGCACGTCCGCGGCCGCCTCCCGATTCCGACAGAACCATGACGCAGCCTACCCGTCGCCAGTTGGCCAACGCCATCCGCTTCCTTGCCGCCGATGCGGTTGAAACCGCAAAGTCCGGCCACCCCGGCATGCCCATGGGCATGGCCGACATTGCCGAAGTCCTCTGGAACGACTATCTCCGCCATAACCCGAGCAACCCGCACTGGTTCAACCGCGACCGTTTCGTGCTGTCCAACGGCCACGGTTCGATGCTGCAGTACGCGCTGCTGCACCTGAGCGGTTACGACCTGCCGATCGAGCAGCTGAAGCTGTTCCGCCAGCTGGGCAGCCACACCGCCGGTCACCCGGAACGCCACGAGACCCCGGGCGTGGAAACCACCACCGGTCCGCTGGGCCAGGGTTTCGCCAATGCCGTGGGCTTCGCCCTGGCCGAGAAGCTGCTGGCACAGCGCTTCAATCGTCCGGAGCTGGAAGTGGTCGACCACCGCACCTGGGTGTTCATGGGCGATGGCTGCCTGATGGAAGGCGTGTCGCATGAAGCGGCGTCGCTGGCTGGCACCTGGGGCCTGCACAAGCTGGTCTGCTTCTGGGACAACAACCACATCTCCATCGACGGCAACGTCGAGGGCTGGTTCACCGACAACACCCCGGAGCGTTTCGAGGCCTATGGCTGGAACGTGGTGCGTGATGTCGACGGCCACGACCCGGAAAGCATCAAGGCCGGCATCGAGGCCGCGCTGTCGCAGAGCGACAAGCCGACCCTGATCTGCTGCCGCACCACCATTGGTTTTGGTTCGCCGAACAAGGCGGGCAAGGAATCCAGCCACGGCGCACCGCTGGGCAAGGACGAGCTGGAAGCCACCCGCAAGCAGCTGGGCTGGGAATACGGTCCGTTCGAGATCCCGCAGGCGATCTACGACGGTTGGCGAGCCAATGGCGCCGGCACCCTGCGCCAGGCCGAGTGGGAACAGCTGTTCGACAAGTACGCCAGCCAGTACCCGGGCGAAGCCGCCGAACTGACCCGTCGTTCGCACGGCGACCTGCCGGCCGACTTCGTTGCCAAGGCCGATGCCTACATCGCCCAGGTGGCCGCTGAAGGCCCGACGATCGCCTCGCGCAAGGCCTCGCAGCTGGCCATTGAAGCCTATGCCCCGCTGCTGCCGGAAATCGTCGGCGGCTCGGCCGACCTGGCGCACTCCAACCTGACCCTGTGGAAGGGCAGCAAATCGGTCGCCAGCGACGACGCCAACGCCAACTACGTGTACTACGGCGTGCGCGAGTTCGGCATGACCGCCATCGCCAACGGCCTGGCCCTGCACGGTGGTTTCATTCCGTTCGACGCCACCTTCCTGGTGTTCAGCGACTACGCCCGCAACGGCGTGCGCATGAGCGCGCTGATCCCGGCCCACGCCATCCACGTCTACACCCACGACTCGATCGGCCTGGGCGAAGACGGCCCGACCCACCAGCCGGTGGAGCACCTGGCCGCGCTGCGCTACATCCCGAACAACGACGTGTGGCGTCCGTGCGATGCGGTCGAGTCGGCAGTGAGCTGGAAGGCCGCGATCACCCGCCAGGACGGCCCGAGCTGCCTGGTGTTCAGCCGCCAGAACCTGCCGCACCAGCCGCGCAACGCCGAGCAGATCGCCCGGATCGAGCGCGGTGGTTACGTGCTGGCCGATGCCGCCGGTACCCCGGACGTGATCCTGATCGCCACCGGTTCGGAAGTCTCGCTGGCCACCGAAGCCAAGGCCCAGCTGGACGCGGCCGGCCTGAAGACCCGCGTGGTCTCGATGCCGTCCACCGATGTGTTCCTGCGCCAGGATGCGGCCTACCGCGAATCGGTGCTGCCGAACGCCGTGCGCAAGCGCGTGGCCGTGGAAGCCGGCGTCACCGGTTTCTGGCGCCAGTTCGTCGGCCTGGACGGTGCGGTGATCGGTATCGACACCTTCGGCGCTTCGGCCCCGGCCGACCAGCTGTACAAACACTTCGGCATCACCACCGCGCACGTGGTGGAAGCCGCCAAGTTGCTGTAAGCAGCCCGGCAGTGAGATGAAGGAAAGGCCGGCGCACGCCGGCCTTTTCTTTGGTCGAGAGAAAAGGGGATGGAGGAGATTAAGTTGTTTGTGCACAAACGACTTAATCCCCTCCGTCAGTTTTTTTCGTCCGGCATGTTCCGCCCGACGGCTCCGGTGTCGCGTTGGCCTCTTCATCTGACCTGCGTTCTCTGCGAAAAGGAGGGCCTGCCGAGGCACCGCCAGAAGTAGGCATGGACAGGAAGAGCAGCGCAGGATCCCATGTTGGATTTGCGGAGTGTAAGGTGATGCCTTACAATGATGCCGCGTGATCGTCAGCTTCAGGCATAAGGGCCTGAAAGCGCTCTATGAGCGGGGCGACATTTCGGGAGTCCGTGCCGATCATGTCGCTCGATTGCGGCGTTTGCTTGTGCAGTTGGATCAAGCCCGGCTGCCTGGAGACATGGGGCTGCCCGGAAATCGCCTGCACCCTCTGCGCGGAAGCTATAGCGGCTACTGGGCTGTAAGTGTCTCGGCGAGTTGGCGATTGGTGTTCCGCTTTCGTGGGCTCGACGTCGAACTGGTCGATTACCTTGATTATCACTAGGAGTCTGCTCGATGCCGTTGCATGATCCGCCGCATCCCGGAGAATCGCTGCGCGAAGACATCCTGCCGGCGATCAGCATGTCGATCAGTGCGCTGGCGCAGCATCTTGGCTATTCCCGCGGACAGTTGTCGACCATCATCAACGGGCACGCCGGCATTTCCGCGGAACTCGCATTCCGCCTTGAGCTTGCGGGTCTGGGCAATGCCCGCATGTGGCTGGCGATGCAGGCGGCATACGACCTGTGGCAGGTCGAGCATCGAGCGCATCCACCCATTGCCCGCCTGTACCTTGAGGATGCAGTGAGGATAGGGCAGTAGATGCACGTCATGCATGGATAAGAAGGGGACGGAGGGATTAAGTCGTTTGTGCACAAACGACTTAATCCCCTCCGTCCCTTTTTCTCAGGCGCTGCGCGCCAGCGCCAGGCGCAGCAGTCGCGCGTCCAGGCGTTCGGCGAAATCCTTCGGCGCCTGCAGGCCCATGCGCTGCAGGTACACGGCATCGCCGTCGCCGGCCGGTTGTCGCAGCGCTGCCCAGACCGTGCGCAGCTTGTCGCCGCGGGTCTGCGTGTTGGCCTTCAGCCAGCCCAGCGCCTTCACCAGCACCTGCTCGATCTCGTTGAAGTCGCTGCCCAGCGGATAGTCCGGCAGCGTGCCATCGGCGCGGAACGCTGCCAGCGCGGCGGCCAATGCCTGCGGTGTGTTGCGTTGCTGTCGCTCGGGATCCGGTTGCGTGGCCGCCAGCACTTTGCGCGCGGCATGCGCCTGCTGCAGCAGCCCGCTCTGAAACGGTGCTTCGGTGATCGCAGCCATCGCATGCACGCAGTCCTCGTCGGTCAAGCCGCGCAGATCGGCGATGCCGTATTCGTTGAGGTAAATGTCGCGTAGATGGCGCGGGATGGTGGTGTGTCCGTAGTTCCAGCGCACGTTGGATTCACGCTGGCCCTTGTCATCGCGCGCCGCGCGGAACATCAGCACGCTTCGGGCTTCGGGCAGGGCATGTGCCATCGCCACGAAGTTGTATTGGCCACCAACACCGGATACCACGCGTCCATCGTCCAGCGCATCCGACACCGCCGCGCCCAGCGCGGTGGCCATCATGCAGGAGTTGAAGAAACGCGCGTGCCGGCGCTGCAGGCGTTCCAGCGTCTCGTTGCCGCCGTACAGCTGGTTGATCTCGCTGATGCGGCGCATGCCGATCGCGCGGCACTCGTCTTCCGGCAGCGTGCGCAGCCATTCGTAGAACTCGGGTGAGCCCAGGTAGAACGCGCCGTGCAGGTACTCGCCTTCGGCGGCGAGGGTGGCGTGATCGATGGACAGGGTGCTGCCGTTCTCGATGCGTTGCATCAGCGCCAGGTCGTCGTGCACCTTGCGCTTGATCACGCCTGTCTGCACCAGCCGGCGGAAGCCCTCGTTGAGCATCTCGCTGCAGCCGTACAGGCCGACTTCGAACGGTTCCAGTCCGCCGACTTCCTGCACCAGCGGGTGGCTGGCCAGCTGCGGATCCAGCGCATGCAGCACGCGCCGGTAGCGCGCGTTGTCGGTGTGGCGCAGCACCAGCGCATGGCTGAGCGCGTCGGCCAGCGTGCCGATGCCGATCTGCAGCGTGCCGCCATCGCGCACCAGCGTGCTGGCATACAGGCCGATGGCGTAGTCGGCATCGCCGACCGGCTGCCGCGGCAGGCCGAACAGCGCCGGATACGGCGGCGGCGGGGTGATCACCAGATCGAAGAACGACACATCGACCGTGGCCGAGCCGCCCAGGTAGGGTAACTGCGGATCGATCTCGGCGACCAGCAGCGGGCGCGGCAGGCCTCGCGCGGCGATTGCATCCAGCGTGTCCTGGGTGATGTCGTTGTTGCACGACAGCGAGAGCCGCCGGTCGTCCGGCCGCATCGCCACTTTCTGCACGATCACCTGCGGCGCGCGTTGGGCCACGGCATCGGCGGCGTGGGTGTAGTTCAGGCTGGTATAGCTGGACTGTGCCTGCCGCGAGCCGAGCAGGGCACCCGACTGCATGTAGAACTCTTCCACCTGCACATGCGCCGGCAGCGCGTCGCGGGCGATCGCATCGGCATAGGCCAGGCGCGGGAAATCGTCGCCGAAATGGCGCTGCGCGAACGGTGCCATGAAGCGCGCTTCCAGGCCATTGCCGCGTGCCTTCGGCGGGTTCAGCGACAGCGCGGTATACAACTGCAACGGTCGCGACGGGTCATGTTCGACGCGTGCGTACAGCGCATTGAGCAGCCGATGCGGCTTGCCCAGTGCCAGCGGTGCCCCGATCCGCAGCGGCCCGTCCACGCGCGCAAACAACCAGTCGACGGCGGCGTCCAGGTCGGTGAGGTGTTCGGTCATGCGCGGTGGTCCTGCGAGTGGGGGAGTGCTGGCATTACAGCATGTCGGGCTTGAACCGCCGTCGACGCGAGACTTCGGCGCCAGACACCATGAACTGCCCATCGCCCCGGTAATGCACCGTGCGCGGCAGCTTTGGGCGTGGTGCAACATGGGCCCGCACGATTTCCCAGATGAACAGGTTGCTCGATTCCACTTGGCTATCGTCGTAGAGGCGGCATTCGAAGCACGAATGACATTGCCCGACCAGAGGTGCACCGACCTCGCGCGCGGGCTGTGCATCGAGCCCGAAGTGGGCGAACTTGTCGACCTCGCGGCCGCTGCAGTTGCCGATGTCCACCACGGTATCGAGCAGCTCCACGCCGGGCACGTTGATCACGCACTCGCCGCTGCCACGGGCCAGCGCGTGGCTGTGATTCGCGTCCCACAGATAGGTGGCGACCAGCGAAGGCGAGAAGCCCATCACCATGTGCCAGCCCATCGTCATCAGGTTGCGCTGGCCGCGCCACGCCGTGCTGACCAGCACGATCGGTCCGGGCTCGAGGAAGCGGCGCGCCTGCTCGACCGGGAAATCCTTCTTGGGCAGCGCTTTCATCCGGGGCCTGGGGCGGGAGGTATCGATGCTGGCGCAGATGCGATGAACCTGGAGTCGAGGGGCTTGACAGATGATTCGATTACGCGCGTAATCGGGTCGTCGATTACGGATGTAAACCATGACCCCGATCAGCGAAGCCGAAGCCGTTGTGATGGAGGTGCTGTGGCAGCAGGCGCCACGTAGCGCCGACGATGTGGTGGTCGCGCTGGCCCACCGCGACTGGGCCGAGCCGACCATCAAGACCCTGCTCAACCGTCTGCTGACCAAGGGCGCGATCGCCGCCGAGCGCGATGGCCGGCGCTACCTGTACCGGCCGCTGCTGCAGCGCCAGGCGTGGGTGGAGGCGCAGAGCCAGGACTTCATCGGCCGCGTCTTCGAAGGGCGGGTGGCACCGCTGGTCGCGCACTTCAGCGAACGCGGCCAGTTGAGTGCGCAGGACATCGCCGAACTGAAGAAGCTGATCCAGGAGCTGGACCATGACTGAGCTGCTCGATGGGCTGTGGCAGGCCAGCCTGTGGCTGGCGGTGGGCGTGGTCGTGCTGGCGATGCTGCGGCCCTTGCTGGTGCGCCTGGGGGGCGTGGCGTTGGCCTACCGCAGCTGGTGGCTGCTGCCGTTGCTGGGGGCATCGTTGCTGCTGCCGTTACCGCAGGTGGCACTGCTGGAGCATGTGCCAACGCTGCCGTTGAAAGTGCTGCCCGGCGCCGTCGAAGGCATGACAGGGCAGTCGTTGCCGTGGGCCGGGCTGTTGCTGCTGGCATGGACGCTGGGGGCGGTCCTCTGTCTGCTACGCGATCTACGTGCGCAGCGGCGTTTTGAACGTGGCATGGGCCAACTGTGTGCACGCGCCGATGGCAGCTGGCAGGCCAGCGCCGACCCGGGCCTGCCAGCGTTGGTTGGCCTGTGGCGGCCGCGCATCGTGGTAGGCCCGGACTTCGACCAGCAGTTCACCGCACAGGAACAGGGCCTGATCCTGCAGCACGAGCGCAGCCACCGTCGCAATGGCGATCACTGGGCCAATGGGGCGCTGCTGATGGCACGCGCGGTGTTCTGGTTCCATCCGCTTCTGCCGTGGGCCGCCCGCCGATTCCTGCGTGACCAGGAGCTGGCCTGCGATGCCCGCACCATTGCCCCGCAGCCTGCGCTGCGCGGTCTCTACGCCAGCACGCTGCTGAAGGCGCAGCTGGTCCACCCGGTTGCGCCAGCGGTCTGCCATTGGCGCAGCCAACCCGTGTTGAAGGAGCGTATCGCCATGTTGAAGCAGTCCAAGCGGAAGGCATTGCCGTGGGTGTCGGGGCAGGTGCTGGTGGTCGGGTTGTGCCTGGGAATGGGGGCGGTGGCATGGGCCAGCCAGGGGGGCGTGGCCGGGAACCCGAGAATCGGTGTCGAGCCGTTTGAACACGCGGAAGAAGATGCCGCCAAGGCGGGTCTGGACAGGCCCATCCAAGTCGACAAGATGCCGCCACCGTCCTATCCGAAGTCCGCCATCGAGCAGCGCCAGGTGGGCGTGGTGAACCTGCGCGTGGAAGTGGATGCCAAAGGCCATCCGACTGACGTCCAGGTACTCAGCGCAACCAATCCCGGTGTGTTCGATGCGGTGTCGATCGCCGCTGCGCGGAGCTGGACCTATCGTCCGGCGATGAAGAACGGAAAGCCCGTTGCAGGGGCTGTGAAGATTCCGATCACCTATGCCATGGACAACACTGAGGACTCCCAGTGAAGTCCGCGCCGCTGTTGATGACGGCGGCGCTGTTGGCAGGGTGCGCGACCCAGGATCGCCTGACCGCCGTTGACACCCGCAGCGAGAATGTCGGCCATCAGCGCCTGCAGCCGCAGACCGGTGGCGGCAGTGGGCAGCTGCAGACCTACTCGCTGGGCGCGAGCGAGGGCTATCGGATGCCGCAGTTGTACGCGGCACCGGACCCGGAAGTGGGCGATCGTGACCCGCGCGCGGAACTGGCGCCCACCACCATCTGCCTGCAGGTGGTGGTCGATGCGCAGGGCAGCGTCGAACGCAGCATGCCGTTGACCGATCGCCCGGAGTGCGCGGCAGGTGCTTCGGGCGAGAATGCGCCCCTTCTGCAGGCCGCACAGGAAGCGGTGGCGATGTGGAAGTACTCGTCCGCAGCGGTCTGTCACTTTGCCGCTGGCAAGGCGCCTGCAGACCGCGGCGACTGCCGCGGCGCCGAGCGCGTCGAACCGGTGGCGGTTACCCTGCAGTACGCCTTCACCTTCGAAATCGTGAAGGGACAGCACGTGGTGCGTACGCAGGGAAAATGATCGCTTGCGATGACCGGGGTAGCGCCGGGCCATGCCCGGCGAGCGCAGCGGTGTGTGTCAGGCACCGCCCTGGATGTTGGCCTTCACCGCTGGCTGCATCAGCGTCGGTTCGGCCAGTGTGGCATCGCGGGCCTGGCGCACGCTGACGAACTCCGCCTCGGCCACGCCGTCATGCACGTGGATGTTGTGTGCGCGCTGCTCGCCGATGGTGGTCTCGTTGGCGAATGCGCGGCCGCCGGGGCCGTAGTCGTGGCAGACGAACACGCGCGTCGCATCGGGCAGCGCCAGCAGACGCTGGATTGAACGGTACAACTGCGCGGCGTCACCGCCCGGGAAATCGCAGCGGGCGGTACCGCCGTCGGGCATGAACAGCGAGTCGCCGGTGAACAGCGCATCGCCGATCAGGTAGGCGATGCTGTCGCTGGTATGGCCGGGCACGGCAATCACCTGGCCGCGCAGTCCGCCAAGAGCGAAGGTCTCGCCATCGCCGAACAGGTGATCGAAGATTTCATCCGCCGCAGGAAGCTGCAGGCCGTAGCGCGGGGCGAAGGTGGCCTGCACCGCGCGGATGCCTTCGCCGATGGCCAGCGTGGCCTGGGGGAAGCGTTGCTTGAGACGGCGCCCACCCGATACGTGATCGGCGTGAGCGTGTGTCTCCAGCAGCCAGCGCAGCTGCAGGCCCTGTTGTTCGATGGCCTGCAACGCGGCATGCAGCGGCGCTTCACTGCTGGCGTCGGTATCCGGGTCGTAGTCCAGGACCGGGTCGATCAGCGCCGCTTCGCCGCTGGCCGGATCACTGACCAGATGGCTGAAGGTATTGCTGTCACGGTGGAAGAACGACTGCACCTGGACTGACATTGGAACGCTCCTCAGCGCGTGCCGAGCACGCGGTTCAGCAACTGCGCCAGGTTCTCACCGGCCAGTCGCAGCTGCGCTTCGGCCAGCGGCCGGTAGCGCTCGGTGTATTCATCACCGATTTTACGCGTGGCCGGATAAACGCCAGCTTGCATGGAAATGCGGCAGCTGGCCTCGGCCCACGTCTGCGGGTCGCGCTGCGGGTTGGACTGGCGCGGCAGCTTCGGTGCGCGCTGGCTCTGCAGCAGCGGCAGATAGCCGGCGTCGTCAAGCTTGCGGGTGTTGAGCATGCCGCTGTCCCACAGCGAGTGCAGGTTGGTACCGCGGTTGCCGAACTGCAGCTGGAAATCGTTGCCGCCCTTGTCGTGTGCGTAGCCGGCATGCATCGGCTGATGGATGTCGCCGACCAGGTGCACGACGAACTTCAGCGCCTGCAGGCGCTCGCCATCGGTCAGGCTGCGGTCGCCGAGGATGGTGCTCTGCGCCTTCAGGGCTTCGACGATGCAGTTGCCGTTCTTGCAGTGCTTCGGTGCTTCGTAATGGCAGTTGTCTTCGGCGATGTTGACGTAGTGCCAGCCGGCCGAGCGACGGCCCAGGCCCGGATCCTTGGCACGCAGCTGGTCGGCCCAGGGCGCGATGCTGGCCAGCGTGGCGTCCGGTTCGGTGGCCAGTAGACGGTCCACTTCGGCGCGGGCGGTGGGGTTGAGGCGGGCGTCGGCGACTTCGGCGACAAGGCGGTGGCCTTGCGCGCCCCAGGCATGGACGGGGGCGGAGACGGACAGCAGGACCGGCGCCAGGGCGGCGGCGAGGAGGAAGGAGTGCAGGGCTTTCATGCGCACATTCTAGCGGGGCGCGAAGAGGGTGGGGCTGGCATGGCGATCCATGGAAAGATGGTCAGACCCCAATTGGGTTGTCTGGTCGAGAGCCAGGCACTGCGATCACTTCAGCAGCCGGAGAGAGCGCCCGCGTGGCGGAGTTGGCCACGCGGGGGGGGCATCGTTAGGGGTTCAGGGATTTAGTCGATAGAGCTCGAGAGGCATCGTGGTTATTTCAACGTCGACTTTATTGGTTCCACTGCCGACGCGCCGCCACTTGCCGGTCTCGAAGTCCAGTTTCTCCACTTCCCGCCACCACTTATTAAGGCCAATGACCCCGGATGCCGCTTTCCGGGGGGCGCGAGCAGCAACGACGAGATAGACCAGAGAAAGATCTTTGCTGCCGTACTCGCCGACAAGGAATGATGAGTTCGACAGCCAGCCTGAGACCTTGGCCGATGGAACACCGAGATTGTTGTCGGCGAAGCCCAGGTAGTTGACGTTCTTCAGTGCTGACTGGACCTGTCTCGTTACACCGAAAGTGCTTTGCTGATCCGAAGCCAGATTGCGAGGATTGTTGCGTTTGTCGAGCAGTCCGAGCATGTCATTCCCATTCGGAGCACCGGCGGCATTGCTGACATCGTGGGTAATGAAATTCGCGAAGCCGTTGATGCCGAATGCGAAAGACCACCCGGCGAACCAACGCAGATCATGGAAGTTTGCGTACTCGAAAGGGTCCTGGGCCAGCGAGGGATGTGCGGATTGCACATTCTGGAGGTAAGCGACGGGCGCTTGCCCCCTGGATCTGGCAAGATTCGAAATAATCGACATGTTCTCAGACATCAAAAGGTCCTTCGCCGTTGGACACTTCCTGAATGAAGGGGTGAATGGGTAGATGTCGAAGGCGAGGTAGTCAGGGCGCACCTCGTCAGATACCCGGCGCGCAAATGTCGAGTAGCGTGCCACCATCTGTGCGGTTCTTTCAGGTTGCGGAATACTCGCTTCCATGCAATCCACACCATAGTCAGTGGGTGACATGGCGCCTGCATGTTCAGTGCCCGCATAGGCGCCCGTGTTGGCGTGCAAGGGGAACAGGTTGATGAACACCTTCATGCCTATGAGACGAGGGTCGTCTTTGACACATCGGTTCATCTCCGCGAGTGGAGAAATGTCCTTCTCTGGTGGCTCATCCTTGAAATGGAGGCCAGCAAAGCTCTTGCCAAACTCGGCACGGAGTTTGACTAGAACTGGATCAATCCGTTCCTGAGTGTACGCCTGACAGTTGAACTTCCCGGCTTGGGTTGCAGATTCGAACGTCCAACGTTCATACGTATAGAACTCAAGCCCCCGCAAGCTGATCGGGGTCGCAATGGTGCGCAGTTGACTCAACGTTGCCGATGGCACGAGAAAACGAGTGACGCCGATTGTCGCGAGTTGATCGACTACTTTTTCCGCGATGGCGGGGTTGTTCAGGTAGCAGTCCTGAGCAAAGTCATCGCAGGATCCCCCGGACATCATTGCGAACGTTCCATCTGCAACGTCAGTGGCATGTGCCGTAGGTGCTGCTAGAAGGAACGCGATTGTGAGCCAAGCCAACTTCATGGTTGAGTTTCTTCTCTTGTCGGTGGGGGGCTGAGAATTCTAGGCGTAGGCTGCGCTAGTGATTTCTTAGCATGGCATGGTCAGGGTAGGGGAATTCAGAACAAAAAAGCCCCGGCAATCACCGGGGCAACATGCTGCGAGGGTTTTGCATGTAGCGGGGGAGCGGGGGCGAAGCCCCCGCACTCAACACACCGCTTAGAACTTGAAGACGTACGACGCGCCGTAGACCAGCGGATCGATGTTGACCGTGCCGATCTTCTCGCCATCCAGCTTTACCTTGCTGTCGATGTCGATCCAGCGCATGTCCACGCGCAGCGCGCCCTTCTCGCCGATCGCGAAGTCCACGCCCGCATGCGCGGCCAGACCCCACGAATCCTGCAGCTTCAGGCGGCTGTCCTTCAGCGCACCGGTGGTGTCTTCGCTGAAGAAGGTCGTGTAGTTCACGCCCGCACCGATGAACGGCGACACCTTGCCCTTGCTGTTGAAGTGATACTGCAGGGTCACCACCGGCGGCAGCTGCTTGGTGCTGCCCACTCGGCCGAGGCCGTTGATGTTGATGTCGTGCTTGAACGGCAGCGCGGCCAGCACTTCGATGCCCAGGTTGTCGGCGATGAAGTACTCACCGGTGATGGTCGGCTTGACGTCGTTGTCGACATCGACCTTCAGGGTGCCGTTGGCCAGCCAGCCGTTGTTCGACTTCGGCGCCACCTGGTGCACGCCGGCGGAGACGGTCCAGTCGCCCTTGGACTGGGCCATGGCCGGGGCGGCGGCAAGGGACAGGGCGGCGGCCAGGCTGGCCACGATCAGGGGGGAGGTCTTGCGCATGGGGGTAGTCTCGTTGCTGGGTGGATGGCGACAGTCTCGGCCTCACGCCGCGCTAACGCTTTGATCCGGATCAAATCCTGTCCGCCAGCCCGTTGCCGGCAGGGGCTGGCCCACGGTGGCCATGCCCGGTTTGCTAGACTTGTGGGCCCTATCCATCCCGCCGCACCCGACGCGGCCGCAGGAGCTTGAGAACATGGCAATCAAGGTTGGTATCAACGGTTTCGGTCGCATCGGGCGTAACGTCCTGCGCTCGGCGGTGCTGAACTTCGGCGACGACATCGAAATCGTGGCCATCAACGATCTGCTGGAGCCGGATTACCTGGCCTACATGCTCAAGTACGACTCCGTGCACGGCCGCTTCAAGGCCGACGTGGCGGTGCAGGGCAACGACCTGCTGGTCAACGGCAAGAAGATCCGCCTGACCCAGGAACGCGACCCGGCCAACCTGAAGTGGAACGACGTGGACGTGGACGTGGTGATCGAGTCCACCGGCCTGTTCCTGACCAAGGAAACCGCGCAGAAGCACATCGACGCGGGCGCGAAGAAGGTGATCATGTCGGCGCCGTCGAAGGACGACACCCCGATGTTCGTCTACGGTGTGAACGACAAGACCTACGCCGGCCAGGCGATCGTCTCCAACGCCTCGTGCACCACCAACTGCCTGGCCCCGCTGGCCAAGGTCATCAATGACAAGTGGGGCATCAAGCGCGGCCTGATGACCACCGTGCATGCGGCCACCGCCACCCAGAAGACCGTCGATGGCCCGTCCAACAAGGACTGGCGCGGCGGCCGCGGCATCCTGGAAAACATCATTCCGTCGTCCACCGGTGCGGCCAAGGCTGTCGGCGTGGTCATCCCGGAACTGAACAAGAAGCTGACCGGCATGAGCTTCCGCGTCCCGACCTCGGACGTGTCGGTGGTCGACCTGACCGTCGAGCTGGAAAAGGAAGCCACCTACGCGGAGATCTGCGCTGAAGTGAAGGCACAGAGCGAAGGCCCGCTGAAGGGCATCCTGGGCTACACCGAAGACAAGGTCGTGGCCACCGATTTCCGCGGCGAAACCTGCACCTCGGTGTTCGACGCCGAAGCCGGCATCGCCCTCGACGGCACCTTCGTCAAGCTGGTGACCTGGTACGACAACGAGTGGGGCTACTCGAACAAGTGCCTGGAAATGGCCAAGGTCGTCGCCGCCAAGTAAGGTCGGCAAAGATCGCACGCGGACCCCGGCCTGGCCGGGGTTCGTCGTTTATGGGGCCGGCACTGTCGTAGCATGGGCCGGTCGACCGCTGCCGCTGGGGCGCGGGATCGCAATGGAAGCACGCAATGGAAGCACTGATAGCCCTGGTCGTACTGGTCCTGCTGGCCATCCCGCTGCTGCTGGTGGTGGCACTGGTGATGATTGCCGGCCTGCGTCGCCGCGTCGCCGCGCTGGAAAGCGCACTGGCCGCCGAACCTGTCGCCAGGCCGGTCGCCGCCGCGCCCGCGCCTGAACGGCTGGTCACGCCCGCCGCCAGTGCCGATCCCCCCTTCCTGCGGCCGGTCGCTGCGGCTGTGCCGCCCTCACCTCAGCCTCCGCAGCCGCCGTTGCGTGAGGCCGCGCCCACCGAGGCGCCTGTTCCCCGTCCTGCCGCGCCACCGCCGGTGCCGGTGCAGCCACCGTTGCCGCCAGAACCGGCGCTGCCTAACTTCATCGAGCGTGGCGTCGTTGCGGTCAAACGCTGGTTCACCGAAGGCAACGTGCCGGTCAAGATCGGCATGCTGGTGCTGCTGGCCGGTGTCGCAGCACTGCTGAAGTACGTCAGCGACCAGGGCTGGCTGGTGCTGCCGATCGAACTGCGCCTGGCCGGCGTCACCGTGGGTGCGCTGGGCCTGCTGGCCTTCGGCTGGCACCAGCGCGAACGTCGGCGCCTGTTTGCGCTGGCCCTGCAGGGCGGTGCCATCGGCGTGCTGCTGCTGACCATCTTCGCCGCGTTCAAACGCTTTGAACTGCTCAACCCAGGCTTTGCCTTTGCCAGTTCGATCGCACTGGTGGCCGGGCTGTGCGTGCTGGCAGTGGTACAGAACTCGCGCACGCTGGCGGTGCTGGGCATCCTGGCCGGCTTCATGGCGCCGTTGTGGCTGTCCACCGGCAGCGGCAACCACGTGGGGTTGTTCAGCTATTACGCGGTGCTCAACGCAGGCATCTTCGCCATCGCCTGGTTCCGTCCGTGGCGTGCGCTGAACCTGCTCGGCTTCGCTTTCACCTTTGGCATCGGTACCTTCTGGGGCGTGCTGCAGTACGCGCCTGACAAGTTCAGCAGCACCGAGCCGTTCCTGTTGCTGTTCTTTGCCTTCTACCTGTTGATTCCGCTGCTGTATGCACGCCGTCAACCGGCAGGTCGGCGCGATCTGGTCGACGGCAGCCTGGTGTTCGGCACGCCGCTTGTCGCGTTCTCGCTGCAGGCCGGCATGCTGCATGAGCAGCCGATGACGCTGGCACTGTGTGCACTGGGCCTGGCTGCGATCTACGCGGTGCTGGCGCGGGCGCTGATCGCGCGTGCGTCGTACACCGTACTGGCGCAGTCGCATGCGGTGCTGGCGGTGGGCTTCGCCACGCTGGCGGTGCCGTTGGCGCTGTCAGCGCGTGCAACCGGTGCGGTGTTCGCACTGGAAGGTGCCGGCCTGGCCTGGCTGGGCCTGCGCCAGAAGCGCTGGCTGCCGCAGGTGTCCGGTGCATTGCTGCAGATGGGTGCCGCGTTCGCCTTCGTTGCCGGTGGCGATCACTGGCATGAAGACGTGCGTTTCCTGCTCAACCCAACAGCGATTGGTGCACTGCTGCTGGCCGTGGCCGGCTTCGCGTCGGCGTGGAGTTACCAGCGCAGGGAGCGTCACGAGATCGCGCTGGTCTACTACCTGTGGGGACTGCTGTGGTGGTTGGGCGGCCTGGTGCACGAGATCATCCGGTTCTTCCCCTACCGCATCGAAGTGGATGCACTGCTGGTGCTGGCCGCGGTTACCGCATGGCTGGCCGCGGAAATGCAGCGTCGCCAGCCGGCGCGCGCGCTGGGCGTGACCGCACTTGCAATGCTGGCGCTGGGCTTCCCGCTGGCGCTGATGCAAAGCGATGCGCACCAGCAACCGTTCGCCGGCTACGGTGCGCTGGCCTGGGCGGCGTTCGCGGTGCTGGGTGTGCGCACGCTGCTGTGCCTGCGCCAGGGCGGCGACACCGTGGCACGTATCGCGCAGTTCCTGTGGTGGCTGCTGTGGCCCTCGCTGCTTTCGCTGCTGGCGCTGTGGGGCGGTGGCGAGGCCAACTTGGCGCAGGGCTGGACGACCCTGCTGGTCACGCTGCCGTGGCTGCTGATGGCGGCGCTGTCGCTGTGGCGCTGGAACGTCCTGCGCTGGCCGCTGGGCGTGGCCTTCGACAGCGTGCGCCTGCCGCTGCAGTGCGTGCTGTTCGGCCTGTTGTCGATCGGCTGGTTGTTCGGCCAGCTGCTGCCGGGTGATGCCGCGCCGCTGCTGTGGCTGCCGGTATTGAATCCGGCCGAGATCGGGCAGTGGCTGAGCCTGCTGCTGCTGGCGCGCTGGCTGTACAGCGACCAGGCGCCGCAGGCACTGCTGAAGATCCGCCTGCCCGTGCTGGCGCTGGCGGCCTTCATTGCGCTGACCAGCCTGGTGCTGCATGGCGTGCACCAGTGGGGCGGCCTGTCCTGGAACGCCTCGATGATGCGCTTCAGCCTGGCCCAGACCAGCCTGACCGTGCTGTGGAGCGTGCTTGGCGTGATCGCCTGGGTATGGGGCTCGCGTCGCGGCCAACGCGTGTTGTGGATGGTGGGCGCCGTGCTGATGGGCGTGGTGCTGGCCAAGCTGGTACTCATCGATCGCCAGCACCTTGGCAACCTGCTCGGCATCGCATCGTTCATCGCCTACGGCCTGCTGTGCACGGTCGTGGGTTATCTGGCACCGGCACCGCCCAGCTCGGCGCCGTCCGTGGAGGAAAAACAATGAGGAATTGGAGCAGGGCGCTGCTGCCGGCGATGTTCGGCATGCTGGCCGCCGTCGCGGTGCAGGCCGCCGAGTACCGCACCCAGTACGCCGAACAATGGCCGTTGACGTTGTCCAGTGCACAGTCCGGTGCGTATCGCGTCGTGCTGGAACCGGCGATCTACCGCCGTGCCGGTGCCGCCGACCTGGGTGATCTGCAGGTATTCAACGCGGCGGGCCAATCGCTGCCATCGGCGCTGCTGGCACCGGACCAGCCGTTGGCACAGCCGCCGGTGCAGCGCGAACTGCCATGGTTCGTGCTGCCGCCGCTGGCCGAATCGCAGCGCAATGACCTGCAGCTGCTGACCGAACGCGATACCGACGGCCGCGTGCGCCGGGTTGAAGCGCGCGTGGGCGGCAGCGCGGTGACGAACGGGCAGGGCGGTTGGCTGATCGACGCCAGCGTGCTTGGCCAGCAGCCGTTGGCAGCGCTGGTGCTGGACTGGGCTGACAGCGGCCAGCCGCTGCAGGCGCAGGTGCAGCTGGACGCCAGCGATGATCTGCAGAACTGGCGCCCGATCGCGCGGGATGTGCCGCTGGTGGATCTGCAGCGCGCCGGCAAGCGCCTGTTGCAGCGCCGGCTGCAGGTGGACAGCAGCGCCCGCTACGTGCGCGTGCTGGCACAGGGCGAGGCACGCCTGCCGACCCTTCGCAGCGTGCTGGCCGAGCTGCCGCCGGCACCGGCCACGCTGCCGTGGGAATGGCTGTCGCTGGAGCCGACGTCGAAGGGCAAGGGCGAGTACACCTTCGAGTTGGACGGCCGCTTCCCGGTGGCGCGCGCTGACGTGGCCAGCACCGACAACAGCCTGGTGCAGTGGACGCTGTTCAGCCGCGATGACGAGAGCGCGGAATGGCAGCGACGCAGCGCACCGTGGATTGCCTACCAGCTGCAGCAGGGCACCCAGGGCCAGCGCCAGCAGTCCGCCGCGCAACCGCTCGGCGGCATCCACCGCGACCGATACTGGAAACTGGTGGCGAACCCGGCGGAAACGGCGACAGCGCCGACCCTGCGCCTGGGCTATCAGCCGGAAGTGCTGGTGTTCCTGAGCCAGGGCGCGGCACCGTATGCGCTGGCGGTAGGCAGTTCGACCGCACGCCGGGCGGAAGCACCGGTGGGCGTGCTGATCGAGGAGCTGCGGCAGCGCAATGATCCTTCCTGGCAGCCGACGCTGGCGCGCCTGGAAGGCAGCCCGGAACCGCTGGCCGGCGACGCGGCGCTGAAGCCGCAGCGCGATTGGAAGGCGTGGTTGCTGTGGGCGTTGTTGGGGTTGGGCGTGCTGGTGGTGGGTGGCCTGGCGCTCAGTCTGCTGAAGCAGAAGTCTGCGCCTTCGGCGTAGTTTCCGGCGAACGGCGCAGCCCCTCGTGGGTGGGGTTGGTCGTGCAAAGCAAAAGCAAAAGCCGCGCTTGGCCGGGCGGGGTAGGTTCGCGGGGGACGCCGCAAGTACGTCCTTGTAGGCTTGGCAGCCGCATCCATGCGGCTGACACCCCCGCGAACCCACCCCGCCCGGCCTCTGACAGTTTCCGTGTGCGTCCACCCACGGAAGAGGAAAAAGAAAAGCAAGAGCGGAAGCGGGTCGCTTCGCTCGACGGCCATCGGGGTCAGATCCGTTTTCCGCAGGAAAACGGATCTGACCCCTTCTTTCTCCATCCGACATCAGAAACTGCTTTTGCCTTTGCCATCCGCATCACCTCATGAACCTGTCGAGGCCGGGGTGGTGTGGGCTGGCAGGGGTGTCAGCCGCATGGATGCGGCTGCCAAGCCTCCAGGGACGGATTCACGGCGTCCCCTGCCAGCCCACACCACCCCGGCCCATCCACAGCATCACAAAGCGCCAGTGCTTTGGCTTCGGCCGTTGCTGTCGCTGTCGCCCTGCGCTTCTGCCTGCCGCAGGCATCGGCCCTCCCACCACCCGCACCCGATACAATGGCCGTCTGCCGTAGCCCGGCATCCCGTCCCTGAGCCAAAGAGTTGCCCATGTCCATCGTCCGCATGACCGACCTCGACCTCTCCGGCAAGCGCGTGCTGATCCGCCAGGATCTGAACGTGCCGATCGAGAATGGCCGCATCACCTCCGAACAGCGCATCACCGCTTCGCTGCCGACGCTCAAGCGCGCGCTGGAGCAGGGCGCGGCGGTGATGGTCACCTCGCACCTGGGGCGCCCGAAGGAAGGCGTGTGGAGCGAAGCAGATTCGCTGGCGCCGGTGGCCCAGCGCCTGTCCGAGCTGCTCGGTCGCGAGGTTCCACTGGTGCGCGACTGGGTCGACGGCGTCGAGGTGCAGCCGGGTCAGCTGGTGCTGCTGGAAAACTGCCGCATGAATGTCGGCGAGGCCAAGGACGATGAAGCCCTGTCGAAGAAGTATGCCGCGCTGTGCGACGTGTTCGTGATGGATGCCTTCGGTACCGCGCACCGCGCCCAGGCCTCAACCCATGGCGTCATCCGCTTCGCACCGGTCGCGGCCGGTGGCCCGCTGCTGATGGCCGAGCTGGATGCGCTGGCACAGGCGCTGGACGCCCCGGCCAAGCCGCTGCTGGCGATCGTCGCTGGCAGCAAGGTCAGCACCAAGCTGGAACTGCTGGCCAGCCTGGTTGGCAAGGTCGATCAGCTGATCGTCGGTGGCGGCATCGCCAATACCTTCATCGCCGCCGCTGGCTACAACGTCGGCAAGTCGCTGTATGAGCCGGACCTGCTGGACACCGCGAAGAAGATCGTCGCCGATGCCAAGGCCCGTGGTGCGGACATCCCGCTGCCGGTCGACGTGGTCACCGCCACGCAGTTCCTGCCCGACGCCGTGGCTGAAGTGAAGGCGGTCGACGCCGTCGCCGAAGACGACCTGATCCTGGACATCGGCCCGCAGACCGCTGCGCAGTATGCGCAGCTGATCGAAAACGCCGGCACCGTGGTCTGGAACGGTCCGGTTGGCGTGTTCGAGTTCGAGGCCTTCAGCAAGGGCACCGAAGCGCTGGCGCGCGCCATCGCCAGCTCCAACGCGTTCTCCATCGCCGGCGGTGGCGACACCCTGGCTGCGGTCGACAAGTTCGATATCGCCGCGCAGGTCAGCTACATCTCCACCGGCGGTGGTGCGTTCCTGGAGTTCCTGGAAGGCAAGACCCTGCCGGCCGTGGCCGCACTCGACGCGCGCGGCGCATGAATGCCGACCACGGCAGGGATGTGCTGTTCTTCGACCTCGACGGCACGCTGATCGATTCGCAGGTGGGCATCACCGCCTGCATCGCCTACGCGCTGCAGAAGATGGACCATCCGGTGCCGCCGCAGGACACCCTGCTGGGCTGGATCGGTCCGTCGTTGCGGACCACCTTCGCGCCGCTGTTCGTCGAACCGGCGCGGGTGGAACAAGCCGTGGGCTACTACCGTGAACGTTTCGATGCCGAAGGCTGGCGCGAGCACACGGTGTATCCGCAGGTGGAAGACACACTGCGCACGCTGCACGGTCGTGGCCACCGCCTGGCGGTGGTCACCGCCAAGAACGAGCCGCACGCGCGCCGCATCCTTGCCCACCTGCCGTTCGGCGGGTTGTTCGAGGAGATTGTCGGCTCGACCCTGGACGGCTCGCGCAGCCACAAGCCGGAACTGGTCGGCGGCGCGCTGCGCCGGTTGCAGGTACAGCCGGCGAAATGCTGGATGATCGGCGATCGCCACATGGACATCGAAGGTGCGCGTCACCACGGCCTGCGCAGTATCGGTGTGCTGTGGGGCTTCGGTGGCGAGCAGGAGCTGACCGAAGCCGGCGCCGGGCAACTGGCACGCGAACCGGCGCAGTTGGAAACGCTGCTGGCGTGATGCGCCTTTGATCGGTAGCGCCGGGCCATGCCCGGCGGTTTTGCCCAGCACCCGCCGGGCCCTGCCCGGCGCTACCACGACCCTGCGCCAGCGTATGTCCGGCCGATGTCCGTTCGATGACCCGCGAAGTCAGGCAGCGCAAGGCTGTAACCGTATACATGCGGCGTGAAGGATGTGCTAATTTCCGTTCTTTATCGGGAGAGGCCCATTCACCATGTTCGAGCGTCAGCGTCGCACCAAGATCCTTGCCACCCTCGGCCCGGCCACTGATCCGCCGGGCGTGCTGGAGGATCTGTTCCGCGCCGGCGTCAACGTGGTGCGGCTGAACTTCAGCCACGGTGATCCGTCCGGCCAGGCCAAGCGTGCCGCCGAAGTGCGTGCGGCTGCGGCCCGCGTCGGCGTGGAAGTGGGCATCCTGGCCGACCTGCCGGGCCCGAAGATCCGCATCGAGCGTTTCGCCGAAGGCAAGGTGCAGCTGAAGGCGGGCGACCGTTTCGACCTGATCGCCAGCACCAATGCCGGCCCCGGTGATGCGACCCAGGTCGGCGTCAGCTACCTCGGCCTGCCGCAGGATGTCGGCCCGGGTGATGTCCTGCTGCTCGACGATGGCCTGATGCAGCTTCAGGTAGTCGAAGTGGAAGGCGAGCGCATCATCAACACCGTGCTCAACGACGGCGCGCTGTCTGATCGCAAGGGGTTGAACAAGCAGGGCGGCGGCCTGTCGCTGGGTGCGCTGACCGAGCGCGACAAGGAACTGATCGGCATCGTCGCCAAGATCGGCGTCGACTTCATCGCCGTGTCGTTCTGCCGCAATGCGCAGGACATGAATGACGCGCGCGAGATCGCTGAATCGCACGGCTGCTACGCCGCACTGGTGTCGAAGATCGAGCGCACCGAGGCCATCGAAAACCTCGAAGAGATCGTCGAGGCCAGTGACGTGGTGATGGTTGCGCGCGGTGACCTCGGTGTGGAAATCGGCGATGCCGAACTGCCGGGCCTGCAGAAGAAGATCATCAAGGCCTCGCTGGCGCAGAACAAGGTGGTCATCACCGCTACGCAGATGCTGCAGTCGATGGTCGAAAGCCCGATCCCGACCCGCGCCGAAGTGCTGGACGTGGCCAACTCGGTCATCGACGGCACCGACGCGGTCATGCTGTCGGCCGAAACCGCTGCCGGTGCCTACCCGGTCAAGGCCGTGGAAGCGATGGCGCGGATCTGCCTGGGTGCCGAGCGCCAGTTCCAGACCGAGACCGACTTCAATGCCTCGCCGCGCAACCTGGAACGTGCCGACCAGGCCATTGCCATGGCCACCATGTTCCTGTCCCAGCACGTGGGCGTGCGCGCGATCGTGGCGATGACCGAATCCGGTGGCACCGCCCGCTACCTGTCGCGTTTCCGTGCCAAGGCGCCGGTGTTCGCGGTCACCCGCCATGACGGCGCCCGCCGGCAGATGGCGCTGATGCGCGATGTGTATCCGATCAACTTCGACAGCCGCGGCCTGACCCCGCGCGAAGCCGCGCGCGGCAGCATCCGCCTGCTGGTTGAAGCCGATCTGCTGCAGGCCGGTGACCGCGTGGTGTTCACCAGCGGCGAGCACATGGAAACCCTGGGGGCGACCAACACCCTGCGCCTGCTGGAAGTGGGCGAAGACGGCCGTGCCAGCGGTCTGGGCGACCTGTAAACCCTGGAGCCCGGGTCAGTTCCCCGAAGGGGCTCTGACCCGGCGCAACAGGACATCGCCTGTCCTGTGCGGACATTGGAATCGTTTCCAGCCTGGCCTCCACGGCGAGGCAACGGGTAGCGGGGCTATACTTACGTTTTTCCCGCACCCGCCACAGGAAGTACATGAGCATCGAACAGCTGGCTGAAACCGCCCAGGCCATGGTTGCCCCGGGCAAGGGCATCATCGCGATCGACGAATCCACCGCTACCATCGCCAAGCGTTTCGCCGGCGTCGGTATCGAGAACACCGAGGAGAACCGTCGTGCCTATCGCGAACTGCTGCTGACCACGCCCAAGCTCAACGAGCATATTTCCGGCGCCATCCTGTATGACGAAACCATCCGTCAGTCGACCAAGGACGGCGTGCCGTTCGCCAAGTACATGGCCGACCACGGCATGATTCCGGGCATCAAGGTGGACAAGGGTGCGCACCCGCTGGCCGGCTGCCCGGGCGAGCTGGTGACCGAAGGCCTGGACGGCCTGCGCGAGCGCCTGCAGGAGTACTACAAGCTGGGCGCGCGCTTCGCCAAGTGGCGTGCGGTGATCAACATCGGCGAGAGCATTCCGTCGGGTACCTGCATCGAGTCCAACGCCCACGCGCTGGCCCGCTACGCAGCGCTGTGCCAGGAATGCGGCCTGGTGCCGATGGTCGAGCCGGAAGTGATCATGGACGGCGACCACGACATCGAGACCTGCTACGAAGTCACCGAAGCGACCCTGCGTTCGCTGTTCGATGCGCTGTACCAGCAGAACGTGCTGCTGGAAGGCACCATCCTGAAGGCCTCGATGGTCATCTCCGGCAAGAACTGCGATGAGCAGGCCGACGTCGAGGAAGTGGCCGAGTCGACCGTGATGTGCCTGAAGAGCACCGTGCCGGCGATCCTGCCGGGCGTGGTGTTCCTGTCCGGTGGCCAGAGCGACGAGCAGTCCACCGCTCACCTCAACGCCATGAACCAGATGGGCAACCTGCCGTGGCCGCTGAGCTTCTCCTACGGCCGCGCGATGCAGCAGGCTGCGCTGAAGCTGTGGGCCAAGGACATGAAGGGCAACTACGCTGCTGCCCAGAAGACCGTGTACGAGCGCGCCAAGGACAATGGCCTGGCCGCGCTGGGCAAGTGGAACGGTTGATCCGTCCCATCGCAGGATGAACAGGGCAACGCCGGCATCACGCCGGCGTTTGCTTTTGCGGGTATCTTTTCCGCCCCCACGCACCGGGCCGGTGTGCGGGACATACATGGAAGGCCAAGGAGAAAAAACATGCGTTTGGCAGCAATCACAGTGGCCGTTGCCACGGTCCTGATCGCCGGCGGTTGCAACCGCATCGGTGGCGGTGGTGACGCAGGCAAGGCCGCGTCTCTCGATTTCGACAAGCCGGTGTCCGGCGAAATCACCTCGCGTAGCGGCATCAACTTCAACGACGGCAGCCACCACCAGCTGTACCAGATCAAGCTGGAAGACAAGGACCTGGTCGGTCTGAAGCTGACCGGTGCACTGACCGGTTCGATCGCCGTGTTCAACAACGGCAGCCTGGTATCCACCAGCAATACCGGCTACGAACGCGAAGGCGACGTCTCGCTGGCCTTCCGTGCAAACGGTGGCGGCACCTACCAGGTGGCGGTCAACGCCGATGGCCCGAGCGCCTTCGGTCCGTATCGCCTGCGCGCCGAGAAGCTGAAGCCGTATGACGGCAAGCCGCTGGTGGGTAGCGGCGAGATCGCCGACATGCTGGCCGGCAGCTCGCAGGACTACACCCTGCAGGTGGAGAAGGCAGGCCTGTACGAGATCCGCCTGGTGTCGGATGTGTTCGACCCGGTGCTGAAGCTGTCGGGCCAGGGCGTTGAGGCCGAGAATGATGATGGCAACGACAGCACCAACTCGCGCCTGACCCTGTCGCTGAAGCCGGGCAAGTACACCTTGACCGCGCGCGGTCTGGGCGACGGTGTCAATGGCATGTTTACCCTGTCTGCCAACCGCATCGAACTGCCGGGCAATCTGGTTGAACGCGATGGCACCGCCCTGCCGAAGTCGGGCAGTGTGTACACCATGCTCGACAACGATGGCCGCCGTCGTTTCCTGCTGACCCTGGACCGCCCGGCCGACGTGCGCCTGGATGCGATCTCCAGCCAGGTCGATACCGTGCTGCGCGTGGTCGGCGGTGATGTCGAGCTGACCGACGACGACGGTGGCAACGGTACCAATTCGCGCCTGGAGGAGACCTTGCCGGCCGGTCACTACACCATTGACGTGTCCAGCCTCAATAATGGCGCGGGCATGGTGGAAGTGCGCGTGCAGGTGGAGGGTGCCAGCGCCGACGGTGCTGCTGCCTCGGCCGCGCGTGCCGCTGCGGACGCTGCTGCCGCAGTGGCCGATGATGCCGCCGCAGTGGATGCCGCCAGCCGCTGACATCGCTCCATGCGGCGCATGGATGGGTAGATCCAAGCGACGCGTGGATGGAAGCAGTCGCACAACAGAAAAGGCCGGGCATCGCCCGGCCTTTTCTGTTCCAACCACGTCAGCCGTTCAATGCGCGGCTGCAAATCCGGTATCGCCCAATGGCGGCAGCATCGAGCTGCGCGGCTCGTTGTCCGCGTTCTGTCCGGCAGCGGTCAGCGCCTGCTGGTAAGCCTTGGCGGTAGCGGTATTGAACGCCACCAGCACGATGCGCATCGGCTGTGCATGGCTGCGCTGCCACGCCAGCGTTTCGGTCACTGCGATCTGTGCGGCCTGGTACAGCGGGTAGCCGTACACGCCGCAGCTGATCGCCGGGAAAGCGATCGATGTCACTCCCAGCGATTCGGCCAGCTGCAGGGATTTCCAGTAGCAGTTGGCCAGCAGCGCCGGTTCGTCGCGTTGACCGTCGTGCCAGACCGGGCCGACCGTATGCAGCACATGCCGCGCAGGTAACGCATGGGCGTCGGTGGCACGCACTTCGCCGGTCGGGCAGCGCACACCGGGCCGCAGTTCCGGCAGCTGTTCGCATTCGGCCAGCAGCGCTGGGCCTGCGGCGCGATGGATCGCACCGTCGACACCGCCACCGCCGAGCAGTGTTTCATTGGCCGCGTTGACGATCGCATCCACCGCCAGGGTCGTGATGTCGCCCTGCCAAACTTCGATCTTCATGCGCCCGTCTCCTGCCTGTGAGGTGTTCCGCGCAGCATCTGCGCCGGCTGTTCCCAAGGTAGGGGACAGGGCATTGATACTGCGTCATGACCGTCTCACGCGCTGCGATCCGGCGGCCTTCACGCACGATGGCGGGTGGCGCCTTCACGCAGGCTGAAGCAGAAAGGGGTCAGAGCCTTTTCCCGCACGGAAAATGCTCTGACCCCTGCGATCCATAGTTCTGGCAAACCGGGTCAGAGCCCTTTCCCTGCAGGAAAGGGATCCGACCCGATGCATCACGGCAGGCCGGCCAACCAGTCGTCGTCGGAACCTTCGTTCACATCGGCAAATAGCGGCGTGGAGAAGTAGCGTTCGCCGGTGTCCGGCAGCATCGCCAGGATCACCGAGCCCGGTTCGGCGCGCGCGGCGACATCCAGCGCGCTGGCGACAGTGGCGCCAGCGGAGATGCCAACGAAGATGCCTTCCTCCGCCGCCAGGCGGCGGGCGGTGGCGATCGCGCGGTCATCTTCCACCGTCACCAGTTCATCCACCACATCACGGTTGAGTACATCGGGCACGAAGTCCGGGGTCCAGCCCTGGATCTTGTGCGGCTTCCAGTCATCGCCCTTCAGCAGCGCGGCACCGGCCGGTTCGGTGGCGATGATGCGCGTCTGCGGGCGCGCGACCTTCAGTACTTCGCCCACGCCGGTGAGCGTGCCGCCGGTGCCCCAGCCACTGACGAAGTAGTCCAGTCGCTTGCCGGCGAAATCGCGCAGGATCTCGGCGGCGGTGGTGTTGCGGTGGTAGGCCGGGTTGGCCGGGTTGGCGAACTGGCTGGCCAGGAACCAGCCGTGCTGCTCGGCCAGTTCGGCCGCCTTGCGTACCATGCCGCTGCCGCGCTCGGCGGCCGGGGTCAGGATCACCTTGGCGCCATACGCGCGCATCAGCTTGCGCCGTTCCACCGAGAACGTTTCGACCATGGTCGCCACGAACTTATAGCCGCGCGCGGCGGCGACCATCGCCAGTGCCACGCCGGTGTTGCCCGAGGTGGCCTCGACGATGGTGTCGCCCGGCTTGAGCAGGCCACGCGCTTCGGCGTCGAGAATGATCGCCAGTGCCAGGCGGTCCTTCACTGAGCCGCCCGGGTTGAACGACTCGACCTTGGCGTAGAGGCTGACCTGCGGCGGAGCCAGGCGCTGCAGCTTGACGATGGGGGTGTTGCCGACGGTGTCGAGGATGGAGTCGTACAGGGCCATGGAAGCGCTCCGGAGAGGGGCCGCGCCGGGCTTCGGCGGGCGAAGGGGGAGGGCTGGCTGTTGAGGCCAGCGGCTGCCGGCTGACCGTAGCGCCGGCATATGACGCCCGGAAATGACCAGATACCTTTCTTAAACAACCTTTGGTTATAAGCTGGTGACGGCAATTGACCCTAGAGTGGACCTCCGCCCCCACATCGCCCGCCTGCCATGACGCTGACCCAGCTGCGCTATCTGGTTGCCATCGCCGACGCCGAGCTGAACATCACGCTGGCCGCCTCGCGCGTGCATGCCACCCAGCCCGGCCTGTCCAAGCAGCTCAAGCAGCTGGAGGACGAGCTGGGCTTCCTGCTGTTCGTGCGCAAGGGCCGCAGCCTGGAGTCGGTCACCCCGGCCGGCACCGAGGTCATCGCCCGCGCCCGCTCGGTACTGGCCGAGGCCAACAATATCCGCACCTACGCGGCCAACCAGCGCCGTGAGAGTCAGGGCCAGCTGATCCTGACCACCACCCACACCCAGGCGCGCTTCGTGCTGCCGCCGGCGGTGGCGGCGATCAAGCAGGCGTATCCGCAGGTGAGCGTGCATCTGCAGCAGGCCGGTGAAGCCGATGCACTTGATCGCTTGAACCAGGGCGATGCCGACATTGCGATCATCAGCACCGCCGGCAGCGAGCCCACCGATGGCATTGCGGTGCCGCTGTTCCGCTGGCGGCGCCTGGTGGTGGTGCCCAAGGGCCACCCGCTGGACCGCGCAGGGCGCACCCCGGACCTGGCCGCGCTGGCCCGGCAGCCGCTGATCAGCTACGAATCATCGACTCGGCCGAATTCCTCGCTGCAGCGTGCCTTCGCCGCCAACGGCCTGGTGCCGGATCTGGCGTTGACCGCGCTCGATGCTGATCTGATCAAGACCTACGTGCGCACCGGACTGGGCGTGGGGTTGCTGGCGGAGATGGCGGTCAGTTCCAACGACGAAGACCTGAAGGCGTGGCCGGCGCCGGCACCGATTGCCGAGTGCATCGCCTGGGCGGTGCTGCCGCGCGACCGCGTGCTGCGTGATTACGCGTTGGAGCTGGTGCACGTGCTGGCCCCACAGATCGATCCGCGCGACCTGCGCAGGGTGCTGGATGGCAACCAGGCGGCGGCGTGGCCGGTACCACCGACGTGGGAGTCGCTGACCCAGACCATCACGGTGTGAGGTTGGTCGAGCAGGGCTGCGCCCTGCACCTGCTGCAAACCGGAGCAACAGCAACAGCAACGTCAAAAGCTCGCTATCCGTGGGATGGCGGGGCGGTGTCGGACTGCGGGGACGCCGTGAACCCGTCCCTGGGGGCTTGGCCGCGGCATCCATGCCGCGGACACCCCGCACTCCGACACCGCCCCACCTCTGACAGATT